>JBEVVS010000008.1:0-20116 GCA_040507005.1 Candidatus Thiodiazotropha sp.
GACTCGACTCTACTATATTCGGCACTACAACAGAATCAACGGGATGAAAAAATTATTATGCTACTTTGCTACACTTGACCAGGGTTAATATGCTAATTTATGTACAAATGGTGGGGGTTTAACAACCCGGGCAATCGGGCATGACAGATCCAAACGAAGAAGCGATTAAGATAAAAAAAGAGCGGGTGCGGTTGTTATATGCAAACGGCACGACGCTGATTGTGGCCAATCTTATTGCCGGCCTGATCTTCTTATATCTTAATAAGGCTTGGGAAAACCAGCTGGGTGCGATCTGGGCTGGATTGCTTGCCACGGTACTGATCGCACAAACGGTATTGACTGTCGTTGTACGACGCAGTTCTCTGGACCGTATCCAGATGTGGCGTTATGCGCTGCTGCCGGGCATATTCATGCTCGGCCTGCTGTGGGCCGCTGCACTGATCTATTTGTTGACCTATCCCATGGATACCGACTACCTGGTCATAGACCTGGTACTGATAGGGACGATTTTTCTCCTCACTGCACTGCTCCTCACAATCGATACCTTTTTCAGCGTCATTTTCGTCTTGACCGCTACCGCGCTGGTGGTTCTCAGTATCTCTGGGAATGAGGATCTTATCTCCAATGAATTTCTGATTGGCATGATTGCCTATGCCCTGGCGTTATTGATTTTGTCAGCCTGGATGATGGTCTATCAGCAGGGCTTTCTGCTGCTGGCCGCAAATCGTGTATTGCTGCATGAACGGATGGTCGCCTCCGAGACCGAGCTCAGTGAAATGCGAAGTCGTTTGGTGGTTGAGAATGATCAGCGGCAGTCGGTGGAGCAGGAGCTCTTTTTGGCTAAAGAGGCTGCTGAGAGCGCCAACCTGGCCAAGTCGGAGTTTTTGGCCACCATGAGCCACGAAATCAGGACCCCGCTGAACGGTATCCTGCCGATTCTTGATATGCTCTTGGAGACAAAGCTGGATGCTGAACAGAAGCAGTTTGTCGCAACCGCGCTCAACTCTTCCCAGGTATTGCTCAGTATCATCAACGATATTCTCGACTTCTCCAAGATAGAGGCCGGCAAACTGGATCTGGAGTTTATCGATGTCACCCTGAAAGAGATTGTCAGTCAGGTGACCTCGTTGATGAAAAATGCCGCTGATCGCCGTAGTTTGAAACTAAGCTATAACATTGCCAGGGATGTCCCTAGAGTCGTACGCGGAGACCCCATACGCTTGCGTCAGATTTTGACCAATCTCGTCAGTAATGCGGTCAAATTCACCGAGCGGGGTGAAGTCTCTGTGGAGGTAACCACCCGCCAGTCCACGCGCACAGAGGTGGAGTTGCTGTTCGCCGTCAGGGATACCGGTATTGGCATGTCGGATGAACAGGTCGAGCGACTCTTCGAACCCTTCTCTCAGGCGGACGCATCAACCACCCGCAAGCACGGCGGTACCGGGCTGGGTTTGGTTATTTGCAAGCGTTTGACCGAACTGATGGGGGGGCGGATCGGAGTAAAGTCGCAAATAGGAAAGGGATCCTATTTCTGGTTTGTGCTGCCGATGAGAAAATCACTGCAGGAGATACCCTCCAGCCGACGAAATCTGCACGACATCCGCACCCTGTTGCTGGCGGCGAGAACTAAACAGGAAACCGCGGTATTGGCTGCCTCGTTGAAAGAATTGGGGATGATACTGGAACAGACCGATGACCAGTACGATGCTCTCTCGAAGCTGAAAACATCAGCCAATCTAGGCGCCAGCTGGCGCTATGAGTTGATTGTGGTAGATGCCGGGTTTTCCAGTATCAATCTGCTCCAGGTTGTCAATTCCGCCCGTGAGATAGCACACATGAGAGATGTGAATGTGTTGGCGATCAATGTGCCGGAGGAGAGCATCGAGACCCTCGAGGGACTCGATATCGAGTGCATGAGCGGCGGTGGCATGAGCAAGGAGGTAAAACAGCGGCTAAATAGAATCTTTGACGTGGAGCAGGTCTCTGGGGCCTCAACCACTCCCGAAGAGATCCCGGTTCCCAGGTTGCCTGACGATCACTTGAATTGGCTCGACAAACAGGGTAAATCGGAGAGTCAGTCAGCAGGCAGTGAAAGGGCAGAGGATCGAGAGTCGACAGCGGGACACACTCGACTCGCCGGTCGAGTGCTGGTGGTTGAGGACAATCCGGTCAACCAGGCGGTGGTAAAGAAAATGCTGGAGAAGGCTGGTCTCTCGCCGATAACGGCAAATGATGGCGTGGAAGCGATGGATGCCATGCACGAGGAGCAGTTCGATGTGGTGTTGATGGATTGCCAGATGCCGCGCATGGATGGTTATGAGGCGACTGAAGCGATCAGGGAAAGAGAGACAACCCAGGGACTGATGCGTACTCCTGTGATCGCCATGACTGCGAATGCAATGGCTGGCGACCGGGAAAGGTGTTTGGCGGTGGGCATGGATGACTATCTCTCCAAACCAGTGAAACCGGCTCAGCTTGAGAATATGTTGCGTCAGTGGCTGCCCATGGAAGAGATGATCAGCCAGAATGAAAAGAGCCTGGTGATGGAGCAGGTAAGTGGTGGTGATGATGTCTTGGTTGCATCAATCGATTCGTCAAGTGAAGATTTGCAGAGTACAGGAGTGAGCAGTATGCCAGCAAGTGGCATGATAGACCGAAGCGTTTTGGAAGAGTTGTATGAGATTATGGAAGATGAATTTGTTTCCGTACTCGATAGCTATCTGAAGAGTGCTCCCGGACTCATGCACGGCATCCGCGATGCAGTAAAAGACCGTGACATGGACGCCCTGGTGAAATCGGCCCACCCACTCAAGTCGAGCAGTGCCAATGTGGGCGCAATGGAACTCTCAATACTGGCCCGTGAACTGGAATTCAAGGGTCGTCAGAATGATACCGCCGGCCTGGTGGATAGCTACAATCAAGCTGCGGATGTATACCGCCGAACCATCGCAGAACTGAAAACGATCGTCGATCGAGGCAGCATCCACTAGAGATGGATCAACGATCAGAGATTATCGGATGCATAATCCGCAAGGCGTGATCTTTCGCCTCTCTGCAGGGTGATATGGCCGCTGTGCGGCCAATTTTTGAAACGGTCCACCGCATAGGTCAGGCCTGAGGTGGTCTCCGTCAAATAGGGTGTATCGATCTGCGCCACATTCCCAAGACAGACAATCTTGGTGCCGGGACCGGCCCGGGTGACCAATGTTTTCATCTGTTTTGGGGTCAGATTCTGGGCTTCATCGAGAATGATGTACTTGTTGAGAAAGGTGCGGCCCCGCATGAAGTTGAGAGAATGGATGCGGATCCGACTGCGCAGCAGGTCTTCGGTGGCGGCTCGTCCCCACTCGCCGCCCTCAGTCTGGGTCAGCACCTCAAGATTATCCATCAGCGCTCCCATCCAGGGTGTCATCTTCTCCTCTTCAGTGCCTGGCAGAAAGCCGATATCCTCACCCACCGGCACTGTGACCCGGGTCATGATGATTTCCCGGTAGAGGTTGAGGTCCAGGGTCTGCACCAGGCCGGCGGCCAGGGTCAGCAGGGTCTTACCGGTCCCGGCCGTGCCGAGCAGCGAGACGAAATCGAGATCGGGATCGAGCAACAGATTGAGGGCGAAATTTTGTTCCTGGTTACGCGCTGTGATGCCCCACACGGCATGCTTGGGGTTGGTGTAGTCCTCCACCAGCTCGATGGTGGCGCTATTCTCCTCCTTCTTTCTGACAATCGCTTGAAATCCGTCATCCCCAGGCAGATGCAGGCATTGGCTGGGATGCCAGCTATCTGTATCGGGCCCCGCCACTCGATAGAAGGTGCGTCCCTCCTCCTGCCAGGATTCAAGTTCCTTGGTATGCTGCTCCCAGAACGCTTCAGGCAGGCTCTCTATGCCGCTGTAGAGAAGATTAACGTCCTCCAGGACCTTGTCATTGGAATAATCCTCTGCATGGATGCCCACCACAGCCGCTTTGATCCGCAGATTGATGTCTTTCGAGACCAGAATGACCTGTCTGTTGGGATACTCCGATTGCAGGCTGAGCGCGGTGGCGAGGATGGTATTGTCCGGGGTGTTGCCGGGGAGTGTCGATGGCAGGTCACTGCTGAGTGGTTTGGTCTGGAAAAACAGATGACCACTCAAGGCTTCGATACCACCGTTCAATTGCAGTGTGTTGAGAGGTATGCCATCACAAATTGCGGATTGCGGGACATTGCTCATCAGTTCATCGAGGAAACGGCTGGTTTGACGCACATTCCTTGCAACCTCGGACATACCCTTTTTGCCCTTGTCCAACTCCTCCAATACCACCATCGGCAGATAGATATCGTGCTCCTTGAAGCGGAACAGGGCTGACGGATCGTGCATCAGTACATTGGTATCGAGGACAAAAAGACGGGTATTTATGGCGCGTTTTTCAGACATACTTAGTTTTTTATTTCATTCAATCGATAACCCGCCACTGGATACTACGGCGTTATCGGTGGTAGAGAATGGGATCGAATAGATTCAGACAAGTTTTCCGGCCCGCATCGCCTTCAAGGTTTCCAGCACTTCTTCCACGTGTCCCTTGACTTTTACCTTGCGCCACTCCCAGCGCAGATGCCCGTTTTCGTCGATCAGAAAAGTACTGCGTTCAATGCCGCGTACCTGTTTTCCATACATGGATTTCATCTTTATGACGTCGAAAGCATGACAAAGTTGCTCATCTTTGTCCGCCAGCAAATCAAAAGGAAACCCCTGTTTTTGCTTGAAATTTTCCTGGGCTTTAAGGCTGTCTCTGGAAACCCCGAGGATGATTGCGGACTGTCGCCGGAATTTTGCAATCGCCGCCTTGAAATCAAGCCCCTCCTGGGTACAGCCCGGGGTACTCGCTTTAGGGTAGAAATAGAGGACAATGGGTTTGCCGTGAAGCTCGGTGAGATTGATTTTTTTGTCACCGGTGGCGGGCAGCTCAATATCGGGCACGGGCTTTCCGATGGTGATGGCAGGCATAATGGGTCGTTTCCTCCTCAGCCTTTGATGGGTTCGATGACGGCATCCAGATTCAAGCCATCGCAATAATCCATGAACTCTTCCCGCAATGCGGCTATGTGGATGTCCGAGGGTATACCGACGCTCATGTGCACTGAAAACATCGGGGTGCCGGTATGGGCCGCTGAATAGCTGGTTGTCACCATGTCCTCGATATTGATATCCCGTTCAGAGAAGAATTCAGCCAGCTGATTGACAATGCCAGGATGGTCCATTGATACGACTTCGACCATATAGGGCAGGAGATTGTTGCTGCGAACCTTGCGTTCCGTACGCTTACAGATGATGGTGAGCCCCAGGTCCTCCTGCAGCTCGGGTACGGCGGATTCAAGTTTGGCCAGGGTGTTCCAGGGGCCTTCGATCAAGAGCAGGATTGCGAACTCACCCCCCAAAACCGTCATTCTGCTGTCAGTGATGTTACACCCTTCATCAAGTATCTTTCTCGATAGGGCTTTGACGATCCCTGGCTGATCCTTTCCAAGGGCCGAAATGACCAGATAATTATTTGGCGTGGACATAAAAAATTGCTTGCTGTCGAGTGATTATGTGAATTTCAGGTAGAGTGTAACATCTGTTATCCGCGTCTAGCGATATTTTTCAGGCTATTGAGGGGCTGGTTGTGGATGCGACTTGTCATCATCACAAGCCACAGGATACCATTGCCGATTATCCAATGAATCGGGGTGTGAGGCGATGTTTCAGGGCAGTATGGTAGCAATGATCACTCCCATGGTGGAGGACGGCAGCCTGGACGATGCCGCTCTGCGTGCGCTGGTGGAGTTTCATATCCAGCAAGGTACTGACGCGATCGTCGCGGTCGGCACCACCGGCGAGTCAGCCACCCTGGACGAAGAGGAGCATTGTGATGTCATTCGGCGGGTGGTCGAATACGTGGCAGGCAGGTTGCCTGTGATTGCGGGTACAGGTGCCAATTCGACCCGTGAAGCCGTCTCCCTGACCGAATGTGCCAAACAGGGTGGCGCGGATGCCTGTCTGCTGGTGACCCCCTATTACAACAAACCCACCCAAGAGGGATTGTTCCAGCATCATAAGGCGATTGCCGAGGCGGTGGATATTCCCCAGATCCTCTACAATGTGCCGGGACGTACGGCCTGCGACATGCTGCCTGGGACTATCGCCAGGCTGGCAGAGGTGCCAAATATCATCGGTGTCAAGGAGGCGACGGGGGATCTGTCTCGCCTGCAGCAGCTGCGTGAGCTGTGCGATGACTCATTTCAGTTGTATAGCGGTGATGATGCCACGGGTTGTGAATTTCTGCTGCAGGGCGGACACGGAGTCATCTCAGTGACCGCCAATGCCGCACCACGTCTGATGCACGAAATGAGTGTTGCGGCACTGGCGGGGCGGGCTGAGGAGGCGCGGGCGATCGATGCCAAGCTGGCCGGTTTGCACAGTGCCCTATTCGTGGAGTCCAGTCCCATCCCGGTGAAGTGGGTAATGATGAAACTGGGGCTGGCGAGTCGTGGCATCCGTCTTCCTTTGACTTGGTTGAGCCCCGCGGCCGAGGATGAGGTTATGCAGGCGATGCATCAGGCTGAAATAGTGTGAGTACTATTCAGATGATGTCTCAGCTGCGATTACTCAATCCTGAAAGACTTAGTTACGTCTCTGTCACTGTTTGGTGATTGTTTATCAAACTTATCACAGGGTTCCATTGTCATAGGCATCACATAATTAGCTGGCGATATTCTTAGTTATGCAATCAACTTTCGCTTTACTGTTGATCACTTATATTTCCATAACCCTTGTCGGATGCAGTTCCGGCGGCGGCTACTTTTCAGACTCCGAGAGGGTTTACCGTTCTCAGAAAGAGACGGTTGACGATCTCGAGATACCACCGGATCTCACCCGTTCCTCAATCCAGGATGCAATGGCGATCCCTGGTGCCGGGAGTGCCTCCTACGAAGAGTATGCCAACCAGCGAGGCAACGACAGTCGTCCGGCGCTACCTGATGCCGATAAGGTGTTGCCGGAATTCGAGAATATTCGGGTCGAACGTGACGGTGATCAGCGCTGGCTTGTGATCAAGGCACAACCCCAGGAGGTCTGGTCGAAGGTGATTGAGTTTTGGCGCAGCAACGGCCTCCTGTTGGTGGAGCAGGACCCGACCATTGGGGTGATGAGAACCGACTGGCTGGAGAGCCGCGCAGACATAAAACAGGGCGTCATTACCGAATTTTTTCGCAAGACCCTGGGCAGCATCTACTCATCGGCTACCCGTGATCAGTTCCGTGTGCGTCTGGAAAATGGGCTCGAGTCCGGAACCACGGAACTCTATCTGACACACCGCGGCATGGAGGAGAAGCTGAAAGAGGATGTGAGTGGTAACGCCGATACCACCTATTGGACACCGCGGCCCAACGATCCGGGTATCGAGGCCGCGATGCTGCGCAGTATCATGGTCTATCTCGGGGTGGCAAGTGAAAGGGCGGAAGAGGCCTTGGCCAAGGGAGAGGCGCGGGAACAACGCTCCCAATTGATTAAAACCGGCGAACGCTCGGAACTCTGGATTAACGAAGGCTTTGCCCGTGCCTGGCGCTTGACCGGGGTTGCCCTCGACCGGGTCGGGTTCGCGGTGGAGGACAGGGATCGCTCTTCCGGTATCTATTTCGTCAGATACAGCGAATTAACAGGAGCGGCCGAGAAAGAGAAAGGCTTCTTTTCCAGACTCGCCTTTTGGCGGGATGATGACGATGGCATCGATAAGGAGAGTCAATACCAGGTCAAACTCTTGGAGCTTGATCAAGGCACACAGGTGTTGATCAGAAACCAGGATGGCAGCGAAGCGGAGATCAATGCGGCTGGACGAATTCTCACTATGATACACGAGCAGATTCGCTGACGCGTGCCGTTACGTTTCGCTCTCCTAGGCAGTGGCAGTCAGGGCAACGCCCTGATTATCGAGACTGCAGCCGTGAAAATTCTGGTGGATTGCGGATTTCCCGCCCGTGAAATCGAGCATCGCCTGAGCGATCTGGGTATCGGGGCGGACTCTCTGACCGCCATCCTGGCCACCCACGAGCATACCGATCATGTCCGGGGGCTGGGCGCCTTGGCGAGACGCTATGGGCTACCGGTATGGATGACCCCAGGCACCTTTCATGGTGCCAATTACGGTAAATTGCCCAGCCTGCATCAGATAGACTGCCACAGCGGCTGGTGGACCATCGGCGATCTGGCCGTGGCGCCCTATCCGGTACCTCATGACTCCAGAGAACCCTGCCAGTTTCTGTTTCGTGCCGGCGACACCACCCTGGGCCTGCTCACCGATACCGGTTATATCACACCCCATATCGCCGGCATTCTACAGGCCTGCGACAGCCTGGTTCTCGAGTTCAATCACGACCCGCAGATGCTGGCCAACGGACCCTATCCGCCCAGCCTGCGGGCCAGGGTCGGGGGGTCCCATGGTCACTTGAGCAATCACCAGGCGGTGGAGCTGTTGAAGCGGCTGCAGACCTCCCGCTTGCAACATCTGGTGGCGTCCCATCTGAGTGAGAAAAACAACTCCCCCGCGCTGGTGACTGAACTGGTTCAACAGCAGCTGCCTGACTTGAATGGTCGGATTTCTATCGCCTCTCAGCATGAGATTTCTGGCTGGTATCAACTATCCCATTGCTGAATGAGCTTCTATCAGGGCTGCATTAGCTCATCATAAAATACTTAAATAATTTTAAATTTCAGTGGGTTGGGTATAGACTTAGCGCTCTGAAAAGGTGGTTCTGCTTACTCTCCTGGCTAGACCGCATTAAATAAATTCGGAGAGGTATGGAGGTATTGTTAAATGGCGCATATCGTCATTATGGGTGCTGGTACGGGAGGGATGCCTTGTGCCTATGAGTTACGCATGGAGTTGGGGCGGGAACATGAGGTCACCATGATCAACGAACGGGAATACTTCCAGTTCGTTCCATCCAACCCCTGGCTGGCGGTCGGTTGGCGAGATCGCTCCCATATCACCTTTGATATACGCCCCCACCTAGAGCGCAAGGGCATCAATTTTATCGCCAAACGTGTGGATAAAATTGATCCTGAGGCAAATCAAGTGACTCTTGATGGGGGTGACATCGTCGACTACGACTATCTCGTCATCGCTACCGGCCCCAGGCTTGCGTTCGAAGAGGTCGAGGGTTCGGGGCCAGATGGGTTCTCTGAATCCATCTGTACAGTGGATCATGCGGAAAAGGCCTATGGCGCCTACCAAAGACTGCTGGAAAATCCCGGCCAAGTGATCATTGGCGCAATGCCCTTTGCCAGCTGTTTCGGTCCCGCCTATGAATTCGCCTTCATCATGGATTCGGATATGCGCAAGCGCAAGATGCGGGACAAGGTACCGATGACCTTTGTCACCTCCGAACCCTATATCGGGCACCTGGGTCTGGGTGGAGTAGGGGATTCCAAGGGATTTCTAGAGAGTGAATTTCGCAACCACCATATCAATTGGATCACCAACGCCAAAGTGATCAAGATTGAAGAAGGCAAGATGTTCGTTGAGGAGTATGACGATTCCGGGCACAAATTGAAGGAACACGAGTTGGAGTTCACCTATTCGATGATGTTGCCCGCATTCAAGGGGGTCGATGCGGTAGCCGAGGTTGAAGGGTTGTGTAACCCCCGAGGCTTTGTATTCGTGGACGATCATCAGCGCAATCCGAAGTATCCGAATATCTTCGGCGCCGGTGTCTGTATCGCCATCCCCCCTGTCGAGGCGACCGCGGTGCCCACAGGGGCGCCTAAAACAGGTTATATGATCGAATCCATGGTCACTGCTATCGTGCATAACATTGCAGATGAGCTGGCGGGTAAAGAGGGTACGACTCTTGCAACCTGGAATGCCGTCTGTCTCGCAGACATGGGTGATACCGGTGCTGCCTTTGTGGCGCTGCCGCAGATTCCACCCCGTAACGTGGCCTGGTTCAAAAAGGGCAAGTGGGTGCACATGGCCAAAATCGCCTTTGAAAAGTATTTCATCCGCAAGATGAAGAAGGGGACCTCAGAGCCGATCTATGAAAAATATATTCTTAAAATGCTGGGCATAGGCAAACTGAAATAGGGCAGACCGGAAGCCAGAGCAGAAAGCCCGGTCCGAGACCGGGCTTTCTGCCGTTAGGGTCAGTAAAGGTGGCCCGCCGAAATTGCACCAGTCTGAGCCACTGCTTGCAGTGCCTCTACTCGGTTTCGGCTGGTTCTTCCTCCTCACCGACCGGACAGCAACGATACTCCTGGGATTTACCCAGCAGCTCGATACGACGTTTGATCAGTTCGTTCTGCAGTTTCTTATGTTCCAGTTCGAGCTTGATACTCTCCTGTAGTGCCGGCTCGCAAGTCTCACAATCATCGAGACAGCCTTTCACCACCACGCCGGGTGTCGGCAGGCTGGTACGGAATTCGAATTCCAGCTCGGCACGGATCTCACGGCTCACATTACCCTTGGCGTCGAGTACGCCCTGCTTTTTGAGATCGGCCTGCACTGCCGCTGAAGCCTTGGCGCTGAGGGCCGGGCTAATCGGTTCCTGGCTTGCGGCTACCGCATTCAGAGAGGCAAGATTGACGCGCTGGAAGCCACTGGCGAAATTACCCTGTTGCTCTGTCGCCTGAAAGGTCCTGACCACTTCCGGCAAACGGGCTGAGTTGGCCAGAACTCCCGCTGGGATGGTGGTGAGTTGAAGGTCTTTGCTGATCGGTCGATTGATCACAGAACTGCTGCCCGCAGGATCGATAACCCGAGTGCGGATGGCCTGAATGGTCAGTTTTATGGTCTGCACCTTGTTGACCTGGTAAAAGAGATAGCTGACGGCATGGCAGCGGTTGGGATTCGAGAAGCTGCGGCTGCTGCTCTCCAGATGGCTCTCACTTTCACCCTCCACATGCTGACGGGTGGAGACCTCGCCGATGGAAACCGCGCTGGATTCCCGGGTCATATGCACAGCTCGGTTGTGGGATGACTCTGCATGTACATTGAGTTCGCGCAGAAAATTAAGGGTTGACTGACCATTATATTGCCCCGACATACTCACCGAGGGGCCGTTGATGAGTGTCCCGATTGGACTGCTGCCGCTGACAGAGGTGGAAGATGAGCCGGAAGAGGAAGAGCTGGCGCTACTGCGATCGGAGGACTCCAGTTCCGACATGAATCTGTCCACCGAGCCCATGTAGTACTGCTCTTCAGCTATCTGCTCGTGACGATAGGAGAGTTGGCTCTCGCTGTCGAAGGTGAAGCGGGAGCGGCGATCCTGGGAGAAGAGGCGAACCCTCTCTCCGGGAAGCAGGGTGGTGCTGTATACCAGATTGCCCCGTTCCAGAGGGCCGGTACAGCGCTCCAGGCGGACATGTATGGCCACCTCCACGGGTAGACGCTGAGCCCGGTTGTCATCATTGACAGTAGCCGTGTGGGTGAGACGATAGACGAAATCCAGGTGATCGCACTTCTTTCCGTCCGGCAGTTCCGGACAGCATCTTTTGGAATTTTCCATTTCAATTCTCCTTGGTCGTTTAAGAGCTTTCAGCTTGGCTTAACGGTTTGTTATTTGAAGTGACGGACTGAACTATCGGGCTGTGCAATTTTCACACAGGTGATCAAGCGGGCTGTCAGTGCCTTCAGGTCGGAGCCAACCGTGTTCAAATTGGGGTTATGCGGGAGGGAATCGAGGGCTTTTCGGCCTAGCGGATCGGCTAATATGTGGTAATCAGATTTGTTATGCTGGGTTCTCGGCATAAAGAAGTGAGGCAACAATAGTGCAAATCAAGAGACGCGTTACCCGAGGTGTGCAGGTGGGTAGCGTGATTATCGGTGCCACCAGACCGGTGGTGGTGCAATCCATGACCAATACCGATACGGCTGATGTGGAGGCCAGTGTCGAACAGATCAAGGCGTTGGCCCAGGCCGGTTCGGAGCTGGTGCGCCTGACCGTGAACAACGAGGCTTCCGCCAGGGCGATCCCGGAGATTCGTGAGCGTCTGGCGCAGCAGGGTGTAGGGGTGCCGTTGATCGGTGATTTTCACTTCAACGGTCACCGTCTGCTCAAAGATCATCCAGCCTGTGCCGAGGCATTGGCCAAATATCGCATCAATCCCGGCAATGTGGGCAGCGGCGAGAAGCGGGACAGCCAGTTCGCGAGTATGATCGAGACCGCCTGTCGGTATGACAAACCGGTGCGGATCGGTGTCAACTGGGGCAGTCTGGACAAGGGATTGGTGGCGCGCCTGATGGATGAAAATACCCGTGCGGAACAGCCCCTCGACAGTGTCGAGATGGTGCATAAGGTGATGGTGGTATCGGCCTTGGAGAGCGCGCAACGTGCCGAGGAGCTGGGGCTCCCGGCTGAGCGGATCGTGCTGTCGTGTAAAATGAGTGGTGTTCAGGACTTGATTGCAGTCTACCGAACATTGGCCTCCGAGTGTGACTATGCGCTTCACCTGGGGTTGACCGAGGCGGGTATGGGTTCCAAGGGTATAGTCGCATCGAGTGCCGCCCTTGCGGTGCTGCTGCAGGAGGGCATCGGCGACACCATCCGCATATCACTGACACCCGAACCCGGTGGGCCCAGGACCCAGGAGGTGATTGTCGCCCAGGAGCTGCTACAGTCGATGGGTATCAGGGCCTTCACCCCAATGGTGGTCGCCTGTCCGGGATGCGGTCGCACAACCAGTACCTATTTCCAGCAGCTTGCCAATGATGTGCAGAACCACTTGCGCAAGATGATGCCTGTATGGCGCAAGGAACATCCGGGTGTAGAGGCGATGTCCGTGGCCGTGATGGGGTGTGTGGTGAATGGCCCCGGTGAAAGCAAACAGGCCAATATCGGTATCAGCCTGCCAGGCACCGGCGAGTCCCCATCGGCCCCTGTCTTCGTGGATGGGGAAAAGATAGCGACACTGAAGGGGGGCGATATCGCCGGACAGTTCATGCAGTTGGTGGATCGCTATGTCAAAAGCCACTACTGACGGCCTGGGGGCTTTACGGATTCAATAGCAATCAGATGCTGATTCAGCAGGTTTGCTAAACTCGAGTTTCATGGGATAGGATCGATAACAAAACAATCATAGTGGAGGATAGGATGAAGAAACGAGTGATAGCCATGACCCTGGTTTTCGGTATATCCACGGGAGCCTTGGCGGATGAAGCTGCACCCAGCGTAACCGTCAAGCGACTGACATTGGAATCGGCAAACAGCATTGCCCTGGGCGCCATAGAGGCGTGTCGTAAAAAGGGTATTCAGATCGGCGTTACGGTGGTTGACCGGGACGGGACGGTGCAGGCCGTCATGCGGGACACTATCGCTGCCCAGATCACGGTGCCGATCAGCCGCATGAAGGCATTCACAGCTGCGAATTTCAATGCCGCCACATCCGCATTGAAGGATCGTGCCAATAGCCCCATTGGCCGCATCGATGGCTTGGTCATGTCTGCCGGCGGATTGCCTGTTCAGGCAGGGGGACAACTGCTCGGTGCCGTCGGGGTGAGTGGCGCGCCATCGGGAGAGACCGATGAAGAGTGTGCTCAAACCGGTATAGACAGCATCATTGACGATCTTGAGATGGATATGTGACAGCTGCCTTCAAGAGAGCAACTGTGCATCTTCCTGATGATCTGGATATCTAGACAGATGTGAATGCTGCCGCTCATCTCGCAGCAGGGATTTTGTCCACTGTTCCATGAGTGCATTCGCCACCGGCATCGGGGCTTCCATGAAAGAGATGACGACACCGCGCTCTGTCTGACAGATACCGAGAGAGCGGGGCCGTGTCGCCAGTTGCTCTGGGTCTTGCAGACTGAAGCCAAAACAGAACACCACATTGTAGGCGGCGAGAATATCTTCCGCGATCATGCCTTCCGGCAATTCGCGGGTATGTTTCAGGTGATCGAATGTGGCAATGTATCGGGCAGCCTTGTGCGCCTTCACCTGCTCCACGAGATAGGCAACAATCTCTTCAATGGTATCGTATACGCATTCGGAGAATTCCATTTCGATACTGAAGATCGGAAAAGCAATCTCTTTGACGACCTGTTTCAAAATGCCACTCCCATGCTCGACGAATTAGGTTGCCGTCTAAATCAGAGTGGAGAATAGGTCAGCGTTCGTCCGTTGGCATTGAAAATGGTCAATCTTCGGCGATTCGATGCAGATTTGGGATGTCCAGGAGAAAATGATTGACGCTGGTTTCAACCAGCAGGCTCTGGCGTTTGAACTCTGCGATAGTGCGGCTTGCGGTCTCTGTGGTAATGCCCAGCATAGCCCCCATGTCTTCCCTGGCAAACAGGTCGCATTCGCTCATATGCGTATCCTTTACCAGGCGCAACAGCAAACGGGCTACCCGCTGCTTGGCGGATCCTGTGGAGAGTTCGGTGAGCCAGGCGTCGGCCTCCATCAAGGCGCGCTGCCAACGGTTGAGCAGCTCCTTGTGCAGGGCAGGATTATCCTTGCTGAGGTTCTCCACCACACGCACCGGCAGGGCACAGACCTCAGTTTCCTGCAGTACAACCGCGTCGTGCTGATAACTTTCACCGACGATACACTCCAGGCCGGTAATGTCGGTGGAACGGATCAAACGCACGATGCGCTGGCTGCCGTCCGGCAGATACTGAACCAGTTTCAGGATCCCGGAACGCACCGTGTACATGCGGTCGCCCTTATCCCCCGTACGGTAGAGAATTGAGCCTACCGGCAGGGTGTATTGGTCGATAGGATCATGTAACTTCTCAAAATCCTTCTCTTCTAGATTGGCAAACAGGACGGACTCACGCAGAGAGCATTTCAAACAGTCAGCCACACCATCCCTGGCTTCCTTGAATGAGACATTTTTAACCATCGCAGTGTGCGTCCATTGTGGATGATCCATTATCAACCATCCGATCATTGATTAACAGGGTAGTTCAGTCAACAATACCAGATCGGGTGGGGAGAGGATAGCTGTTCCGTGTGCCGGCGTTAGCAGGCCAAAGGGGAAATCCAGGGGGACAGGTTTTGTATATCGCTGGGGTTGTGCCTGCATTTATGACAAGATGTAGATGATGGCCATGTTGTTTATCATTACAGTTATAACCTATACAGTTTGAACTTGTATTTCTTGTAATAATAACGGGGGTTTGTAGATGGAGGAGGGCGATGACAGACGCACAGGAAATGGCTTCTGCGCAGCATCTTCTGGTGGTCGATGACCAACCGGAGAACCTGACAAGTCTTGAACAGATATTGGGTTATCACTATCAGGTCTCTTTGGCGGCCGATGGCCAGGCCTGTCTTGATCGCATAGGGCAGCATCCACCCGATCTGATTCTATTGGATGTGGATATGCCATTGATGGATGGACTCACCGTATGTCGCAAGGTGAAGGCTGATCCTGCCACCTCCGTGATCCCCATTATCTTTGTCTCCGCCCTTTCACGACTCAGCGAACGTCTCGCCGGATATCGCGCCGGCGCAGACGATTATGTGACCAAACCCTATGATGTGGATGAGTTGTTGGCAAAGATTCGTATTGCCCTGAACAATCGTCACGACCTTGAAGCCGCTCGGGAACGAGCCGTTTTGGCCCAGGAAGAGATGGAGGTCTCACTGGCAGCCTGTACCGAGCTGAACCTGCTTGCCGACTTTATCGATGAGAGCCTCGATTGCGATGATCTGCGCACCCTGGGTGAACGCTTGCTGGATGCATTTGATCGTTTCGGATTAAGAGTGATCGTAAGGATGGTGGAGAGCGGGCACTACTTTTCCCATGCGGGTGAAGTGGGTGTGCTGGACCAGGAGATGATGGAGAGCCTCTACGAAAACGGCAAGATTGTCGATTTTGGCCACCGTTCCCTGTTCAATGCCAAAGCCATCTCTGTGCTGGTACGCAATATGCCTGTGCATGACGATACCCGATACCAGCGTTGGCGGGACAATCTGAAACTGCTGGTGGAGGTTGTGAACAGTCGTATCGAGAATGTTCAGCGGAAAAGCAACAAGCAGTTGGAACGGGAAAGCCTGCAACCCCTGATCAACGGTATTCATCAGTTGATTGAGAAGCTGCAGCATTCCGGTGATGACCTGAATTGGGATCAGGCGTGCCACGATCTGAATCGACTGCGTATGGCCTGGGAATCCCAGCAGGCGTGACGGCCCGCAACGAGCCGACTCACCCCACTTGCGGAAGATGTTTCAGGGATTCCTGAATCGCCTCATCCGGGTAGTCGAAGTCTTCCAGTTCCCCTTTGAAGTAGCGGTCATAGGAACTCATATCGAAATGGCCATGGCCTGACAGGTTGAAGAGCAGGGTTTTCCCTTCGCCCGTTTCAGCACAACGTCTTGCCTCCCGAACCGCTGCAGCGATCGCATGGCAAGACTCGGGGGCGGGAATAATGCCTTGGGTCTTGGCGAACAGCTCACCGGCCTGAAAGGTCTCCAGCTGGGGTATGGCCATGGCGCTTAAAAGTCCCTCGTCGTAGAGTTGACTGACGAGGGCCGAATCCCCGTGATAACGCAGACCGCCGGCATGGATGCCCGGGGGCATGAAATCGTGGCCCAGGGTGTACATCTTGGTCAGGGGTGTGAGGCCCTCGGTATCACCGAAATCATAGGCGTAGATGCCTTTGGTCAGGGTTGGGCATGAGGTGGGTTCCACCGCCACCAGATCGATCTCCCTGCCTGCCGCCTTGTCGGCAAAGAAAGGAAATGCGATGCCGCCGAAGTTGGAGCCGCCACCGCAGGGGGCGTAGATCGCATCCGGGTAATCCCCTACCAGCTCGAGCTGTTTTTTCGCCTCTTCACCGATAATGGTCTGATGCAAAAGGACATGATTCAGCACCGAGCCCAAGGCGTAGTTGGTGTCCGGCCGGCCCGCCGCCTCCTCCACGGCTTCGGAGATGGCGATGCCCAGGGAGCCGGGGGAGTCGGGATCCCGTTCCAGGATATGGCGTCCCGACTGGGTCATCTCGGTGGGGCTCGGATAGACCTCCGCCCCCCAGGTCTGCATCATCGAACGGCGATAGGGCTTCTGCTGATAACTGACCTTCACCATATAGACCCGTACTTCCAGGTCGAAGAGTTGTCCGGCGAGGGCCAGGGAGCAACCCCATTGTCCCGCCCCCGTTTCGGTGGCGAGGCGTTTGATCCCCTGCAGCTTGTTGTAGTAGGCCTGTGCTACCGCGGTATTCGGCTTGTGTGAACCCGCCGGGCTCACCGCTTCGTTCTTGAAATAGATCTTGGCGGGTGTCTTGAGGGCCGCCTCCAGGCGTTCTGCGCGATACAGGGGCGATGGCCGCCACAGGCGCAGTACTTCGCGGATCTCTTCAGGGATCGGGATCCAACGCTCGGCGCTTACCTCCTGCTCGATAATGGCGTCGGGAAAGATTGCGCTGAGTGCGTCGGGGGTCACAGGAGAACCGTCGGGGGCAAGGATCGGCGCCGGTGGATTGGGCATGTCGGCGACGATGTTATACCAATGGGTCGGCATCTCTGCCTCTTTCAGCAGAATCTTTGTCTTCATGAAATATTCTCTCCCGCTACTTGGCCCGCGTCCTGATTAGTGATTTGATAGCCCATCCCTGATGCCGGTATCTAATTCTAGGCATTTTGCCAGCTGTGAGGAGCGTTTTGCTTGAGATAAGTCATGAATGATAGGAAGTTTCAATGCCGCTGATTAGCCTGCGCAAGCTGCAACTCAGTTATGGGGATATGCCTTTGCTGGACGGGGTCGATCTCAGCATCGAGAAGGGGGAGCGGATTGCCCTGCTCGGGCGCAACGGCGCGGGTAAATCGACCCTGATGCGGGTGATCCAGGGGAGTATCGTCGCCGATGACGGTGAGCGTCTGGTAAGCAGCGGGGTGGGGATCGCCCACCTGATCCAGGAGGTGCCGGATGCCACCCTGGGGAGTGTCTTCGATGTGGTGGCCGACGCCGTCGGCGAGCTGGCGGAAAAGATCAAGGCCTACCACCGCATCAGCCACCGCCTGGCGGAGACCGGCGACGAGAGCCTGCTCTCATCCCTGGCCCAGGCCCAGCATGAGCTGGAGGCGGTGCACGGCTGGCAACTGGAGCAGCGGGTGGAGACGGTGATCTCCCGCTTCGGTCTGGATGCGGATGCCTCATTCAGCGCCCTGTCCGGGGGTCTGAAGCGTCGGGTGCTGCTGGCCCAGGCCCTGGTGACCGAGCCCGAGCTGCTGCTCCTGGATGAGCCCACCAACCACCTGGATATCGAGGCGATCCGCTGGATGGAGGAGTTCCTGCTGGGCTACTCCGGGGCCATCCTCTTCGTTACCCACGACCGGGCCTTCCTGCGCCGCATCGCCACCCGGATTCTCGAACTGGATCGGGGCAGCCTCACCGACTGGCCGGGAGACTACGCCAACTTTCTGCGCCGCAAGCAGGAGATGCTCCACGCGGAGGAGCAGGCCAATCAGCGCTTCGACAAAAAACTCGCCCAGGAGGAGGTCTGGATCCGCCAGGGTATCAAGGCCAGGCGTACCCGCAACGAGGGCCGGGTGCGGGCCCTGAAAGCGATGCGCGAGGAGCGCCGGCAGCGCCGGGAACAGAGCGGCAAGGCGCAGATGCAGATCACCACGGGTGAGCGCTCCGGCAAGCTGGTGGTGGAGGTGGAGAAGATCAGCTACGCCTGGGATGAAAAACCCATCGTCCGCGATCTCTCCACCACCATCCTGCGCGGCGACCGGGTCGGCATCATCGGCCCCAACGGGTCGGGCAAGACCACCCTGCTCAACCTGCTGCTCGGGCAACTCGCACCCGACAGTGGCCGGGTCAAGCTCGGCACCAACCTGCAGCTGGCCTATTTCGACCAGCTGCGCAGCCAGCTCGATGAGGAGCGCTCGGTGCAGGACAATGTGGGCGGCGGCAGCGACAAGGTGGAGGTGGGCGGCAGGAGCAAGCACATCATCGGCTATCTGCAGGATTTTCTCTTCACCCCGGCGCGGGCCAGAAGCCCGGTGAAGGCCCTCTCCGGGGGCGAGCGCAACCGCCTGCTGCTGGCCAAGCTCTTTACCAAACCGGCCAATGTGCTGGTGCTCGACGAGCCCACCAACGACCTGGACGTGGAGACCCTGGAGCTCCTGGAGGAGCTCCTCGCCGACTACCCGGGGACCCTGCTGCTGGTGAGCCACGATCGTGAATTTCTCGACAACGCGGTGACCAGCTGCCTGGTCTTCGAGGGTGACGGCAGGGTGGCGGAGTATGTCGGGGGCTATAGTGACTGGGAGGCCTATTCACGGACCCGGCAGGCGTCGGCATCGAAGCCGAAGCAGAAGGCGGCGATCAAGTCTGACGCCGGCAAGCCGAAAAAGAGGAGTGAGAAGCTGAGTTACAAGGACCAGCGGGAACTCGAGGCGCTGCCCGGGAAAATAGAGCAGCTCGAGGCGCAGCTCGGCGAGCTGCAGACCCAGCTGGGAGACCCGGAACTCTATCGCACCGAGGGAGCGCGGGTGGCTGAACTCCAGCAACAGATGTCCGAGGTGCAACAGCAACTGGATCAGGCCTATGAACGTTGGGAATCACTGGAATCGATGCAAGCGGGCAGCTGAGCGGGGTGCGCTGCCGCTGCTGATGCTTGCGCTGATCACACTGTTGTGGACAGCCGAGGTATCGGCGGGTGCCAGCTGCGTCGTTGCCAAGCGTCTCGGCGACTCCCTGGCCATCGAGTGGGTGGCCGCCGCGAATGAGAGCGTCGATTCGGCCATCTCCAAGGCCAAACAGAAACTCCTCGATCAAGGCTACCGCAAGAAAGGACAGGACGTGCACGCCCAGGCAAGCACCGGGTTGCGCCATGCCTATATGGTCATCGTCAAGACCACCTATACCACCCTCACCGGACGCGAACGCACCAGCTACGGTTGCGGCTACAGTCCGCGCTCCGCCACCGAGGCGCAGCAGGCGGCCCTCTATGATCTGCGCAACTACTCCTGGGGCTGGAAGGCGGAGTTTGGATTCGAGGTGGTGGAGTCGTTGCGGTATTGATCCTGTTCGCATGGCAGAGCATGGCAGATTGCTCAAAATATCGCATAAAATAGTCGGCAGGCGAACGATACGCTAATCTATTGTGTTTACTGGATCACTCTAAATCCGGGGCCGACGCTTTCCTAT
>JBEVVS010000008.1:20126-26432 GCA_040507005.1 Candidatus Thiodiazotropha sp.
GCGGGTAATCAGGTAACATTAAGACCGTCCCTTAGTTACAAAACAGTACGCATATCATAGTGAGGTATTGTTGGCGTGATTGACAAAAAAACTCACTGGCAGAATATCTACCGCGACAAGGCGCCAACAGAGGTCAGTTGGCATCAGTCCGAACCGACCCTTTCGCTGCAGCTGATTGATCGTTGCGGGATCGGCAGGAAAGAGGCGTTGATCGATGTGGGCGGTGGCGTATCCCTGCTGGTGGATCATCTCTGTAGTGAGGGGTACAGCAATCTTGCGGTACTGGATATCTCCGGGCATGCGCTGGAACTCGCCAGACAGAGACTGGGCGATGCGGCGCAAAGCATAGAGTGGTTCGATGCCGATGTCACCGAATTCACTCCGTCTCACCAATACGCCGTATGGCATGATCGAGCGGTGTTTCACTTTCTGACCGAGGCAGCGGATAGAGAGAAATATATCGCTGCCTTGACCATGGCGCTGCGCCCCGGGGGGCATCTTATCATTGCGGCGTTTGCAATCGGTGGTCCCGAGAAGTGCAGTGGTTTGGATATCGTGCAATATGATGCAACCAAATTGCTGGGTGAATTGGGTGAGGGGTTTCAATTACTGGAAGCGATGGACGAACTCCATATTACACCGTCAGGCAAAGAGCAACTGTTCACCTATTTCTGCTTGAGAAAAGAGTAGTCCTCGGGGTGATGGTGATGATCTATCTTCTACTTGCGCTGAACATCGCCAGCATATTCATCTGTTATCATATTGCCAAATCCAGAGGCCTCAATCCTGTTTTATGGGGTTTGCTGGGGGCGCTCTTCGGGCCATTGGCAATCCCCTTTGCTTTGCTGGCAAGGTGATTCAATTGACATGCTAAAATTAGCCCTAACAAACTTGACTGAATACAAGCTCGCCAAAAAAAATGGAAACTTTCATGGAAGACGAAGATTTGATTTTTTCGATATCAGAGCAGAGCAACTATCTATGCATCGATGTGAAACGTCCGATGACCATAGAACTGGCGCGCCGTTGCGGTGAGGGGATTGCCACCCGCTGCCGGGAAAATAATATCAATCGTTTTCTGATCGATCTCAGGGGTGCGCCAAGCCTTATTCAGGCTGCCCATGATTATCACTTTGCACATCGAGACATGAAAGATATCAATATGCCGCGCAATCATCGGGGAGCGTTGCTGGTGGATCCTGAGGATCAGTCCCATAATTTCTTTGAGACCGTAATGGTGAATACGGGTTATGCCACCCGGGTGTTTCGTGACAAGCAAAGCGCCATAACCTGGTTGCTGATATGAAGCATGGATTGAGCGCAGTGGCTGAGTGATTTTTAACCTGATGTTTGCGGCGGGCTCGGTGTCACCAGTTGGGGACAAGCTGCCGCGATCTCATCATAGACCTGCCATGGGGCGTCCTCATAGCGGCGGGAGAAATGGAAGGGAATCAGGTGGCGTACACCGGCGCTGCTGGCGATCTCCGCACAGGCTTTGGTGGTCAGGTGACCGCTGCGCCGGGCCTGGGGCGCATCCTGTTCCTTGAAAGTGGATTCACAAAACAGGGTATGGGCATCCCTGGCAAGGTCGATAAGAGACTCGCGGTTATCGCGGCTGTCGGCCAGGTCGGTGGCGTAGACGATTTTACTGCCGGGCGTGATCAGAGTGAACTCATCGGCCAGACCTCTTACCGTTTCGCTGTTTCCGTCCGGCAGTGTTAACCGGCTCTCCAGCTGCTGCATCAATATCCGCTGTTTCAACTCGGTCAGCCATGGGCCTGGTTCCAGACTATGCCGCTTCAGCCTCTCCTTGCGAATATTGATCTGCAGCCCCGGTTCGAAGGCATAGGCGAGAACGGGGATGCCGTGATCCAGGGTCACGGCACGTATGCGAAATCCATCTTCTTCGAGTACCACGCCTTTCTCGACGGGTATCCTGCTGTCTGTGTTCAGGCCCGGTTTACCTGCCTGTAGCACAAAGCGTCTCAGGTGAGTGCCGTGCAGTTCCAAAACCTCGAACCTGGGACCCCGGTCACCGATGCGGTCCCAATGGATGCCGTTGATCAGGTGATCGATCTGCGCGGCCAGTTGCGGCGGTCCATAGAGGCGGCAGCGCTCGCTTTCGCCGATGCGTGAACGCAGCAGCCAGAGAAAGCCGCAGATATGGTCCATGTGGGCGTGACTGATGAAGACATCACTGATCTGATGGGCCAGGCGTGCCGGCAGTCGCGCGCCGTCGCCGAGATCGAAGAGCAGGCTGCGTCGTTGATGGGCCAGGCGCAGGTGGAGCTGGGGATCGCCGAAGACACCGTTCATCAACAGGGCGGAGGCGCTGCCGGTCTGTACCATGGGACGCTGTCCACCCGACAGTGTCTGCGCATAATCGGGGACCAGGTCGCTGGGCGGGAGGTAGCGTACCACACTGTCGGCAAAACGCTTGCCGGTTACCAGCATGCCCGATGGCTCACGGACGGCGTCGCGCACCAGCAGCGACGACGACACCCTATCCCGGGGTGGCAAGCGCACGCTCAGTGAATCCCCCTCCATGGCGACGACCTCCCCCATGCCGACACTGGCCCCATGCTGCAGAAAGGCGACCTGTTTGCCTATCCAGGCTTCTGGCGCCTCGCGGGGTGGTGTACCGAGTCGGTTGACACGACTCAACTCGATCTGCTGCTGCCTTGCATCAGCCAGATAGGCGTCCCAGGCGAGGGTCCGCTCCCGGTCGCGGCTGTTTTTGCCCGGGCGCCTGGCCAGGGGAGAGGCGGCCACCTCGACGATATCGATCCCGACCGCCTGCAGCTCTTGGTGGAGGGGCGGACCCTGACCCTCACGCAACAGCACGGCGAGTAGATCGACGTCAGCTGCGGTAACGATCGAGGTCAGCAGCTCCGCACCCGCCACACCCCGCACCACACCGGGTGGGTCGATCAGCAGGGTGCCCTCGCGGACCCTGCCTGCCAGTCTGCCGACAGCTTCGATCAGTGGCAGACGGAAGCGGGCGGCATCGAGGCTGCAGAGGGCCTCATAGGTCTCCAGTTTCCACCCATCCCACTGCCACACGCCGAGGTTGATGGCGCCGGGGGGACCGAATGCAGGCATCCCCGGATCGGCGGCAAGACAATAGACCTCCCTGCCAGCCTTGTGAAGTTGTTGCGCCACTACTCCCGCCAGGGTGGTTTTGCCGATGCCGGGGGGGCCGAACAACAACACTCGCCGCTCTTCTGTCGATAGCAGTTCGGTCAGGGCTCCGTGGTGTTCTATGGGGCACTGTTGGTTCATCTGAGAACCTCTGATAGTTGCGGGTTAACCCTGCTCGCTTATTCGTACTATAACTTTGTAGACAATCAATAACAGGGTCTCATCCATGGCCGGTTTAAAACTATATAACTTCCCCAGGTCGGGTAACTGCTACAAGGTGCGCTTGCTGCTCTCAATCTTGGGTCTAGCCTATGACCGCGTCGATATCGATCTCCTCAAGGGTGAGTCGTTGACTGATCAGTTCAAACAGATCAATCCTCGCGGCCAGGTGCCGGTGTTGCTGGATGGCGATCTGGTGATCTGGGATTCGATGGCGATATTGGTCTACCTGGCCAGACGCTACGCAGATGAAGGCTGGATGCCCGACGATCCGCTCTCCCAGGCCCGGGTGATGCAATGGCTGGCGGTGTCGGAGAACGAACTGCTCTACGGCCTTGCCCGGGCCCGTGCCGTACTGGTGTTTGGCAAGCCCTTCGATCTGAAGCTGTGTCAGAAGGATGGCCGTGCCGGACTGGCGGTGATGGAACAGCGGCTCTCCCATGCTGATTGGCTGGCGGGTAGGGATATCAGCATCGCGGATATCGCCTGTTATCCCTATGTCTCGTTGGCGGGCGAGGGAGAGGTCTCCGTGCAGCCCTATCCAGCCGTGTGCCGTTGGCTTGAGCGAATTGAGGCGTTACCGGGTTGGCTGCCCATGCTGGCAGATTGAAGATCTGGGCCAGGACTGCTATGGATTTCCATTAACCCAGATAGTCCACCCCCAAAGGATTGTGATAGAACAGGTCTGGCAGTGTAATTCAGAAAAGTCTAATATAAGAAGATTAGTAAAAGCCATATATAAGGCGCAGATTTTTAAGGGTTATTAATTAATGCAGGATCCCACCACCCACTCCGACAATGACTTGGGGCGCGTCGAGGTAAAAGAGACCACATGCTACATGTGCGCCTGTCGCTGCGGCATCCGCGTCACCCTGCGTGACGGCGAGGTGCGCTATATCGAAGGCAATCCCGACCATCCCCTGAACAAGGGGGTGATCTGCGCCAAGGGCTCATCCGGCATCATGAAACAGTATTCACCGGCCCGTCTGACCAAGCCATTGCTGCGCAAACCCGGGGCGGAGCGGGGTGAGTCGGAATTTGAGGAGATCTCCTGGGAGCAGGCCTTCGAGATCATGGAGGAGCGCCTGGGCCGGATCCGCGCCGAAGATCCGAAAAAGTTCGCCCTGTTCACCGGCCGGGATCAGATGCAGGCGCTGACCGGGATGTTCGCCAAGCAGTTCGGCACCCCCAACTATGCGGCCCACGGCGGCTTCTGCTCGGTCAACATGGCGGCGGGACTGATCTACACCATTGGCGGCTCCTTCTGGGAGTTCGGCGGACCCGACCTGGAGCGCTCCAAGCTCTTCATCATGATCGGTACCGCCGAGGATCACCACTCCAACCCGATGAAGATCGCCCTGGCCGACTTCAAGCGTCGGGGCGGACGCTTTATCTCCATCAACCCGATCCGCACCGGCTACTCGGCCATCGCCGACGAGTGGGTACCGATCAAGCCGGGCACCGACGGCGCCCTGCTGTTGGCGATCATTCGTGAGCTGATCCATCAGGGTCTCTTCGACCGGGAGTTCCTGATCAAGTACACCAACGCCGCGGAGCTGGTGGTGGATGATCCCCAGCGGGATGATCATGGCCTGTTTCGTCGTTTCGAGACCCATGTCGAGGAGGGTTGCTTCGATCCGGAGAACAAGCTCTGGTGGGACAGGGATCTGAATCGGGAGATCTCCACCCACACCCCCGGTAGCGACCCGCGCCTGCTCGGCAGCTTCACCCTGGAGGACGGCACCCCGGTGAAGCCCGCCATGCAGCTGCTCAAGGAGCGGGTCGCGGAGTACACCCCGGAGTGGGCCGAGGACATCACCGGCATCCCCGCCGAAACCATCCGCCGCCTGGCCCACGAGATGGGGGTGGTGGCCCGGGACCAGAAGATCGAGCTGCCGATCCAGTGGACCGACAGCTGGGGCAACGAGCACGACAGCGTCACCGGCAACCCGGTCTCCTTCCACGCCATGCGCGGGCTGGCGGCCCACTCCAATGGCTTTCAGACCATTCGCGCCTTAGGCATACTGATGACCATCCTGGGCACCATCGATCGCCCAGGGGGGTTCCGTCACAAGGCGCCATTCCCAAGACCGATACCGCCTTGCCCCAAGCCGCCGAAAGGGCCGGAGGGCGTGCAGCCCAACACCCCCCTGGACGGCATGCCCCTGGGCTGGCCGGCCAAGCCGGACGATCTCTTCGTCGACGAGGAGGGCGAGGCGGTACGCCTCGACAAGGCCTTCTCCTGGGAGTATCCCCTCTCGGTCCACGGCCTGATGCACAATGTGATCACCAACGCCTGGCGCGGGGACCCCTACAAGATAGACACCCTGCTGCTGTTCATGGCCAACATGGCCTGGAACTCGTCCATGAACACGGAGAACGTGCGCGACATGCTGCGGGACAAGGACGAGGAGGGGGAGTACAAGATACCTTTCATAATAGTCGCCGACGCCTTCCAGTCGGAGACCGTCGCCTTTGCCGACCTGGTGTTGCCCGATACCACCTACCTGGAGCGCCACGACGCCATGTCGATGCTGGATCGGCCGATCTCCGAGTTCGACGGCCCGGTGGACTCGGTGCGTATTCCGGTGGTGGAGCCTCGCGGTGACAGCAAGCCCTTCCAGGAGGTGCTGATCGAGATGGGCAGTCGCCTCGGTCTGCCTGCCTTCGTCAAGGAGGATGGCAGCCGCAAGTTCCGCAACTACCCCGACTTCGTCACCAACTACGAGACCTCCCCGGGCTCCGGCATCGGCTTTCTCGCCGGCTGGCGTGGCAAGGGTGGCGAGAAGTTCCTCAAGGGCGAGCCCAACCCGCGCCAGTGGGAGATGTACAAGGACAACGGCTGTGTCTATCACTATGAGCTGCCCAAGTCCTACCAGTACATGCGCAACTGGAACCAGGGTTACCTGGAGTGGGCCCGCTACCACGGCATGACCCGCTACGTGG
>JBEVVS010000153.1:0-26399 GCA_040507005.1 Candidatus Thiodiazotropha sp.
CACTCTCCTTGGATGTGACTTCACCATCGACCACCGTACCTGACTCGGATTTCTCGATCTGCTCCTTGGCCTTATCCTGTTCCTGTTGCTCACCATCTTTCATGGCACCTTTGAATCCCTTGATCGCTCCACCCAGGTCGGAACCGATATTTTTCAACCGCTTGGTGCCAAACAACAGCAGGACTATTGCAAGAACAATCAACAGTTGCCAGATACTGATACCACCAAAACCCATAATCTTCTCCAATCTCCGGCATCGCCGGTTTCTCATTTGAACCTGAAGCATAGGTTTCAGGTTGTATGTGTGCGTCTATCAACCCGGTGAAGGTGCTGTAGTTAGCGTTCTCAAGTTAGGGATCATAACCCAGACAATGACCTTCTGTCTTCCAGACTAATCGACTCTTTGCGCCTTCTCCTCAAGCCCGGAGAGGCCGAAACGACGCTCCAATTCTGCTAGCACTTGCTCTGGGCCAAGTCCTTGATGTGCCAGCAATACCAAGGTATGGAACCAGAGATCGGCGGTCTCGTAGACAAGCTTCTCCGGAACACCGTCCTTGGCCGCCATGACCGTCTCGGTCGCCTCTTCACCGATCTTTTTCAGGATCCCATCTAGCCCCTTGGCGTAGAGTTTCGCCACGTAGGAGCTGTCGGGTTCCGCCTGCTTGCGTTGCTCCAGCACCTGGGCCAGTTGTTCTAATACATCACTCATAGTGAATCCTTGGACCGTTGAAATGGGATAGAGTTATTTTATAACGCGAAGATAGATCAATGCATGATAGGCCGCTTAGATTTATGACTGTAAAACGGACCTTGGCATGAAATATCAATCACCTATTTAATCTGCTTGGTGTTCTTTGCGCTTCTTTGCGAGCTTTGCGTTATAAAACAACTATTTATCGTAAATCTCCCCAGGATCCTTGAGCACCGGCAGAATCTCCACCCACTGGTCTCCCTGGAGCTCGCGATAGAAGCAGTTGTGCCTGCCGGTATGACAGGCGATACCACCCTTCTGCTCCACCTCCAGCAGGACCACATCACCATCGCAATCGATGCGAATCCCACACACCCGCTGCTGATTTCCCGATTCCTCTCCCTTATGCCAGAGTTTCTGCCGGGAACGGGACCAGTAGACGGCATGCCCACTCTCCCTGGTGAGCTGTAGAGCCTCGGCATTCATCCAGGCCATCATCAAGAGCTTGCCGCTGACGGTCTCCTGTGCAATCGCAGGCACCAGGCCGTCCCGGTCCCATTTTACCGCATCGAGCCAACTCATAATCTCACCTCGATGGCGCGTTCCCGCATGTACGCCTTGGCCTCACCCACCGAGTATTCGGCGAAGTGAAAAATGCTCGCGGCCAGCACCGCATCGGCGCCTCCCTGTTTCACCCCATCCACCAGGTGCTGCAGATTGCCGACACCACCGGAAGCGATAACCGGTATTGGCACACTGTCGACGATTGCCCGGGTAAGGGCATTGTCAAATCCGATCTTGGTGCCATCCCGGTCCATGCTGGTGAGCAGTATCTCCCCCGCGCCATAGTCGCTCATACGCTGTGCCCATTCGATGGCATCGAGTCCCGTCGGCTTGCGTCCACCATGGGTGAAGATCTCCCATTTCAGGGGTTCACCCTCTGCACTCACCTGTTTCGCATCGATGGCAACCACGATACATTGGGATCCGAATCGCTCAGTGGCCTGTTTGACGAACTCGGGATTGAAGACCGCGGCTGTATTGATGGCCACCTTATCGGCACCCGCATTGAGCATGCGCCGGATATCATCTTCGCAACGAATACCCCCGCCCACAGTCAGTGGAATAAAGACTTCGCTGGCCACACTCTCCACAACATGCACAATCGTCTCACGGTCATCCGAACTGGCGGTGATATCGAGAAAGGTGATCTCATCCGCTCCCTCCTCGTTATAGCGCCGGGCCACCTCCACCGGATCACCGGCATCCCGGATATCGACAAATTTCACGCCTTTCACCACGCGGCCAGCATCGACGTCGAGACAGGGGATAATGCGTTTGGCTAACATAAGCTTCTAACTCTGTTTCTATGTTGGGTAGAGATGCCGTATAAGATTAGTCCGCGAATGAACGCAAATGTAAAAAAGCTCCGTGCCATACCCTTTTTCCAGGGGCTAGGGATAGCATAAATTATATTTCTCTTTATTTGTGTTCATTCGCGTTCATTTGCGGACAATAATTCTTCATCCGGTTAATTCGTCCGCCAGCTTCTGGCCCTCGGCCAGATCGAGTGTTCCCTCATAGATGGCACGACCGGTTATTGCACCCATGATATTCCCCGTTTCCGCCCTGCAAAGCATCTCGATATCGCCGATATGGGTGATCCCTCCTGAAGCGATCACCGGCGTGGATATCCCATTCGCCAACGCTGCTGTCGCCTCGATATTGGGTCCTGACAACATACCGTCGCGTCCGATATCGGTGTACACAATGGCGGATACCCCGTCATCCTGAAAGCGACGTGCCAGCTCCGTCACTTCCTGGTCGGTGACCTCTGCCCAGCCGTTGATGGCAACCATGCCGGATACGGCATCGAGACCGACGATCACATGTCCGGGGAAGGCCTTGCAGGCACGGCTCACGAATGCGGGCTCCTTCACCGCCTGGGTACCGATGATACAGTAGCCGACCCCCGCATTCAGGTAGGCCTCGATGGTGGCTTCATCACGGATTCCGCCGCCCACCTGTATCGGCATTTCAGGATAGGCGTTGGCGATGGCGCGGATAGCACCACCGTTCACCGGTTCACCGGCAAAGGCACCATTCAGGTCGACCAGGTGCAGACGACGAGCACCCTCCTCGATCCAGCGGCTCGCCATCTCCAGGGGATTATCAGAAAAGACGGTATCATCTTCCATCCGACCCTGACGCAGTCTTACACACTGGCCGTCCTTCAGATCAATAGCAGGTATTAACAGCACGTTGATATTCCTGAAACAGTTGAATTAGACAGTCCAATGGAGGAAGTTCTTCAGCAGTTGCAATCCTGCGTCAGCGCTCTTTTCCGGATGGAACTGTACCGCAAAAAGGTTTCTCTCGGCGATGGCACTGGCAAAGTCGACCCCATACTCCGTCGTCGCCGCTACCAGCTCCCTATTCGCGGGATCGACATAGTAGCTGTGCACGAAGTAGAAGCGACTATCCTGCTCGATCCCCTGCCAAAGGGGATGATCGTAGCCCTGATGCACCTGATTCCATCCCATATGGGGGATCTTCAATGCCTCGCCATCCGGGGCCGTACCTCCGGGGAAACGCCGCACCCGACCCTCTATCAGTCCCATCAACCGGGTACCGTCATTCTCTTCACTATAGTCGAGCAGGACCTGCTGCCCCATACAGATTCCCAGAAACGGCTTGCTCCGGGCGGCATCGAGAATGGCCCGATTGAGGTGGTGATCGGATATCGCCACCATACAATCCCTGGCGGCACCCTGGCCCGGGAATATGACCCGATCGGATGCGAGTATCAGTTCTGGATCGTCACTGACCAAGACCTCGTCGTTGCGGTCCGCCACATGTTCAATCGCCTTGGCAACAGAACGCAGATTACCCATACCGTAGTCGATCACGGTGATACGCTGTGTCATCGTTACACCTGTGAAAGGTTACAGACTACCCTTGGTGGAGGGTATTTGTTCAACCATACGGGGATCTGTCTCCAGCGCCATGCGCAGCGCTCGGCCAAATGCCTTGAACACTGTCTCCGCCTGATGATGGGCGTTGCCGCCCCGCAGATTGTCGATGTGCAGGGTCACACCGGCGTGATTCACCAGCCCCTGAAAAAACTCCTGGAACAGGTCGACGTCGAAATCTCCGATGCGTGCCCGGGTAAATGGCAGGTTATAGACTAGACCGGGCCTTCCGGAAAAATCGATCACCACCCGGGACAGGGCCTCGTCCAGCGGTACATAGGCGTGACCATAGCGGCAAATACCTTTTTTATCACCGACCCCTTTGGCGAGGGCTTGCCCGAGACAGATACCCACATCCTCTACCGTGTGGTGTGCATCGATGTGCAGATCGCCCTTCGCGATGATACTCAGGTCCACCAGACCGTGCCGGGCCACCTGATCCAACATGTGGTCGAGAAAGGGTAGCCCCGTATCAAAGGAGGCCTCGCCAGTCCCGTCCAGATTGAGTGAAACGGTGATCTGGGTCTCCAAGGTATTGCGCTCTATCTGAGCGGTACGCTGCATTTTGATGACTCCGGTAATGTCCGATCTGACAACCGCCAGATCGAAACTGATACTAAACGTTTTTTGTAATTGCCATTACTCAGCCTCTAAACAGCTGCGGTCATGATGATCGATGTTCAGCCTGCAACTTGCAGACGAATCTCTGGCATTGATGAACCCACACCCATTAGAAGATGCTTATTTTAGTGGAAAACGACTGAAAAGACAGCGCTGGATTAACACCCCATTCATGAATACCGATGAATGGCTTGAAGAGGATCAGGAAAAAGACCCAAGGTATGCTTAGAAGAGCTCTTCCTCAACCTCCAGATAGACTAGGCTGACATGCCTGCCAACGTTTCGTTTGAAATCGACCCAGTCTTGAAAATCACTCAGGGATTGCAGGATCAGAGGGGTCATCTCGAAATCGCTGAGTCCCGCTTCAAAATGCTTTACAACCTCACCCTTTAGGATGCTCAGGTAGCCAAGATAGGTCCGCGGCACCAAATGGATATTGATGATTCAGGTTTCCAGCCAAAATGTAACCGGACCGTCGTTGATGAGCGAGACTTGCATATCGGCGCCGAAGACACCGCAAACCACAGGTTGATGCTGTGTTTGTGCCTGCTCAACCAGATAGGTGAACAGCCGCTCTCCTAGTTTCGGTTCAGCGGCACTGGAGAAGCCTGGCCGCATCCCCTTCTTGGTATCTGCCGCAAGGGTAAACTGCGGCACCAAAAGCAATCCGCCCTGTATATCCCTCAGACTCAAATTCATGCGCCCGGCCTCGTCATTGAAGACCCGGTAACCCAGCAAGCGCTCAAGCAGACGATCGACCTGGACAGGTTCGTCACCCTTCTGCACCCCTACCAGCACCAACAGGCCGCGCTCGATCTCTGCAACCGCTTCTGCGTCGATGTGCACGCTAGCCCCATTCACCCGTTGCAGCAGACCGATCATGCCAACACCTTTGCAAAGTTATCCGTTGCCTCGATCAAAGCACTCCTTATACCGGGCTCTGCCGCGGAGTGTCCGGCATCCCCAACCACCTTCAACTCACTCCCCGGCCAAGCACGATGAAGCGCCCAAGCAGAGGCCATGGGACAGATCAGATCATAGCGACCTTGGACGATAACACCCGGTATATCTGCCAGTTTGTCGCTCTCCAGTAGCAGTTGATTCGGATAGAGAAATGCATGATTGATAAAATAGTGGCACTCGATGCTCGCCAAACTCAAGGCTGTGTGGGGGTTGGAAAAAAAGCCCACCACCGCAGGATTTGGGTGCAGGCTGGCAGTGCGTCCCTCCCACACCGACCACGCCTTGGCCGCGGCCATTCGATCAATATCGTTGTCACCAATCAGGCGACGATGATAGGCGTGTAACAGATCGTCTCGTTCCTGTTCCGGGATAGGAGCGACAAAATCCTCCCAATAATCGGGAAAAACCTGACTGGCCCCGTGCTGATAAAACCAGTCGATCTCTTCATCGCGACAGAGAAATACCCCTCTGAGAATCATTCCGGTAACCCGTTGCGGGTGGGTTTGTGCATAGGCCAGGGCGAGGGTCGAGCCCCATGATCCGCCGAACAACAGCCATTGCTCGATATTCAGCTGCTGGCGGATCTTTTCCATATCATTCACCAGATCCCAGGTGGTATTGGACTCAATCGAGGCGTGGGGCGTGGAGCGCCCGCAACCCCGCTGATCGAAAAGCACCACACGATAGCGGTCCGGATCAAAAAATCGGCGATGATAGGGTTCACAGCCGGCTCCCGGCCCGCCATGGAGAAATAGCACCGGTATCCCATCCGGCTTGCCAACCTGTTCCACGTAGAGCCGATGGCCATTTTCCACGGCCAGCATCTGCGTTGCGAGTGGTTCAATGGGTGGATAGAGGTCTTTCATCAATACCTTGAGCGTCGTGTAGGAAAAATCCTACAACGATTAGAGAAAAATCTCACAAACAATGTGTGCAGAATCCCACAGCAAAAGTCATATTTTGTGTCAATATTAAATTGTCGTCATCAGGGATGAACTCAAGGACGCAATGCTCAGGAGAGCACAAGGACGAAAAGCTTAGCCAACCAAGCCGACGACCATGAGCCCAACTGCAAGGATTGCGGTTGGGCTTCTTCTTTTTTAGCCCCATTTACAATATCTTAGACTCACCTGCCAAGCAAACCAAGGTTTAAGGGATAGATCGTTTCATCTACTCCCGTGAGGCGCGTTTGCGTTCATGCTCCTTGAGATGCTTCTTGCGTATCCGGATGTCACCTGGCGTCACTTCGACCAGTTCATCATCCTCTATGAATTCAAGGGCCTGTTCGAGACTATACTCCAGCGGGGGGGTCAAGATGATCGAATCATCCTTCCCCGAGGCCCTGATGTTGGTCAGCTGCTTGCCTTTCAGCGGGTTCACCACCAGGTCATTTTCCCGTGAGTGGATACCCACGATCTGGCCCTCGTAGACCTCATCGCCGGGTGAGGAGAAGAGCCTGCCCCGCTCCTGCAGGTTGAACAGGGCATAGCCGAGCACCTTGCCTTGGCCATTGGCGATCAGAACACCGTTCTTCCGCGGGGCTATCCCACCATGCTGGGTCGGGCCATAGTGATCAAATACGTGGTAGATCAGGCCCGTGCCTGAAGTCGTGGTCATAAACTCGGTCTGAAAACCGATCAGTCCCCGTGAAGGTATGATGTAGTCGAGGCGGACCCTTCCTTTACCATCAGGCACCATATCCTTGAGTTCGCCCTTGCGGGTTCCCAAAGCCTCCATGATGCTACCCTGGTCCTTCTCCTCCACATCAACAGTGAGCTGCTCATAGGGTTCGCAAACCTCGCCATCCACCTCGCGAAAAATCACCTCGGGCCGGGATACAGCCAGTTCATAACCCTCACGACGCATATTCTCAATCAACACGGATAGGTGCAGTTCACCCCGCCCGGAGACCTTGAATTTCTCCGGATCGGTACCCTCCTCAACCCGCAGCGCCACATTGTGTATCAGCTCTCGTTCAAGGCGTTCTTTGAGCTGCCTGGAGGTGAGATATTTACCCTCGAGCCCGGCAAACGGGGAGGTATTCACCTGAAAGGTCATCGAGACGGTGGGCTCGTCCACTGTCAGGGGGGACATGGCCTCCACATGTTCCGGATCGCACAGGGTATCGGAGACGTTGGGGGCCTCCATGCCGCTGATGGCGATGATGTCCCCGGCGCTGGCCTGATCGACCTCGAAACGTTCCAGACCCAGGTAACCGTAGACGATGCCGATCTTGCCGCGATGCTGCTCGCCATCGTACTTCACCACGCAAACCTGTTGATTCGGCTTCAGGGTACCCCGGGTCACCCTACCCACCGCGATGGCACCCACATAACTGTTATAGTCCAGGTTTGAAATCTGCATCTTGAAAGGGCCGTCAGGGTCCACATCGGGTTGCGGACAGTGATCGACGATTGTTTCAAACAACGACCGCATATCCCCCTGCTGCACATCACTCTCCAATCCCGCATATCCATTCACGGCGGAGGCGTAGACGATGGGAAAATCGAGCTGTTCGTCGGTAGCACCGAGACGGTCGAACAACTCAAATACCTGGTCGATGACCCAGTCCGGTCTCGCCCCGGGTTTATCGATCTTGTTCACCACCACGATCGGGCGCAGACCGTGCTTGAATGCCTTCTGGGTGACAAACCGGGTCTGCGGCATCGGTCCCTCCTGGGCATCCACCAATAGCAACACGGAATCCACCATCGAGAGCACCCGCTCAACCTCGCCACCAAAATCTGCATGCCCCGGGGTATCGACGATATTGATGCGATAGTCGTTCCAGCGAATGGCGGTGTTCTTTGAGAGGATGGTGATACCCCGCTCTCTCTCCTGATCATTGGAATCCATGACCCGCTCGACTTCACCAAAACGCTCACCCAGGGTCCCGGACTGCTTCAGCAGTTCGTCCACCAAGGTGGTCTTGCCATGATCCACATGGGCGATAATGGCGATATTTCTCAGGTTCTCAATCACTGAAACTGCCCATACAGAGTTAAAAGATGGCGGATTATACCCTGCCTGTTGATAATGTCGTTTTTTAATTTAAAGACTAGATAAATCAGTTAATTACAGAATATTCTGAACAGCAATAGTTATCTTCTATCGACAACCCCCTTTCATTTCATAACTTTCAGGATTACCCACATCTGCTGTGGATAACATTGTTGATAAATCCTGAAAATCTTCTTCAAGGCCCGATAAAACGGGGAGATTCATTAAATCGTAAAAAAAATGAACAATTTGTTTTTTTTCATCATAAACATAAAGTTATGTCGTCCATAGAAGACCCATAGGCATGCATTTAATAGGTTTATGACCGCCTCGGTCCCTCAAGCTTTCCCAATGTGCACAGTTTATGATAGTGGCATTCCCCTGGGACGAATCAGTGACTTGGACTTCCTTTGCTATTGCCAGGTCGGTTCAACAGGCCCTGTTGCTAGCGCCTCATGCGTCTTTAGTTAAACAGTTGCTAATAATCAAATAGATTGGACTTCTTCTAAAGCTTGCACTCTGAGGCGAATGTGGACAGGATAGGTTGCGGCGCAACTGAGCAAACATAAAGCCGGGATTGACAAACCAGATCAATACCTTGTGTTGCGTGACTAATCATAAGCAATAAACGAAGTTGAACCACTCATGAATGCATCCGATCTTGCTCCGCTTCGCGAACATTTGGCTTCGCGTGTCATCGGTCAGACAAACTTTATCGAAAGTATGTTGATCTGCCTGCTCAGTGACGGCCATCTACTGATCGAGGGATTGCCGGGACTTGCGAAAACCACCGCCGTGAAGGCACTGGCAGAAGCCATTGAAGGGGATTTTCACCGCGTCCAGTTCACCCCGGACCTGTTACCCTCCGACCTCATTGGCACCGATATCTATCGCCATGAGAAGGGCGAGTTCGAATTCCGTCAGGGACCGCTTTTCCACAACATCCTACTCGCTGACGAGGTCAACCGGGCGCCTGCCAAAGTACAGTCGGCACTCCTGGAGGCGATGGGAGAGCAACAGATCACCGTCGGTCAAACCACCTATCCTCTACCGGCTTTCTTCATGGTGCTGGCGACTCAGAATCCGGTTGAACAGGAAGGCACCTATCACCTGCCGGAGGCCCAGCTCGACCGCTTCCTGATGCAGGCCAATGTGGATTACCCCAATCGCGATGAGGAGCTGAAGATTCTGGACCTGGACAGTGCCCAGCAAAAGCAGAAACCCACACCGCCAGATAAACCATTGACACAAAAGAAGTTGAATTCCATTCGCCAGCAGGTGGCCGAACTCTATCTCGACCCAAAGCTCAACAGCTATATCGTCGACCTGGTTCAGGCAAGCCGCAACCCCACGGCTTACGACAAGGACCTGGCCCGCTGGTGTCGGTTCGGTGCCTCTCCCCGCGCCAGTATCGCCCTGGCGCGATGTGCACGGGCCAAGGCTTGGCTGGACGAGGAAGAGTTCGTGGCGCCCCATCATATTCAGGCGGTGGCACCGGCCATCTTACGTCATCGCATCCTGCTCACCTTCGAAGCGGAGGCGGAAGGTATCACCACAGACGATTTTCTCTCCCGCCTGTTGGACATGGTCGCCATCCCCTAGCCAACCGGGCTTGGAATTCACATGAGCCTCTATCCCCATATCGATGATCTGCTGGAGTTACGTCATCAGGCCCATACCCTGGGCCTGGCCTCGCACCATCTGGTAAATACCAGCTTCAGCGGTCTCTATGCCTCCGTATTTCGCGGCACCGGCCTCGATTTTGAGGAGGTGAGGGAGTATCGGGAGGGGGATGATATTCGCAACATGGAGTGGAATGTCACCGCTCGCACCAACGTGCCACATCTGAAGATATTCCGTGAAGAGCGGGAGCGCAGCGTGGTGCTCTGTATCGATAGAGGCCCGCACATGAGTTTCGGCACACGCGGTACCTTCAAATCGATTCAGGCTGCCAAAGCGGCAGCACTGCTTGGCTGGGCCGCATCCAAACTCCACGACAGGGTCGGGGGTATGCTGTTTGGCGATAGAAGCCTGGGGATGCAGTACTTTCGCCCCACCAAGGATCGTCGCGCCTTATGGCGTCTACTGCACGCCCTCACCCAGGAAGGCACCACGCAACAACCCCATATCGATTGCCTCTCCGAGGCCCTGCAGCGGGCTGACAGGGGCACCGCAACCGGTTCCCTGATCTTCGTGATCGCTGACATGAATCGAGAGATCCAGGACCTGAAACAGACTTTGGGGCGACTTTGTCAACACCACACCCTGGTACTGGTGCCGGTGGATGATCCCGCTGACAAAACCCTACCCGACATGGGACAGATCACCTTCGTCGGCCCTGACGGCAAGGCGTTGGAGATCGACACCCGGGATCATCAGGCCAGAGAGCGCTACACAGAGACCTGGCATACACGCCGCCGAACCCTGACCCATATGACGAATGCCCTCGGCATACCCCTGATGCCCATCGCCACCAATGAAGAGATCCATCTGGCCCTGTCTCACGGCTTGGCAAAGCACTTCGGCAGGCGCTGAATGGACCCACTACGCGATATACGAGGCATAGACCCAGCCCCCTGGTGGCCACCCGCCCCAGGATGGTGGCTAATGCTGGCACTGCTGCTTCTGATAGGCGCCTTGGTTTGGTTCTTTTTCAGATGGCGAAGGCTATATCCCTTGGGACGTTGGCAACAGGATGCACGGCGCAGCCTGCTCGCCCTGCGTCGGCGCATGAAACGGGAACCGGCGAAGCAGGTGGCCAGCGATCTATCCGAGTTGCTGAGACGTATCGCCATCGCCCGCTGCGGTCGGGAGGAGACCGCCGCCCTCACCGACGAGGCCTGGCTCGACTGGCTGCAGAGCAACGACTCCACCGGCTTTCAATGGCGTGATAAAGGCCAGATCCTGCTGGTATTGCCATATGCCCCACCCGACCGAAGTGCCGATAAGGCTCAGCTGGGGCAATTGATCGATGCCGCCATACATTGGGTCAGTGAGGAAGCCTGTCATGTTTGAGTTTCACTGGCCCTGGATGGGACTTCTGCTGCTGCTGCCCCTGTTGATAAGGCTCTATTGGCCCCGCCCATCCCGGGAACAGCACGAATCGGTGGATGGGATGCAGACCACCCTGCTCCATCCAAGCCTGGTCCACCTGCAGGACGCCTTCCACACCCGCCGACCCCGCCAACCCCTGAGTGCCCGTCTGCACAGCTGGCTGCTCTATCTCCTGTGGCTGGCCCTGGTGTTGGCATTGATGCGCCCCCAATGGCTCGAGCCCTATACCGAAAACCGCACTGCGGGCTATGACCTGATGCTGGCGGTGGATGCCTCCCACTCCATGAATGCACTCGATTTCACACTCAACGATGAGCAGGTCAGTCGCATGCAAGTGGTGAAGGGTGTGGTGGCCAACTTCATCGAGGGGCGGCAGGGGGACCGCATCGGCCTGGTGGTTTTCGGCAGCCGGGCCTATGTCCTCTCCCCGCTCACCTATGACCGCAAGGCGGTCAGCAGCCTGCTGGGGGAGGTGATCCCCCGCATTGCGGGTGACGGTACCGCCATTGGCGATGCCCTAGGGCTGGGTGTCAAGAAACTCAGAGAACGACCGCAAGGTTCACGGGTATTGCTGCTGATCGCCGACGGTGAGAATACAGCGGGGACCATTCCGCCCCTGAAGGCCGCCCAGCTGGCGGCTGAGGAAGGCATTCGAATCTATAGCATCGGGGTGGGCAGCAATAAGGAGCGGGTACCCATCCTGGAGAACGGCCGCATCATTACCCGCACTGACCTGGGATTCAATGAAGCGGTCATGCGTGAGATAGCGGAGGCAGCGGACGGCGCCTACTTTCGCGCAACCGATACCGCGGCCCTGGAAAAGATCTATCAGAACATCGATCAACTGGAAAAGACCGAAGCTGAATCCCGTACTGTATTCATTCCCCGACCCCTCTACTTTTGGCCCCTGGGTGTTGCCCTGTTATTGCTGCTGATACTGGGCATCTATCCCGAGGGCAGGCAGCGACGCTTGAGAGGGGGCGGTTATGCCTGATGCTATTTTTCACTTCGCCCGACCGGAGTGGTTGTTCGCCCTGCTGGGGCTGATTCCGGTACTCGGCTGGTTGATCTACAGCGTGGTGCGGCCCGCGAAGGGCCCCATCCATCGCTATGCCGATGACCACCTGCTGCCACACCTGACCGGGGTGCGGGAACTTAGCGTGGATGAACGCTGGAGTCGCTTTACCCACTGGGGTTTACTCTGGGTTTTGCTGGTTTTGGCCCTGGCTGGGCCCCGTTGGGACTACACCGATATCGAAGCCTTCTCGCCAGCCAGTGACCTGGTCATCCTGATGGATATCTCCCGTTCAATGAATGTGGCCGATGTACCCCCTTCGCGTCTGGCCAGAGCACGGCAAGAGGTGCAGGACTTGGTGGTGCTGAATCAGGAACTGCGTATTGGCATGATCGCCTTTGCAACCGTACCCCATGTGGTCGCGCCGATCACCGAGGACAGTCAGAGTATTCTCAACGCCCTGCCGGCGGTCTCCTCGGAACTGGCCAATCTCCAGGGCAGCCGCCTGATCGCCGCCCTGGAACGCGCCCAGCAACTGCTCGGCAGTGAAGGCAGTGCAAATGCTCGCACCATCCTGCTGATCAGCGATGGTGATTTCGATGAATCGGGACTCTTGCAGCGAATCCAGGCGCTCGCCCAGCAGGGTGTTGTCCTGCACACCTTGGGAATAGGCTCAACCGGGGGTGGTCCCGTACCTGCCCGTGCCGGCCAGAGTGAGTTGATGAGAGAGCGTAACGGCAATCTCATTGAATCCCGTCTCAATGAACCTCTGTTGCAGCAACTCGCTCAGGCGGGGGGTGGCTACTATCAACGGGCGGACTTTCGAGATCAGGACAGTCGCAATATCCTGAAGCTTGCCAGTATTGAGGTTGGCAGACCCACACCCACTGAGGAGAAGACACGGGTCTGGAACGAGCGCTTCTACTGGCTGATTTTCCCCCTCCTGCTGTTCCTGCTCAACCGCTTCAGAGTCAGCCGAACGGGAGAGAGCCAAGCATGAACGGCCGCTTCCTCACCCTGATACTCTTTCTTACCCCCACCCTGGCCGGGGCCAACTGGTTTTTGAATCAGGAGCAACAGGCGGCAGAGAGTTATAACCAGGGACACTACGATGAGGCTGCAAAGGGGTTTGAGGATCCCTATCGGCGGGGTGTTGCGAACTACCGCATCGGTGACTACCAAGCTGCCAGTGAGGATTTCAGCCAGGTGGAGAGGGAAGGGGTGAAACTGGACGCCCAATACAACCTGGGTAACAGCCGCTACAAACTGGAGGACTACGAGGGGGCCATCGAGGCTTACCGGGAGGTGCTGGATAGGGATCCGGATCATTCCGATGCCCGCCATAACCTGGCCCTGGCGAAAGAGCAGCTGGCAGAGCAGGAAGAGGAGCAACAACAGAAAGAGGACCAAGAGGAGCAGGAATCCGAGGAGGAGGAGGAGCAAGAGGAGCAGTCCGGCGACCAGCAAGAGGAGCAACAGCAGCAGTCCGGCGATCAGCAAGAGGAGCAACAGCAGCAGTCCGGGGACCAGCAAGAGGAGCAACAGCAGCAGTCCGGGGACCAGCAAGAGGAGCAACAGCAGCAGTCCGGCGATCAGCAAGAGGAGCAACAGCAGCAGTCCGGCGATCAGCAAGAGGAGCAACAGCAGCAGTCCGGCGATCAGCAAGACAAGCAACAGCAACAGTCTGGTGAGCAACAAGGAGAGCAACAGCAATCCGGTTCCCGGGAGCAGTCGTCGGAAAAAGGTGAGAAAGATCAGGATGAAGAGAGTGATTCGGGTGATCAGATGGAGAAGGATGAACAACAGGAAGGCAGTGAGTCGGCAGCAGAGCAGCAAGCAAAGAGTGGTGAGCAAGACCAACAACGGGATACAAGCGAGGGCAAGGAGACGAGGGACAATGAACAGACAGGAGACGACCAGGAAGCGCAGCAAACAGCGCAGCAGAAGGGTCAACAGGATGACGAAAAGTCTGCTAGTCTCGAAGCGAAGCCAGATGATAAAGAGCAACAGGCACCGGGATCACGCCATAGGGAACTGGGCCGGGACAGTGGTGAACGCCATCTCCAACCGGAAGACGAAACCCGCGCGGATGCAGTGGATCGGGTGGACCAAAGCGACCAACCCCAAGCACAAGAGAATGAGCAACAAACCGAGGGTAGCGGTAGCGACAGGACCCGCATGAGCGGTGCAAATGCCTTGATGGAGCAGTGGCTCGATCAAGTTGAGGGGGATCCTGCACAACTGATGCAACAGCAGTTCAGGCTGGAAGAGTATAAATACCTGCGTAGCCGAGGCGGCCGCGATACGGAGACAAGACCTTGGTGATGAAACCACTTTTCAATCGCTGGATATTAATGGGACCTATGGGCCTCGCGGCAATCCTGTTGACCTTGATGTCGCTGCAGGGCAATGTGATGGCCAATCCCTACCCCAGCAATTCACCATGGCAGGGGATGCCGCCGGGACAGTGGAACTTCGCGCCACCAGACCGGCGTAAGTCCGGCACCCCTGCTCAAACTCAACCAGCAACCACCCAATCACCCTATGGGGGTTGGCCGGGTAGCCAATATCCCAGGTATTCACCGCAAAACTACTACGCCCCCCAGACCCAGGCACCGCAGATCGAAACCGATCTATCCACCCATAGCCCCTATGTACAACAGAATGTAGTGCTGAAAATCAGCGTCATCAGTCAAAACAACCTGCGTACGGCAACGCCGCAGATTCCCCAGAGCGACTATTTTATTCTGCAGCAGTTAGAGGGCCCTGTTACCTACTCCCGCACCCGAAATGGGAAACGCGAGATCGTAAACGATTTCTATTTCACCCTGACCCCGCTTAAAGCAGGTCTGTATCAACTGCCCAGACTGAGCATCACTGGAGAAGAGGAACAGCTATCCACTTACAATCGGGGACACCGGTCATTCGATGTAGCGATAGACAGCTCACTACAATTGGAGATCAGGGAAGCCGACCCAGCCAGTTCCCCCTGGTTGCCAGTGGAACAGCTCAACCTGAAAATAAAACTGCCGAAACAGCTCAAGGCCGCTGCCGGCAAGCCTTTTACCCTGATCACTGAAATCGATGCCGTAGGCAGCCTGGCTGAACATCTTCCGAGTCTTGAACAGCAGCTGAAATCCGATGCCTTTCGTATCTATCGGGATCAGAATCGGGTAGAAACCACCCTCAACAAGCGAAATAACAAGCTTGTCAGCCGTCGCCTGGAGACCTTCACCCTGGTACCCCAATATGGCGGTGATCTGAAACTCCCCCAATTGAGTGTGAACTGGTGGAATACTCGCATTCATGGTCCCCAGCGCGCCTCAATCCCTCTCCACCCGATCTCTGTCAGCGGTACGCGTAAAGCCAACGACTTTTTCAACACCGACCAAGAGAGCACCTTCTTCCCTGCCGGCGCCTCCTCCGCATTCTGGATCCCCTTAGCGGTGGTATTCGGTGTGATCTTTGGCTACTGGCTGGCGGTTTGGATCTCCCACCGCAGAAAAGGGCAAACACAACACTCACCCCTGGCGCCATTGGTGGTATTTCTACAGCGCCCGATGCGTCAGATGGCACCGGCATTCTCACCCCTGAAGGCGAAACTGCGTACTACCACCGCGGTGTTAAACCCGGCCACCCACTGGCAGCGCTGGCGCCGTAACCTGGTAGGCATGTTGCCCCTCTCTGTGCGCTTCTATTTCTGTGTCCGTTTCGTGGATGAAGAGACAGACCCGGAGGTATGGGGCTATACACTGAGATTTCTCGCCAACAAGCATCTCAACCTGCCACCGAATGTGCCCTTCAGTGTCATCGGCAGCCACATCATCGACTTTCACCCTAAGGCCCAGGCGGAGAAAATCCACTCCCTCATCCATGAACTGGAACAGGCGATATACGGCCACAGCCAGCTCGATTTCGATCGCTGGAAGGAGGCCTTTAAACACGAAATCCGGCCCAGCCTGAGATTCTGGCCCCACAGGCGAAAAGAAAAACAACCCGCACCTGAAACCCTGCTACCCAACCTCAATCCGGATCGGATCATAAGCAACTGATCCTGTCCTTGAAGAACCAAAGGGTTAAATGGCACCCTTTCTAAGGACTATTCCTCTTTCAAGGGCGTTATAATCGACGCCCCTATGTCGAGCCCAACGCACATCTTCTCCCACCGCCCCTATTGGGCCGCCCGTTTCGGTATTGCACCGGTATTGCCCATGAGCCGCTCCGAGATGGATAGGCTCGGCTGGGACAGCTGCGACATCATCATCGTCACCGGTGACGCCTACGTCGACCACCCCAGTTTCGGCATGGCCCTGATCGGGCGACTGCTGGAGGCCCAGGGCTTTCGGGTGGGGATCATCGCCCAGCCCGATTGGAGCAGCGCGGAGGCCTTTCGTCAGCTGGGAAAACCCAACCTCTTTTTCGGCATCACAGCCGGCAACATGGACTCCATGGTCAACCGCTACACTGCCGACCGGCGTATCCGCAGGGATGATGCCTACACCCCCAACGGCGAAGGGGGCAAGCGCCCGGACCGCTCGGTGATCGTCTATGCCCAGCGTGCCCGTGAGGCCTTCAAGGGGGTGCCGGTGGTGATCGGCGGCATCGAGGCCAGCCTACGCCGCATCGCTCACTACGACTACTGGTCTGACAAGGTGCGTCGCTCAGTCCTGCCCGATTCCAAGGCGGATATGCTGATCTATGGCAATGCGGAGCGGGCCATTGTCGAGCTGGCCCACCGACTGGCCCGCGGGGAGAAGATCGGTGAGATCAGCGACATCCGGGGTACCGGCTTCATGTGCCAGGGGCCGGCCGAGGGGTGGTGTGAGATCGACTCGACCCATCTGGACAAGCCGGGACCCAAGGCCCGCCATCCCGATCCCTACCAAACAAAGCCTGATTGCGAATCCAAGGTGGTACGTTTCACGCCCCATCAACGCCCGGCCGGTCTCGAGCGTAGCCATACCGTGGTGCGCCTCCCCTCCTACGACCAGGTCGTTGCAGACGATGTGCTCTACGCCCACGCCTCCCGGGTTTTCCATCTGGAGACCAACCCGGGCAACGCCCGCGCCCTGGTGCAGCGTCATGGCAAACGGGACCTCTGGCTCAATCCGCCACCGATCCCCCTCACCACCGAGGAACTGGATCGGGTCTATGAACTGCCCTATACACGCCAGCCCCACCCGGTCTATGGCGAGGCGCGCAACCCGGCTTGGGAGATGATCCGATTCTCGGTCAACATCATGCGTGGTTGTTTCGGTGGCTGCACCTTCTGCTCCATTACCGAGCACGAGGGACGCATCATCCAGAGCCGTTCGGAGGATTCGGTGGTGCGCGAGGTGGAGGCGATCCGCGATCAGGTGCCGGGTTTCACCGGCAACATCTCCGACCTGGGCGGCCCTACTGCCAATATGTACCGGCTGGCATGCAAGGATAAGCGGATCGAAACCGCCTGCCGCCGCCTCTCCTGCGTCTATCCTGACATCTGCGACAACCTGAATACCGATCATAAGCCGCTGATCCGGCTCTATCGGCGCACCCGTAATCTAGCCGGTATCAAACGGGTCTTCGTGGCCTCGGGGCTGCGCTATGACTTGGCGGTTCGCTCTCCTGAGTATATCCGCGAGCTGATCACCCATCATGTAGGGGGCTATCTGAAGATCGCCCCGGAGCACACCGAGTCCAGCCCCCTGAGCATGATGATGAAACCGGGCATCGACAGCTACCACCGATTTAAAAAATTATTCGACAAATATTCCGCTGAGGCGGGCAAAGAACAATACCTGATCCCCTATTTCATCGCCGCCCATCCAGGAACCAGCGACGAAGATATGCTCAACCTGGCCATCTGGCTGAAGCGTAACGACCTCCGTCCCGATCAGGTGCAGGCCTTCCTACCCACACCCCTGGCCATCGCCTCAGCCATCTACCACACCGGATACAATCCACTGCGCAAGGTCCGCCGTGACTGTGGACGGGTCGGCGTGGTGCGTGGCCTGAAGCAACGGCGGTTACACAAAGCGTTTCTCCGCTATCACGATCCCAAGAATTGGCCTCTATTACGGGAGACCCTGACCCGTATGGGCCGCCAGGATCTGATAGGTAACGGCAAACGGCACCTGGTCCCCAAGTGGCAGCCGAGACTGGAACCTGAGGCGTCACAGACGAAGCCCCCGGCGCATCCGAAGCAGATCAAACGATCGACCAAAATCACTGCTAAACAGGGAATCAAGCGCACCAAGAGGGTACGCCAAAGAAAGCCATGACTGAGTTGATCCCGAGCCCTGATCCAAATCCATTCCATGTTGATTTTTTTCATGATTTACAAAGTGTTAAACACCCACTTATCAGCCAAGAATTGACGTCATATAGAGCTTGAAAAAAGCCTCTGATGGGACCATATTCATAGTAGGGACGGGTAGTAATGAAGGAGGTATATCATGAACATCACACGTTATGACCCATGGCGCACAATGGAAGATTGGCGTCAGGAGATAGACCGTGCGTTCAACCCGCTCCTGCAACGAGATGACGATACCTCTCGCGTAGTAGGAGGCGATTGGGCGCCTGCGGTGGATATCAAGGAAGAGGATACCAGGTATGTCATTCGAGCCGATATTCCGGGTGTAAAACCGGAAGATGTCGAGGTCACCATGGAGCATGGTGTATTGACGATCCGCGGTGAGCGCAGGTTTGAAGAGACCGAAGAGAAAGAGAACTTCAAACGTATCGAACGCTCCCACGGCATCTTCTATCGTCGTTTCTCACTGCCGGACAACACCGACGCAGAGGCTGTTCAGGCAAGCGGCAAGGATGGAGTGATCGAGGTCATCATTCCCAAGACCGCGGAAAAACAGCCGAAACGCATCGAGGTGACACATTGAGGCATTGAGTCTTTTTTAGACGACAGTTATTTTAAAAACCCTCTCCTGACAGAGAGGGTTTTTTTATCGGCTTAGAAACTGAATATCAGGCCCAGATTGGTTTCGAACTGAGGAAAGGCATCACCCTCGATCTGCAGATTGCATCCAGGATCACAGAACAGGGTTTCCCTGGAATCGATCAGGGTGCTGTAGCCGCGCATCTCAAAGCGGATGCCAAACCGTTCTGTGGGATACCATTTCAAACCGCCCCCGACACTGAGGGAGAAACGGGTCTCGTCGTGATACCCCCTGTGGGAGGGGTTCATGATGGTCATTCCAAGCCCACCGGTGATGTAAGGGGTGACCTTGTCCTCAGGATAATCGAAAGGTGAGACATCCACCGTACCCCCAAGGTGCAGGTAGTGGATATCCAGACCAAAGGCATTGTCCGGATCGGTGGTATCAGCCAAAGACGAGTCTTGGTGGCTGTAGAGAAACTCGTATCGGGTCGATTTAGAGGCAGTCTGGCTGATAGTAAATCCCCAATCAGCGGCGTGATCGATATCCAGAGCGTTGTAGTGATTATCAAGTTCGAAAGAGCCGCCGAACCGGTGTCCTGTGAATGGGGTGAATTCAAGATCACCAGCGGCCCACAGACTCGATGAGCCTGCGAACAGGAGTAACCAGATTGTTAAAAATAGGACTCTGTGCATGACAACGCCAATCAGGGTAAACGACTGATACAGGTAATTATTGTTAAGAAAGGTGAAAATTACCTGGTATCACATCACATCTTTGCCGCCAGAAATCTTAAGTGCTTGTTTGTAAAGTGTATTTTTTTTTATTCCTGAGATTCTGGATACCAACGAAACGGCCTGTTTGAGAGGTAGTTCCGCCAACAGTGTGACCAACATGTGCTCCACATCCACACTAACCTGCTCCCCGGCCCCGTCAGCGGCACCCTTGATGAGGATCACAAACTCCCCTTTCCGTTGATCACCATCCTGCTGCAGTTGCTCAACCAGCCTGTCCAGGCTTCCCCTGAGAATGGTTTCATGGAGTTTGGTCATTTCCCGGGCGATGACAGCCTCTCTCTCAGGACCGAAGGCCTCAGCCATGGCAGTGAGGGATTCGACAACCCGGTGACTCGATTCGTAAAAAACCAGGGTAGAGGCCTCATCCGCCAGGGCTTGTAGCCAGGAGAGTCTTTGCTTGGCCTGGCGTGGCGGGAAACCGACAAACAGGAAACGGTCGCTAGGCAGACCGGATGCACAAAGCGCGCAGGTCAAGGCGCTGGCACCCGGAATGGGGACTACACGCCCGCCTCTGCGTATCAGTTCCCTGACCAGGGGAAAGCCGGGATCACTGATCAATGGGGTTCCTGCATCGGAGACCAAGGCGATCGACTGTCCCGCATCAATGATCTGTAGCAACTGCTCCAGCTGGGCATGCTCATTGTATTGATGAAATGCCCGCATAGGGGTATTGATGCCATAGTGTTTGAGCAATGGCCGGGTATGTCGTGTATCCTCTGCTGCAATGAGATCGACTTGCTTCAAGGTATCCAGCGCGCGCTGTGTAATATCATCAATATTGCCGATCGGTGTAGCAACAACGTAAAGTACGCCCTTTGACACAACTGTTCCTGATGTAGAATGGATGCACCATCCTGCCATAGATACCGAACCATGCAAATTGATCGACTCTTGTTGCTGTTATCTCTCGTATTGTTCCTTGTGTTGCAGGGCTGTACGACCCCCCCCAAGATCGCTCCCGCCGAACCCCTGGAATTACCGGAGCACGTCAGACTGCAGATTGAGCTGATGTTGGAGAGCGGTGATTTTGCCGCTGCTGCACAACAGCTCGAATCCCTGGCCGGCGAACGCCTATCACCCCAGCGTGAATGGCTGCTGCTGGAAGCCACCGAATATTGGCTCAAGGCGGGTGACCTGACAAGGAGCCTGCTCTTGATAGAGCAGCTTCAATCCTTTGACAGTGATCCTGACTTCGTCCTGAAATGGCGTATGTTGCGCACCGAAATCGCGGTTTCGGAGGGAGATATCGAAACCGCCCTCAATCTGATGGAACCGGCACCGGACAAGGACGCTCCGCTGATCCTGCGCCAGCACTATCACAGAAACATGGCGGAGATATTCCGCCTGTCGGGAAACCTCCTCGAAAGCGCCAGTGAACTCGATGTCCTCGACCTGCTGCTGGAGCAGGACGAAGAGTCCCGGCTGGCGATCCAACAGCTATTGGTACAGACCTTGGCGAGCATGACCGACACAGCACTCAGCATGCTGCAGCCTCAACCTCCCGCGACCATGATCGGATGGATGGAACTGGCCAAGATCATTAAACTGCAAATCACCGATGCAACCGAATTGAGCATCCAACTGGCAACATGGCGGGATCGCTTTCCCCAACACCCCGCACTACAGACCCTGCTTGCCGGATATCTGCAGCAACAAGGATTGAGCAGTGAAGATCATATCGCCATCCTGCTTCCCCGCAGCGGGCCCTATGCGAAAGTGGCGGCGGCGGTAAGAGACGGATTCATGGCCGCCTGGTATCAGCAACCGGCGCCGCAGAGACCCACATTACAGTTCTACGACAGCAGCGAATTGAAAGATATCCTGCATATCTATCAACAGGCCTTACTGCAAGGGGCGAAGATGATCGTCGGCCCCCTGAATAAAGATGCGGTCAGGATGTTGCTGGGTCTGGAGCATCTGGATAACCCCATTTTGGCCCTCAACCAGGTCGATGATGCGGAACTCTATCACCCTCAAATATATCAGTTCGGCCTGGCTCCCGAAGATGAGGCGCGGCAGGCCGCAGAGCGCGCTTGGCTGGAGGGTCATAGGACAGCGCTTATCTTGACTCCCACAGGACGCTGGGGTGAGCGCATCGCCACAAGTTTCCGCCAACGTTGGTCGAGCCTGGGCGGACAGTTGATTGAACAACAGCAATACAATGCCAAGGAGAACGACTTCTCCACCCCGATTCGCATGCTGCTCAACATCAATGAGAGCGAAGCAAGGAGCCATGCACTGAAGAAACTCTTGGGCCGTCAATTGGAAACTGAATCCCGTGCCCGCAAGGATGCTGACTTTATCTTTCTCGCCGCTCGGCCGCAAAAAGCAAGGCAACTACGCCCTCAACTGAGGTTCTTTCATGCCGGCAAACTGCCGATCCTATCCACTTCCCATATCTATACCGGGGTGAATCAGGCAGAACTTGACAGAGACCTGGGTAAAATCAGTTTTGTCGATACACCATGGCTGTTCGAAGAGGGCCAGGGTGGACCCTTGTCACGGGACAATCTGGAAAAGTTCATGCCAGGTGTCAAGGGGCGCTACGCCAGACTGATTGCGATGGGCATCGACAGTTAACCTGCTGACGCAACTACAAGATCTACAGACTCAACCCGGCCGCACCTTCAGCGGTAAGAGCGGCAGCCTCTATCTGGATCAAAGCAACCGGCTGCACAGACTCCTCGCCTGGGCGGACATGGAGAATGGAACGGCCAAGATCAGCGGTTACGCCCCCCGTATGGAGCGACCCAGCAGTCGTGCTCCCGCCGGTGATACCCCAAGATCAGGAGATTATTTGGCACCCCAGGCGGGCGGCCTGCCACCGGTAATCGACCGCAGGCTACCACCGCCGGACACTCGGCCATGATTGCCAAACACCTGGAATATGGGCAAGAGGCGGAACAGCAGGCGCTCGACTTCCTGGAAAGCAAAGGTCTTAGGCTTCAGGAGCGTAACTTTCGTTGCAAAACGGGTGAGATCGACCTGGTAATGCGCGATGCCGAAGCACTGGTTTTTGTCGAGGTACGTTTTCGCCAGTCAAACGATTATGGTCGCGCCTTGGAAACAGTGACTGCCGCTAAACAGCGAAAACTCCTCAACACCGCAAATCGATATCTTCAAATGAAGCGTATCGACAGTGCCTGTCGTTTCGACGTTATTGCACTCAACGGTTCGGGATCAACACCTATCGAGTGGATAAAGAATGCGATTCAGATCGCCTGGTAGCCCTATGATACAAAGCCAAGGTGCAGTGTGATGTCCAATACCCAGCGAATTCAGATGCTTTTCAATCAGAGCATTCAGACCAAGATTGATGCCTTGCCGCTTCTGACTCAGCCTATCGGCGAAGCCGCCGAATTGATCTTCAACCGCCTGCTGGAAGGCAACAAGGTGCTCAGCTGCGGCAACGGGGGATCGGCGGGCGATGCCCAGCACTTCTCTTCAGAGATGCTCAATCGCTACGAACGGGATCGACCGGGTTTACCGGCAATCGCGCTCACCACTGACAGTTCGACGGTTACCTCGATTGCCAACGACGCCGATTTCGCCAGCATCTTCTCACGCCAGGTCGAGGCCCTCGGACAACCGAATGACCTGCTGCTGGCAATCTCCACCAGCGGTAATTCGAACAATGTAAATCAGGCCATAACCTCAGCCCACGAGAGGGACATGAATATCGTAGCCTTGACCGGACGTGATGGGGGGGAACTGGTGAAACTCCTGGCTCCTGACGATGTCGAAATTCGCGTTCCATCGGATGTCACTGCACGAATTCAGGAGACCCACCTTTTGATTATTCACTGCCTCTGCGATCTCGTGGATCATCAGTTACTAGGAAACTAATCGATTATAAACACTTAAAAGCATTTACTCTCAGAGGAAGGTCATGCACAACAATATCGCTTCACTGCTTGCTATCTGCATCACCATACTAATTCTGCAAGGCTGCACTGCAGCCGTTGTAGGGGGTGCAGCCGCCACTGCGGCGGTTGCCCATGACAGACGCACCACAGGAACCATCGTCGAGGACCAGAGCATCGAGCTCAAGGTTTATGACTTGATGGGCAAGGATGATAGATTCAAACAACAGAGCAGTATCCATGTCACCAGCTACAACATGGTTGTACTGCTCACCGGACAGGCCGCTGACCAAGCGCTGCGCAGTAAGGCTGAACAGCTGGCATCGAGCATCAACCGGGTTCGCCGGGTAGTGAATGAAATCGAGATTGGCAGCACATCCACCCTGGTCGAAAACAGCCGTGATGCGGCCCTGACCACCGAGGTAAAACTAAGGCTCGCAAAGGTCAAGATTCCCGATTTTGATCCGCTCAGGGTCAAGGTGGTTACGGAGCGAGGGGCAGTATTCCTGCTGGGACTGATCACCAAGCAGGAAGCGGATGCTGTTACCGATGTGGTTCGTCATATCAGTGGCGTGCGTCGTGTTGTACGTGTCTTTGAGTATATCTAGCCCTTGAATACCCATCTCGATAGCGGCCTTATCAGCCAGTTCAAGGCAATCGTTGGTGAAGACAGTCTTTTTACCGATCCTGCCGACTGCCTGCCATATGGGTATGATAACAGCCGTCTGCAGGCAACACCGGAGGCGGTGCTGTTCGCCCGGGAACACGACCAGATCCTAGCCATAACCCGGTTATGTCATCAACATCGGATACCTTTGATCACCAGGGGTAAAGGAACCGGCACCACCGGTGCCACTGTTCCTCAACAGGGCGGTATTGTGCTCTCCCTTGAACGCATGAACCGCATCCTCGAGTTCGATGTAGAGAATAGATTGGTACGTGTGCAACCCGGCGTTACCAACAAGCAGCTGCAGGACCATGTCGCCGAAGAGGGCTTCTTCTGGCCACCCGACCCATCCAGCGCTGCGGTGTGCACCATCGGCGGCAACCTGGCATACAATTCCGCTGGACCACGGGCAGTAAAATATGGCACACCGCGGGGGAGTACACTCGGTCTGAGGGCTGTTACCGGCAGTGGCGATTCGATCACTACCGGAGTTCGGACCACCAAGGGGGTTGTCGGTTACGATCTGACTCGGCTTTTGATCGGCTCGGAAGGCACCCTGGCGATCATTACCGAGGCAACCCTCAAACTTACGCCCAAAGCACAAACCAAGCGCACGCTTCAGGCCAGCTACAGAGATATTCATAGCGCGGCGAATGCGGTCTCATCAATCATGCGTCAACCGGTCACCCCCTGTGCCTTGGAGTTCATGGACGGGACTGCGCTGGAAATGGTCAGGGGCTTCTCCGATCTACAGCTCGACAGCCAGGTTGGCGCCCTGTTGATGATAGAAGTCGACGGTTCGGAACACAGCATCAAGCAGGATGTGGATGCCGTGGCCAGTGCCGCTCAAACCGAGGGTCTGTTGGAGATTCACACAGCCGAAACCCAGGATGAGGTCTCACGTCTCTGGAAAACACGCAAAGCACTATCCCCCGCCCTGAGAAATATCGCACCGAAGAAGATCAATGAAGACGTGGTTGTGCCTGTTTCATGCATCCCAAAATTGATCGAATCCCTGCAAAATCTATCCCAGGATAGCGGCATCACCATCGTCAACTTTGGACACGCCGGAAATGGAAACATCCATGTCAATTTACTACTGGACCCTGATGACCCAAAACAACTTGAAGCCGGTGAACACTGCCTGAAATCACTGTTCAGTCTGGTATTGAGCTTGGGTGGAACCCTATCGGGAGAACATGGTGTTGGTGTGGTGAAACGGGAATTTGTGGAACAGGAAATCGAACCGGAGTCCCTAAACCTGATGCGAGCGATCAAACGTCAGTTCGACCCGCATTCAATCCTCAACCCGGGTGTTGGATTTCCCGACACTGAGTCTTGATGCAAATTCCCCGGGCTGAATCTGAATATAGCCTGAGCAGAAAAACCTAACCATCCGGTCTTAGAATGCCACTGTGAAACAGTGACCAACCCGCGAAAAAAAACACTCTCCGTCGAAACGGAGAGCGCTACCCAAAATGGAGGAATTACCCCCCTTTAAGTACTTAGCGACCGGTACGCGGCAATCTTTGACGCCAAGGCGAACACAGTCTCTATGCCGATAGAGTAAGGTTTCGCCGCTGGGTTTGGCAGTGAATAGTTCACACAGGAAGAGTGCGCTGTTTATCTGTGATAACTGCACATTGGATTATCGGGAGTTGCTCCTATCAGGCGACTCAATAGCGTGCAGGCAGCTGTTTATTGATGGTGAACTGATTGGAACTGGTGGTGATATAACCACCTTTCACCAGATCCTTGAAGATGCGGCAGACCATCTCCCGCGACGCACCTATACGATTTGCCAGCTCCTGTTGAGTGACGTGACCCTCATGAGCCTGGCGACGGAGCGGGATGGGATGCTGGTTATAGAGGGTCACG
>JBEVVS010000251.1:0-25924 GCA_040507005.1 Candidatus Thiodiazotropha sp.
CACGCAAAAAGGTCATATTGTTCACACCCGGCAACTCCACCGGATACTGCATCGCTAGAAACAGACCTCTATGGGCCCGCTCTTCGACCTGAAGATCGAGCAGATTCTCTCCCATGTAACTTATCTCGCCGCCGGTTACATGGTATCCATCCCGACCCGCAAGGATATGCGCCAGAGTACTTTTGCCGGACCCGTTAGGCCCCATGATGGCATGTACTTCACCCGCATTGATCTGCAGATCGATCCCTTTCAGGATCATCTTGTCATCCACACTGGCTTGTAAATCGTTTATCGTTAACATCAACATCTCACCTGTTTATTCCATCTAAAACCTTATAGTGTCTGGACTGAACTCAACCCACGGCACCTTCCAGACTCACTGCAAGCAGTTTTTGCGCCTCGACTGCAAACTCCATCGGCAGCTCGTTGAAGACCTCTTTACAAAAGCCATTGATTATCATCGACACCGCATCCTCATCCGTGAGTCCCCGTTGCCGACAGTAGAAGAGTTGATCCTCACTCACCTTGGAAGTGGTTGCCTCATGTTCCACCTGGGCAGTGGGATTCTTGACCTCGATATAGGGAAAGGTATGGGCACTGCATCGATCACCGATCAGCAGCGAATCGCACTGGGTGTGATTACGTGCGTTTTCCGCCTTGGCCGCTATCCGCACCAAGCCTCGATAGGCATTGCTGCCCTGCATCGCTGAGATGCCCTTGGAAACGACGGTGCTACGACTGTTGTTACCGATGTGAATCATCTTGGTACCGGTATCCGCCTGCTGCCGGCCTTTGGTCACAGCCACTGAATAGAATTCACCCACACTGTCATCCCCGCGCAGAATGCAACTGGGGTATTTCCAGGTCACTGCAGAGCCTGTTTCCACCTGGGTCCAGGAGATGTGTGCACGATCACCACGGCAATCACCCCGCTTGGTCACGAAGTTATAGATCCCACCCCGCCCCTCACTATCACCCGGGTACCAGTTTTGTACCGTTGAATACTTGATTTTCGCATCCGCCATAGCCACCAATTCCACGACAGCGGCGTGCAGTTGATTCTCATCCCGCATCGGTGCGGTGCAGCCCTCCAGGTAACTCACCTGGCTGGCCTCTTCGGCAATGATGAGGGTACGTTCGAATTGCCCTGTCTGTGCTTCATTGATCCGGAAATAGGTGGATAACTCCATTGGGCAAGAGACACCTTGTGGTATGTAGACAAAAGTGCCGTCACTGAATACCGCACTGTTGAGCGCGGCAAAATAGTTGTCTCTGTAAGGAACCACACTTCCCATGTAACGCTGAACCAGGTCCGGATATTCACGAATCGCCTCCGACATGGAGCAGAAAATCACACCCGACTCAGCCAAGCTCTCGCGAAAGGTGGTCACCACCGAGACGCTGTCGAAGACCGCATCCACCGCCACCCCCGCCAGGGCTTTCTGTTCGTCGAGGGGTATCCCCAACTTCTCATAGGTGGCCAACAGATCCGGATCCACTTCGTCGAGACTCGCCAGCTGAGGCTTTTTCTTCGGCGAGGAGTAGTAGGAGATGGCCTGAAAGTCGATCGCGGGGTGACGAATGGCCGCCCAGTCCGGCTGCTGCATGCCCAACCAGTGGCGATAGGCCTGGAGTCGCTTCTCGAGCATCCAATCGGGCTCGCCCTTGCGTTCCGAAATGGTACGAATGACCCTTTCATCCAAACCAGGCGGCAGGGTATCCGATTCGATCTGGGTGACGAATCCCTCGCTATAACCGGTCTCTATGAGATCTTCTACGTTGCTATCGTTTAGCTCCATCTCTCATCTCCAACGAGGTCGGCCGTGGTGGCTGAACGAGCACAGGAGGATTGGAAAAAACAGTGTGGGACTAGATTCATTTTCACTACCCTTGGCCGGTATTGGCCGACTACTGAAACCGCAATAACACAGTAATATAGTCAGGTATTGTAATTTGCAAGGGTTATACCCAAGAGGAAATCAGGGTAATCACTACCGGCAAAAGGGGATAGCTAAAATTAAACCTGTGAAAACAACTACTAACGGAAGACTAAACCCATCTATCCGGGTCTCATACCCCAGTTGCACGAGGGTTACCCGGTGGTCCGATCAGTCATCGAGTATGGACTTGACGCCATCTGAAACCAGCCTTTCGTAAAGGAATTTCTGTTTGCCGTCGAGGTCGACTCCCATACCGCTGAGCATGGCAAACAGATCATCGATAATGATCTCTGAGATGTGCTGCCCATTGTGCAGCGAACCCTCCAGATCGTTGTTCATGGCCAACATGCAGGCAAGTGCTCCAATCACCTTCAGGGTGACCTCTTCCTCGACAATAATCGGCTTGGAGTGAGGCTCCGATTCCGGGAGTTGGATACCGTACTCATCACATACACGGCTTAGATCGATGTGATTGAAGTGGATCTCATTTGGGTAGTTGAACTCATTGTCCTGCTCGCCCTTGCCCTCACCGATGACCAGTTCTTCATCGAATACCAAAAACTTCTGGAACAGGTCTTCACGAACCACGCCATTGATAGTGATGTTATGATCGATGATGGCGCTACTGTAGGTGACGGGGAGCTGCTTGTGCAACTCACTGACATCGGTGGAATAGAGTTTTAGATAACCATCCACATAGACTCTGTCAAAGCTCCCACTCTCCACCTCGACGGAAGCAAATCCATTGAAATGAAAATAGAGTTCATCGAGCTCTTTCAGGAAACGGCTGTCACCCACATATTCACAAGCCTGCGCCCAGCTGTAAAAAATTCCCTGTTCGTTCATAAGCGTTATCTAACATCCTTTATTGTTTAGATTCAACTTTTTGTATCTGCCGGGTACCTATTTAGCATTCAACCAGATTGACCGCCAGGCCACCCCTCGATGTCTCTTTGTACTTGGTTTTCATATCCGCACCGGTCTCTCGCATGGTCTTGATGACTTTATCCAGAGACACAAAATGTGAACCATCTCCCCGCAATGCCATGCGCGCTGCATTTATAGCTTTTACCGCACCCATAGCGTTTCGCTCGATGCACGGCACCTGTACCAACCCCCCTACCGGATCGCAGGTTAACCCCAGATTGTGCTCCATGCCTATCTCAGCAGCGTTTTCTACCTGGCGAGGTGTACCGCCCAATACCTCGGTCAATGCACCTGCCGCCATAGAACAGGCGGAACCAACCTCACCCTGACATCCCACCTCTGCACCGGAAATGGAGGCGTTCTCCTTATAAAGGATACCGATTGCGCCGGCGCAAAGCAGGAAACGGATCACACCCTCTTCCGTTGCACCCGGTGAGTATCGCCAATAGTAGTGCAGTACCGCGGGAATAATCCCGGCGGCGCCATTGGTGGGAGCAGTTACCACCCGGCCTCCGGCGGCATTCTCTTCATTCACCGCCAGGGCATATAGATTGACCCAGTCCATGGTGCCGAGGGGAACATGATTAAGCTCTGCATCATGACTAAGCTGCCTGTAGAGTCGCGGGGCACGCCGCTTTACCTTCAGACCACCCGGCAACACACCTTCGCTGCTGCAACCCTGCTCCACGCACTGCTGCATTACCCGCCAGATCTGCAACAATTGGTCGCGTATGGTCTCCTCATCACGCCAAGCTTTTTCATTCTCCAGCATCAACTGACTGATGGACAATCCTTGCTCATCGCAAACATGCAACAACTCCTCACCACTATGAAATGGATATTTCAATGTGGTTTTATCCTCACTGATAACCACATCCCCTTGTGCATTTTCCTCAACGATAAACCCACCACCGATGGAATAAAAATGGTTTTGCAATAGACGCTCGCCCTTATCATCAAAGGCAGAAAACTGCATACCGTTGGCATGCAGTTTTAACTGTTTTTTGCGATGAAACTGAAGATCCTTATCCATATTGAAGTGCAGCCTCGAGCCATCGGCCAGGGATACTTGTTGCTGCTCTCGAACCGTATCTATACGCTGCGCTATTGACTTGACATCCACCGTGGAAGGCGCCTCTCCCATCAGACCAAGTAACAGAGCCTTATCCGTACCATGCCCCTTGCCTGTCGCACCCAATGAGCCAAAGAGTTCTATTTGCACTCTTTTAGTAGCATTCAAATTACCGTTTTCCGAGAGAATCTCGATGAAACGCTTGGCCGCCAGCATGGGCCCTACGGTATGGGAGCTGGACGGGCCGATACCAATTTTAAACAGATCGAAAACGCTGATTGCCATGTCGATATTCTCCTGACAAACTCAAGGCATTTGGTTTTCCTATGAGCAAATGGCAGATGCACTACAAGTGCATCGATACGCACTGTCCAGATCATATCTCAAGGCTTTTCTATCTGAAACCGTGAAATCCCTTTGAGATATAGAGGTGACAGCCGTGGTTCGGGTTGTGGTGAGATAGCAACCCAGGCAGTATCGTGTTCCACTTTTGGAAATGGCGGGTAGCGCCAATTAACGGGAGTTCAAATAACGGGCAATGTCCAGATCACTCTCTATGACATGATCGATTAGCCAATACTTGAGCGATGTCAGGGTTTGAATATCAAAACCGCGTTTTCCTTCCTCTATCTCACGGATCAGATCCTTCAGCTCCGCCTGCAACAGTGCATGATCCCGATGGTGCCTGGTGACATGAGGATAATCGTGGGCACGCATGAAGGCCTCCTCATCCCTGAAATGTTGCCGAGTCTCTTCTTGCAGCTGCAAAACCAGCTCCATGCCGTCCCTGTCATCGACAGTGCCCGGCCCTGCGGCATTGATCAAATCGGCGGTCTTGTTGACCAGCTCCACTAAACGCAGGTGTTGTTGATCGATTGCATCGATCCCCAGATACCAGTCATCGCGCCAAGTAAGAAATCTCTTCATTGGGGTGCCACCGATAATCTATAGATCCTTCTCATTATTAGATTGATCCGAAATGCAAAGCTGTAAATTCTCAAGCCAAACGGAGCTATTCCCCGGGCATGAATCCTTCTGCCAATCGCAGAAATCTTTGCAGATAATCAATTTCGATATCTTCCTGACGATACCCTACATACAACTTTCTTTTTATTCCGCTCCTGCCTAAGCGTAACGCCCTCAACGGCAACTCATTACATACTTTAGCAGCTAACCAGTTCGGTATTGCACAAATGCCGCGATTGTTGGCCACCAATTGCAAGATGATCTCAAATGATTCAATCCGTTTCTGTTTTACACATGTTACTGCTGCCGGCCAAAGGAGCAGGTTGAGGATATCCAGACGCTCTGCCGCCACTGGAAAAGTGATCAAAATATCCTTTGTCAGCTGCTTGGGTTCGATCCATGACTCACCCGCCAACGGATGGGATACGGACACCAGCAGCATCAATTCATATTCAAGCACGGCCTTGAAATCCAGCACCGTCTGCTCAACCCTGTCCGGAGTAATCAACAGATCAATCTTTCGATTCAGCAGACCCTCGAGTCCGCTAAACTGAAATCGGTGATAGATATCCACATCCACCCCCGGTTCCTGACTCAAGTATTCTGTGATCACGCCTTTCAGCCACTCATAACAGGGATAGCACTCCACGCCGATGCGCAACATCGCGAGCTTCCCTTCCGCCAACGCCTTTAGGGCATCCTCGGTCAGTTCCACGATGGGCAGAATCTCATGGCCGAATTCAATAAAAAACCTTCCTGCCCGGGTCAACCTCAATCGGCGCCCCTCTCTCTGCCAAACGTCGACACCCAAGCGCTTCTCCAAGCAGCCGATCTGATGGGACAGGGCGGACTGGCTGAGAAACAGTGCACTGGTGGCCGCGGTCAGGGTCCCATGCTGCTCCAGGGCAGCAATAAACCTGAGGTGATTCAGTTCTATCATATATGAATATTTTTCATATTTTTAATGAACAATATGATTAATATTCATAATTCATCCCCTACAATGGCGCCCAGGCAGAAGCAAACCCAGGAAAAGGAATATGCCAATAACACACCACCTTGGACTCCCCCGGATCGGTGCGAAGGGACAATTGAAATTCACCCTCGATTCGGCAATGCCGCCGTGACTATCCCCATGACAAGTTGACATGGAACGCCTATCAGGCGGCTATGGGGTGAGAGATTACCAACTGCATTCAGCTACAGGAGAAGATTGGATTGGATCGGTTATGCCCAATCCTTGACGGGCAAACCTTTAATGGGAATGTTGACCGGCATCCGCAATGCACGGCGCCATTGGCTGGCATGCAGCATGTTTTTCGTCTATGGTTTACGGATAAATAGGCGCTAGACATCGATTTACGCGCACCCTACTTGCCGGCCAAGATAAAAACGAGAATGGCGCATCGTCACGACACTTTTAAGCTTGTAAACAATCGGGTTGCATCGACTCCCATCCAGGGATCCCTCTCAGGTATCAGTACCTTTAAACGTCTTGGCACAGCATGCAAGTCCAACTCGATAGTACCTCACCGGTGCCGACAGGATGGTCACACCAATACAACCGGACAGATGCAAGCTCTGACGAGGGAAAGGATTCCAAATCCGATTTCGAACCCTGGAAGTTGGGGTGTCTTTCAGCTTCTGACTTTCGGCGTTAATTTACCTTAGCTAGCGGATCATAAGATGCTTTACGAAAAACTACATCGAATCGAACAGGTCATGTTCGACGCCCTGGCACTGGGCCTGGTGCTTTTCTATTCCTACTCCGCGGTATTGGAACCAGCAGCCACCCAATACCATCGTGGCATCTATATCATCATCACCTACATGCTCGTATTCATGCTCTATCGCACCCCCACAGTCTGGGGCCGTGTCTGGGACTACATATTGATTGCGGCATCTATCGGTTCCATTGGCTACTGGATACTCAACTTCGAAGCGATCAACTATCGTGCCGGCGCAGAGACGGAACTCGATAAGTGGATCGCCATGGTCGGCGTCCTGATCGGTGTTGAACTCGCAAGGCGGGTGGTCGGTGCAGTGTTCGTCATCATCGGTGCGGTGATGCTGCTCTACGGCGTGTATGGGGAATACGCCCCGGAATTGATCTCCCATGCCGGGGATACCTTTCCGGATCTGTGTACCAGCATCTTCTACAAGAGCGACGGCGTCTTCGGCATCATGGCCAATGTGCTGGCGACCTATATCATTCTGTTCGTCATTTTCGGCGCCTTCCTGGAGAAGAGTGGCGCGCAACGCTTTTTCATCGATTTTCCCCTGGCCGCGGTAGGCCACAAGATCGGTGGTCCAGCCAAGGTCTCTGTCATCGCATCCGGGCTCTTCGGTTCCATCTCCGGCAGCGCCATCGCCAATACCGTCTCCACCGGTGCCTTCACCATTCCGATGATGAAGAAGGCAGGTTTCAGGCCCCATGTGGCCGGCGGCATCGAACCCGCCGCCTCCATTGGCGGCATGTTCATGCCACCGATCATGGGCGCCGGCGGATTCATCATGGCTGAGCTGACCGGGGTCCCATACTCCACCATCATGCTGGTGGCGATCTTTCCGGCCCTGATGTACTTCTTCAGCGTCTTCGTGATGGTCCACTATGAGGCCAAGCGCTTCAACATCGTCGGCGAGAAGTCCAAGGAGAGCGCCAAGGAGATCCTGAAGAAGGAGTGGTTCTATGTCCTGCCCCTGGTGATCATCACCATCTTTATGCTGGCGGGCTACTCCCCCGGTTACTCGGCGATCCTCGGCATCGTCGCCTGTATCGTGGTCAGCTGGTTCCGCAAGGATACCCGTATCGACCTCAAGGGTTTCCTCGATGCCTCCCGGGCCGGTGCGGAGTCGAGCCTGAAGATCGGCGCCACGGTGGGCGTCATCGGTATCATCATCGGCGTGCTCACCTACAGCGGCCTGGTACTCACCTTCGCCGACATCGTCATCGAGCTGGCGGACGGCAAGCTCTGGCTGACCATCCTGCTGATCGCCCTTGCATCGCTGATTCTCGGCATGGGCGTGCCGGTCACCGCCGCCTACCTGATCACCGCGGTGGTGGCGGTACCCGCCCTCACGGAGCTGGGGGTCAATCCCATCGCAGCGCATATGATCGTCTATTGGCTCTCCCAGGACTCCAACATCACGCCGCCGGTCTGTATCGCCGCCTTCGCCGGCGCAACCATCGCCAAGGCGAACATGTGGAAGACCGCCTTCACCTCATTCAAGTTCGCCAAGTTTCTCTACCTTGGCCCATTCCTGTTCGGCTATGTGCCCGGTTTCTCCCTGGACGGTTCTGTCAGGGATATCGCAGTCACCTTCATACTGATCCTCATCGCCACCTACGGTTACGCCTGGCTGTTGAGTGGTATCTGGCTGGATTGGTTCAAGAAATCACCGCAAAAGTCCTGATTAAAGAGATCCGAATATGCCAAACAAAAAACTCCCCCGGATCGGCTACAATAAGATCCTCTATGTCACCGACCTCTCGGAAGAGGGTCGCCAGGCCTTTCCCCACGCCGCCAGTCTGGCCAACAGCTACAACGCCGAACTCACCGTATTTCATGTGGTGGAATCAAGAGAGTTCGAGAAGTTCCTCGAGGGCTACTTCAACGAGGAGCTGTGGAACGAGATCAGGAACCGCAATGTGGAAGAGGCCAGAGAGATCCTGGTCAGACGTAAACGCGGTGACGCCTCCATAAAGGACGATGTCCAGCAGTTCTGCGAAGACACCATGGATAGCAACGAAAGTGAACCCTATGTCAGCTACGATGTGATCGTGGACATAGGCGAACCAGGGGACAGGATCGTGGAAAAGGCTCACGCTGGGGGCTACGACCTGGTGGTTATCGGCAAACGCGGCCGCGGCATATTGCGCGGCGGCCTGATGGGGGACACCGCACGCCGGGTCATACGCCACTCCAAGGTGCCGGTGATGGTGATACCCATTTCGGAATAGTCCGGGTCAGTTATCCAACGTCTGTTCGTCATCGCGGATAGACGCTTCGCGAATCAGCGCAAAATCGAGGCTGCTGGAAGTAGTACCCTGGCAGGCGATGGGCTAGAATTGGCTGTTTAAACTCCACCCTAGTCACGAGGAATCCCAACGTGTTTCGCGAGCAACTGAAAGTCCTTGACTGCACCATTCGAGACGGCGGTCTTATCAACAACTACCATTTTACCGATGATTTCGTAAAGGCGGTCTATCGCGCAGCCTGTGATTCCGGTGTGGATATTATCGAATTGGGCAAGAAACTCGCTGTTAGCGAGGAGTACAGTCGCGATACATTCGGCAAGTGGAACTTCTGTGATGACGATGACCTGAAAATGATCATCGACTCCCATGAATGCGAAAATCCACCATTGGTCGCGGTGATGTTCGATATCGGACGGGTCGATTTCAGCAGCCTGAAACCCAGGGATCAGAGCCCCTTCGACATGGCGCGGGTGGCCTGCTACGTGCCCGACATCGACAAGGGTCTGGACCTGGTCAAGCGCTCAAAGGATTTGGGGTATGAGACCACCATCAATATCATGGCCTGCTCCGCCGCTATCCGTACCGAATTGATCGAGGCGCTGAATCAGGTTGAAGAGACACCGGAACTCGATTACCTCTACCTGGTCGACAGCTATGGCGCCTTCTATTCGGAACAGGTGACCGATTACCTCAATCTCTATAAAAAACATGCCCCAAGCAAGGAGCTGGGCTTTCACGCCCACAACAATCAACAACTCGCTTTTTCCAACACCCAACAGGCGATCATTGACGGGGTCAATCTTCTCGATGCGACCATCAACGGCATCGGTCGCGGTGCCGGCAATTGCAACCTGGAACTGCTACTCAATTTCCTGAAGAATCCCAAGTTCGATGTGGAACCCATCTACAAGGCGATCCAGGAAGAGTTCGTACCCCTGCGCAATGAGATCGAGTGGGGATTCAACGATATCTATGGCATCAGCGGCCATCTCAATCAACATCCACGTGCCGCCATGAAACGACGCGCCGACAAGGAAAACTGCGATCGCTGCTACGATTTTCTGATCGAACAGAGCCGCATGGACGAAGGCATCATATCCTGATCAGGGTGTACAATCTCAGAGACTCCCAGACATCAAACAACTGTCTGGGAGTCTCTGTGTCACCGAGTTGGAATCAAGCAAGCGCCTTGTTTATCCCCTCGACCACCTCGGCACAAGCCTCTGCGCACGCCTTGCATTCCATGTGCTTATCTTCGTGTTTTCTGCATTCATCCTCGCATTCGGAACAGACCGCCTGACAGATCTTGGCGTAGGCCTTGATATGGCCTGAATTGGACGTCACCAGGTAGGAAAAGCCCTCGCAAATCGCCAACATCTCGTTGGCCTTGGCGGCGCAATCGGCAAGCGTCAAATCACCTTCCTTGAATGCCACCAGGCAGTGGGATATACAGCGCTGCCCCTTATCAAGACAGTTGTTGACTGCCCCGACCAGGTCCTCATGTTTGGGTGCATGGTCCTCGTGGCGATGGCTCGCATGATCACCATGATGCATATGTTCCGCTGCTTGGGTTATGCCACTGCTCAATGCGGCGGCTGCACCCGCACCTATCAGCAGCTCACGTCTGGACAGTCCTTCTTTTATTATCTCTTTATTATCACTCATCAATAGCTCCTTTGGTCATTTTTGTTTTCCAACAAACCGGCAACTGAATACGCCGGCTATAGCAACAAATAATAGCAATTAGATCTGAATGCAACCTGATCCTCTCTTTAATATGGATAAGAGCCATGCAAATATGGATTTTGTTTTGCGCCCAAGATAAGCGACGCATTTTTTGATTTTTGAGGTTCAGCGTCTCGCTGACGCTACCTCGATCTACACATTGCTTTACTTATTTAGATTAAGATAAGGATCCTCTTCCCGGGGAGCTGTGGATGCCGTCAAGATGAATGAATATTTCCATAAATTAACCGGGGTTAAAAAGGAGTTGGTCAGACGTCATTGCTATGCCATTGCATTTATGCTGAGATAGAAATCTCTAATAATAAGGCGGACCCTGGTCTGCACCCTCGCGGTGAATGGCATGCACCGGTCAACATCAGTTTCTCAGGCGTACCGGCAGCTATCTCTGCATTGGAGGCTCGTGGATCTAGTAATCCTGCCCAGGTAACGAATAAACAACCATAAAGAGGAGATGAGCTATGGGACGTGTAGCACTAGTGACTGGAGGAACCCGCGGTATTGGCGAGGCAATCTGTATAGCGCTCAAGGACGCGGGTTACACGGTTGCTGCAAACTACGCTGGCAATGACGAATCGGCACAAGCGTTTACCCAGCGGACCGGTATCCCCGCCTACAAGTTTGATGTCAGTGATTTCGATGCGGTGGAGGCCAGCATTGCCCAGATAGAGGAAGAGATCGGACCGGTTGAGGTCCTGGTCAACAATGCCGGCATCACCCGCGACGGCACCATGCATAAGATGAACTTCGATAAGTGGGACAAGGTCATCCAAACCAATCTGGCCTCCTGTTTCAATACCTGCCACGCGGTGATCAACGGCATGCGTGAACGGGGCTTCGGACGTATCGTGAATATTGGATCAATAAATGGCCAGGCAGGGCAGTACGGCCAGGTCAACTATGCCGCGGCAAAATCGGGCATCCATGGCTTCACCAAGGCCCTGGCCCTTGAAGGCGCTACCAAAGGCATTACCGTGAATGCGGTGGCGCCAGGGTATGTGGCGACCGATATGGTGCGGGCCGTGCCGGAGGATATCTTGGTGAAAATCATCAAGACGATTCCTGTTGGCCGCCTGGGAGAACCGGAAGATATTGCCCGCTCCGTATTGTTCCTGGTTGCCGACGATGCAGGCTTCATCACCGGTTCGACGCTTTCCGTAAACGGCGGCCAACATATGTATTAGCGAGGGACCTGGTTACCTCCGTGTCACCCTCTTGATCCAGGCACTCTGTCTTGCAGAGTGCCTGACTGGTCGAACTAAAAAGTCTATTCTCCCAGTCATGAAGCCAGGGAATCCAACAGGTCGGTTGCGGCCAACAGGGGTTTTCCGATAGAAACCGCCAAACTCTCAGTCTTATCACTATCACTTTCAGACTCTTTCATAGACACTGCATTTGAAATCGTCACGGGTAAAACACAAATGCTCTGTTCCAACGCCGAAGTTACAATGTCCTTGTGATATTGATTGAATCGGCCACCCACCAGGCAGCACTCGGGAAACAGACCGACACACGCCCTATGTTGCACGACAAATTCGAGAATATTCTCTATCTGCCCATCCTCAAACGAACCCTGTGGATCGCGTTTGACGGGAATCGCCCCCCACAGCCTGAGCCAAAGCGACTTGGCTCGATTGGTAAATATCTTTTCATCCGCAAGCCATCGTACTGGTAGCAGATTGGCAGGTAGGGCCGCCGGCACAACCACTACATCAATGTGTGACAGGTGGGGTGCGGCGGCGATGATCAAGGGTTTACCGATCTCCCTGCAATCCTGCCCGCCGTTGATATGCCACTTCTTCATGCGGAACAAATACCAGCGACTCAGCGGGTAGCTGAGCAATTGCAAGATCCGCGAAGTGGTGGAGAAAAAAGACTCCTTATGCCACTTTTCCATGCTATTTTTTCTAATTTAATCCTGCAGACAGCCCTATGGATTGATCATTCCATCTCATCACCCAAACCCTGCTTATAGTTTTGCGACAACTCCCTCTCCAGCTGCTGGCTGAGCTGCTTGGGGGAACCGCTCCGCTTGGCCAGTATATGGTAAGCAACGGGTACGATGTAGAGGGTGAACAGGGTAGCGGCAATGACCCCCGACAGAATCACCGTACCGATGACAGTGCGCGTCTCCGAGCCTGCACCGGAGGAGAGCAGCAAGGGAAGCGAACCGGCGGCGGTGGTGATGCCTGTCATTACAATGGGACGGAAACGCACATGGGCAGCCTCCAGCAAGGCATCGCTGAAGGTCTTGCCCGCATCCCTCAGCTGATTGGCGAATTCAACGATAAGGATACCGTTTTTGGCGGCCAGCCCCACCAGCATGATCAACCCGATCTGACTGTAGATGTTGAGGGTCTGATCGGTGAGATAGAGACCCAGTAATGCCCCCGCCATCGCCAACGGTACAGTCAACATGATTACCAAGGGATGCAGCCAGCTCTCGAACTGCGCCGCCAATACAAGATAGACCACCACAATGCCGAGGATAAGCACGAAAACAACGGAGCTGCCTGCGGTTTTGTAGTCCCGGGACTGGCCCTTGTAATCGATGATGGCATGGGCCGGCAGATGTTCACGAACCAACCCCTCCAGATAGTCCAGGGCCGCACCCAAGGCCAGACCCTGTTCCAAATTGGCTTCGATAGTCAGGGCCCGCACCCGATTGTAGCGGTTCAAGCTGATCGAGTCGGCCACCTCACGCAGGGTCACCAGATTTGACAGTTGCACCAGTTGACCACTGGTTGTGGAGCGTACATAGAGATGATTCAGATCGGTGGGGGTGCGTTGATCACTGCGCTCGCCCTCGAGAATCACATCGTACTCCTCGCCTTGCTCGATATAGGTGGTAACGCGTCGCGAACCGAACATGGTCTCCAGGGTGCGGCCGATGGTCTCCACGGTAACGCCCAATTCGGCCGCCCGGTCATAGTCGATCTCCACCTTCAACTGGGGCTTGGTCTCCTTGTAGTCCCAGTTGATACCCAACAGGCCAGGATTGTCCCTCTCTATCTCCTGCAGCAACCTGTCCCGCCACTGCGCCAACTCATCGTAGGTACCGCCACCGATGACGAATTGAATCGGTTTCTGAATCCGTCGGCCAAATCCCTGACGCATCACCGGAAACGCCTTCACACCGGGAAGATCGGACAGGTTCGTGCGCAACTCATCCATGATCGCCCAGGCACTGCGGCGGGCGTTCCAGTCGTTCAACACATTGATGACGATACCGCCGTTGAAGATAGCGAAGTTACTGAAGCGCCGGGGCGCCCGCACCAACAGGCGGGTGATTTCACCGGACTCCACGTAGGGCAGCATGCGTCGCTCGATCTCATCCATGTAGTCCTTCATATACTCGTAAGAGGCCCCTTCCGGACCGTTGACGACCAGGTAGAAGGCACCCCGGTCCTCTTTGGGGGCGTACTCATCCGGTATCTGCTGCAATAGCCAGTAAGCCATGGCGACGATGCCGGTAAACAGTAACAGCATCAGCCAGGCATGCCCCATTACCCTGCGCAAGGTCCTGATATAGAGATCCCGGATACGGCCAAACAGGGTGTCGATCCGACGACTCAGATCCACCCTGCCAACCTTGCCGGAAGGCAGGATCTGAGAAGCCAGCATGGGAGAAAGGGTCAGGGCCACCAGGCTGGAGAAACCAACCGCGGCGGCCATGGTGAGGGCAAATTCCGCGAACAGCCGGCCGATATCGCCACCGAGAAAGGCGATGGGCGTGAATACCGAGACCAACACCAGGGTTGTGGAGATCACTGCGAATGCGACCTGCCTGGCACCGCGAAAGGCCGCTACCAAGCGTGTCTCACCATACTCCTCCATGCGTCGATGGATATTCTCCAGCATCACGATGGCATCATCCACCACCAGTCCGATCGCCAACACAAGGGCCAGCAAGGTCAATATATTGATAGTGAAACCGAGTATCAGCAACACCAGAAAAGTGGCGATCAATGAGACCGGCACCGCCACCGCCGGCACCAGCATGGCACGCACGCTGCCGAGAAAGAGGAAGATGACCGTCACCACCAAGAGGATCGCGATAAACAGGGTTTTGTAGACCTCGCTGATGGCATTCTCGATGAAGACAGAGCTATCGAAGCTCTGCTTTATCTCCATCCCTTGGGGCAGAGTGGCGTTGATCCGCAGTCTCTCCTGTTTTGCCGCCTGGGCCACAGCCAGGGTATTGGCGGTGGACTGCTTGATTATGCCGATACCGACCATGGGCACCCCATTGCCACGGAAGAAGGTACGTGTCTCATTGGCCCCTTTTTCGACCTTGGCCACCTCGGCCAGCCGCACCAGGTAGCCATCTTCACCCCGGGCGATAACCAGTTTGGCGAAATCCTCCGCGGTGTGGAAGGTACGGTCGACACGTACCGTGAAGGCCCGATCCACCGAATCGATGCTGCCTGCGGGCAGCTCAAGGTTACCCGCGCGCAAGGCCTGCTCCACATCGGTTACCGTCAATCCCCGTGCCGCCAGGGCCTGCCGGTCGATCCAGATGCGCATGGCAAAGGTCTGGCCGCCACCCACCCGCACCCGGGCCACCCCGTCCAGCACCGAGAAGCGATCCACGAGATAGCGCCGTGCATAGTCGGACAGCTCCGGCACAGTCATCCGGTCGCTGACCAGATTGAGCCACATGATGACATCCTCGTTGCTGTCGACCTTTTGAATCTCCGGTGGTTCGGCCTCCAACGGCAGGTTGTCCAATATGGCGGAGACCCGATCACGCACATCATTGGCGGCGCCATCGATATCCCGTTTCACATCAAACTCGATGGTAACCACCGAGCGTCCATCCTCACTCACCGATGAGATAAAACGTATCCCTTCGACACCTGACACCCGATCCTCGATCAATTGGGTAATACGTGTCTCCACCACATTCGCCGCCGCACCGGGATAGAGGGTCTCAACCGAGACAATCGGTGAATCGATATTTGGGTATTCACGCAACGGTAATTGATCGAAAGCAACCAAACCGAAGGCGATCAGCAACAGCGACAGGACTGAGGCGAAGACCGGCCGTCTGACAGAGATGTCAGATAGGATCACGGATTGTCCTTGGTGGCCTTGACCAGCGGCTTGAGCAAGGTATCGATGGCAATCTTGCTTTTCTGTACGCCTTTGATACGCACCTTGCCATCGTGCTTCGCCTTATCGGTCCCATGGGTGATGATACGTTCCCCCGTCTCAAGACCATCCACCACCTCCACCTCGCCGGGGCGGCGGGAACCGATGGTGATTTTGCGTTTCGCCACCCGATTTTCGTCACCCTCTACCACGAACACAAACTGATCATTGCCCTTTGGCATCAGCGCCGCCTCCGGTATGACCAGGGTTCTGCGGGGGTTGTGCAACAACTCGACGGTCATCAGCATACCCGGCTTCAACAACCGATCCGGATTGGCAATCATGGCGCGTATCAGGACCGAACGATTGACCGGATCGACACGGCTATCCACAACCTTGACTTCGCCTTCGAAGACTCGATCCCCATAGGAGCGGCTACGGGCGCGAATCAGCAGGCCCGGCTGCAGATCGGCAATGTAGACGGAGGGGACCGCAAATTCCAGCTTCATGCGTGCATCATCATCCAGGGTCGTGATGGTATCACCGGTCTCCACCAGTGCGCCGACACTGATGTTGCGCAGTCCTAGGACACCGGAAAAGGGGGCACTGATGAGCCGATCCGCAAGCCTTGACTGGATAGCCGCCAAGCGGGCACGGGCGGTATCCACTTCACGCCGTCTCTGGTCGAGCAGGGACTGGGCCTCAATACCCTTGGACTCTAGCCGACTGACCCGGTTGTATTGACGTTTGGCCTCATTCAGGTTGGCTTGGGCCTCTTGCAACAGGGCATGTTCTTCGCGATTGGTCATCTCCACCAACACCTGACCCGCGTCGACCCGCTGACCGTCATCAAAATGGATTGCAGTGACCGTCTCAGTGACGTTCACTGTCAATTCAACCGACTCATTCGCCTTAAGCGTGCCCAAGGCTTCGATCCGTTCCACAAACTCATCATCGGTCACTTCCGCAACGATAACCAGGGGTGCAGGTTTCTCCGCAGACCAAACGAGAGTTGAGACAGACAATAACAGCAGCATGCACAACCCTAGGTATTTGGCTTCCAGTTTCACTTTTCGTTGTCTATTCACAGTATCCCTTTGAATCCGCTGTTGCTGATCAAGTTCCATGACACTACACACCTAACGGGAGCTTGCGGTCAATTAAGCATCCTTGATCAGGATATAATGATAACCTTCCATGGAGTAGCACAACATGCGTTTTCGCAACATCCCTGCTGCCAGATCTCACTCCAATCGAAGGGCTCTCTTTCAGGTTTTTACAAGTTGACGATTTTTCAGTCAATTGCCCCAGATCATTCTGATATTCAATTCTCAGGGTATTCTAATGCCCATAGATAGAACGCGGGCTTTGCCATGGCCCCACCTGATTTAATTTCTCTGATGACATAGAATATCGAACGATGACGACGGGATGGCTAGTATTTACAGACCTTGACGGCACGCTGCTGGATCACAACAGTTATGATCATCGCGAGGCGGTTCCCGCACTGCGGAAACTGAGAGAACGGCAGATTCCGGTCATTCTGGTCTCCAGCAAGACCCATGCTGAACTTGCCGATTTGATGCAGAAGCTTGAACTGGAAGGACCGATGATCGGCGAAAATGGGGCTGTCATCATCTATCCCGGCGAAGCCCCGCAGATTGCTCCTCCGGGCTATCTGCAGATCCGGGATTACCTGGTCGACAGTCGCACAAATCCCAACTACGAGACCCTGGGGTTTGGCGACATGACCGTGGAGGAGGTCATGGCATCTACTGGCCTGCAACAGGAAGCGGCAAAACTTGCCATGCAGCGACTCGGTTCCGAAGCATTTATCTGGCAAGGTAGCGAGGGGGAATTGAAGCAGTTCCGGCAAGACGTCGCCCGTACGGGCTTGCGGCTCTTAAAAGGTGGTCGTTTCTACCACCTGCTGGGGGATACCGACAAAGGCAAAGCAGTGAAATATGTGACCAGACACCTGAAGAACAAGGGATATACAATCACAAAAACCATAGGCTTGGGTGACAGTGACAACGATCGTGAGATGCTGCTCGCAGTGGATGTGCCGGTGATTGTACGCAAACATGATGGTACACATATCGAGCTCGACCGGCGCCCCGATGCCATGGTCACCGACCTACCCGGCCCGGCAGGTTGGAACCAGGCCATTCAATACTTGATACAACAATCTGAATCTGAGACCTGAGCATGGCTGACTTCTTTCAAAACGGCGACATCACAACCCTGCATCGACTCACCGACCGCTCTCTCGACGAGATGGAGCGGGAACTCAACGAATATGTGCAAAAACGCCCCATCGGTCTGATTCTGCCCAGCCTCTATTCGGAACTCTCCGGTCCCGCACTCTCCAAGATCCTGGATGAGCTGCAGCATGCGGAGTACATCTCCCACATCATCATCGGGCTTGACCGTGCCGATGAGTCGGAATTTCGCCACGCTCAGGACTTCTTCTCCAGGCTACCGCAACGAACCCATCTGCTCTGGCAGGATGGAGAACGCCTGCGCAGCCTCGACGATGAACTGCGGGAACGCGACCTCTCGCCACCGGAACCGGGCAAGGGTCGCAATGTCTGGTTTTGCCTGGGTTATGCCCTGGCCATAGAGGAACTGACCGCGGTGGGTCTGCACGACTGCGATATTGTCACCTATCAGCGTGATCTGCCAGCCAGGCTCTTCTACCCATTGGTTCATCCCAACTCCAGTTTCGAGTATGCCAAAGGCTACTATGCGCGGGTCAACCTGAACAAACTCGGTGGCAGGGTCACGCGTCTGTTCGTCACCCCGTTGATCCGGGCGCTGCGCATGATGGTGGGCTCTCTTGAGTATCTGGACTTCATGGACAGTTTCCGCTATCCCTTGTCGGGGGAATTCGCCATGAGCATGGACCTGGCATCCCAGGTTCGCATCCCCAGCGACTGGGGTCTTGAGGTGGGCTTGCTCTCCGAAGTCTACCGCAACATATCCAGGCATCAGATCTGCCAGGTGGACATCGCAGATCAGTATGATCATAAACATCAGGATCTGTCGGCGGAAGACCGTGACGGGGGGCTGGCGAAGATGAGTCGCGATATCGCCAAATCCTTCTATCGTAAAATGGCGACAGAAGGCATTCAGATGAACCAGGCGTTCTTTCGCAGTTTAAAGGCGGCCTATCTGCGCAAGGCCCTGGACATGGTGGAGATGTACTACCACGACGCAACCATCAACAACCTCACCTTTAACCGCCATGCAGAAGAGGAGGCGATTGAGGTATTCCAGCAGAGTATCGTCGAGGCTGGCCAGGCCTTTCTAGACAACCCCCTGGAGGCCCCGTTCATCGCCAACTGGAAACGCATCCTCTCCGCGATGCCCGACTTTCACGACCGCCTCTACCAGGCGGTGGAAGCCGACAGTCAGAACTAATCTGGAACTCTACCCGGTTAGTGGGGTGAATAATCTAACTCAGCCGCTATTCAGCGGCTTCCTTGAGTTTTGAGTTTTGAGTGAATGGGTTCGCTTCGCTCACACCTATTTATGCATCAGACGCAGCGCTCCTGCCTTAACAACTAAAAACTAATAACTCAAAACTCTTCAGCCATTCAGTTGCAACAACCAAACCACCTGATAGGGCCTCAGTCGCAACTCATCACCATCCACATCAGGAACATTCTGCTGTAACGCGTCATGCCACCTGGTACCTTGATTTTCCAGCCGGGGCAGAGTCATCACCACCGTATCGGCAGTCAAGTTGTGGATCGCCAACACTCGTTCACGACCATCGAGGCTGCACCGTTCCAGTCCGAATACACCGTCCTGTAGATCCAATACCTGTTGCGAGGCATCCGGGTGGAAGGATCTAATCCCCCTGCGCAAACGCAGGCGCCTGATGTACTCGGGAAACACCCGCCCGGTATCCGTCAAGGGATTGTCGGCGAGTCTTTCAAGTTCAGCGCCATCCCACTTACGACGATTAATCGCCCGGGTCATACCGGTTCTTTCAACCCCCAGCGGGTCGTTGGCCGTGGCGGCCAGTGCATTGATATAGACCGCCGGTATCCCTCGCATGCAGAGCGGAATCGTCTGGGAGAGCATAAACCGGGCTATGTGCCAGGGGTCATCAGCGCCATCGGCGCTACGGAAGGCGTCAAAATAGCTGATATTCAATTCATAGGGACGATCAGCACCCTCGGTGGTTGCGCGCATCGACACATAACCACCCAGTTTTCGCATCTCATCCAGCAGTTGACTCACCTCCTCATCCGGCACCAATCCCTCCAACGGGCGCAGACCGACACCGTCATGAGAAGCGGTAAAATTGAGATAGGTACAGGCGTCGGGCAGGGATTCCTGCTCCAGTGATTGGGCCCACGGGGTGAGATATTTCGTTGTCTGCTGATGGATGGCGTGCAGAATCAATGGCGGAAGACTGAACTGATAGACCATATTGGCTTCGTCACCCCTGCCGAAATAACTGATATTCTCCGGATGGGGTACATTGGTCTCTGTCAACAGGATCGTCCCTGGCTCGAGCAATTCCACCAAGCTGCGAAACAGCTTCACCACCTCATGGGTCTGCGGCAGATGGATACAGCTGGTGCCTATCTGTTTCCAAACGAAGGCCACCGCATCCAAACGTATGGCCCTGGCGCCACGCCGGATGTATTCCAGCATGATATCGATGAACTCGAACAGCACATCGGGATTGGCAAAATTCAGATCGATCTGATCGTTGCTGAAGGTTGCCCAGACATGTTTGATACCCTCCGGGGTACGCACCCGACTCACCAGCGGGGAGCTGCGGGGGCGCACCACCATTGACAGGTTCTCGTTTGGATCCACCTCCATGACATAGTCACGACCCGGCGTTTCATTGTGAATGAAATTGACAAACCACAGATGCTCCCGGGATATATGATTCAGCACCAGATCGAACAACAGTGAAGTCCCTTCAGCAAGCGCCTCGATATCCTCCCAATCACCCATTTGAGGATTGACCGACCTGAAGTCAGATACCGCGAATCCGTCATCCGAGCTGTAGGGGAAAAACGGCAGTATATGGAGCAGATTGAAGACCCCGTCCAGGCGCCGATCGAGAAACGATTTCAAGCTGGCAAGGGGTGTCATGCCCGGATATTGCACGCTATCCCCATAGGTAATCAGGACACAATCGTTTTCGTCCCAGCGCGGTTGCCCCCGGCGCTGCCCCTGGCGGAGTTCGATATGCCGTTTGAACAAGTGATGCAGTCTGGGCAGCAGTTGACCTGCCCTCTCTTCACCATACAGCAACTGGAGATGGCCAAGCATACGTTTATCGAATTGGTCGATGACATTATCCTCTTGTTGAGAGACTACGGATGGTTGAGGCGACTGAATCTGCACAGTTTCGGTGCAAAGCTGAGCGTGTAGATTGAGTGATCACAAACCAAAAAACTTTTTATGAACCTTAGGTCATAGAGACCGACTATATTCAATATCTCTTAAGTATAAAAGTGTTGATGTACGTCAACACCTAACTAGAAAACCACCTATTTCTCCTGCTATTTTTAAAGAACAACTACGATAAAAAAACACCAATTACACACCAAGGAGACCAACATGAGGCTTGAACACACCGACACAGCCGACCGTCCCGATGCGGTACAGGCCAACAGGTCGATAGAAGTAGAGGGTCGACTGATCGCCATCGATGATGAAGGATATCTCCTCGACTTCAACGACTGGAGTCCGGCGGTGACAGAAGCCCTGGCAGAGGCCGAGGGGGTAAAACTGACCGATGAACATTGGCTGTTAATCGATTTTCTGCATCGCTTTTATGCAGAGTATGAGATCGCCCCGGAGATCCCCATTCTGGCACGCAATCTGTGCAAGGACCAAAACGACTGCCGCTGGACCAAACGCTATATTGAAAACCTGTTTCCCGGCGGCGCCAAGATGGCATGCCGTTTTGCAGGTCTGACACGACCCGTGGGTCGTAGCTGCCTGTAACCGGACAGCTGATCGATCGCCGCAGTCTGGCGATATATTACAACTGAGCAGTACTTCACGGGGCACCTGGCTCAGGTGCCTCGCTACCCTTTCTTCAGCCTGCCAATCAGGGTATAAAAAGCCTTGAATCGAAAAATCCCATCTACCCGTGCTTTGCAGCCCATGCCCATAACAGTCAGAAAAAGGCCATCCATCGCTGCTACCTCGCTGCTTCTCATAAGCCTGCTCTTGTCTGAAGCCCAGGGGGAGGAGTTAGGACAGGTCAGTACCAAATTCAGGGTCGTCGGCCCCAATGACAAGATCGTCATCGAGGCCTTCGACGATCCGGCTGTTCCCGGTGTCACCTGCTACCTGAGCCGGGCTAAAACCGGCGGTGTGGGTGGGGCTATGGGTATCGCAGAGGATACCTCTGACGCCTCCATCGCCTGTCGACAGACAGGCCCGGTGAACCTGGATGACAGGATCCGGAACAAGTCACGGGATGGTGAAGAGGTATTCAAACAACGTACCTCCATCCTGTTTAAGACCATGCAGGTGGTGAGATTCTATGACGCCAAGCGGAATACCCTGGTGTATATGACCTACAGCGATAAACTGGTGGATGGCTCGCCGAAAAACAGCATTACGGCTGTGCCACTGTTTCAGCCCAGCCAAACGAAACCACTCCCGGCAAAATAGACGACTGCAATGACGACATCCCCTCTGCATACCGGTCGTCTGGTTTTAACCCTGGAAGATCCGCAGCTGTCACCGGAAGATCCGGCAGACCTCATTCAACAGCTGCGTGCGATCGGTTTCGTCGGGCAACAGATCGGCAACGGATCCAGGGCCTATATGCTAGGGGAGCGGTTTATAAAACTGGTCAATTTCCTGGGCTGTTCACCCGCGATAGAACTGCAACCCGGCACGTCAGGGGAGCCTTTTTGCCACCTGGTGGAATCTGGTCCCTTTGCGGCACCCCGTTTTCTGAGCGGACGCAATACCTCCCCTCCCCGTTGCGAACAATGCAGAAAGCGTCTGCCGGAATGGCGCGCAATCATGGGGAATTGGCAGCAAAATCCACAACATTATCTTGCAGCCTGTCCACACTGCCAGCATCAACAGAATCCTGTCAGCTATCATTGGAGACAGAGTGCAGGCTGTGGACGCTATATGTTATTGGTGGAGAATATCTTCCCGCAGGAAGCCGTTCCCTCGACAGAGTTACTGCATGCGCTGCAGGCGGCCACAGCCGATCAACCCTGGCACTATTTCTATATCCAGGACTGATAGCGTTAGGTAATACGCATCGTACGAAATAGGCCTAACACGACACTAGGCCCTGGTTTCAACCCAATTCACAGCGGTTTTTACCCGCCTTCTTCGCCTCATACAGGGCCTTGTCGGCCCGGGAAAAAACATTGTCGATGGATTCGTTCTCGCGAAAAGGGGCAATCCCGCAAGAGATGGTGACGGGTACCGGCTTGCCCCCGGAATGAAAACCATTGGTCTCAACCGAATTACGCATCTGATCCGCCACCTTCAAGGCCTCGTTACCCTCGGTGCCGCACAATAGACAGACAAACTCCTCACCACCGTAGCGGGCAATGAAATCAGTCACCCTGAGGCGTGCCTGAAGACTCTTGGCGATGACCCGCAGGGCCTTGTCTCCTGCCTGATGGCCAAAGCGGTCATTGATCGATTTGAAATCGTCGATATCCCACACCAGCATGCACAAGGGTTCAGCAAAACGTTTCCAGCGGGCATATTCCTGTTCCACCCGCTCCTCGTAAGCCAGGCGGTTGGGCAGCCCGGTCACCGCATCAACCAGTGCCAAGTGATGGGCCTCGACCATGCGAGAGCGCAGTTCACTGGACTCCTTCTCCAGTTTTTCCAGGCGATGTTTCAGCTCCTTTTCACTCGCTTCGGTCTTATCGTGCCACGCCTTCTCTTCCTCAAGGTATTCGTCGATGTTGCTCTGGATCAGGCTCAATCTTTCACGCACCGAGATTTTCAATTGCTGCAGATCGGTGGCCGCCTGTACGCTGGCGCCCAAGTCACCCACATGACCGGTCACCTTTTCACTCAAGCTGCGGCCCTGCTCGACAATCTGGTTACGTCCGTCGTGAGCGGTCTGCAGATGCACCCCCAGATCCTGTAAACGTTGCGTCAGCTCTTCGAGAAAGTCCTCAGCCTCCTTGATCTCCATCTGCACCTGGCCGTAGGATTTCGAGGAGAGCTCAAGCAAATCCCGCAGGACTTCTGTCCAGGCATCAGGGGAAGCCTTTTGATCGAGACGCCGTTTCAATTTATTGACTTCATCCCCCCAATGCCCCGGCCAGGAGGCCTGCTCTAGCAGATTGAGCAGGATATCGTTGGGTTTGGGACCGCCCTCATGCTCTCCCTGGGCGCTGCCCAACAGGCGTTCGAACAATCCCGCTTTCTTGCCCTTTGCTGGCTGGCCCCCTGACAACAAATTAACCAAGCGGGAAAACTGATCGGTCTCCATCTGTACCGGATCGTCGGCCAGTTGGCGCATCAATCCAGCCGCCTCCTGGGTCTCCTTTTTAGTCAGTTGAAGGGATTCAAGCAGCTTGAGGTAATCGCCTGTGGTGTCGCCTCCCTCCTCTCCAGTATCCTCGGAGAAGTGGAGCAATCCATCCGACAGGGCATTCAGCTTGCCCTGCAGCTTATCGTTGATACCGCCGCGCACGGCATCGCGCACACCCTTCAAATGGGGATCGAGACGGGGGTCGAGACCGTTCGCGGCGAGGGTCAAACGGATGATGGTGCGAGTCAGTAACTCCTGCAGTTCGCGATTGGCTCCTTCCTCGCTTTCATGTTGACGCAGCAGCGTTTCGTATTGTTGTTTCCAATCTTTCTCATTCATCGCTTATCGCCATAGTCGCGAGTGTATGCAGTGCCTTGCTGCTATCTGGTCAGCACCCAAATCATGGCAATTCCTTTACCCCTGTTGAGGCATGGTTCAAGCGACCATAGGCAGCACTACATCCTTCGGTAGTTCTATCTCCAGACTGACCGGCAAGTGGTCAGAGTGGGCATAATTGAGCACTTCAGACTTGGCCACTTTCAGGCTTGGAGATGCCAGGATATGGTCAAGCTTGCGGCTCGGCCGCCAACTTGGGAAGGTTAGCATATCGCAAGGACTGCCCTGCAGGTTGGTCCTTTCGATTAAATAGCGAAACTCTTGGGAGCTGCAGCCACAGTTGAAATCCCCCATCAGCACCAGGTGGGAGTAGTGGGATACCAGATCGCTGACATAGGAGAGTTGGCGCAAGCGTGCCCGCCGTCCCAAAGCCAGATGCATCATGCAAATGCCCAGAGGTTTTTCATTGGTCTCGAACTCCATCAATACCGCGCCACGACCAGGCAACCCTGGCAGCCTGTACTCTGAGATGTTGCTCGGCTCAACCCGGCTGAGTACGCCATTACTGTGTTGCGCCAACTTGCCCAGCTTACGATTCACCTGTCGATACCAGTAGGGAAAGCCCGCATGTTCAGCGAGATAAGCCGTCTGGTCGATGAATCCGCTGCGTAGACTGCCTGAATCGACCTCCTGCAATCCCACCACGTCAAAATCCTTCAACAGATGGGCAATCCGATTCAGGTTGTCCTGCTGCTGCTTATGGGGCAGCATCTGCTTCCAGCCATTGGTCACATATTCATGATAACGTCTGGTATCGGCCCCAGCCTGGATGTTGTAGCTCAACAGGCGGAGTCGGTCTGTACCATCGAGAGAAACCTGATTCTGAATGATCTGATTCGGCATTGTCTGTGTAGCGCGTCTTTTGATTATATGCTCCGATTACTCTAGATTTTACGGCAACTCGAGTAAAAAATTGAGCTCGAATGCGCAAGTTTCTAAAACAATAGCACGGGAATGCAAAAAGGCGGCCAAGAGCCGCCTTTTATATCGATTATTCATGCAGGGCAGACGGATTATCTGCTAAGACCTTGCACATACTGAGCGACCGCCGTCATCTCTTCATCAGTCATTCTAGCGACGACATCCTGCATCATCTTGCTCGCGCCATTGGTGCGTTTGCCGTCACGAAAGTCCTTCAGAGACTTTTCCACATAGGCGGCATGCTGTCCGGCGATAGCTGGGAAGTTGGCTTGCGGGTTGCCCGATCCGGCCGGCCCATGGCATGCCATGCAGGCAACCACGCCTGTTTCTGAGTTTCCGGCCCTGTAGAGTGCCTCACCGGCGCTGGCCAT
>JBEVVS010000146.1:0-25851 GCA_040507005.1 Candidatus Thiodiazotropha sp.
GTGGATCGATAAATCCCGTGCCCCGGAGACCCTTGGGCGCCTGATCGCCGCGGGCTCATTCGCCTCCATCATCACCTTCGGCCTGATCTGGATGTTCGACGATCTGTTGGGTCTCGACTACCCGTGGATCTACCTGATCATGGGCGGACTCACCCTGGTGATCGTATTGATCGCCTGGCTCGCCTTTCCGCTCTTCCCGCAGAAGACCGAGCAGCATAAGCACATGGTGTTTCGCAAACGCTATTGGCTCTACTACACCCTGACCTTCATGTCCGGGGCAAGACGGCAGATCTTTGTGGTCTTTGCGGGCTTTCTGATGGTGGAGAAGTTTGGTTACACTGTCTCTCAGATCGCCCTGCTGTTTCTGATCAACGCCGCCATCAATCTCTTCCTGGCCCCGCGCATCGGCCGCTTGATCGGCCGCATCGGTGAACACCGGGCCCTGTTGATCGAATATGCGGGCCTGATCCTTGTGTTTTGCGGCTACGCCCTGGTGGAGACGGCCTGGGTCGCCGCCGGTCTCTACATCATCGATCACCTCTTCTTCGCCATGGCCATCGCCCTGAAGACCTATTTTCAGAAGATCGCCGCCCCCGAGGATATCGCCTCCACCGCCGGTGTCAGCTTCTCCATCAACCATATCGCCGCCGTGGTCATACCCGCCCTGTTCGGCATTGTCTGGCTCACATCCCCCGCCCTGGTCTTCTACGCGGGAGCCGCCATGGCGGGAGTATCCTTCGCCCTCTCTCTGCTGGTGCCGGAAACCCCGGCCATGGGCAGGGAGAGCCGTCTCGCATACTCCGGTATTGGTAGCAACTAGCTGGAAGCATCCTTTTTAACGCCGGTAGGCGCCTGGCAGTTGTCTTTCGCAGTAGCGGCAGGGATGCCGCGTAAGCCCCACCAGCACAAGGATGTGCTGTCGGGGCGTCGGAGAAAGACAACTGCCAGGCGCCAGGCTCGATAAGCACTCGATTCCATTGGATGGATTCTCTCCAACACCAGCTTGGCGGATCCCGATATCAAACCACTCCCATCTGGCAACAGGATGACATTGATTGGGATTATGGCTATCCTCAGCCCACTTGCATCTCAATTAGTCGCACGCCCGGTCCCCTCCGACAAGAAAACACAATGCAACGAGGATAAACCGGCCGCCGCGCAGAGAGACCCAGTAGCCCATTGCATGGCTCAAGCCGCAATGGGCCTGTAATGCTGAAGCAGTTTGATGAAGATTAAAGTCAGTGAATTTATCGTCAGATATCTTGAACGCCTGGGCATAGATACCATCTTCGGTATGCCGGGTGCGCATGTGCTGCCGATCTACGATGCCCTCTACGACTCTACAGTTCAGGCCATACTGGCCAAGCATGAACAAGGGGCGGCCTTCATGGCTGGCGGTTATGCCAAAGTGTCCGGCAAGGCGTCGGCATGTATCGCCACCGCGGGACCGGGCGCCACCAACCTGATCACCGGCATCGCCAATGCCTATGCAGACAAACAACCGGTTCTTGCCATCACCGGCGAGGCCCCCACTTACATCTTCGGCAAAGGGGGATTGCAAGAGAGTTCCGGCGAAGGCGGCAGCATAGACCAAGCCGCACTCTTCAAACAGATCACCCGTTACAGTAAAACGGTGGAGAGAACCGACTATCTGCCTCAAGTGTTGATTCAGGCGAGCAAGGCCCTGTGCGGGCCTAACCCCGGGCCTGTGTTGCTGAGCATCCCGTTCAACGTACAGACAGAATTGATCGAGGCGTCACTGCTTGATGATCTGACCATTAAACCGGAACCCGCCTTCAATCCGGTGGATGAAAGCAAGCTGGATCGCTTTTGCACTCTGCTCCAGGAGGCAAGCCAGCCTGTCATCGTCGCCGGTTACGGGGCGATACGTTCGGGTGCCCGGGACGCTGTCAGCGCCTTCAGCCAACTGTTGCAACTTCCGGTCGCCTCCAGTCTCAAGGGCAAAGGGATTGTCAGTGAAGACTCCACCCTCTCCCTCGGCAGCTTGGGTGTCACTTCCAGCGGCAACGCCTACAAGTTCATTGTGGAAAAATCGGATCTGTTGATCATCCTTGGCGCCGGTTTCAATGAACGCACTAGCTATGTTTGGGATGACTCCCTGTTGCGGGATCGAAAAATCGTTCAGATAGACAACGACCCCCATCAGCTGGAGAAGGTGTTCAAGGCCGAACTGGCAATCTGTGGCGATATCGGCGAGGTGATAAACGCACTCATGGCGAGATTGAGTGTGAAGAGTAACGATCAGGTACGTGTCAGCGATACAGAGAACAATATCACCAACCTCAAGTCATCCAGCGAAGGTGACTACAACATATTCAAATCGGGTTTCTCCCTGGCTGCGGCATTCTTCGACAAGCTGGCGGCACATTTCCCGCAAGGGATACGGGTATTCGATGACAATATGATCTTCGCCCAGAACTTCTACGAGGTCTCAAACCGCAACCAATACTATCCCAACTCCGGCATCTCATCCCTGGGGCACGCCATCCCTGCCGCCATCGGCGCCCAATTCACCACCCAGATGCCCAGCTTCGCCGTGCTTGGCGATGGCGGTTTTCAGATGTGTTGCATGGAGATCATGACAGCGGTTAACTATAAGCAGCCGCTGAACGTAGTACTCTTCAACAACGGCACCATGGGGCTGATTCGAAAAAACCAACATCAACTCTATCAACAGCGTTTCATCAACTGCGACTTCATCAATCCCGACTATAGCCATCTCGCCCAAACCTTCGGCATCAACTACAAACAGATCACCACACCCCAGGACCTGGACCAGCTGTTTGAAAGTTACGATCTACGACAGGCAATCAACTTGATCGATATCACTATCGACAAGGATGCCTTTCCCAACTACTCCTCGAAACGCTGACCCAAGCCGTACTCAACAATCCATGGCGTCGGACAAACCACAAGCACTGCAAAGGTTCTTCACCCGATACGCCTCACATCCTTCCCTGTGCGACCTCTCAGAGCCCTGGCATAAGCTATCGAACCGCGACCAGATCGAGATCCACAACACCACCCTGATTGAACTGACCGACCGGGCAAGCCTGTTCCTTGAGCAGGAGCTGCAGCGCAACGACTATGCAGAAGATCTGCTCGACCTGCATCAACAGCTGTTCCTGGAGATGGAGTCACTGATCGCCAAGCAATCCACCGATGACCGCCATCACTTCATTGTGGTGATACCTGTAGCCGACAGACCGCAACATCTTGAAGCTTGTTTAGACAGCCTGTTTACTCTATGCCGACGCTTCGGCTACGGTGGCTTTGCTGAACAGAAGTATCAGAAGATAAGGGTGATGATTGCGGATGACAGCAAGCAGCCGGACAACAGGAATCGACACCGGAAGATAGCACAACAGTTTTCCCGAGATGGACTCGAGGCCCTCTATTTCGGTCAGCATGAACAGTTGCAATTGCTGGAAAAACTGAGCGACACGCAGCGCCAAGATCTGAGTAATATTATCGGCAGCCATCCAGCAGCGGCTTTTTATCATAAAGGGGCGTCCATCACCCGTAATCTAAGTTACCTGAAGCTAAAGCAGCTTATCGCTGATGACAACCACACATTGATCTGGTTCATCGACAGCGATCAGGAGTTTCGGATCAATACTCAATCCCATCGGGACGGCGTCTTCGCCATCAACTATTTTCATCGCCTGGATAGAATCTACGCCTCCACGGAGACCTTGGTATTGACCGGCAAGGTGGTTGGCGATCCCCCGGTGTCCCCCGCCGTGATGGCCACAAACTTTCTTCAGGATGTGTTGGGATTTGTCTCTGACATTGCCAGACTGCAACCGCAACATGCCTGCTCATTTCATCAGCAGACAACCCCTCGGGACGACGGCGCGGCCTATCATGACATGGCTGATCTGTTTGGTTTTCATGATCAACAGAAGAACTTCCGCTACCATTGCCAACTTCCTGGCCGGCATGATCAAGTTGCCTGTTTGACCGGTTTTTCCCGATTGTTGAATCACTTTTTCGATGGCGAACACCTGACCCGACAAAGTTTCTACACAACCCCGCCGACCGCCATGGAACTCACACCGGCACGCACCCTCTACACCGGCAACTATCTTCTCAGTCCTCAAGCATTGGACTTTTTTATCCCTTTTTCGAGCTTGAAGCTGAGAATGGCCGGCCCGCAACTGGGACGCCTGTTGAGATCCGAATTAGGGAGCCGATTCGTATCCGCCAATCTGCCACTGCTGCATAAACGCACCCAGGGACAGACGGGAGAATCCGAATTCAGGCCAGGCATCCACAAGGGCCAGACGGGTATAGATATATCCGGTGAATTCGAACGCCAGTTCTTTGGCGATGTGCTACTGTTCAGCCTGCAGACGCTGATCGAGTCCGGCTACCCGCAACAGCAGATGAAGCTCGAACAGATTGAGCAGATAGTACTCGATACCGAGGCCAGCCTATTGCAACGCTACCGGCAGATGCAACAGCAGATCATGACAAGACTGGAAGAACTCAGGCAATCTATAGAAGATCGGAACGGCTGGTGGTGGCACAATCCGGAGGCCGGAGATGCCATTGAGAATTTTCAAGACTTTATGCAAAACATGGCATACAACTTCGCTACCGGATCACCGGGTTATGTGATGATTCAATCGACTACGCATCGGCAACAGCGCAGACAACAGATCCTCCAGGCGCTGCGTGCTTATACAGAGGATCGTGACAACTGGCGAAAGGCCCTGGCATGAATATCTTTATCTTGAACGCCGGCAGGTGTGGATCCACCACCTTCATTCAGGCCTGCAAACACATCGACAACTTTTCCGCGGCCCACGAATCCCGCTCCACCCTGACCGGTGAACAACGGCTCAATTATCCCGACAACCACATCGAGGCGGACAACAGACTATGCTGGCTGCTTGGACGGTTAGAGAGTGAGTACGGCAACCGTGCCTACTATGTTCACCTCACCAGGGATCATCAAGAATCGGTGCAGAGCTTCGTCAAGCGCAAAGAGTTTGGCATCATGCAGGCTTATAGGGAAGGAATTCTCATGGGAGGACAGCAACAGTCGGCAGCGGATATCGCTTCTGACTATCTAGACACCGTAAGCCAAAATATTTCACTCTTCCTCAAAGACAAACAACACAAAATGGTATTCAGACTGGAAAACGCCAACCGTGACTTTGCCGGGTTCTGGCATTGGATAGGCGCCCGGGGTGAGTTGGACGAGGCCCTTCTAGAGTGGCGGATGCGATACAACGCCTCCGTTTGACTGGCACCAAACTGAGGTGGCAGAACCGCCCCTGCCTACGCCTCTCATCAATTGGATAACGGAACTTACCCATTTAAAAACAGCGTAAAACTTTACGGCTGACACGTAAAAAGGACACCAGCGCCATGGAGAGCATCACAAACTGTAATATGCGCTCTCCTGCATAGCTTGGAGCTTACTTAGAATGGAGTGCTATGCAAACTCTGGACTAATCTCTGAAAGACGGGGTTATTACGCAGAGATTCCCGCCCGGCATCAATCAGGGCATTCACCTGCAGATTGGTAAGTTTAAAACTGGTGGGAATCCGGTTGAAGTATTCTTGGCGATCTTCCGCAAAAGAGCTCTTAAAGCCGACCTCAATGAAGTGGAGCTTGGAAGGCCACCCTTGAGATGAAAGCTCAGCATGCCAGCGCTGTATGCTGTCCTGCATAAGCTCCAGGGTTGATGCATTATAGCGATGCAGCTGAATATCACTCATAGCATTTATGACCTGTTCAAACGTCGGCTCTTCAGAACGCTCAGCCATGTTGTGCGCCGTATCAGTGGATGCGTCCACCACAATCACCACCGAGTTACTGACCTTTCTGTAGCCGATTCTGTCCATGAACGGTTTTATGCCGCCGGACAATTCAGTTATTTCAAAAAACGAGCGCAATCCCAGATTGTCCGTGATACCGCCATCCACCAAATGCAAGTAACGATATTTCAACTTATCGCTAACGAGCTTTTCCAGATCTTTCGCCGCCAGTTTCACCTGGGAATCGGTATGCTTGTCTTTTACCTGACTGAGTATCTGCTTGAATTCCCCGGTATCACAACCCTGATGGTTCTCTACTACCACCGGATTGAATAACAATGGCACGGCAGATGACGCGGTTACTGCCTTGGCCACTGGGAAACTACCGATATCAGAGCAGATCAGGTTAAAAAACTCCTGCACAAAAGAGATGCGGGACCCTGTGCTCAAATCCGAGGCATTTATCAACACCACGGGTGCATTTTTTCTGTGCATATCGGCGAAGGTGGCATTACCGAAGAGTCTTTCCTGATAATACTCCACCGCCATATCGGTGCGCTCCTTGCCGGATAGCCAACGGGTGGGATCAAGCAGGCCATGCATTAGGCTGGCCTCTACATCAGCTCGTAGGAATTTTTCTTCGAAATCAGTAAAGATCTTGTCCCCATAGAGCCCGTAATAGGCAGCGGTAAAGCTGCCACCGGAAACCGAGCTGATGATGTTCACAAAATCCAGCAGGCGTCGGTCCTTGCCATTCACGCTGACAATCGTATCGCGCAGCTCGAGCAACACGCCGTAAGCGAGCGCCGAGGCGCGAGTACCGCCCCCTGAAAAGCTCATGATTATGCTCAACTCACCATGCGGCCGATCACGCAGCATATCGATCATGGAATAGCCGGCTGGCGCAGGCTTGCTAGATTGTGGCTGGTTTTGAATAACGCTGTGACTGGAACATCCAACCAGTGCATATATCAGCAATGACAATAAAATCAAACGCAACATTTACTTGTTCCAAACCAATACAACTAACACTTCTTCCACAGACAGACTACAAGCCGAAAGAAGAAGAGATGGCGCTGAACATGGAATTGTTCGGCTTGCCACTCAACCCATTGGATAGTGACAATAACAGATATATGGATGTATGTTTTGATTGATTATATTTTGCCAGGGAAGAGCTAACCGTTATACCTCCTTTGCACTAGCCTTGAATTGCTATTACTCACCAGATCAACCTGTATCTTTAACTGAACGGCCAAAATCTGGCTGCAATACCGCTTTTTCATCATATCCACCAAGCTCGGCACGACCGAGACCTATTCGATTCCACACCCGCTCATGCAGGTAGTAGAGCACCATCTTGGTAACCACCTCGGTGAGACCGATGGCCGCCGCAGTGGTCAGATTACCGGTGAAGAACCAGGAGAGCAGGATGGTGTCGATGGAACCCGTCACCCGCCAGGAGATCGCCTTCGCTAGACTGCGAATGGGGCGATCCGAGGAGACCGCCTGTTGTGACCGTCGCTCGGCCTTTTTGTCCGCAAAAGATAACAACATCTGCAGCAACCTGGCTCAGGCTTCGAGGGCAACAGGTTTGTAACCCGCCTGCAAGGCACCCCGCTCATGCAGATAGGCCAGCAATTGATTGACCGCTTGCGCCACCGAAACCTCACCTGCACGGATATGTACCTCTGGCTTTTCCGGGACTTCGTAAGGACTGTCGATACCGGTGAATTGCTTGATCTCACCCCGATCGGCCTTGGCATAGAGCCCCTTGGGATCCCGTTCACGGCAGACCGAGAGATCGGCGTCCACGAAGACCTCCACGAACTGCCCCTCGGGCATGATTTCCCGCACCAAGCGACGATCGGCACGGAAGGGGGAGATAAAGGCTGCCAGGGTGATCAGGCCGGCGTCGGCGGTGAGTTTTGCCACTTCGCCCACCCGGCGGATATTCTCCTGACGGTCCTCATCGCTGAAACCAAGATCGCGGCAGAGACCGTGACGCACATTGTCCCCATCGAGCAGGTAGGTGTGATAACCCTGCACAGTGAGGATCTGTTCCAGGGCCCCGGCAATGGTCGATTTGCCTGAAGCACTGAGGCCGGTGAACCAGATCACCAGCGGCCGCTGGAATTTTTGCTCCGCTCGGGTCTTTTGATCAACCGGGTGGGAGTGCCAGACGATGTTGCTGCTCATTGTTTATTTACTCCTAAGCTTGAATATAAAAAAATTCGTAGTGCACGGCTAAAGCACGAGCACAGATGGATAAGTTTTGAGTTTTTAGTTGATGGGTTCGTTTCGCTCACAACTCTTTGGATATTTACCTTTCAGAACAAGCAGCCAGATGTTTAATTAAAAAGGACACTCGAAACTTACTTAACTCAAAACTCAAAACTTAAAACTCAAAACTATTCATTCATGAATCCCGCACTCGCGCTTCAGCCCGAAGAAACGCGTCTCCTCCTCGTGCATGCCCAGTTCCAACGGGCGGCTGGTATGCACATCGCCCACGGAGACGTAGCCCTGTTCCCAAAGCGGGTGGTATGGGAGGCCGTGGCGCTGTAGATAGCGGTGCACATCCCGGCTGTGCCAGTCGATCACCGGATGGATCTTGAAGCGGCCTTCCTGGACACGCACCACAGGCAGGGTCGCCCGGCTCTGGGATTGCTGCCTACGCAAGCCGGCAAACCAACTGCCTGTATCGAGCTGTTTCAAGGCACGCTGCATGGGCTCTACCTTATTGATGCGGTTGTACTGTTCGATGCCGGCCAGGCCCTGCTCCCAGAGGCGGCCGTAGCGACTCTCCTGCCAGGCCGGTGTCTGTGCTGCACGGTAGACCTGCAGGTTGAGTTGCAGATGATCACTCAGCTGATCGATAAAACTGTAGGTCTCGGGAAAGAGATAACCGGTATCCACCAGCACCACCGGAATATCGGGCAGGATGCGGCTCACCAGGTGCAGCATCAGGGCGCCCTGGATACCGAAACTTGAGGTCATGATATGCTTGCCCGGCAGGTTGTGGAGCGCCCACTCCACACGCTGTTCGGCGCTCATCCCCTCCAGCTTGCGGTTGATCTCATGCAGATCCTCCACCAGATCCCGCTGTTGCGGCTTGATGGCTTCAAGGGGACTCATGGTAATCCTCCGCCGGATCGATCACCGGTTTTACCAGACCCTGGCGCAGGGTGAAGTCACCGAAGCGCTCCTGGGGTTGAGCCTCGGCAGCATAGCGCTGGAAGAGCCCATCCAGGGTCTCTAGCAGTTCCTCCTGATTGAGGTTCTTGCGATAGAGACGATTCAGGCGCAAGCCATTGCCGTCACCCCCCAGGTGCAGGTTGTAGCGCCCAGGTCCCTTACCCACCAGGCCGATCTCCGCCACATAGGGTCTGGCGCAACCGTTGGGGCAACCGGTCATGCGTATCACGATGGCCTGTCGATGGATGCCGTGACCCTGGGCCAGCGCCTCGACGTTCTGCAACAGCTCGGGAAAACAGCGCTCGGCCTCGGCCATCGCCTGGGGGCAAGTGGGCAGGGCCACACAGGCGATACTGGCCAGACGGGTGGGACTTCGATCTTCCGCCAACAGCCCATGGCGGCGGGCAATCCCTTCGATAACCCCTTTCTGATCCTGGGCCACGCCGGCCACGATCAGGTTCTGACTCGGGGTAATGCGGAAGTCCCCCTGGTGGATCTCGGCGATCTCCCGCAGACCGCTCATGAGGCTTGCATCCGGGGTGTCCGCCACCCGGCCGTTCTCGATGTAGAGGGTCAGATACCAACGATCCTCAGCGTCCCCTACCCAGCCATAGCGGTCGCCCTGGCTGGTGAATTGGACGCTGCGAGCGGGTTCGAAGCTCAGACCGGCGCGCCGTTCCACCTCTTCGATGAAGGCGGCCAGGCCCATCCGTTGAATGGTGTATTTGAGCCGGGCATGGCGACGGCTCACCCGGTCGCCGAAATCCCGCTGCACACTGACCACCGCCTCCGCCACCGCCAGGGTCTGCTCTGGCAGGATAAATCCCAGCTCATCGGCCAGGCGTGGAAAGGTGGTGGGATCGTCGTGGGTGGCACCCATGCCGCCCCCCGCCAGGACATTGAATCCCAACAGCCTGTCGCCCTCGGCGATGGCCACGAAGCCAAGGTCATTGGTGTAGACATCCACATCGTTATGGGGAGGTATCGCCACCGCGGTCTTGAATTTGCGCGGCAGGTAGGTCTCCCCATAGAGGGGTTCCGATTCGCCACCCGCTACCGCTTCACCATCGAGCCAAATCTCATGGTAGGCGCGGCTCTTTGGCAACAGATGTTCACTGATACGCCGGGCCCAGTCATATACCTCCCCATGTAGCGTCGAGTGTTGCGGATTGGGATTGCAGAGCACGTTGCGATTGACATCGCCACAGCCGCCGATGGAGTCGATCATGGCCTGGTTGATGCGCTGGATCAGGGGCTTTAGGTTGCGTTTCAGGATACCGTGGTATTGAAAGGTCTGACGGGTAGTCAGGCGAATGGTGCCGTTCCCCAGCTCCCGTCCCACCGCATCGATGGCCAACCACTGCCGGGGCGTGCAGACGCCACCGGGGAGCCTGGCCCGCAACATGAAGCTGTAGTAGGGCTCCAGGAACCGCTCTTGACGCGCCAGCCTCTGGTCCCGGTCGTCCTGCTCGTAGAAACCGTGGAACTTGCTGATCTGGGCATCGTCCGGCGACAGGGCGCCGCTCGCCTGGTCGGCCATGCTCTCCCTCAGGGTACCCCGGAGATAACGGCTGTTGGCCTTGATGAGTTCGTTGGGATTGACCTTGATATCCATCAGTAGACGTCTCGCTGGTAACGCCCCTGCTCTCGCAGGGACTCGATATATTCCATTGCGGCCTCCTCTTGCAGACCGCCCTGATCCTGAGTGATGGCCAACAGGGTTTGATGTACACCCTGGGCCATCTCCACCCCGCCACAGACATAGAGGTGGGCCCCCTCCTGCAGCCAGCGAAAGAGTTCTGCCCGCTCTTCGTAGAGCCGACCCTGCACATAGCTGCGTTCACCTTCGTCCCGGGAGAAGGCGAGGCTGATACGATCCAACAGACCGGCCTTGCGGTAGCCGAGCCAGTCGGTCTGATAGAGGAAGTCCCGATGAAAATGGCGATTGCCGAACACCAACCAGTGCTTGCCTCCGGCGCCTGAGGCCTCCCGTTCCTGGAGGAAGGCGCGATAGGGCGCGACGCCTGTCCCCGCCCCGATCATGATGATCGGTGCATCCGCCGATTGGGGCAGTTTGAAACTCGGATTCTCCACCACATAGACGGCCAAAGGATCCCCCTCGGCGATGCGCTGGGTGAGATACCCGGAGGCCCCGCCCAGATGATCCCGTCCATGGCCCCTGTAATGCAGGGCGGCGACGGTCAGATGGATCTCGTCCTCGTAGGCCGCCTGGCTGGAGGCGATGGAGTAGAGCCGCGGCTGTTGGGTATGCAGTAGTTCAACCAGTCCCTGGGCATCCACCTCGGCGGGATAGTGCTGGGGCAGATCGATGAATTGACGGTCGCGGACGAAGTCTCTGAGCCGCTCGTTAGTCTCACTCAAGGCTTGCAGCTGGGTATGACCTTCCAGGTTCGCCCAGGCCTTGACCACATTAGGGTGGAGCTGGGTCAGTTCCAGGCGTTGGCCAAGGGCCTCGTCCAGGGTCAGATCCTCACCATTCAGAGTGACCGATGAATCGGCCGCCAGTCCGGTCAGGGAGAGTACCTCGTCAACCAAGCCAGGATCGTTCCTGAAAAACAGACCCAGTGCATCCCCCGGCCGGTAGCTGATCACCCGCGGATCGATCTCCAGGGAGAGATGCTGCACATTGCACACCGCATCGCTGGTGGTGATGCGGCGGCGCTCCAGGAGTTCGGCCTGAAAGGGGTTGTTGCGATCGTGCCTGACCGTTGCCGCCCCCCGCTGCAAGGGAATGATCGTCGCTTGATCCGACGGTTGCAGTTTTTCCAGGGTCTGCAGAATCTCTCCCTGCCAAATGGATGCGGGTTGCTGGAAATCCACATCCGCATCCACACGGGGGTGCAACGCCTGGGCGCCCTGCCCTTTGAGTAACTCATCCAGCGCCCTGGACGCCTGGCAGAACTGCTCGTAACTGGAATCCCCCAGGCCGAAGATGGCGTACTTGAGATGCTCCAGTTGGGGTGCCCGCTTGCCCTTCAGATACTTGAACAGTTCATGGGCACCCTCCGGGGGTTCCCCTTCACCCTGGGTGCTGATCACCACCAGCAGCAGCCTCTCCTTGGCAAGCTCCTTGGGGCGGTAGCTGTCGGCGGAGACCAGGCGCGGCGCCAGCCCCCTGGCGGTGGCGTCCTCGGCCAGGCTCTCCGCCACGCTGCGGGCATTGCCGCCCTGGGTGGCATACAGGATGGTTAATAGAGGAGCCTCATCGACTGCCTTGGCGGCAGAGGGCTGCACCGCACCCAGACCGGCAAGATAGCCACTGGCCCAGACCAGCTGCTGGCTGTTCAATCCCTCGACCGCCTGCTGCAGTCGGGTGAGCTGCAGGCCATCCAGGGGGTGGGATGGAAACCCCGCTATGGTCTTGGCACTGTTTTCCATGGTGGATCGACTCCGGTTTGAAATTTGCGATTGCGTTGGGTAGCAATATTGGTAGAGGTGGTATATCTTGTGAAGTTATATATTTTGATATTTAATCTTGAAAAATGATATGGAACTGAGACAGCTCAATTCACTGGTGGCCTTGGCCGAATCGGGCTTCAACGTCACCCTGGCGGCGAAACAGATCTTTCTGGTGCAGTCGGCGGTCTCCCAGCACCTGGCCCAGCTCGAAAAGGAGCTCGGCACCCAGCTCTTCGTGCGCAAAGGGAAACGGCTGATAGCCCTGACGGCGGCAGGGGAGGAGGTTCTGAACTATGCGCGGCAGGCCCTCTCCATCCGGGAGAACATCCTTGCCATCGGCCGCGACCATGTGGAGGAGAGCAGCGGGGTGCTGCGCATCGGCACCACCCATACCCAGGCCCGTTATGTACTGCCAGCGGTGATCCGAGCCTTTCGCCCACTCTTCCCCACCGTCAGCCTGCAGATTCACCAGGGCACACCCCAAGAGCTGGTTGAGATGGCTATCAATGACCGGGTCGACTTCTCCATCTGTACCGAGGAGCTGGGCGATCACTCATCCCTCAATGCCATCCCCTGCTATCGCTGGAACCGCAGCCTGATTGCCCTCAAGGACCACCCTGTGCTGGCGGAAAAATCACTCTCCCTGGAACGCATCTGCGACTATCCCCTGATCACCTACACCTTCGGTTTTACCGGCGCCAACCATATGCAGACCACCTTTGCCCGGGCGGGCCTGCAGCCCAATGTGGTGCTGACCGCCGCGGATACCGATGTGATCAAGACCTATGTCCGGGAGGGCATGGGTGTTGGCCTGATCGCGAGCATGGCCTACTCGGCAGAACAGGACAAAGAGATGGCGATCCGGGATCTCGGCAACATGCTCCCCTGGGAGACCACCTGGGTGGCCTACCACAAGGATAAATACCTGCGCCGTTATCAGCAGAAGTTCATCGATCTGATGGAGTCGATGGTGCTGGAGAACGGGGTGACCAAAGCGACCTGAGACAACTGTTGCCCAACACACACCAGGAAAACCGGCGACAGACAAAATCTACTCTTGCAGATATTCCTGCTCCCAGGCATCGAGCTCTTTTAAGGTGATCCGGATCAACCTGTCCGGGTCGTTCTCGATAAGCCGTTTTTTCTCTTCCGGGATGTTAACCATTTCCCCGAGGTAGTTGTTTGACCAGATCACGAGCTCGGTCATCATGTAGATCAGTTCCTTGCCTTGCGCCGTGAGAAAATACAACTTGCGACGCTGACTCCGGGGGTGCGGCAGGGAAGCGACCAGTCCATCTCTTTGCAGCTTCTTCAGACGGTCGCTGAGGATACTGCTGGAGATCTGCTCTTCCGTATTCAACATATCCTTATATTCGTGGAGTCCCAGAAACATCAGATTTCGGATGACCAACAGGGTCCAGTGGTCGCCGATAACATCCAGGGCACAGGCGATCGGACATTCGCTGCGCTGTTTATGCTCGATTTTAGTGACCATGAAATAATACTTGCATGATAGAATTGTTTTACTAGAATACTTTCATTATAGAATTATTAATGCGCCAGGCAAATAGCGACTCCACCAATGGCCGACTACCAATCCTCAATCCGTTGTCCAGTCTCCGCCGATCGCGCCTATCAGGCGATCACCCATGAGATGTCCATGTGGTGGACGCCCATGAGTCACCGATTTACAAACATCGGCGATCGCGGGAAAACCGACTTTGGCGGCCCATCCTACTGGGTATTCGAGGCCGTGACCCTGAACCGCCCCCACCTGATCCTGCTCGAGTGCTGCGAGTCGAACATGGTGTCAGATTCTCTGGCGGACCCTGAAGAGTGGTTGGGCACGAGCTTGAAATTTGAAATCAGCGAGGGGAATGATGCATGCACCATCACCCTCACCCATATCGGCCTGAACCCGGAGATGGCCTGTTATGAGATCTGTAAGGCGGGATGGGACCACTATATCGCCGGCAGTCTCAAGCACTACCTGGACGATGAGGGCGGCAATCCCAACTCATACTAAATCTAACAGGACCAGGTATGCTGATGAATAGACTCGCGGTTTACGTTGTTTCCTACTTCATGATTACCATGGCCTGGGCCTATCCCTGGCACATGATCTGGTTTAAGGAGCATGAATATGCCTGAATTTCTCTTTACCTACCATGGCGGCAAGCTGCCTGAAACGCCGGAAGAGGGGGCTGAAGGGATGGCCAAGTGGCAGGCTTGGGCGAAGACACTCGGTGCCGCATTGATCAATCCAGGCACCCCGGTGGGTATCACCAAGGTATTGACTCTCGATGGCATTACAGAAGAGCCTTCAGTGAATCCGATTCTGGGATTTTCCATTCTCGAGGCCGATAGCATGCAGGCCGCATTGGAACTGCTTAAAACCTGCCCGCACCTGGCGTACGGGGGCACACTGGAGGTTTCCCAGATGATGCAGATGCCAAACGATCAGAGCTGATTCCCGGCAACAGATACAACCCCTATGCACCGAGGTGCAACAGAGTGCGCACAGACTTAGGCAGATGTTGCGGCCCAACCTGGTGCAATTTTTATATCCTTATAATATTCAATGTGTTGCGCAAACAGATAAACTGGCACGCCTCGTGCAGCCCATCCCTTGGAACCAGCAACAAGGGAAAACAGACCTCCATGGCCGCCATGAGTTACCTCGCCAACATCGAGCGCTATCACGAACATCGCCAGGCGATCCGTGAGCTGCTCGCCTCCATTCTTACGGGTGTTATCAACGACCAACTATTCACAGACCCGGCAGCCTTGCAACTGGCGATCTCTGAAATGGGCGAACTCTACCCCTTCGCCGAGCAGCTCTATACCCTCGACAGCCGGGGTGTGCAGAGCAGTGACATTATGCTGCATGACAGGCACGATCGACAGGCACCGGCCAGGGTAAAGGGCAGAGACCGGAGTCAGCGCCCCTACTATCTGCTGGCGAAGGAGCACGACGGGGTGGTGGTCACCGAGCCCTATCTCTCCATCGACAGTCGCAACCTGTGTCTCTCCGCCGCCCTTAAATGGCTCGACAGCGAGGGTCGTCTACTGGGCTATCTGGTACTCGATATCGACTTGGCGGAAACCATCGAATTCCTGATGGGAGATACCGGCCGGCGCAGATTCGTCCCGGTATTTCGCATGGTCTACAGCACCATCGTGGTGGGACTCTTCACCGTGGTGGCAGTGCTGCTGTTCGGCGCCTTTCACGAAGTCTATCTGCTGACCACTAACCACACCACTGAATTCCACCTCAAACCCTTCGGCATTGTTATCTTCCTCACCCTCGGGCTCGCCATATTCGACCTGGGCAAGACGGTGCTGGAGGAAGAGGTATTGACACATAAGGACATCTTTCGCCACAGTTCCACCCGGCGCACCATTACGCGCTTTATCGCGGCAATCCTGATCGCGGTCTCCATCGAGGCGCTGCTGCTGATGTTCAAGGCCGTATTGGGCGACGGCGAGCACTTGATGGCCGCGGTCTTCATGATGTTGACCGCGGTGGCGCTGCTGATCGGGCTTGGGATCTATGTCTTCCTCGGCGCACGGGCGGAGGCGATCCTGTTACAACACCGGGGCATGACATCCCCGATCAGCCATGGACGGAACGGTTAGTTCCTGTTTCTATAAATCAACAATGATCTATTGGCGGGTAAGGATGGCACAACCCCTGGATGTCTCACGAAACTCATGCTTCAGATCAGGATAACCGGATTTCCACAATTCCACGATTGCCTGTTCATCCTCCCGGGAGGCATCGTCGAGATAGATGGCGCAACTCTCACTTAAACGCGAATAGCAGAGAGGAAGCGCAGGATAACGGGATCGCTTCTGGATAAAACCCGAAGGCCCGTCTATGACCAGCATATCGATAGCGGCATCGGGAATGGCAGCCAGTGCGTACCAAGCATAAGTATCACCATCCACAACCGTTTTCCGTAAAGGGGCATGAACCACACGCGCATAGTCCGCAAGATCGTATTGATCGATATATCTACGTGTGTTTTCCGCATACACCAAACCATCCTCGAGACTGACCACCCGACCTGCGCCATTGATTTGACAACAACGAGCCAGCATCAGGGTCGTCAGACCACTGCTGCACTCCATAATCAGCTTGGGTATTTTTTTCAGGCAGGCGTCGACGATGATCCGGATAAAATCCGCCTCAGCGGACCAGTTTGCTGTGTAGGGGATGTCCTGGTGCAGATCGAGCTGCGTGAGCAGTGCCTGATATTGATGTAGATCGTCTGTCACTTATTCACACTTCAGAAACGATTGTAATCTTTTGCGGATTCAGCCGAGCGCCTATCTTACTTGTGCTGTATAAGCTTTAAATACTCCGCCTCTACCTCTGCTTCGGAATAGGGTCCGTCGCCGTCATTATCAATTTGCGGAATATCGAATTTGACCCAGTAAAACACCATCGACCCCTTTTTTCCTTTTACGGTTCTTCTGGCACCCCTCCATGAAGCATGATCAGCTGCATGCTGTGCGGCCAACTTGGGTGGCTTTGAAATTGTCCCGGTGCAATCGTTAGGGAAATTCCAATGTCCTTCAATATGTACTCTGTTGCCTAGTTTAAATTTCATTGCCTATCTGCAAGGGCATTCTGATATGCGGGGTCTCGATTCACCTGACAGTTATATAGAGTCAGACACCTGGTTACAACCACCCTATGCTACTGATGGAAAGCGAATTAGATATGCCAGACAGCCGGCGATCAGGAAATGGCGGCTCAAATAATTTGCCATGTGTTAGGCTATTACCCAAGGCCGACTGATAAAACACTACAGATAACCCGGCCACTGAATCAATAGCGCAATCATGAGAGATAGGATTCACATAGATAAGCTTCTGTCTATCGGCCTGATGCTCATAATCCTCCTGGGTGGTTGCGGTAAAGGGACGGATTCAACAGCAGACGGCAACCTAATCAGTGTCTGGGCCCATGCCGGGCAGGAGAGTGAACGCACTGTCCTGCAACAGCAGGTGGAGCGTTTCAATCTGGCTCACAAGGAGATAAAAATTCAACTCACCCTGATCCCCGAAGGGAGCTACAACGCCCAGGTCCAGGCCGCGGCCGTGGCTGGAGAGCTGCCTGACCTGCTCGAACTGGACGGCCCCTTTCTCTCCGCTTACGCCTGGCAGGGACACTTACGCTCCCTGGAGGGGTTGCTCGACAAAAGAGTGATGGCGGATCTGCTTCCCTCGATCACGGCCCAGGGCAGGTACGCCAACCGTCTCTGGGCAGTAGGCGTCTACGATTCGGGCCTCGGGCTGTATGCCGATGGTTCTAAACTGGATCAGGCCAAGCTGCGTATCCCCTCCCTGCAGCAGCCCTGGACGCTGGATGAGTTCGAAGCCGCATTGCGGCAACTGGCCGATCTGGACCAGGACGGACAGGTGCTCGACCTGAAACTCAACTACGCAGGGGAATGGTATACCTATGGCCTATCGCCATTGCTGCAATCCGCAGGCGGCGATCTCATCGACCGAAGGCATCATCAAAGCGCCGCCGGGGTACTCAACGGGCCCCAGAGCATAGCCATGATGAGCAGATTACAAGGGTGGATCGCGGACAACCTCGTCGATCCGAATATCGACGATGCCGCTTTTACCAGCCGCCGTGTACCTTTGGCCCTGGGGGGGCACTGGAACTATCAAAGATACCGCGCGAGTTTGGGGGATGACCTGCTACTGCTCCCCCTGCCCGACCTCGGGAATGGCAGCAAGACAGGCCTGGGTTCATGGTGTTGGTCGATTACGGCTGCCAGCAAGCGTCCCGAGGCCGCGGCCACCTTTATCGAATTCCTGCTCAGCACCGAGGAGGTATTGACCATGACTGATGCCAACAGTGCGGTACCCGCCACCAGTTCCGCCATCGACTCCTCCCCTCTCTATCGCCAGGATGGGCCGCTGCATCTATTCGTTCAGCAGCTCAACAACGGCCACGGGGTGCCGCGACCACGAACCCCCGCCTATCCGATCATCACCGCGGAGTTTCAAAAAATAGTCGATGCCATTCGCAGCGGCAGCGATGTAACGAGAGTGCTCAACAACGCTGTGGAAACCATCGATGGTGAGATAACGGCAAACCAGGGCTATCCCCTGCCCCCACAGTGAGAACCTTGCAGCATGGGTAACCAGCGTATGGATCAAAGGCCGATCGTCCTGATGATGACGATCCCCGCCTTGCTGGGTCTGCTGCTGTTTATCCTGTTACCTTTCGTCGCCGCCCTGGTACTCGCTTTTACCGACCTGCGCCTCGGCTCGCCCCTGGGGGTGAATTTTATCGGCCTCGACCAGTTCATGCATATTTTCAACGATCCCGGCTTCCTGCGGGCACTCTTCAACAATCTCCTGTTTGCGGCAGTGGTGGTCCCCCTGCAGACAGCACTCGCCCTGACCCTGGCGCTGTTGTTGAACCGGGGGTTGCCCGGGACAGTGGCCTTCCGCACCCTCTTCTTCATGCCGGTGGTATTCCCCATGTCTCTGGTGGCGGTGATCTGGTCGCTGATCTACGCCCCCGGGCCGAACGGCATGATGAACGCCTTTCTCGAATGGGCGAGCTTCGGTGAGTGGCAACCCAGGGACTTCCTGCGGAATCCTCTGCTCGCCTTTCCGGGAATCATGCTGCTGTCGATCTGGCAGGGGGTCGGATTTCAGATGGTGATTCTGCTTGCCGGTCTGCAGAGTATTCCCCATACCCTGTATGAAGCAGCGGCACTGGATGGCGCCGGCAGATGGCGACAACTCCTGCATATCACCCTGCCGCAACTGCGCAATCCGCTGATCTTCGTCATATTGATCACCACCATCCTAGCCTTCCGCCTCTTTGACCAGGTACAGATCATGACCCGTGGCGGTCCGGATAACACCACCACAACCGTGATCTATGAAACGGTGCAGGCGGCCTTTGCCCGACAACAGGTGGCTCTGGCCAGCGCCATGACCGTGGTGTTCTTTCTTCTCGTGCTCACCGTTACCTGGCTGCAGCGGCGTTACACCCATCAGGAGCGGGAGGTGGCATGAAGCAGTCACCCCGCTCGATCCTGCTAAGTTACTTGCTGCTAGGGGCCATGGCCCTGTTGTTCATCATCCCTTTGTTGATGATGTTCATGGGCAGTCTCAAACCGGATCAGCGTGTATTGGTGGAGAGCGGCTCTCTGGCCGCTTTCCTACCCGGGGAAATCTCCCTGCAAAATTATGCGGACGTATTTCGGCGCAGCGATTTTCTGCGCTACTTCATAAACTCCCTCTTCATCACCGGCTGTATCGTTGTCTGCGGCCTGTTGGTCAATTCCATGGCCGCCTACGCCTTCGCCCGTCTGCAGTGGCGTGGACGGGACCTGCTCTTCAACCTGGTATTGGCACTGATGATCCTACCCTTCGAGGCGATCGCCGTACCCTTGTTCTATGCTGCATCCATACTCGGTCTGCGGGACAGTTACAGTGTGCAGATCTTCCCATTCATTGCCAATGCCTTCTCCATATATCTGTTCTACAGTTTTTTCATCGGCATGCCCAAAGAACTCGAAGAGGCCGCACGTCTCGATGGCGCATCCACCCTGCGCATCTTTTTCAGCATCATCTTGCCCAACGCCAAACCGGTATTCGCCAGCGTGGCGATTCTCACCTTCCTCACCTGGTGGGGCAGCTATCTCTGGCCGCTGATGGTAACCATCGGACCCGCAGTTCGGCCGTTGCCCCTGGCGATTGCCAGTTTCTTCACCCTACCGCCCCTGCAATGGGGTGACATCCTCGCCTTTGGCGTCATGATGGTGTCACCGGTGCTGTTGTTGTTCGTCATCTTTCAACGCTGGTTTGTGCGTGGTGTCGCCAGTACGGCAATCAAGGGTTGAATATGGCATCCATCAGTTATGACAAGGTGTGTAGAAACTTCGACGGGGGTGTTCAGGCAATCCGCGAACTGAACCTGGAGATCAAGGATGGTGAACTGATGGTAGTTGTGGGTCCCTCCGGTTGCGGCAAATCCACACTGTTGCGCATGACAGCCGGCCTGGAGGAGATCAGTTCAGGTGAGATCCGCATCAACGACCGGGTGGTCAACCTGATCCCTCCGCAACAACGCAATCTGGCCATGGTGTTTCAAAACTATGCCCTCTACCCTCACATGACGGTACGCCAGAACCTTGAGTTTCCCCTGCGAATGCAAAAACAGTCAGCCGCCGCTATCCAGCAGAAGGTGATACAGATCGCCCGGATGCTCGATCTCACACAACTCCTGGAACGCAAACCCAAGGCCTTGTCGGGAGGACAGCGCCAACGGGTGGCGATGGGACGGGCAATCATACGTGAGGCGGATCTGTTCCTTATGGATGAACCCCTCTCCAACCTGGACGCCCGGCTGCGGGTGGAGATCCGCAACGAGATCGCCCGGCTGCAAAGGGAGCTCGCCACCACCACCCTCTACGTCACCCATGACCAGGCGGAGGCCATGATCCTGGGTCAGCGCGTGGCCGTGATCAATGGGGGAGCGTTGTTACAAGTGGGGCCGCCCAGAGAGATCTATGAGCGCCCCGCCAACGCCTTCGTAGCACGATTCATCGGCTCCCCCGGGATGAACCTGTTTCATGCAACCTTGTGTCGTGAAAAAGGCGAGCTGCTGCTCAACCTCGGCCCCATACACCTCCCCCTGCCGCAGCAGTTGCTGACGATCTATCCGGGTATTGCAGCCCGTTGTGACGAGCAACTGCTAGTGGGGATCCGTCCCCATGCCGTACAGTTGGCCAACGACCCATCGGGGCAGAATTTATCCGCCCGGATATGCTCAGTTGAAGCCATGGGACATGAGACAATCTTACATCTGGATACAGAACTGCTGATGCAATCAAGCGAAAAAGCCACCGGCGACACAGCTCATTTACTGATCCAAGTGACCGGCAACCATCATTTCACAATTGGAGAGCAACTCAATCTTCGTATGCAAGCGGAGCAGCTCTGCTTTTTCGATGGGAATGGGGAGGCGATGCATAATTGACCCCCTATCTGGATATGCCGACCAGATGATATTGCGCAAGGAAACCAACTGACATACAGACTATATTCAAAGTAACATAATCAAAGGGATGACCTGTCGGGGGGGATAAGGAATACCATGAAGCGCCGTTCAATTTTTTATCTGTTGCTACTCATGCTTGGAGTTGGCCAGTTCACTCCGGCGCTTGCCGATAACCCATTACAAGCAGCCATGGAACTGGAAGGTGCTCTACTCCTCACACCAGATAAAGAAAACGGCAAAAAAGTCTACCGTACCTGCGCGGTCTGTCATCAACCTGAAGCCTGGGGCAAAGAGAGCGGTTACTACCCCCAGGTAGCCGGCCAGATAAGAACGGTGATCATCAAACAGTTGGCTGATATTCGCGCACGTAACAGGGACAATCCAACCATGCTGCCATTCACCAGGCTGGAGCTGCTATCGCTGCAGGATATCGCCGATGTCAGTGCCTATATCGCCGATCTGCCCATGACCCGTCACAACGGGGTCGGTCCAGGCACCGACCTTGTACATGGAAAAAAGATCTATGAAGACTATTGTGCCGAGTGTCATGGCAAACGGGCCGAAGGGGTAGTCGAGGATCATATTCCCTTATTACAGGGCCAGCACTACCGTTATCTGGTCCGCCAGTTCATTTGGATCAAAGAGGGACGAAGACGCAACGCCGACCAGAAGATGGTGAAACAGATTCAGGGATTTCAATCCCGGGATATCAGCGCGGTGATGGACTATATCTCGCGCCTGCAGCCTCCGGAAGAGAAGCTCGCACCCGCCGACTGGCGCAATCCTGATTTTCCCAACTACCGCAGTACCGGCAGCCGCCAATAGGCACGCGGCCAGGTATCAGAGGGAGAGGGTATCCCCCATCTCCGGTACTGACGCCTTGAGGCCCAACTCTGATGCCAGGTGGTCACGAAAATCCTTTTTTGACTCGGGTTCACCATGCACCACGTGCACATGGGGAGAACTCTCCCGGAAATTGCCCACCCAACGGGTCAGGTCATCCACATCCGCATGTGCCGAGAGACCGCCAACGGTGTGAATATTCGCCTTCACCCGGTACTCGTCGCCGTGGATCTTGACCCGGGATTTACCATCCACCAGCGCACGTCCCAGGGTACCATAGGCCTGATAACCCACGATCATGATATGCGCGCCTGAGCGGGAGATATTGTGCTTCAGATGGTGCATGATCCTGCCACCCGTACACATCCCGCTGGCGGAGATGATAATCGCGCCGCTCTTGATACGGTTGATCCCCATCGACTCCTGAGGTGACTCGGTGAGTTTCAGATTCCTCAGATGGGGCATCTCATTGATCTGTTTGCGCAGCTTGGTCGCCTCCTCGTCATACAGGTGGGGGTACTCCCAGTAGACCCTGCTCGCCCTGATTGCCATGGGGCTGTCCAGGAATACCTGCCAACGCCCCAGGTCCCACTCATCGTAATATTTACCCAGGTAGTAGAGAATCTCCTGACTACGGCCTATGGAAAAGGCCGGGATCAACAGGTTCCCCTTTCCATGGGCCGCCGCACCAATGATCTCACCGATCTCCTGAATGGTGTTCTGACGATCCCGGTGACGGCGATTACCATAAGTACTCTCCACAATCACATGATCCGCCTCCTGGATCACCGCCGGGTCGTTCAGGATCGGGGTGTCGTACTGACCCAGGTCGCCGCTGAAGACAATCTTCCGTTGCTGGCCATTTTCCCTGAGCCAGACCTCCACACTGGATGAGCCGAGAATATGCCCCGCATCCTGAAAACGGATGGAGATCCCCGGCAGAATCTCCCGCTTCTCCCTGTACTTCAGACCAACAAGGTTGTTCAACGCATCACGGGCATCGGCAACGGTATAGAGGGGTTCGATAAATGCTTTCCCCTTGCGCTTGCGCCACTTGTTTTCATATTGCGCATCCTTCTCCTGCAGGAAAGCAGAATCCTGCAGCATGATGTCGCACAGCTCCATGGTCGCGTTCTGCGCATAGATCGGGCCCTGGTAGCCCTGTTTCACCAACAGCGGAATGCGCCCCGAGTGGTCGATATGACCGTGGCTGAGAACCACCGCGCTGATCTCATCCGGGGAGAAGGGAAAGGGCCGGCGGTTCTTCTCCATCTCCTCCCTGCGCCCCTGGATCAAGCCGCAGTCGAGCAGGATTGTCTCGTCATTGACGCGGAGAATATGACAGGATCCGGTGATGCCGCTGGTTGCACCATAGAATTCAATTTGCATAGGAGTCGGCCCTTTTGAGGATCTTTTTAGTTACTCACCAATAGAGTTGGACGATTCAATTCGCAGCTTACCATGAAGCAGCGACAAATCGCCCTTTAAACTATAACGGCAACAAATTTATACATTCATATTCCCAACTGCGGCGTATACTAGGCAACGAGACGCTATACAAAACCTGGCTGACACCTCAGCTTAATCAAATATTCCGGGTGGTCATGATGACGACGAACACAGAGCAATTAGAGGGTCCGGCGAACAAAAGCGGTCTGCGCGGTATCCATATCCTGTGGATTATATTGGCAACCATACTGGTCACCGCCGCCGTGACTTACTGGGCGCTGCGCACCTACATCTACGCCAAGGACTTTACCCCGGTTAAGCTCGATCAAGCCGAGCAGCAGGTGCTCGACAACAAACTCAAACAATTGGGTTACCAGCCAGGCCCGGCCTCAGAATCTGCCCGGCAGGCCCCACCAAAGGAGAGCAACGAGCAGTGGCTTCGAGCGGAACGCTATACCGAAGCAGGGGCCAAGCGGGAGGTCAATTTCAGCGAAAGAGAGCTCAACGCCATGGTGGCGAACAACCAGGACCTGGCGAAAAAACTCGCCATCGACCTGGGAGACGACCTGGTAAGCGCAAGACTGCTGGTACCCGTGGACAAGGATTTTCCCATCCTCGGAGGCAAGACCTTGCGGGTCTCAACCGGCGTGGAAATGGCATTCCGCAATGCCAAGCCGGTGGTGATTCTGAAGGGAGTCAGCATCATGGGCGTACCCATACCCAATGCCTGGTTGGGTGGCATCAAGAACATCGACCTGATCAGTGAGTTTGGGGATCAGCAGGGCTTTTGGGCCGGCTTTGCCGAGGGTGTGGAGAATATTCGCGTTGAAGAGGGCGAACTCAAGATCAAACTCAAAGAGTGATGGCTTACACACCATCCTCAGCAGGCCATTTACTCGCCTCACCTTGAACATGCATAGAGCGATCTGCGGATTGTCTGAACCATTCCTGGTTAAACGACCTCTCTATCCGGACACTCCAAGCAGTATCCTTATACCCTCAGGGAAGCTGGCCTTCTTGATCTCTAAACCGCAGAGAATCCACCGGGCCTCCTCTCTCCATGCCGATTGAGTCTTGCATGCAGTGACATCTTCCCCTTGATCCAAAGCGCTCCAGGTTGAGCTGGTCACACTCCGCTCGATTTCCCACCCTCGGTATCACAAGGGGCTGGCTGCTGAATGGTGTATAGTCATTCGGCGCATGGATATGGCACACAACTTCTGCGGCATGGAGATGGGGAGAGAGGAGAATAGGGAGCAGCATTGCGAATGGACGCCAAGCCGTATTCATTCGTAGGGTGTCACCTTTTCCGCCTCTATCTGGTAACCGGCGGTCGCCAGGTCACTGTCGAAGGATTTGGCGCTCATAATCCCGTAGACCCAGACTGTATCGAAGGCCTGACGTATCTTGGCATCACCCTCGGGCACCTTGACATAGACGGTCTGGTTGGCCGGCGGAGGTGGCACATGGATGCAGGCGCCGTAGTAGGGCACCAACAGAAACTCGGTCAGCTTCTTGCCGTCTCCCTCAATGGGCACCACGAAACCCGGTAGTTTGACCCGCTTTCCATCCAGGCTCTCCACCACCGGCGCCTCTTTCCAGGCCGCCTCGAGCTGGTCCATTATCTGCTGTGCCCTAGGGTCATCATCTGTTAGGGCATTGATATCGCCAAACTGCGCCATGATCTTGTCAGGGCGATAGTCATCGGGGATCATCGCATCCCACTCAAGCTCCTGCACCGGCTCGGCGTGCAGAGAGGCCAGGGGTTGCAGTGATATAAACAACAATATAAACAAGAATTTCATCGAGGATCCTCTGAAGACCTATGCTCATGCCATCCGCGAGGGAGCAGCGATAGGCACGATAACCGGATATTAGGCCAATGACCAGGGCCGAAGTTCCAACCAATCCGAGGATTTGCCACGCCCGAATCGAGGCCGGTCCCGATTGACCTTAACTACTCTTCGATCTTTTCAGCATACCCCTTCGGGGGTGGTGTCCAGCCGCGATCGGTACGATCGTGAAGCTGCATGCGATCGGTCTCCATGAGTTTCTTCAACGACTCACGGTGTTCACTGGCCCCGGCCAGATAGGCGCGG
>JBEVVS010000076.1:0-25721 GCA_040507005.1 Candidatus Thiodiazotropha sp.
TCGTTCATCTGGCAACCAAAGGTTTTGATATAGAGTTTCGCGGCCATCTCAATCTGCTAGTCAGGGATAAAGGGCCATTTTACCGGTTCGCCTCTCACCAGCTCAACACCGAATTAGTGTGTGGATATAGCATGCCAGCTCATAGGCAGCGAGAAAATCGATCGAGTGGTTACTAACGGTTAAGCCAGCAATCGGGAAATGGCGTCGGCGTACTGCAGGGTCTGATTGGAGAGCCGCAGCCGTTGTGCGATCACGATCGACGCGAGCTCTCCCAGGGCCTGGTCGAAGTCATCATTGAAGATCAGATAGTCGAACTCCACATAGTGGGACATCTCGCTCACCGCCTCGCGCATACGCCCCTGAATCACCGCTTCGCTGTCCTGACCACGGCTGCTCAATCGTTCATAGAGCACTTCCGGACTGGGGGGAAGGATAAAGATCGAGACTGCTTCGGGAAATCGCTGGCGCACCTGTTGCGCCCCCTGCCAGTCGATCTCCAACACGGTATCCTCGCCGGCCTCGAGCTGTTTGCGCACACAAGCCTCGTCAGTGCCGTAGTAGTTGCCGAAGACCTCTGCATGCTCCAGAAAATCACCCCGTTTTACCTTGGCGAGAAAGCTGGCCTGGTCGATAAAATGGTAATCCAAGCCATCCTCCTCCCCTGGACGCATAGCCCGCGTAGTGTGAGAGATGGAGACATGTAATTTGTCATCCTGTTGGCATAAGGCCTTCAGCAGGCTGGTCTTACCCGCACCTGAGGGAGCGGAGAGAATATACAGGGTTCCCTTCATCGTCATCGGCACTATTCCCCTACAACCTTCTATCGGATCAAATATTGGTGATGCAAAATCCGGGATTCACTCTATATTCTGGATCTGCTCTCGCATCTGTTCGATCAACACCTTCATCTCCACCGCGGCGCGGGTCACATCGACGCTACTGGATTTGGACGTCAAGGTGTTGGCCTCCCGATTGAGTTCCTGCATCAGGAAATCGAGTCGGCGTCCGATGGGCTCGTCCGCTTGCAACACCCGTTCCACCTCCTCCAGATGGGTTTCGAGTCGATCCATCTCTTCGTCCACATCAAGGCGTTGCGCCAAGATGACCATCTCTTGTTCCAGGCGGGTTTCGTCCAGCTCATCAAAAACCTCAGCCAGGCGTTCGCTGATCCGGTTTCGGACACCCTCCAGTACCTCCGGCATCAAGTCACGCACTTGTTCGACCTGTTCCTTCAGGCCATAACAGCGCTGTTGAATTATCTTTCCAAGGCGCTCACCTTCACGCAGACGATTGTCGATCAGACTGTCGACGGTGGTCTCCAGTAGCACCATCGCCTGTTTTTTCACCGGGGTGAAGTCTTGTTCGCTCTCTTCCAGCACACCCGGCCAACGCAACAGATCGGCGCTGCGAATAGTCTGGTTCAGACCGGTCAAATCACCAACCTGATGTTCCGCATCGAGCAGCTGCTGCACCAGGCGCTGGTTGACCCTCAACTCAGCCTCAGCGGCTCTGCCCGGTTTGAATTTCAGGCTGATATCCAGTTTACCCCGCCCAAGTCGGGCATTCATGCGTTCCCGCACCATCGGTTCCAATACCCGCAACTCCTCAGGCAAGCGCAAGAACATCTCAAGATAGCGATGATTGACTGAGCGAATCTCCCAACTCAAGAGACCCAGGTCACCCCGGTACTCCTCCCGTGCGAAGGCTGTCATACTGCTGATCATATAGTCCCGCCTAAGATCTCCGGTCTAATCAGGGGATAGTTAGCACTTACCATCCCCATGGATATGGTGATTTTAACCATGGGCATAATACCTGACATTAAGGCCGCTGGCATTTCCACGGCTTCAGAATTCTTCACCCAAGCCGCTATGCTTGGGTGTGAATGGCCGCGTCAGATTGGCAGTGAATTGTCGGTGCCACTGTTTTAACCATTTTTTTGATGAAAATCACTTTTTTTGGGACTCAGGGCTAAAATTCTGAATCAATACAAGTGTTTTCGGGAAAATGTCCTTATAATCAGTGTGATGCCCATCCTATCTTTGACAGCGAAACTATTACAACGGGAACTGCATGGATAAGCTCCGAGACAGTCTGCCTGAAGGTACTGAAATCGACTGCTACGTGGTTATGAAACTGGTTGCGAGCGGTGGCTTCAGTTTGATCTATCTGGCCGAAGATGAGGATACCCAGGACGAGGTCATCATCAAGGAGTTCCTACCCAAGAAGCTGGCAAAACGTGGCGACAACGGCAAGGTGATCCCCTTGGACGAGAAACAGGCCGATAATTTCAATCGCAGCCTGCGGCTTTTCTACCAGGAAGCCAAGGTCCTGGCCTCCCTCCGGCATCCCAATATCGTTCAGGTAAGAGGCTTTTTTCTCGCCAACAACACCGGCTATTTGGTGATGGACCATGAACGGGGTAAAAACCTTGCCAGCTACATCAAGAAACGTAGCGGCAGTCTCAGCACCCGCTTTTTGATGACCGTTTTCCCCCCGATACTCGATGCCCTCAATCAGATCCACTCACGCCATCTGCTGCATCTGGACATCAAGCCAAGCAATATCCATCTGCGCACCGGCGGCAATCCCCTGCTGCTCGATTTCGGCGCCGTGCATGAAGTGCAAAATGAAGGCAGTCGAACCGGCCGCGTAGTCACCACCGGCTTCTCCCCTGTGGAGCAATATTACCAGTCCGGCAATGTGGGGCCCTGGAGCGATGTCTACGCCATCGGCGCCAGCATGCGTGCCTGTCTCGACGGCAAAGCCCCCCCGTCCGCCATTGAACGCCATGCCAAGGAGAAACTGAAACCGGCAGCCAGGATCTATCGCCGTCGCTACCCGGCAAGCATGCTCGAGGCAATCGACTGGGCGATGGAGATTGAGTATGAGAAACGACCGCAGAATGCAGGCGAACTGCTGCAGGCTTTGCAAATCGACAAGCTGGATAGCGAAAGCGCCATTTCAGACCTGATCGGGGAGAAAAGGGCGATATCGTGAAATACGAGACAGCACAATACACCCTCATAGGTGACCGCTCCACAAATCAAGACCGGTACCTGATCATGGAGGCCCCCGACGCCATTCTACTGGCGCTGGCAGATGGCATGGGAGGTCATCCAAAAGGAGAGAAAGCAGCGCAAATCCTGATGGATAACGCACGCAAGGCGTTCCTGACCAGCCGCAAACCCATCTCCAATCCCCGCTTCTTTCTCTCCGGCCTGATGGAGATGAGTCATCGGGAGATCCTCGAGTTCGGCAGTCGGCAGGAGCCGCCGATAGAACCCCGTACAACAGGTGTCCTGTGCCTGGTCCAAGAGGATAGTGCCTATTGGGCCCATATCGGTGACAGCCGACTCTATGTGATGCGCAACGGCGTCATACATATCCGCACCGACGATCACTCATACGTCGAGCATTTGCGCCAACAGGGACTTATCTCAGCAGCTCAGGTACACACCCATAAGTTTCGCAACTATGTGACCCGCTGCCTGGGCGGAACCAACAATCACCCGGTCGCGGAACTCAGCGGCCCCCATGACCTCAGCGAAGGGGACGTAGTGCTGCTCTGCAGCGACGGCTTTTGGGGACCCTTGGCAGAACGACCCATGGTGGACATGCTCTACAAAAAACAGGATTCATTGGTTAAGAAAGTCGCCAAGCTGGCCAACCAGGCGGCAGCCACAAGTCATCCTGAGAGCGACAATGTCACAGTGGTTGCTTTAAAATGGCGAGAGGCGGAATCCAGGCTGAAACCCGCTGATTTCAGTATGTCCCTTTCACGAAAAAGACGAGACCTGCTTACTCCACCTGCAGAAAAGGTGGACGTGACAAAGGCCATCAAAGACCTGCGCAAGTTTGTCGACGATCTCGATATCGACTAGACCCCAGTCTGCTTGGTCAGGGATTCTTTACTAGTCTGAAGTCCCGCTCATATCTTTCCCCTTTTCGGGTTGTTTGATCAAGCGATAGGCGAAGAGGATAAGAAAGGCACCTGCCGTAGCGGTCAGTATGCTGGAGATACTCAATCCGGTGGTGCTACCCAGGCCGACGAATGAACCGAGATAACCACCCACCATGGCGCCGGCTATCCCCAACAAGGTGGTTATGATCAGGCCACCGCCATCCTTGCCGGGCATGATCCACTTTGCCAATGCACCTGCGATCAGTCCCAGTACTATCCAGGAAATAATACCCATCGTTGATCCTCCCTTATAATCTTAAATTCTCGTCACGTCCTATCAGACAGATTAAGCTTCAGCCGATAGTAGAGTCTTTGTGCTACAACGATTTTGCGGAAAAGGTGTCGCACTGTTTCAAATCACCACCTTTAAAGCCGATCTTGAACCACCTGACTCGTTGCGCAGAACTGCCGTGGGTGAATGAGTCCGGGCTGACATAACCCTTCGACTGCTTCTGTAAGCGATCGTCGCCGATTGCACTGGCTGCATTCAGCCCCTCATCGATATCCCCCGATTCCAGCAACTGACGTGAGTGGTTGGCATGGTAGGCCCAGATCCCGGCGAAGCAGTCAGCCTGCAACTCTTGGCGGACAGACAGCTTGTTGCCCTCCACCTCGCTCAGGGAACGTTTTGCCTTCTGTACCTTTTGGGAAATTCCCAGCAGGGTCTGCACATGGTGGCCAACCTCATGGGCTATCACATAGGCCTGGGCAAAATCTCCGGGCGCCTTGAAACGATTCTTCAAATCGCTATAGAAAGAGAGGTCGATGTAGACCTTGTGGTCACCCGGACAGTAGAAAGGGCCCATCGCCGCCTGACCGAAACCGCAAGCCGTCTTGGTGGCGCCGCGAAACAGTACCAGATTCGGTTCCTTGTACTGCCCTCCCATCTGCTTGAAAAGCTGATGCCAGGTCTCTTCAGTATCACCCAGTACGACAGAGACAAAGTCGACCAGTGTCTTCTCTTCTGCGCTCTGCTTGACCGGCCCGCCCTCGTATTCAGAGAGGTTGTCCTGTCCTCCTCCTCCCAGCATGGAGCCAAGATTGCCGCTCATCAATGCGTATGCGCCGATCGCCAATACCGCGACCATTCCACCTTTGAAACCAAACAGTTTGAACACAGCGGGCAGCAGATTCAGCAATCCACCGCCGCCGCCACCCAAGCCACCCATCGAGGATGGCGCCCGCATACCGCGGCGATCCTCGATATTGTCGCTTTTTCGCTGACCTCTCCAACGCATTTTCAACTCTCCAGTCGTGATCAAGGACGACCTGTTCGACTCCCCGACCCAACCGCTCTCCAAGGGCGTTGTCTACTAGGGCGCATCGGCGCGAACAAGTGCACTTATGCCGCTAAGCAAAGGCTATTTTCACAAGGGTTGCCAACAGTATCAACTCGCATGACCTGGCTGCACTCTTTGTTAATACACAAGATCATCGATTCGCCAAATCCCATCTGGCATGATAAATAGTGGTGTCCGAGGTTGGGACTCTCAAGCTATGTTTGGCTGAGTCTAACCGAAAAAGAGATGCAGAACAGTCGAGAATGTTAAATATTTGTCAACTCGCGACCCGGGAAGAATAGAGATGTCAGACAATATGATCCTGCTAGGCGGCAATGGAAATCAACAGATCCTGCTCAACGCGGGCATGGCAAACCGACACGGCCTGATCACCGGCGCCACCGGCACCGGTAAGACAGTCACCTTACAGGTACTGGCCGAGGCCTTCTCGCGCCTGGGGGTGCCGGTATTCACCGCCGACGTAAAGGGCGACCTTTCGGGTCTTGCGGGGAGTGGCAAGGCACATCCTAAAATCACCGAGCGGCTGGACTACATCAAGATCGAAGAACATGCTTTTGAGGCCTCCCCCGTGGTCTTCTGGGACGTCTATGGCAAGCAGGGGCACCCCGTGCGCACCACGGTCTCCGAGATGGGACCGACCCTGTTGGCCAACCTGTTGGAGTTGAACGAGACCCAGGAAGGTGTATTGCAAATCGCCTTCAGTCTGGCTGATGACGAGGGATTGTTGCTGCTCGATCTGAAGGACCTCAGATCGATGCTGAATTGGGTTGCCGATAACAACAAAACACTGGAACGGGAATATGGCCGTGTCTCCAAACAGAGTGTAACCGCAATTCTGCGCAGGTTGCTGGTGTTGGAAGAGGCCGGCGGTGAGGTCTTTTTTGGCGAGCCGGCGATTCAGATCGAGCATCTCATGCAGACAGATTTTTCCGGCCGCGGTGTGGTCAGCATCCTCGATGCCACCACCCTCTACCACTCACCACGTATCTATGCCACCTTCCTGTTGTGGCTTCTCTCCGAGCTGATGGAGGAGCTGCCGGAGAGGGGAGACGCGGACCTGCCGGAACTGGTCTTCTTTTTCGATGAAGCACATCTGCTTTTCAGCAGTGCGCCCAAGGCACTGCTGGAAAAAATCACTCAGGTGGTGAGGCTGATACGTTCCAAGGGTGTGGGTGTGTTTTTTATCACCCAATACCCCAATGACGTGCCGGACGAGGTCATCGGTCAATTGGGCAACCGTATTCAACACGCCCTGCGGGCCTTCACACCGCGGGATAAAAAGGCCGTCAAGGCAGCCGCAGAAACCTTCCGTGAAAACCCGGCCTTCGATACCGTGGAGGTGATCAGTAATCTGGGGGTGGGCGAAGCCTTGATCTCCACCCTGGACCAAAAAGGCGTACCCAGCGTGGTGGAACGAACCCTGATGGCCCCTCCCCGCTCCCAGTTCGGCCCCATCGATCAGGCTGAACGGGATAAAATCCTCAAACGCTCACCCTTCAGCAGCACCTACAGTGCCGAGGTCGATAGGGAGTCAGCCTATGAGATGCTGAAGAAACGTGAACAGGAGCTGATCAAGCGTCGCGAGGAACAAGCAAAAAGGGAGGCCGAGGAGAAAGCGCAGAAAAAGGCTCGCAAAAGCAGCGGCGGATCCAGGCGGCAGAGCGTTGGTGAGGCCTTTGCCAAGTCGGTGGCCCGGGCCATTGGCTCAAAGCTGGGCAGACAGATCGTGCGCGGCATCCTCGGTTCTATCATCGGCGGACGCGGCTAAGGACCTGCTACCATAAAAATCCTGATCCAGGGTGGGTTACGACACACCCTGATCGGCACAATGATCCCCAAAATTGTTACAATTCGGCTTAAAAGCTGACAATACCCCCTCTTTCACCCATAATGTCGCCCCCGATATTCACCGCGGTTTGCTCAAGCAAGGCCGAAGCACGATAGATTTAATGGAGCCCATTCTCTGATGAGACCATCCTCACGCCAAACCGACGAACTGCGACCAATCACCATTACCCGCCAATACACCAAACATGCCGAGGGTTCGGTACTGGTCTGCTTCGGTGATACACAGGTTATCTGCACCGCCAGCGTGGAAGAGCAGATACCGCGCTTTCTCAAGGGTTCCGGTCAGGGTTGGATTACCGCGGAATACGGCATGCTGCCCCGCTCAACCACCGATCGCATGGGGAGAGAAGCAGCCCGGGGCAAGCAGGGCGGCCGTACCCTGGAAATACAACGTCTGATAGGTCGTTCCCTGCGTGCCGCAGTGGACCTCAAACGTCTGGGTGAGCGAACCATTACCTTTGACTGTGATGTCATCCAGGCCGATGGCGGTACCAGAACCGCTTCCATCACCGGCGCCTGCGTCGCACTGGTCGACGCCCTTAACCATACGCGAAGGACCGGGCAGCTGGATGATGACCCCTTGCTGGGAATGGTTGCTTCTGTTTCTGTGGGTATCTACAACGGTAAACCGGTATTGGATCTCGACTACGCCGAAGACTCAAATGCCGAAACCGATATGAATGTAGTGATGAACGACAAGGGTGGTTTCATCGAGGTCCAGGGTACCGCCGAAGGCGCCGCTTATCACCGAGATGAGTTGAATGCCATGCTCGATCTTGCGCAAAAAGGGATAGCACAGATTATCCAAATCCAGAACAATGCACTAAACGACTAAGAATTGATAGAGATCAGGATTATCGGTACTGACAATTATAGAGGGATAGTCAGCCGGTTAGGGATATCTCGTAAACAATTAGGAGCAGGAAAACAGGAATGAGCACACATCATAAAGGCGAAAAAATCGTCCTTGCCAGTAATAATGCGGGCAAGGTTCGCGAAATCAACCAGCTGCTTGTCAGCGAGCAGATCACCGTCGTCGCGCAAAAAGAGTTTAACATTCCGGATGCCATCGAAGATGGGTTGAGCTTCGTTGAAAACGCAATCAAGAAGGCGCGCCATGCCGCAGGACTGAGTGGTTTGCCGGCAATTGCCGATGACTCGGGAATTGAAGTGGATGCTTTGAACGGCGCCCCCGGCATCTATTCAGCACGTTTTGCAGGGCCCGGCGCATCCGACGAGGAAAACCTACGGAAACTGCTGGCGCATCTCAAGGAGACACCGGACTCACAGCGTGGTGCCAGATTCCAGTGCCTGATGGTCTACATGCGACACGCGGAGGACCCTACACCAATTATCTGCCAGGGCACATGGGAGGGCCGGATCCTACGCGCGCCCCAAGGAGAAAACGGTTTCGGATATGATCCGATATTTTATGTCCCCACACATGACTGCAGTTCAGCAGAGCTAACAGCGGAAGTAAAAAACAGCCTAAGTCATCGCGGTCAGGCACTGAAAAAGCTCTTGCAAGCGCTGAGCGGCTAATCGCCAGAGACCCTCCCCCCCCAGCCAACTGATTGAAAATTTTTGTGTATTTTAATCGCTTCTGCTGTTGGCAAGCATCCCGTTATCCTATGCTACAGGCTGGTCCGAAGCGCCAAGCATAGCCACCGGACGACAATTCGCATCTAGCGAAACAAAGAACTCTGCGGCCACTACAACCCAACAAAGAGGACGTGGTATAGCTCTCTGTATTTGCCTAAGCTTGGAGAGGTAGACCCTGTGTCAACGCACCATCATTTGGATGGATCGCAGTTCGTAAAAATAATTTCCATAAAGGAGACATCAACATGTCAGTCGCAAAAGTCACTGAAATCATCTCATCATCCAACAAGGGTTTCGACGATGCCGTCACCAAAGGCATCAAACGCGCCAACAAGACACTAAAGAATATCAAAGGCGCCTGGGTCAAGGATCAACAGGTAACCGTGAGTGACGGCAAGGTCACTGAGTTCCGAGTTACAATGAAGGTCACCTTCGTCCTGAAAGATTGATTTTGACATGTGGCTTGAATACCCAGGGATGGATCCATTCTTGCCTTCGCTGTAACGTGCTTGTCTTTATGATCTGAGAGAATCGACATAGGCAAGACAAGATATACTGGTATAACCGTAACTCCGGAACGACAGGTTCAGGAAACAATCAAGAAGGAGAATCTAATGGGGCTGTTTGATTTTGCTGCAAACCTAGGAAAAAAACTGTTTGGTAAGGATGACGATCCTGCTGAGAAGATTAAACAACAGATCGAAGAGGACAATCCGGGCATCAAGGATCTGGATGTCAGTTTTGAAGATGGCAAGGTTGTATTGTCCGGAAATGCGGATAGCGCCGAGGCACTGGAAAAGACGGTATTGATTGCCGGTAATGTACAGGGTGTCAGCGAAGTAACCGCCGACGCGGTGAATGCGCCAGAACAACAAGCCAAGGTGGAATACTATACGATTGAGAGTGGCGATACCCTTTCTGCCATCGCCAAACGCTTCCTTGGTAATGCAACCGACTACCCGAAAATCTTCGAGGCAAATCGCGAGGTCATCAAAGATCCCAACCTGATCTATCCCGGTCAGAAGATCCGCATACCTCTAGGTTGAGCTCAAGCAGAAATCCAACCAAATAGACTCAATCTCCGCTCTGCCGGGGATTGAGTCAATAGAACCACACGCCACTTACTGATCCTGTCCTCACGAATCCTCCCGGCAAATTCGCCCTAGCCGTAAACAACCCTAGGCAACCAGGTTGCCAATTCCGGCCAGTAGGCGAGCAATCCCAGCATGATCAACTGAATCATGATGAAAGGCGCCACGCCCCGGTAGATGGCGACTGTGGTCACCTCGGGCGGTGCGACACCACGCAGGTAGAAGAGCGCGAAGCCAAATGGAGGGGTTAGAAAAGAGGTCTGCAGATTCAAGGCGATCATTACACCGAGCCAGACCGGGTCCAAACCCATGGAGAGCAGTATCGGACCGATGATCGGCACCACCACGAAGGTGATCTCGATAAAATCGAGGATAAAGCCAAGCAGGAACATCACCAGCATCACTACCACCATCGCGCCGATCACTCCCCCGGGCAGATCAGTCAGCAGCTCGGTCACCAGGTCGTCCCCCCCGAAGCCGCGAAACACCAGGGAAAAGAGGGAGGCACCGATAAATATCATGAACACCATGCTGGTGACTTTGGTGGTTCCAATCATCACCTCTTTCAGGGTTGTCAGGGTAAACTGACGCTGACCGACAGCCAGCAATATCGCCCCGATCGCACCCACTGATGCCGCCTCGGTGGGTGTTGCCAAACCACCCAATATGGAACCGAGCACAGCAACAATCAGCAACAGTGGCGGGATCAGCACTTTGACCACCCGCTGCAGCAGCCGTCGTTCCTGATGCCGCTCAGAGGGGGGAATGGCCGGCACAGTATTGGGCTTTATTAAGGCGACGATGACCAAATAGATTAGATAGAGCATCACCAGCAACAGGCCGGGCAGCATGGCGCCAACGAACAGATCGCCCACCGAGACCGTGTCCGGTGAATAGATTCCCATATCCAATTGAGCTTGCTGATAGGCAGCGGAGAGCACATCACCCAACAGCACAAGAATAATGGAGGGGGGAATAATCTGTCCCAGGGTTCCCGCAGCGCAGATGACGCCGCTCGAGATCGCCGGATGGTAGTTCCGTTTAAGCATAGTCGGCAGCGACAGCAAGCCCATGGTGACCACCGTGGCACCGACGATGCCTGTACTGGCGGCCAACAACATACCCACCAGGGTTACCGATATACCCAAGCCACCCCGTAACGGTCCAAACAGCGCGGCCATGGTATCGAGTAGATTCTCGGCCACCCGGGAACGTTCCAGCATCACCCCCATGAAGACGAACAGCGGCACCGCGATCAAGGTCTCATTGGTCATGATGCCGTACAAACGGTTCGGCAGGGCCTGCAGAAACGCATCGTCGAAATAGCCGTTCATGCTGCCCAACCAGGCGAATGCCAATGCCGTGCCACCGAGTGAGAATGCGACCGGGTAGCCCAGCAACAACACCAGACAGACAACGAGAAACAAAATCAGCGGCAGGTACTCAACCATCGCTTCCCGTCTCTATACCATCAACATTTGCAAGCAGCCGTGACAGGCAGCGGATGACCGTGCTCACCCCTTGCAACAGCAGCAGTCCTGCCATCAACAGGATCAGACTCTTGAACAGGTAGACACCATCCAGTCCCCCGGCTTCTCTCGAGCCCTCCTGCAGAGACCAGGACTGGGCCACGTAGTCCCAACTGACCATGAAGATAAACAAACACACCGGCATCAACAGCATCAGACTTCCCAGCAGGTCCACCCAAGCCTTCTTCTGCGCTGAGAATCGGTGGAAAAAGATATCCACCCGAACATGCCCATCATGCTTCAGGGTATAGGCGGCACCGACTAAAAACAGTGCCCCATGCATGAAAGTGACCGATTCCTGTAGCCAGATCCAGCCCAGGTCGAAGACATAGCGCAACACCACCACGGCGAAGGTGGTCAGCACCATAAGAAGGCTCAGCCAGGAGACGGCCCGCCCCATCCACTCATTGATGAACTCGAAGAACAAAGCGATCCGCTCGAGCTGCGACATCACTCCTTTCTCGAAGGCTTTCGAACCACTACCAACGCATCAATATCCATTGCGGTACAGAAATATTGGTCGGATCTGTGGAACGGGAATCGAATTCACCATCCCCGTCCCGATCAACCATATAGTAGGGGGGACCGGCATCAGGTTGGACCTTTACCATATAGAGCTGGCCATTGATCCGGTACTCATAGATCGTCCCCTCCTCGCGTTTGATGATCGTCACCTCGGGTTCGATCACCTCCCCATCCACGATCACCTCGGGCAGCGGCAGGTCCGGCGGCTCAGGCGCATCCTGCTGCTGTGCTGCCGCGATGCCAGTGTAGTTCAGCACCAAACAGAGCAAGGCTGGAACAATCTTAAAAGTGTGCTTTGACATCTTCTCTCCTGAGAGCTACATGCCGGCCGGGCCGGCTCGCCTTTTAGATAGTTTAACAGCCACCAAGTTTAGAGTTCGAGCAGAATCTCCTGCTCTGCGGGCGAGGGCTCAAAACGACGAGTCTCATAGTGGGCGAAGATGGCGTCCACCACCTCTTTCGGTTGATTGCAGACCTGCATCAGGTCGAGATCCTCCGGGCTGATGGTACCCGCCTCACACAGGGTATCGCGAAACCAATCCAGCAATCCCTGCCAGAACGCACCGTCAACCAGGATAATCGGTATCTTGCGGGTCTTGCCTGTCTGCACCAGGGTCAGAATCTCCGCCATCTCATCCAGGGTTCCAAAGCCGCCCGGGAGTACCACATAGGCCGATGCATGCTTCACAAACATCACTTTGCGGGCAAAGAAATGGCGAAAGTTGAGGGCGATATCCTGATAGGCATTCCCCGCCTGCTCCATGGGGAGCTGGATGTTCAGGCCAATGCTGGTGGATTTTCCCTCGAAGGCGCCTTTGTTCGCCGCCTCCATGATGCCGGGACCGCCACCGCTGACCACCGAGAAACCGCTGTCCGAGAGCAGTCGTGCAATCTCCTCCGCCAGGGCGTAGTGATGATGGTCGCGGGGGGTGCGGGCGGAGCCGAAAAAGCTCACCGAAGGGCTGATCTGAGCCAATTGCTCAAAACCCTCCACAAACTCCGCCATAATTTGGAATACCCGCCAAGATTCCCGGGTCAACTGGCGTTCATTGCCTCCCCTGGGTGTACGGCGTCGGTCTCTGGTCATTGCCATCAGGTGTTCACTCGTTGTGGTTATTTTAGCGCGGCATAAAATGCGCATCATAGCAAGCAACCCAGGTTGTTGAAATGGACCTCATCACTGCGTAACCTTCCGCCTTTCGATTCGAATCCACCCAACCTGGATCAGCAGAAGACAGCAATTCATGTCCAAACTCAATCCCCACCAACAGCAAGCGGTCAACTATATCGATGGCCCGTTGCTGGTACTCGCCGGGGCCGGCAGCGGTAAGACACGAGTCATTACCGCTAAGATCGCCCACCTGATCAAAGCGTGCGGCATGGATCCCAAGTCGATTACAGCGGTCACCTTCACCAACAAGGCGGCACGGGAGATGAAACAGCGTGTCGCCGGCATACTCGGCAAGGATATCAATGGGGGCCCGGCCATCTCCACCTTTCACACCCTAGGCCTGAATATTATGCGCCAGGAGGTGAAACAGTTGGGTTACAAGCCAGGTTTCTCCATCTTTGATCAACAGGACAGCGAGACACTGCTTAAAGAGCTATTGCACAGGGAGAATCTGGGGGATGAGTCTGCGTTCAATCCAATTCAGTGGACCATCTCTAGCTGGAAAAACGACCTGGTCACCCCAGCGCAGGCGCTACATGGGGCGGCGGACGACCTGGAGGCCAGAAAGGCGCAGATCTATGCCGCCTATCAGCGCAATCTACAGGCCTTCAACGCCGTCGATTTCGACGACCTGATCCTGCTGCCGGTGACCCTGTTTCAGCAACAGCCGGAGATCCTCGAGGAGTGGCAGAACCGTATCCGCTACCTGCTGGTCGATGAGTATCAGGACACCAATCAGGCCCAGTATGAGCTGGTCAAACGCCTGGTTGGGGTACGTGGTGCATTCACCGTCGTCGGCGACGATGACCAATCAATCTATGCCTGGCGCGGTGCCCGCCCGGAGAACCTGGCGAAGCTGCAATCCGACTTCCGGCAGTTGAAATTGATCAAATTGGAACAGAACTACCGCTCCAGTGGTCGTATTCTGCGCTCTGCCAACCATTTGATCAGCAACAATCCCCATGTATTCGAGAAACGACTCTGGAGTGATCTCGGCCCCGGTCCGGCGCTGCGCGTGCTCGAATGTCGCAACGAGGAACAAGAGGCGGAGAAGGTGGTCTCGGAGATCATCCACCTGAAGTTCACGGCAAAGGCTGAGAACAGGGATTTTGCCATCCTCTACCGCGGCAACCACCAAGCCAGGCTGTTCGAAAAGGCCCTGCGCGGCCATAACATCCCCTATTTTCTCAGCGGCGGCACCTCTTTTTTCGCCCGTTCCGAAGTCAAAGATGTGATGGCCTATCTGCGTTTGTTGGCCAATCCCGAAGACGATAGCGCCTTGCTGCGGATCATCAATACACCACGCCGGGAGATTGGCGCCAATACCCTTGAAAAACTCGCCGCCTATGCCCATCAACGCGGGATCAATCTACTACCCGCCTGTGGGGAGATGGGACTGCAGAGCAGTCTGAGTCCTCGCGCCTATGACCGCTTGCAGCGCTTCACCCAGCTCATTGGGATCTGGGCGAGAGAGGCTGAAAACAATCCGGTGAATGCGGTCCGCGGCCTGGTACAAGAGATCGAATATGAGGATTGGATCAGAGATAACGCCAGTAGCGACAGTGTGGCGGATCGGCGCATGGAGAATGTCACCGATCTGCTGGACTGGATCAAGGCCCTCTACCATGGCGAGTTGCAGGAGAAGAGCCTGGAGGAGATGGTCAACCACCTGACCCTGATGGATCTGCTGGAACGGCAGAATGAGGAGGAACAGCAGGACCAGGTCCATCTGATGACCCTGCACTCCGCCAAGGGATTGGAGTTTCCCCACGTATTCCTGGTCGGCATGGAGGAGGAGTTGCTGCCCCACCGCAGCAGCATCGAGGAGGAGAATATCGAGGAGGAGCGGCGCCTCGCCTACGTGGGCATCACCCGTGCCCGGCAGAGCCTGACCCTCACCTACGCCGCCAAACGCAAGCGCTTCGGTGAGATGGTGCCCTGTGAACCGAGCCGTTTCCTGCAGGAGTTACCCGAAGAGGAGCTAAGCTGGGAGGGCCGTTACAGCCAACTCAGCCCGCAAGAGAAACAGCAGCGGGGCACGGCCCATCTGGCCAACCTCAAGTCGCTGCTCTCATAGCGGGGGCTGCGGGCCGATATCTAAAAAAGTCCGCAAATGAACGCAAATTCCACCCTAGACACAACTTGCAGAGCGGAGGCGGCTGGTGTGCCGCTTTCGCAGCAGCGGCAGGGATGCCGCGGTAGCCCCGTCAGCATACCCCAAGGGCACTTCCTTCGGGCGCAAGGACGTGCTGTTGGGGCGGCGGAGAAAGAGGCACTCCAGCTGCCGTGACCGTTTAACAGTGCGACAGGCGGCGCATCAGCTTGGTAAGGGTTACATCCAAGCGCTTATCGGTGCGGCAAACCGCACCCTACACAACTTGCAGAGCGGAGGCGGCTGGTGTGCCGCTTTCGCAGCAGCGGCAGGGATGCCGCTGCTACGTAAGAAGACTCCCGGACGCTTCTGTGCCACTGAATTGGGATCAGTTTCGTAACGCGCTTAAGTTAAGAGATATTTGCGTTCATTCGCGGGCAAAAAATCTTACTGTTCGAGCACCCAGCTAACGATGGTGCGGATGTTCTCATCGGAGACATGGGCGTTGGGCGGCATCGGGATCTGGCCCCAGGTGCCTACACCACCCCCCTTCACTTTACCTATTAGCATATCCAGGGCAGCGGCATCGCCCTTGTATTTGGCGGCGACCTCTTTATAGGCCGGGCCGACCACCTTGGTCTCGATCTGATGGCAGGCCATGCAGCCGGACTGAGTGGCCAGGGCCAGGGGATCTCCACCAGCTGATGGCGCAGCGGCTGGAGCAGCGGCCTCTGGGGCAGGTGCTTCTGCAGCGGCAGGCTCAGCAGCAGCGGTCTCTGTAGCCGCTGCCGGCGCGGCAGCAGGCTGGGCCTCACCCTCCACATTCACCTTGCCGATGGGGGCAATTCTCTCCAGCACATCCGCCCGCTCCTCGGCCAGCAACTGACTGGATAGACCGGTCAGGGCGAAAAGGGCAGACAGGGTAAGGGCTTTGATCTTCACGGGCTTCTTCCTCCGATGTAACTCTTTGAGGCCCAGGTCCTGGGCTGTTCGCAAAACCTGGCGATTATACCTAGAGCCGGTAAAAAGTTCGAACCGACTTCATCCCCTAAGCCCATTGTTGTTAATTTTTGGCTATTCGTTACACTACGCTACCTACTTCGCGCCCGTAGCTCAGCTGGATAGAGTACCGCCCTCCGAAGGCGGGGGTCACAGGTTCAAATCCTGTCGGGCGCGCCATTCATTCCCTCCGCTTAGCCTGTCGCCAATCCTGCTCGATTGGCGGTTTTTTATATCTGACAGGGTGTTACATAAGCAGCTTGATCGCTTGTTTAAACAGCATTAAAGCCAGCCCCATGCTCGGCCGATGAATCTATAGTCAGCCGGGTATCAGGCTGAAGGAATATTCTTGCTGCAACACCCTTGGGGATCTGAATTGGAAGAGCAACGGAATCGCAGGCGTCATCCGAGACTGGACATAGACATCCCCGCCACACTCGAATACCAGTCACATATCTACACGGATTGCAGGATGCTCAATTTTTCCCAGGGTGGCGTCTATCTGCAGTGTACGGACGAGAAACTGCGTGCCGCGCTGCCTCGAGGTTACATACCGGCCAATCAACGACAGAGGGTTCTGCTTTCAGTGCCCAATGAATCCCTGGAAGTAGGCGCCAAGGTGGTCTTCTTCAACAGTGGCGGCATGGGGCTCTCATTTTACGACAGTGATGGGGAGGAGCTCTATCAGCGGCTGTATGGGCAGATCAGCACATCTGCTGCCACCCCGGGCAATAAAAAAGCGCCAAATGTCTGCGATCCAAGCCAAAGCCGGGAACTGCTGAACCGGCTCAGGGATCAGACAGAACCTTTTTTAGAAACCGGTCTGCAGGATTTTTTCTCTCAGGCACAGCAAGAACTTCAGCATCTGATTGCGGTTACCAGCGATCCACAGGAGGAGTCCTCCCTGTTCTATACACTCAATAGTGTGGAACAGGACCATATGGCCCTGAGAGAACGCTTTCTTCAACTGGCTGGAAGGAACTTTGCCTTGCTGGCTGGAACGACCTCTGACGAAGCCGAGAGCACCGCCGAGCAGGCCGAAGAGTTGGCGCTGGTGGAGACACAAGAGGTGGATATCTGGATTCTGATCAACAAATTGGCAAGGCGGGCAGAATCCGATAACTCACGCACCCTGTTCCATGTTGAAAAGGCGCTCAGCTATCTGTGTCAGGACAATGTACACAATGAGCTCAATCCAATCGCCCCAATCAGCCTGCTGACAATCCTGAAAAAGCTATTGGATGGTTATCAGTTTGATCTGCAAATCACCAGGCTGCTGCTGAATACGTTCAGCAAGACGCTACTCAACGATCTTGGCGTGCTCTATGAGGATCTGTTGCATCTATTGCGACAGCAGAAGATTGTCGGTCTTGAACGGGAGGTCCAGGAGCGCTGGACCATCGTCAAATCCCCTGAACCGGTCAATGGGGGCAGCAGTCCCATCGACCATCTCTCCGCGTTGAGCAGCCTCAGTGCAGTCGAGGATAACCAGACCTCAACCCATAACATGACCGCGACCGAACGCAAAGATGTGATGACCAGCCTGGCCTCACTCTCGCGACTGCAGGCAGCAACATTGCAACAGCAGGTTCAACATTTGTTGCAGGAGGAGAGCAGCAGGCCGGTGGATCTGTCAGACGAGGCCCGTGCCGCCATCGGAGCCGGTGAGGAGCTGATAACCACACTCAGCAAGGATCCCTTGATCACGGAAGAGTTACGTTCATTGCTGGAAAGTCTCAAGATCCTCGTTGTGGAGGCAGTCCTGCAGGATACCAGCCTGTTGGACAACGAGGGCCACCCGGTAAGACGTCTGCTCGACGCGGTCGAGTCCCTGAAACCCTATCTGAACACAGGAACTCGTCCCTCTCTGTTGCGCGATCGTGAAGCACATCGGCTGAGGGCCATCACTGAAGCCGTGGAGGGCGGGCGTTTTGATCATGTGGATGATGTGACGCAAGAAATAGAGGTCCTCTATGAGGAACAGCATGAGCGCTTTGAAACCAATCGCAAGCTCTCTATCTCCCGCTGCCTCAAAGACGAGAAACTGCGCCAGGCCCAGGTGGCTACTTATCAGGCCCTATCGAAGCTGCTGCTCAATCAATCCATCACCCCGGTTGTGGATAAACTGCTTCGTTTTGGCTGGGTCAACCTGCTGATACAGACAGCGGTTCTGGAAAAGGCGGACGGCAAGGGTTGGCAAAACTATCTACAGATCGTGGATCTGCTACAGGGATTGTTTACCGAACCAGCAACGAAGCAGCAGTTTACTGAGGAGCAGAAAAACAACCTGTTATCGACTATCCACAAGGGCTTTAGCGACTATCCGATCTACGCAAAGCAGGCACGGCCGTTTGAACGGGAACTGCGTCAGTTATTGGAGCGTGGAGAGAAGGTCGACACTCTTTCCCGACCGCTGATAGAGGTGGACGAGACCTATCTGCGCCGATATTTTCAGGGTATGCGGACCCAGCCCACAAAGGCAAACCAAGGGGACGAGAATCTACAATGGCGGCAACGTATTAACCAGATTGCACTCGATACCTGGCTGGTGGAGCAGGGAGATGAAGGAGTCCTTCGGATACTCAGCTTGGCCTGGAAGAACCCGCTCACAGACCGTTACCTGTTGGTGGACGGGGACGGCTACAAGGTGCTGGATGTAGCGCTATCTGAACTGATCCCGCGTTTTGCCGAGCAGCAGATCTATGCCATGGAAAGCTCTAGCCAATCGATAGTGGAACGCACCATTGAGACCATTCTTTCCGACACCTACAACAACTTCAAACAGGAGTCCGCCATCGACTCACTCACAGGCCTGTGTAACCGGCGTGCCTTTGAGAGTGAATTGGGCCGGCATATCGAGCAGCTGCAACAGGAACAGGAGACAGGTGTGCTGCTGCTGCTCGATCTGGATAAGTTTCAGGTGGTCAACGACCTGTGTGGATTCGAAGGCGGTGACAAGCTGTTGCAAACGGTGACGGATATTCTTCTCGGTTCCCTGCCGGACAGGGGCTACCTGGGACGTATCGGCGATGACGAGTTCTCCCTGCTGTTGCGCGGACACGATCTTGAAATGGGTTATCAGGCCGCAGAGATGCTGCGTCTGGCAATCGATGAGTTTGATTTTGCCTGGCAAGGCAGGATGATCCCCGCCACCGCAAGCATTGGTGTGGTTGAAGTCGGCCCGGAAAAACAGAGACCGGACAAGCTGATGCAGGCGGCCCTCGCTGCCTGTAATTTGTCAAAACAGTGGGGGGGCAATTGCACCCGGATCTATATAGAGAGCGACACAACTTTCAAGAATCATCAACAGTTGGTGGAGTCTTTACCCAGGATCAAGGAGGCCCTGGCCAAGGGTCGGATGGAGCTTTTCGTCCAGCCCATCGTACCCTTGCAGGCCGCTAAGAAGTTATCGCAACACCACGAGATCCTGCTGCGTATCCGCAATGAAGCCGGTGAGCTGGAAACGCCCCAGGCATTTATTCAGGCGGCAGAGGAGTACGACCTGATGCGGGATGTGGACCGCTGGGTGGTGGAGGCATTCTTCCGTCAAGTTGAGCCCTATGCCGACAGATTGCCGGAGGGGCAGGTTTTCTCCATCAATCTATCGGGCAAATCTGTCGGGGACAACAGGTTCAAAAATCTACTCATCGAGCGGATCAAGGCATCATCGCTACCGACCAAGCATATCGGTTTTGAGATCACGGAAACCGTGCTGGTGGGGGATATCAGCGACACGGCGGCTGCCATCAATGAGATACGCGACCTCGGTTGCTCCTTTTCCCTGGACGATTTCGGCTCCGGTTACGCCTCTTTCTCATATCTGCGAGATTTTCCCGTCGACTTCGTTAAGATCGATGGGGTTTTCGTCCGGGAAATTCTCAATAAGGCCGCCGATTACGCCATGATCAACTCCATTACCGAGATCGCCCATTTCATGGATAAGCAGGTGATTGCCGAGTTTGTCGCCGATGAAAATACCAGTCTGGTGTTAAAAAATATCGGCGTTGATTACGGCCAGGGCTGGCACTTCGGTAAACCGAAGCCGCTGCAAGAGGTGTTGTCGGAGATCGTCGCCAGCGAGCAGGCGCTTGGTGCAGTGCCACCAGGCAGTCAGCACTGACGAACACCGATAAGGAGATAAATCGGGCATTAAAAAGCCGCCAAGTGTAGTCTCCTTGGCGGCTTTAATCTGAGTATCCGATATCAATCGGCTACTCGATCACCGGCTTATTTAGCTTCGGCAGGTGCCTCGGTGGTCTCACTACCCATGCCTTCGAATGCACTGAACTCAGCAGCATCGACCATGCCATTCTCATCAGCATCGATGGTGCTCCAGTTCTTGCTCAGCTCTGGGCTTGCTGCAGCCTCTTCAGCGCTGATAGAACCGTCTTGATTCACGTCCAGTGTAGCGAATGCGCCGCCAGCAACCAGTGCTGTGCTGAGTGCCAGACCGCTAACCATACCCATCATTGTAGCCAGAGTTCTCTTTTTCATGATTTCCTCCTCATATTGAGAGATTGTGTTGAGCCCGGGACATACCAGGCACACAGCGTGCCAATTTTCAGGAACATCATAGAATCAAGCAGATAGTATCTCCTGATGGGTTTGATGGAGGGAAAATCCTGCAAATGATGTCGCTAGCAGCAGACATCTGTCAGTGCATTTCCATAACTAATTGAATAAATTAATTATTGCCTGTCGCCAATCGGCGACAGGCCATAGTGGGTGAAGGTCAAAAAGATGACAGGGGGTAAATTCGCACTTGAGCACACGGAATGTACGCAGATATCATCCCAACTCACGATGAAATCAAAGTTGGGATTCAACCGCTTTTTCTCCTTCTCTTCCCTCTTGCTGGGGGGATTCTTAGTGGTGCTAATCCCTCTGCTTGGCGGCATATTCAACATCAGCTATCAACTGGATAGCATCGCAGCGAATGGCCGCCGCTCAGTGAAGATCACTGAGGAAGTGACTCTGTTGAGCAGACAGATGGCGGAAGCCGTACTCTCCCTGCAAAGGGCATCCGGCCAGTACTATGTTCTGGAAGATCCGGCGCTTCTGGGCAGACTCGAAAAATCCCATGCCCGCATCCTGAATACCATCACCAGTCTGCGCGGCATGTCCCTGGACAAGATTCAGATCGCCATGCTTGACGATATAACGATCCAGGAATCCACTCTTTTTCAACAACTTAAGAGCACACCTCGAACAAGCGCGGAGGGCTTCGAATCTTTCAAACCCGCTTTCGATCGATTACACGAGAGTGTATCCGCCATGGCAGACCAGCTGGGAACCCTGATCCAGCGGCAGCAGGCCAAATTGCGCGGGATGACCGAAAACGCCCAACAAACGATGATTTGGCAGAGTGCAGCATTCATCATCCTCTCACTGCTACTGGCCGCCCTGTTCTCCTGGCTGCTCAGCCGACCGGTAAGACAACTCACCAGCAGCATTCGCCGACTGGGCGACGACGACCTGGAGACCGGGGTATCGGTGTCGGGTCCGAGGGACATGGTCAGCCTGGGTAATCAATTGGACTGGTTGAGACAACGCCTAATTGAACTGGAGGAGGAAAAACTGCGCTTCTTTCGCCAGGTATCCCATGAACTAAAGACGCCCCTTGCTGCCTTATGGGAGGCGGTGGACCTGTTGTCCAGCGAGGTTACGGGAGATCTCACCCACCAGCAGCGTGAAATCCTCGGTATTATGCAGGGTAGTGTTGGCGTACTTCGACAAAGGATAGAAGAGCTGCTCAATTATCAGCATGCACTGCACCAAAGCAAGGACCAGCAACGGGAGACTGTCTCCTTACAAGCATTGATTGATGCGGTTGCCCTGCATCTCGACCTTTTACTGAAGGCGAAACACCTCAACATTTCCACTGCTGCGGCAGGTGTTAGGCTACAGGTCGACAAGGCGAAAATGGAGATAGTACTCAATAACCTCATCAGTAACGCAATCCGTTTCAGCCCACAGGGAGGTATAATTAAAATACAGACAGCGATTCTAGAAGATGAAACCCACATCACTATCTGTGACCAAGGTCCTGGTATACCCTCGGAAGATAGGGCTTATATATTCCAACCTTTCTACCAGGGTGATCTGCAGACCCCTGGCCGGATCCAAGGAAGTGGGCTCGGACTGGCAATTGCCAGAGCACACATTGAAGCACATGGAGGAAAGCTTACTTTGATGGATGAAGACGCTAACACGACCTGTTTTCTGATTACGCTGCCCAATCAAGCCGATGTTACGAAAGATGAACATTAAACAAGCAAGCCTGCTGTTGGTACTGATCTGGCTCACAGGATGCGCCGCAACAGGTCGGATCAGTCCGCAAGAAAGAACCGCTTCAGTCGATGCCTCAAGGCAAAAGGATGCAACCGGCCAGACCCACAACACCGCCGCCACTCAAACATCGCAGGTAACCGATAGTGCCGACACAATCGATATAAAGGATATATCCGAGTTGATTAGCGCTGATCAGATGGAGATTTTAACCTTATCGCGATTACTCGACCGCCTGGACCGTGTAACCACGCTCTCTCAGGACAGATCAAAACAACTGATCCAACAAATGGATGCGGAGTTTGATAGATTGGATCCCGCTGATAGATTCGAGTATGCCTTGCTACTGACAAAAAAAAGCAACAGCAACAAATCCCTGACCCGGGCCATTTCAATCCTGGATGAACTGGAAGAGGATGTAAAAGACCGAATTACATTGCAGATATTACGCCTGCATCGCCGCTATTTTGCGCTCAAAAAACAGTACCGTTCGGAGCGCAACAAGACCATAGAACTGAATAAGAAGATCGAACGACTGAAAGGGCTCGAGCAGGATCTGGACAAGTCGAACACACGTATGCAGGAGTCATTGAACCCCTTCCCTGGAGAGCCTCAGCAACCATGAACAGAAACCGTATACTGCTGGTTGATGACGATCCCGACCTGCTGAAATTGTTGTCGATACGACTGACGTCCGCGGGATACCATGTCGAACTGGCAGCCAGTGCAGAGCAGGCATTGGCAAATATTGCCATTGCCCGCCCCCGGGTGGTGATCACCGACCTGCGCATGCCCGGTATGGATGGGATGGCTCTGTTTCAACATCTGCACATCAAGGACCCATCCCTGCCCGTGATCCTTTTGACGGCTCATGGCACCATCCCTGATGCCGTGCAAGCGACCCAGAACGGGGTGTTTGCATATCTCACCAAACCCTATGACCCCAAGGCACTGCTGCAGCTGATCGAGCGGGCCATCGCCCTGCCGCTCCCCGATGAATCGTTACAAGACGATGTGGACGGATCCTGGAGGAGAGAGATCGTCACCGCCAGTCCAGTCATGGAATCGTTACTGGCCGAAACGCAACTGGTGGCGGGCAGCGACTCCAATGTCCTGATTCAGGGTGAATCGGGCACCGGCAAGGAGCTGTTGGCCCGGGCTATCCACAACGCAGGATCCCGTGTCGACAAACCCTTTGTGGCGATCAACTGCGCCGCTATCCCGGAGCAGTTACTCGAATCCGAGCTTTTCGGTCATGCAAAAGGCGCCTTCACCGGTGCGGTTTCGTCACGGGATGGACTCCTCAAGAGCGCCAATGGCGGTACTGTATTTCTCGATGAGATCGGTGATATGCCACTGGCACTGCAGGCCAAGTTGTTGCGTGTGCTGCAGGAAAGGGAGATACGGCCGATCGGTTCAAGCCAGATGATCCCTGTCGACTTGCGCATCATTTCGGCGACCCATCGCGACTTGGAACAGGCAGTAGCCAATGACGAGTTTCGGCAGGATCTCATTTATCGACTCAATGTAGTCGGTCTTTTGCTTCCACCCTTGCGAGAGAGAAAAGAGGATATTCCTCTGCTGGCACGCCACTTCCTGGAACAGCAGTCGGGGAAAAAGCGCGCCGAGGCCTTCACCCCGGAGGCCATGGAGCTGCTTGTCGCCAATGATTGGCCAGGCAATATCCGTCAACTGTTGAATGTGGTTGAGCAGTGCTGTGTGCTATGCACCACCAGCCTCATATCACCTGCCCTGGTAGCCAGGGCGCTGCATAACAAAACATCGGCCAGCAATCTCACTTACGCCAATGCAAAACAGCAGTTCGAGCGGGAGTATCTGATTCGGCTATTGAAGATTACAGACGGTCGGGTTACGGACGCGGCACGTCTGGCCGGGCGTAATCGCACCGAGTTCTACCGGCTTCTTTCCAAGCATGTGCTGACTCCTTCCATGTTCAAAGGCAATGATCTCTGATTGCTTTTCGGTACAGCAGAAGAGACCCAGTTACTCCTTCTACGCCTGACCTATAATTTAATTAATCTAACTCGGCTTTATTGAGTCACTTCAATACAGATATTTTTATAAATCGACATGTCCCCTGAAAATACCGCCAATGTCGAAAAATACCACTTCCGCCTCTACATCGATTCTGCGAAACCTAATTCCCACGATGTAGCTGACAGGCTGCACAAGATCTGCCGCTTGCATCTATTCAACAACTACACCCTGGAGCTGATAGATCTACAGGAGAGTCCGGGGCTATTCGATCAGCGAAGAATCATTGCAGTACCGACACTGGATATCGAGACGCCTGAGTTGCATCACCATCGATTCGTCGGAAACCTCTCCCAATCGGAAATCTTTATCACAGCTGCAGGTATGACACAGGAAGCCACCAAGATGGCAAAACAGGCAGCCGAAATTCGTAATAGAATAAACAAGCCACAATCCTAAACCAGGTGGTGCGACTGGAGTGACGGGAGTATGTATGATTGACAACAAGATAACCACGGGTTTGAAAGGCCTGGATACGATATTGATGGGCGGCTATCCAGCCGCCAGTCCGACCCTTCTGAAAGGTGGTCCCGGCACCGGCAAAACTGTATTCAGCCTTGGTTTTGCCCATGCCCAACTAGAAGAGGGCGCTTCGGCGGTAATCGCCACCTGCGACGAATCTCCCGATCGCCTGGTGGACTATATGGACAAGTTCGGCATGAGGGGGACAGAACATCTTGCCTCGGGGAAATTGGTCATCCTCGATTTTCGCCCCAATCTAAACGAAACCGTGGTGGGTGAGTATGACCTTTCACCCATTCTCCTGCGCATCAGCCATGCCATTGACAGCAGCCATGCACGGATTTTGGTGATCGATTCCCTACAAAACCTGCTGTTGGGGCTTGGCGTCAGTGAGCCGCGAAAGGAGATACTGGAGCTCTTCGATTGGGTTCGCGAGAAAGGAGTGACCACCCTTGTCACCATGTCAGCTACCGTGGACAACCAACAACAAAGCCTGCTTGAAGAGTATGCGGTGGATTGCGTGATACATTTGAGCCAGAATCTTGAAAATCAATTGATGACCCGATATCTGCGGGCGGTCAAGATGCGGGGCTCAGCCCACGGCTCCAACAGATACCCATTCAGCCTGACCCATAGAGGCGTTTCTCTGCTGCCGATCACCGCGACTCGCCTCGACGATGTTATGAAACTGGAGCGCATCAGCACCGGCAATCCACGGATCGACAGCATGTTGGGAGGGGAAGGCTATTACAAGGGTGCCAGTCTGATGATCAGCGGACGCTCAGGCAGCGGCA
>JBEVVS010000160.1:0-24989 GCA_040507005.1 Candidatus Thiodiazotropha sp.
ATAGTCCTGAATCGTGAGATAGATGCGCCACCCCTTGTCGTGCCAGAAGGCCATGCCCGGGGCCTCTTCCTGGGTATGGAACAGGTCCTGGGCCTTGCCGATCTTGCGATGATCCCGCTTCTCTGCCTCTTCCAGGCGGTGCAGATAGGCCTTCAGCTCCTTCTTGTCGCGCCAGGCCGTACCATAGATACGCTGCAGCATCTCGTTGTCGGAGTTGCCGCGCCAGTAGGCCCCCGCCACCTTCATCAGTTTGAATCCCTTGCCCAACATCCCGGTGCTGGGCAGATGGGGTCCACGGCAGACATCGAACCAGTCTCCCTGGCGATAGACCGAAACCTCCTCTCCTTCCGGGATGAACTCCTTGATGATCTCCACCTTGTACTTCTCACCGATGGAATCGAATCGCTCTATCGCCGCTTCCCTGTCCCACACCTCCCGCTGCAGCGGCAGGTTGCGCTTGACGATCTCGTGCATACGCTGTTCGATCTTCTTCAGGTCATCCGGGGTGAAGGCCTCGTCCCGGGCGAAGTCGTAGTAGAAGCCATCCTCGATGGCGGGCCCGATGGTGACCTGGGTACCGGGATAGAGCTCCTGCACCGCCTGGGCCATGACATGGGCGGCATCGTGGCGGATCAACTCCAGCGCCTCGTCGTCACGGCTGGTGACGATGGCGAGTTCACAATCTTCCTGAACAAGATATGAGGTATCCACCAGGCGATCATCGACCCGACCGGCCAGTGCAGCCTTGGCGAGTCCGGGACCGATATCTGCGGCGATCTCATGTACAGTGACCGCTTTATCGAATTCACGCTGGGAACCATCGGGGAGAGAGATAACGGGCATATTACTTCCTCATCAGTGGTGGCCCATACGAGAGGCCACATGAAACTAAAAAAGCCGGCGCCATGAGGCCGGCCCTACGTAATCGATACTTAACGCCACTTGATTACATGTTTAGTTTGTTGTCATGAAATCAAGGGCTTATCGAGCAATGTCTGATGCAGGCGAAGTCTATACACACCAGCTTGACAAGTCAAAGCCAGATTATGAACCAACCAAGCAGATCAGCCTTTCTTGTTTTAATCAGCCGGCCAATAATCGGTCCCGATCCCATCTCCGAGATCCGCCTCCACCAGGCGCCCCCTGACCTCCAGCAACTTCTCCAGCAGCCCCGGTTCGGCGGCGCTGTAGGCGTCCGCATCGGGCACCCGCTTGACCACCACCCCCAACAGCTCGGTGATGGCGTTACCGATGGAGTTCTGACTGATGGTAACGATCAGCTTGCCCGCCTCGTTGCGATAGATGAGCTGCTTGAAGGCGGGCTGCCAGCGGATGGAGTTGGCGTACTTGGCATCCACGATACACTGATCCCTGACCCGCTTCGCGGTGGCGAGAAAATCGTTGTTGAACAACAGCACGCTCTCCACCTGCTCCGGGTAGTAGACATCCTTCGGCATCGGCGCGTTGCGGGTGGAGACCTGGCTGAAGAAGGTGCGATAGAAATCGATGAAACCCTCGAGAATGGCATCGTATTCATGCCAGAAACGGATATTCTTCAGCGCCTGCACCCCCCCGCGAATCTCCCAGCAGGGCAGCCCCTGGGGATAGCCGGTGAGCTGGATGTTTGAGTCCTCGGAGCTGATCGGTTTCAAGACCTTGAGTTCCAGGGCACGCTCAAAAAAGTCCCGGTAGACGTCCCGCATGTAGGATTGGAACAGGCTGTGCTGCCCTCCATCGGTGAGGTTGGGATTATCCAGATCAGCCAGTTGCGCCTCCCTCAATTGCTGCATGGGGAAGACCATGAAGTGGTTATGTAACATGCGGATACTTGGCACACCCGGCGAGGTCAAGGGCCAGGTGGCATCCAGACTCGCCTCACCCGCCAGGAGCAGATGGGTGGCAGGATCAGGGTAGCGTTCCACCATGTAGTCGATGATGATCTGGTTCATGCGATTCCAGACATGCCGAACATTTTCCGGCACTTGGGTACGCCGCACCGGCCTGCCAAGGGGATCGAGAATCACCTGGGAGGTGTTGTAGATGATGGAGGTGTCGAACTCGTTACTGTGTCCCAGGGCCTTGCGATAGAGCAGCAGATGTTCCGGATTGATCAACAGGCCGTTGTTGTGCACCAGGTCGTTGAGGTTTTCCGTGCTGTTGAAGAACTCGTTGGGTTTCATCCCTTCCGGCACGTCCAGGGGTATCGGACGAAAGGGATTGATGATCTCGCGGGGTCCGTACTCCATCTAAGAAACCTCCTGGTGATGAAATGCCTAACGATTCCCGACAGCAATCGTTGTGGGTTACCCTAAACAGCATGCTCGAGGAAAACAAGATCATAGAAAATCTTATGGGTCTATTGAGTGGTTTTGCCAGGAGTGGCTATCCATTTGTTTTTTGAATGTTGCTCGTCAATGCTGAATGGCACATAACTGGCTCAAATTCTGCTCATCCGGCAACTAAATAGTATAGGTTCGGAAATCATATGAACGTTGGTAGGCGTCTGACGGTTGTCTTTCGTAGTAGCGGCAGGGATGCCGCGTAAGCCCCATCAGCACAAGGATGTGCTGTTAGGGCGTCGGAGAAAGATAACCGTCAGACGCCGAGGGGTAAAAAATTACTCATTGCTTCAGAACTGATAGAAAGTATGTCGTAATAAAGAACCATAATCAGAGGTTCCATATTAACCACCGCTCATTGAGGACGAAAAAGAAGCGTGATCATTATCCTTATGGGAGTCTCCGGCTCCGGCAAGACAACCATCGGCCAACGCCTGGCGGATCGCCTGGGGTGGGGCTTCATCGAAGGGGACGACTACCACCCGGCGGAGAACCGGGAGAAGATGTCAACGGGTATTCCCCTGGATGACAATGACCGCCAACCCTGGCTCGATGCACTGGAGAAGGTAGTAACCCAAACCATCGAGTCGGGGGATAACGCAATTCTCGCCAGCTCGGCCCTGAAAGATCGCTACCGGGAGCAACTGCGTGTCGATCCCGAACAGGTACGACTGGTCTATCTCTGTGGTTCCTACGAGCTGATTCTGGAACGACTGAAGCAGCGTATCGGCCACTTCATGAAGCCGGAGATGTTACGCAGTCAGTTTGATGACCTGGAGCGGCCCAGCGACACCCTGGTGATCGACATTCACCAGCCCCCCGAAAAGATCGTCGAAAATATCATCGACCGGCTCAAGCTGCCCGCCACCCGGCTGCTGTTGGACGGCCTGATGTTTCCCGAGGCGCCCCGCTGGCGGGACGGCTGGCTCTGGTTCACCGACCAGCATGCGAGACGCATCGTACGGGTCACGCCGGAAGGGGAATCCGAGACCGTCGCCACCCTGGATGACCTGCCGGGGGGGCTCGGCTGGCTGCCGGACGGCCGTCTGCTGGTGGTCTCGATGACCCGGCGGCAACTCCTCATGCTCGAGAAGGGCGGACTCCAGCTCTATGCCGACCTCTCGGACCTCGCCTCCTTCCACTGCAACGATATGCTCACCGATGCCAAGGGCCGCTGTTATGTGGGCAACTTCGGTTACGACCTCCACGGCGGCGCCAGGCAAAGTCCTGCCGAGCTGATCCTGGTGAATGAACAGGGTGAATCCTCCGTCGTAGCCAAGGATATGATCTTTCCCAACGGCTGCGCCCTCACCCCGGACGGTTCCACGCTGTTGGTGGCGGAGACCTTTGCCTCACGGATCACCGCTTTCGATGTGGCAGCCGATGGTAGCCTGGAAAACCGGCGTATCTGGGCCGATCTGGGGGACGCCTTTCCCGATGGCATCGCTCTGGACAGCGATGGTCGTCTGTGGATTGCCGCCCCAAACAAATCCAGTCTGCTATTGGTACGCGAGGGCGGAGAGGTGGTGCGCAGGATCAAACCCCTGGGTGCGCCCTACGCCTGTATGGTCGGAGGCGACGGCGGTAATCTTCTCTTTATTGCCAGCTCGGAGACCGATGATCCCAAGGCGGTAATAGAACAGAAGAGTGGCAGAATCGAGCTACTCTACCTCTAACTGAAACTGCTATCTCGCCAACGACTCATCACCTTGTTGCCAATAGTCCTCCTAATGTTTACATAGCATTCATCGTAGTTACGATAATCACGCAGCTATTTCTATTGACACATGCAATCCTAAGCGATGGGCGATATCTACAAGGGCATCCAATCTGAAATCGCTGATTTTCCCCTGTCTCAAGGCACTGACACGTGGCTGCGTGATATGTAGCAGTTCTGCAGCCTCACTTTGCTTCAGGCTTTTAGAAGTCAACTCTTCGTTAATCGCTATTAATAGTGCCGATCTCAGTTTTAGATTTTCAGCCCTGATAGGATCATCCTCCAAGGCATCCCACACACTATTAAATTGTTTCTCATTACTCATCACGAAACCTCTGAATTACTTCGCCAAGTGCTCGTTTAGCTGCTTCAATATCGGGTCTGGGTGTTTTTTGTGCTTTTTTTCGGAACGCATGTAAGACATAGATTGCTTCATCGAATTTGGCGATATAAATAACACGCCACTGTCCTTGCACCTGGATACGAATTTCACGCACTCCCTGTCCGATCGATGTCATCGGCTTCCAGTCTGTAGGATCAAACCCACGCTGCACCCGATCCAGTTGATAACCTGCCTCTTGTTTGACATCGTCTGGAAATACCCGAATCACTTCTAAGGATTTTCCAACAAACACGATTCCTTTCAAATTATACTTCTAGATATATATTATACAAGTAAAGATATATTTCTGAGATCCACCTCAGTGAACACATTGAACAATATTTTTAATGATGCTTGGCATGGGCCATGATGGGCATGTTAGCGATTGAGGCTATCTCGCCAGCGACTCATCCTCATGCCCGAGAAATACCGGGATATCCTTGCGGTAGCGCCGCATCACCAGATTGGCCAACAGGCCGGTCCAGCCGGTCTGGTGAGCGGCACCCAGCCCCTGTCCCGATTCGGCATGGAAATATTCGTAAAAGAGATTGAGGTGACGCCAGCTCTCGTCGGACTGAAAAGGACTGTCGCGACGCAACGCCGGTATATAACCCTGTTCATCCCTGCGATAGAGATCCACAAGCCGCTCAGAAATCAATGTCGCGATCTCCCGCAGGGTCAGCTTTTGGCCGGGCATTGAGGGCACGGGATATTTAAAGTCATCACCCAGAAAGCGATGGAATTTCTCCAACGCCTGCACCAGGGCATAGTTGGTTGGCAACCAGATAGGGCCACGCCAGTTGGAGTTGCCGCCGAACAACCCGCTCTCCGACTCACCTGGCAAATAGCGAATCCTTGTCTGACCGATGCCTGGCAGATGGCCGAGGTCCTGATAGTGCTCATGCAGCTTGCTGAGACTGCGCACCCCGAAGGATGAAAGGAACTCTTCCTCGTTGAGCAGTCGGTTCAAGATACGCGGCAACATATTGTGATCCACCAAGGCCAGAAGATGCTCCCCTTGGGTATTCTCCCAATCAGGACAGGCACAGACATAACTCCCCTGAAACAGTCCCTTTTTGTGCTGCTTCAACATCTGGCGAAAGCGCGGCACATTGGCCAACAGGCGCTCGTCCACCACCTCGGTGGCAAACAGGGGTATGAGACCGACCCAGGAGTAGACATCGATGCGGTGGTGATGACCCTCGGGGGTGATCAGCAGATCCTTGAAGAATCCCGCTTCCATGTCCCACAGGGAAGGTCCGTTCTCATCGCCACCGCTGATCGCCTTGGCGATGGCCAGGAACTGCTCGTAGCACTGGATCGCAATGGCCTCGTAGTCACTGTCTTCTATCGCCAGTTCCAGGGCCATCATGGTCATATTGAGGGCGAACATGGCCATCCAGCCGGTGGCATCCGCCTGCTTTAAGGCATACCCCGGCGGGAGGGGTTTTGAGCGATCGAAGACCGAAATGTTGTCGAGCCCGAGAAACCCCCCTTCAAACAGGTTCTGTCCCTGCTTGTCTTTACGGTTGATCCACCAGGCATAATTGAGCAGCAGTTTATGAAACACCCGCTGCAGAAAACGTCTGTCACCCCTCCCACCCTGCACCCGCTCGGCGCGATAGACCTTCAGGGTGCCCCAGGCATGCACCGGAGGATTGACATCCTCAAAGGCCCACTCATAGGCGGGTATCTGGCCGTTGGGATGGAGATAGTTCTCCCCCAACAGCACCTCGATCTGCTGTTTTGCGAAGTCCACATCCACCAGTGCCAGGGCGACGCAGTGAAAGGCAAGATCCCAGGCGGCGAACCATGGATACTCCCAGGCATCCGGCATCGACAGGATATCCGCCGCCTGTAGATGCCGCCATCGATGGTTACGTCCCAGACGCCGCTCCCGGGGGGGTTCTACCTGGTCACCGACCAGCCAACGCTGCACGTCGAAATGGAAAAACTGTTTACTCCAGATCATGCCGGCCAGACTCTGGCGCATGATGCGGTGATCTTCCACGCCGCCCTCCGGCAGCAGTTGATCATAGAAGATATCCGCCTCTGAGCGTCGCTGGGCAAACACCCTCTCCAGCTCATGGAAAGGGTGCTCCAGGGATTGCCCACTGAGTACTAAATCTATCTGCCTCGACTCCCCGGCGCCTACCTTGAGATGGTATCTGGCAGCAAACTTGGTACCCCTGGCGGCGGGATTGACGGCCTCTGTCTCTCCTGCCACCAGATAGCGGTGAAAGGCATCCTTGACATAGGGTGAGGCTGAGGCATCTCCCCAAAGCTGTTCTCTGTTGGTCTCATTTTCACTAAACAACAGCTCGGCATCCTGCTCTGCATAGAGCCAATACTCGCCCAAGGTGGCGTGCTTGCACTTCACCCCCCAAGCCGCCTCACTGGTTATGGAGGCCTCGCGATAGAGCACCGGCCTTTCCACATCATCATCACCCCAGGACCAGGTATTGCGAAACCAGAGTTGCGGCAACAGGTCGATCTCGGCTTCCCTCTCCCCACGGTTGTGTAGGGTAATGCGAATCATTATCTGCTCAGCCGAGGCCTTGGCATAACTGATATCCACATCCCAATAGCGCTGGTCATCAAAAACGCCGCTGTCGAGGAGATTGAATGAGGGATCATGCCGGCTGCGGCGACTGTTCTCCTCCAACAACTGTTGATAGGGATAGGCTGCCTGGGGATATTTGTAGAGATAGCGCAACCAGCTGTGGCTGGGTAGCGCATCGGTATAAAAGTAGTACTCCTTGACGTCCTCACCCCGGTTACCCTGATTACCGGTGAGACCGAAGGCCCGCTCCTTGAGAAAGGGATCACGCCCATTCCACAAGGCCAATGCAAAACAGAGTCGCTGTTGACTGTCGCAGATACCGCCCAGGCCATCCTCGTTCCAGCGATAGGCACGGGATCGTGCCTGGTCGTGATCAAAGTATTCCCAGGCCGTGCCGTGAGGACTGTAGTCTTCACGCACCGTGCCCCATCCCCGCTCCGAGAGATAGGGCCCCCACAACTGCCAATCGACCTCTCCCAGTCGCTGTTGTTGCAGTCGTTTGCGCTCTGTATTCAATTGCTGTTGATCCAAGCCCATGACTAGCTACTCCATTGATTCCTGCTTGGTCTGTTCAAGACGCCACCAGGCATCCAGGGTACAGGCTACCGACCAGGCTTGGGCCGGTGTACCTGCCGCTTTGTGCGGCGGATCACCGTCAAAGATCTCACTGATTGAACCCAACCCGGCATCACAGAGGTGGTCGGCCAGGGGCGCCAAGCGCTGTTGAGCCATTTGCGCATCACCTTCTACCCGGTATTCCGCCAAGGCGTAGTGGCCAAGCAGCCAAGCCCAAACCGTGCCTTGATGGTATGCCCCATCCCGATCCGCAACACCTCCTCGATAGTGCCCGCGAAACGCCTTGTCATGAAAACTCAGGGAACGCAAACCATAAGAGCAGAGCAACTCCCTGCCACACACCTGGACAACATCCCGGCAGGCAGCTTGATTTAGGGCTGTATGGGGTAGGCTGACAGCGAGGATCTGATTCGGACGAATAGCGGCATCATCACCCGCAGGACCGTCCAGAATATCGTAGAGCCCCTGCCCATCTCTCCTCAGGTAACGTTTGAAGCTCTCACCTACTGCACTGGCAATATCCCGATAGGGTTGCTCCGACCTGCCAAGACGTAGCGCGAAGTCGGCCATGCTGCTCAATGCGTTATACCAGAGCGCATTCACCTCCACCGGTTTGCCCATGCGCGGTGTGACCACCCATTCACCCACCTTCGCATCCATCCAGGTCAACTGCACACCGGGTTCTCCCGCTCGTAGCAGATGATCAGCCGGGTCCATGCCGATACCATATCTGGTACCTTTGAGATGCCAATCGATGATCTTCTCCAAGACAGGGAAACAACTCTCAAGAGTCTTGTCATCATCTGTCGCGTCGACATAGGCACGCCATGCCTCGAAATACCAGAGTGCGGCATCCACCGTGTTGTACTCCGCCGCCTCGCCACTACCGATGAATCGATTTGGCAGTTGCCCCTTGTCGGCGAGTTCAGCATAGCCAAGCAGAATCGAGCGTGCGATGTCGGTTCTACCGGTGGCAATGGTCAGGCCGGGCAAGGAGATCATGGTGTCACGACCCCAATCGCCGAACCAGGGATATCCGGCAATGATGGAATCTCCGGTTTTGTTGGAAGGCAAGGTTCGTTCGATTAAAAAATCATCTGCTGACAACAGCAGCCGGCGTATCCAGTCAGGGGCCGTCGATGGAAATTTTTCCTTACCGGTATTTATCAGCTGCTCATCCCGCTGGAAAAATCGCTGCATTGAGAGTTCAAGATCAAAGTCGATACTCTTCTCGAGGGTAACTGCAAATCCTGCCCACTCACCCTGCTTCAAATTGAAATGAATCCGACCAACCGAGAGATTGTTGTCGATTGCGGCAAGACCACGCTGCTCCTCTCTGTTGAGTAGAAAACCTTCATACCAGTGTTGTAAAGGCTCAAAGGAGGCGTCCGTGGTGTGAATAGAGAGTTGCTCCCCCTCAGGCCATTCAACGCACAGACCACAATCCGACTCAGTCACCGAAGCGGTGCTGTCCCTGACATGCATATTGCCATGGTGACCGCGGCGATTAGCCAGCATATTGACGCTTAGTCGAGCCACCTCCTGTCCGCCAGTCCAGCGATAAGCCACGTAGGTGGTAGCCTGGCCGTGTTCCATCCAGATACGTATCTCAAGGCCCATATGACCGATGGCAAAACGCCAAACAGGCATCCTGCCAAGCAGCTTGAAACTCTCGAGAAAAGTGTAGCCATGGGGATCGATGACATTGCCATACCAACGATTGGTGAACAACGGCCACTCCTTACCGTCGAACCGCAGCGTGGCATCCGCCTTGGCCATCATAAGGTGGCGATCGAGGACACCGCTGAGTGGAGCGATCAGGAGCCCATGGTAGCGACGCGTCAGGCTACCGGCGACGGTACCCGCCGCATAGGCACCTTTGCCATTGGTCAACAACCATTCACGCTGCTCCCCTTGGCGCAAGTCGCCACAAATGGCGCGACCAAAACGGATCACTTCCGAGGGCTCAGCCACCTTCTCTGAACCCAGGATAGAGGGTCATCCCGCCATCCACGAAGAGTGATGTACCCGTCACGTAGTCTGACTCATCCGAGGCGAGCCAAACGACTGCCTTGGCGATATCGGCTGGATCGCCTATCCGTTCATAAGGGATCAATTTCAACAGGGAAGCTTCCGCTTCAGGTGTTTCCCAGGCACTGCGATTGATTGGTGTGCGGATTGCGCCTGGAGCGATGCCATTCACGCGAATCTTCAGATGCGCCAGCTCTTGCGCCACACTCTGCATGAACATCATGACTCCCCCTTTTGATGCAGCATAATTGACATGTCCGGCCCAGGGAATGACCTCATGTACCGAGGACATGCAGATAACCTTACCAGCAGCGCAGGATAGATCCGGTACCACCCCGCGTCGAATAAACTCTTTGGTTGCTTCTCTGGTGCAGAGAAACTGACCAGTGAGGTTAACATCCATGACCTTGTTCCACTGTGCCAAGGTCATATCCACAAAGGGTGCGTCACGCTGCAATCCAGCATTATTCACCAGAATATCGATGCTCCCCCATGTCTCAATCATCTGACTGAACATTGCCTGCACGTCGCTCTCATTACTGACATCTCCATACAGAGCCATTGCAACGCCATTGGATTTTTCGATTTCGTTGACCAGCTTCAAGGCATCCGCTTCATTCACAACATAATTAATGACCACCTTGGCACCCGCCATTGCCAGGCCGCGCGCCACGGCAGCACCGATACCTGAGTTGGCACCCGTGACCAGTGCCCGCTGCCCTGCCAACAACTGTGAATTTCTACTGCTCATACTCCCCTCGCTTCAATTATCCATTATTTGTCGAATCTCCATGTTGCCCCGGGTGCGAGATCCGATCTCCAGCATAATTTAGACCTAGACTTTTTCCAAATGATGACATCTCACCTGATATTTACGCTAGCAACTGCTATATATAAACACAGCGAGTATTTTAAGTTAGCTTAGACACTGCCGCTAACAATAAATAATCCATGGTTTTACACATTTACAATCACTATTCAATTATCAAAGATTAGATCATGGAACATCGCGAAAGAGTAAGACGTTTCAGTCCCCACCGCCTTAGGATCCACCTTGTCCTAGTACTCATAGCAGCCGATCTATTTACCAGCGTTCTTGCAGACCCGCTTTTGATCGGAATTTTCCCACGCCGCGATGCGATAGCCACTGCCAATCTGTTTCGTCCACTATCAAGTTATTTGGAAGAACATTTGCAACAGCCGGTCAAGCTCGAATTATCAGCCAATTTCGATGTCTTTATGAAGCGCTTGCAGCAGCGCCGTTATGACCTGGTACATCTGAATCAGTTTGAATATGTCAATGCCCATGAAAAGCTGGGTTACGAAGCCATTGTTCAAAACGAGGAGTTTGGGGAAAAGACCATCCGCGGTGCCATCTATGTGCGCAGCGATTCAGGAATCAAAGAACTCCAACAGTTACGTGGTAAAGAGATACTATTTGGCGGCGGGCCCAGGGCCATGATGAGTTATATCGTGCCTACTTATCTCCTTCGTCAAGCCGGCTTGGAGGCAGGTGATTACCAAGAGAAATATGCTGTCAATCCACCCAAAGCAGTGATATCCACCTATCTCAAGCACGCAGATGCAGGCGGTGCCGGCGAGGTGGTGCAGCGGCTACCGATGGTTAAAAAGAAAATCGACGTGAACGATTTAACGGTGATAGCGGTCAGCGATCCACTCCCACACCTTCCCTGGGCCGTAAAAGAGGAGATGGAAGACGGCTTGAAATCACGAATACAAGATCTATTGCTCGGTTTGAAAACATCACCCGAGGGACAGGAGATCCTTCGCCAAGCGCGGCTGAGCGCATTCAATCCTGTCAGCGACAGTGATTACGATTCGCACCGCGTAATTATCAATACCCTATATCCCCAATGATCAAGAACCAGCGAAGACTTGATTGCTTATAGCTTGCGCTTTGGAAGCACTGGAACTTCACGCATTTTGTCGAACAGATGTAAAAGGCTCAATAGCGGGTGGCGAAATACCATTCTTGGACCCGCATAGCGCATCACATCCTGGACACTTTTACGCATATCTTTGGCATAGCAGTGTACATTGCAGTGGTTGCACGCTGGCTTTTTCTCCTGGAAGGGGCAGCTATCCAGGCGTCTGTGAGCATAATCCAAAAGTTTATCGCAAGCATCGCACAGGGTGCCGTCGGTTTGATGATGGTCCCGGCAGTAAATTGCCATCATTGCTGATACTGTCAGCTTTTCCCGCTCGATTCTGTGTATAACCAGCTCTTCAGGTTTCATCGAGTCTGCCAGGGTCATGATTGAGAATATCAAAAAAGATCCTGCCAATTACCGGGTCTCGCCATCCCAACTCTATTTCAAGCCTGAGCACCTCGAGAATCTCATCGACAGGTTGAGCTTTACTGTACACACGATCATGTCGCAAGGCATCATAAATATCCGCATACTGGAACACTCTAGCAATCAATGGTATCTCCTCTCCCGATAGTCCGTCAGGATATCCACTGCCGTCCCAGCGTTCGTGATGATGACGTATGATCGGTACCGCATCGCGCACACTATTCAACTGCTGACATAGATCCGCTCCGATTACAGCATGTCTTCGCATTACCTGCCATTCGTCACTGGTCAGTGCACCCGGCTTCAATAGCACGGCATCGGGCACCCCTATCTTACCTATATCATGCAGAATAGCGCCCTTACGCAGTGCTTCCAGGTCACTGCCCGGGAGATTCAATGCCTCTCCGAGTATGCGGCAGGTATTCACTAGACGATTGCAATGCTCGCCCGTTGTAGGATCACGTGCCTCTACCATCTTGGCCAGGGTAAAAAGTACAGTTGCGGCATCATCCAACTGATCTAGAAGGTGTTTCATCTGAATGGCAGCATGAACCCGAGATTTGAGCTCAAGTGGGTCATAGGGCTTTTTGATGAAGTCGTTGGCACCTATCGACAGACTATGATGCAGACTCTGTGAGCTACCTGAACCAGTTACCATTATAACGGGTAACAGGTGATTATTGAGATCCTGACGAATGCGATAACATACTTCGTCTCCATCGATGTCTGGCAACCTTTTATTCATCAAAACCAGGTCGAAATTACCATCTTTGACCATACTCAGTGCCTTCAAGCCAGAATCGGCGGTGCTTACCTGGGACGGCAGGGTCTGCAGTATATCGACCTGTAATGACAGGTGTGGCGTGTCATCCTCGACAACAAGAATACGATAAGGCGTACCTGGCCTGCCAGATGAGGAGAAGCCGAAATCAGTCATATCAGGAGATGTTTAGGAGTCCGGGTTGACCAGCCCCATCGCTTGCTTGAGCTGAAGATTGGAAAGAGGCTTTGTCAGACAGACCTCGGCACCAAGATCCAGTATCTGTTTTTGTTGTTGTTTTGAACAATTTCGACACATTGCAATCACTCTAATAAACCTTGTTTGATGGTCATGCTTTATGAAGCTGCATATGAGAGAACTATCGATACCAGGCAGTTTAAGATCCAATAGCACTACATCGGGTTTAAATTGTGTCACCAGGCACCCTGCCATGAAGCAGTCGTGTGCAAGGGCAATCTCGGATATTCCTTCTACATCACTCAGCGACTCCTGCATGGATTTGCCATGTTCGACATCACTATCGATGATCAACAATCGCACTGACATAAAAAGGGATGGTTCCAGATCGAGTCCCTTCATGCGCGCCAGTCTGAATACTTCGCTGACTGGATAGCGCCGATGCCCCCCCCTGGTGGTCTCGGCGCGAATGGCACCCTTGTTTGTCCATCCCCGCAATGAAGCGGGTGTGACTTTAAATATCTCCGCAGTTTCACCCGGAGATAGATAGTGTCTCTTCCAGGGTTTACGATACATCTTATTAAATCCAATTGCTATCGAATTTAATAATATACGAAGAATTCGAAAATACTCCCCTGTTCCGCCATTACACTGATCCGAGTCAGGTAATAGGTGAAAAATCTCTCTCTCAAATCAAGCAATAGCTATTTCCCACAAGACATGCCAAATCCTGTTCACCCTACTTTCAAATATACAAATCTAGATCGCTATTTGGTGTCACGTTGGTGTCAGGATTCGGTTCTACCACGGTTTGAGGGTTGCCCAGGGCTAAATAATTAGTTATTGACAGACCTATCCTGAATTGAAGGTCTAAAATAAACCAGTAGCGGAACCGAATCACAGCAGGCAGTCTGCAAGTGATATTTTTCAATAGCTAACATGAAGATTAGATAGGTTGTGTTTCCCAACCAGTCTGGTTCAACGCCATAACGATGAGATGTTTTCACTCTTCACATGAATAAGCGCCCCACACAGTATGCACTTACAATCGTGTTCATCTATGCTGTGCTCTCTATCATCTGGATCCTCACTTCCGACTGGGTGATCGAAGCAATAACCAGTTCGCCGAAACACCTGGACCACGCCAATACTCTCAAAAGCTGGCTGTTCTTAGTCGCAAGTTCGCTGCTGCTGTATTGGTTGATGCAGCGTCTCCAGGGCATCAAAGAGACACCACAGGAGAGTTTGCTGCATGGTATAGGTTCTATCTGGCTACCGGCATTGTTGCTAGCGCTCTTTGTAGTGCCCCTGACAATCACCCTTGTTTATACAACCATACAAGATAAAAAATCATCTGAAATTAATCGCTTACAGGCCATTTCAGATTTAAAATCTGAATATGTGGATAACTGGTTGCAAGAGCGCCGCCAGGACTCCCTTTTTATCCAATTCAACCATGCCATACCCACAGCCTTCCAAAACTGGCGACAGAAGAATGATCAAAATGCCTTTCATCTGCTCAGTGAGCAGTTGGATGAGATAGAGAATATCGGCGAGTTTGAGGGTGTCACTCTGTTAGATCGATCTGGCATCAGCCTGTGGAAAGGTGCAAACCTGCACGCCCAGGTAGATAGTGCAACCATAAAAGAGATTTTACGCCTGGCCGATTCAGGTAAGGTGGAACATTTTGGTCCCTACAAGGACACTCAGGGTGAGACGCACCTGGATTTCATCGTGCCTTACAGGAATGAAAAGCAGGTGCTGGAGTTTGTGCTGCTCCTGCATTTGGATCCCACCAAACACTTTCTTTCCACCATCAGCGAATGGCCTGTACCAAGCAAAAGCGGCGAGGTGGTTCTGTTTCGCCGGGATGGATCAAAGGTAGAGTTCCTCAACAATCTGAAACATGACCCCGATTCAGCCATGCAACTTCGCTGGCCACTCAATGATGAAGCACTGCTTGCCGCTCAGTTGGCCCGGGGTGATTGGGCGATGGCGCACGTCGTAGAAGGCAAGGACTACCGCCACGAATCCGTATTCGGTGTTGGACGCCGCATACCCGGTACGGATTGGTTCCTGTTGGCGAAGATGGACTGGTCGGAAGTCTATGACGAAGCCTTGCAAGATGCCATCTGGATGGCATTTACCGGCTTGTTGGCGCTGCTGATGGGAATCATCGGCCTCTATCTGCTGCGCCAGCGCCAACAGCTCGCAGTCGCCAACGCTACCCACCAGGCACAAGCCGAACGCATCCAGGCATTGAATCTTCTTTCTGTCATCGCAGACTCATCTACCGATGCCATATATGCCAAGGATCTGCAAGGACGTTATCTCTTATTTAACAAACAGGCTGAGATTTTCACTGGCAAGTCGAAAGATGAGGCGTTGAACCAGGATGACAATTTCCTGTTTCCACCGCATCAGGCAGAGATGGTCATGAAAAACGATCGCATGCTGATCGAGCAAAACCGGGTCATCACCTTACATGAACAGGTGGATACCAAAGCGGGACCCGTTACCTTTCTCGCCACCAAGGGCCCGCTGCAGGATGAGAGTGGAAAGATAATCGGTACCTTCGGCGTGTCGCGGGATATCACGGAAATGCACAAAATGGAGCAGGAGCTGAGGGAGAAGGAGTCGCGTCTGCGCACCCTGTTTCAAACCCTTCCTGACCTGATCTGGCTGAAGGATCCGGATGGTGTATACCTCGCATGCAACCAAATGTTTGAGCGATTTTTCGGCGCCAAAGAGAATCAGATCCTCGGCAAGACTGACTACGATTTTCTCTCTGAAGGACAGGCAGCGTTCTTCCGTGCCAAAGACCAGGCCGCTATCGATGCAGGAGATTCGGTATCGAACAAGGAGTGGATCACTTTCGCCGATGATGGCCATCGTTCCCTGCTGCTGACCACGAAATGCCCCGTTCTAGACGATTCGGGTGAATTATTCGGTGTGCTCGGTATCGGCCGGGACATTACATCCCTGCATCAAACCGAAGAGGCCTTACGCGAGAGTCTGGAGCATTTTCGCCTGTTCTATGAAAATGCGCCCGTGGCCTACGAATCTCTGGATCAAGATGGCAATATACTCGATGTCAATCCGTCATGGTTGGAGTTATTGGGCTTTGCTGCAAATGAGCGCGAGCAAGTCATCGGCAGACCCATTACCGACTTCATCATAGCGGAGCAACACCCACTCCTGGAAAAGCGCTTCACGGAATTTCTATCAACTGGCCAGGTAGTGGGCAAGGAGTACGATCTGCTGCGCCGTGATGGTGAGATCGTCACTGTTTCTGTGGATGGTCGCACTGGACACGACCCAACAAGTAATTTTAAACAGACCCATTGCGTGCTTCACGATATCACTGCAAGGAAACAACATGAAAAGTATATGGAGATCCAGGCACGTCGTGCTTCGATATTGTTGGGGCTGCCTCAGATTGCCGAGGATCTCGATGAGACCTCATTCATGCAACATGCCCTGTCGTTGACCAAAAAGTTGATTGACAGCCCTATTGCCCTGATCTATTCAATTAACCAGGATCAAACAGCCATTAAACTCGTGGCCTGGTCGAAGCAGACTCAAGAAGAGTATTGTCATGCCGTATATGACGAATACTATCCCATCAAGGATACAGGCAAATGGGGCGATGCATTCAGACTGAGAAAACCCGTCATTTTCAACGCTTTTCAAGAAGCGACAGATAATCGCAGGCCACTAGATTGCCAAATCCCCCTGTCCCGCATCATTAGCCTGCCGGTGATAGAAAAAGATCGCGTCGTCTTGCTTATCGTTGTTGCCAACAAAGAGCGTGACTATACAGACCTGGATGTAGAGACAACCCAACTGATTGCCAATGAGATATGGCACATAGTACAACAACGTCGAAGTATGAACGCCCTGACCATGAGCGAAGCCCGCTACCGGGAACTTGTGGATAACATGAGTGACGGTGTGGCGGTCTACGAAGCAGTGGATGATGGCGCGGATTTTGTCTTTCGAGAGTACAACAAATCTGGTGAACGCATTGGTAGAAATAGCCGGGAGGAGACCATCGGTCGACGAGTGACCGAAGTGTTTCCAGGTATCGAGTCATTAGGACTTCTACAAACATTCAAGCGAGTCTGGGAAACTGGTGCAGCGGAGTCCTTCCCCATCAGTCAATATCAGGATAATCGCCTCCATCTCTGGGTAGAAAACTATGTCTACCGACTGCCCGGGGGTGAAATCGTAGCCATCTTCAACGACATCACCGACCGTAAATTGGCTGAAGACGCCTTGAAGGAGAGCGAGGAAAAATACCGTCTCCTGGTGGAGAATCAAAACGATCTGGTGGTTAAAGTGGATCTTGAAGGCAAATTTGAGTTCGTCAGCCCCTCCTACTGCAAGATGTTCGGCAAGCGTGAAGATGAGCTGCTCGGCAACACATTTATGCCTTTGATACACAAGGATGATCAGGCAAGAACGTTGGATGCGATGCAACGACTCCATAGCCCGCCCCACACAGCCTATATGGAACAGCGGGCGATGACGGCTTCGGGTTGGCGTTGGCTGGGCTGGATAGATACCGCCTTGTTGGACGATAAACACAAGGTGACCGGCATCATCGGCGTGGGAAGGGATATTACGGATCGGGTCGAAGCGATGGATGCTTTACGTGAAAGTGAGGAACGCTACCGGGGAGTGGTGGAGGACACACCAGTTCTAATCTGCAGTTTTCTGCCAGATGGAAAGATCACCTTCATCAACAAAAGCTATTGTGACTATTTTCAAAAATCTCCGGATACCCTGCTAGGCAGTAATTTTCTAGACCTGATCCCGGGCCGGGACAGGACAACGGTGAAGAGCCATATCGAAGCCCTGACACCCGACTCACCCACCCAGTCCCATGAGCATCAGGTGATCTCGAAATCGGGCAAAACACGCTGGCAGAGTTGGACTAACCGCGCCCTGTTCACCCCACAGGGTGAGATTATCTCCTATCAATCCATTGGCCAGGATATTACCGACCGCAAACTTGCCGAAATCAAGGTCAGCCGACTCAATAACGAGCTGGAATTACGCGTCAATGAGCGGACTGAGGAGTTGAAATCGGCCAACAAGGAGCTGGAGTCGTTTGTCTACTCCGTCTCCCATGACCTGCGGGCACCACTCCGGGCGGTAACCGGATTTGCCCATATCCTTGTCAATCGCCATCTCGACAGTCTGAACGAAGAGGGTCAACACTATCTGAAGAATGTCCTCGAAGCGGGCAACCACATGGGCATCCTGATCGATGACCTGTTGCAATATTCACGTACCGGGCGCGGCGCCCTGCAGATGCGACCTATCGAGTTGGCACCGATCATTGAGGGACTGGAGGTCACGTTCGCCGAACTCATCGAAAACAGCGGCGCCCAACTGATCATCGAAAAGCCATTGGCAACACCCCTGGGTGATGCCACCTTGATTGGACAACAGTTCAGCAATCTGATTGAAAATGCCCTGACCTACTGCCACCCCGACACGCCACCACAGATACACATCGCATCCAAACACAGGGGCAAGCGGGTATTTATCACGATTGCCGATAATGGCATCGGGATCGCGCCAGAGTACCATCAGAAAATCTTTAAAGTGTTTCAACGTCTTCATGGGCAAGATGAATACCCGGGTACCGGCGTCGGCCTGGCAATCGTGGCCAAGGCGGCCCGCATGATGGAGGGAGAAGTGAAGGTGGATTCCTCCCTGGGCAAGGGCAGTCAGTTCACCCTCATTCTGCCTGCAGCGGAGATACATTAACGTGCTTTGGCATCAATACAAATCCTTCAATTGACATGCTAGACAAAAATGACACATCCTACACCCGATCGCCAGAGCAACAATAAAGGCTAAGGATTATGAGTAATTCCGCCATAATTATGCTGGTTGAAGACAATCGCATGGACGTCGAGCTAACCCTGGATGCATTCAAGGAAGCAAGGCTTTCCAATCGAATTGAGGTAGCCAACAGCGGTAGACATGCACTGGATTACCTTCTCGGTAACGGTGCATTTACCGACCGGATCGAGTATCCCCTTCCCGATTTGATACTGCTTGACCTGAAAATGCCGGGGATTGACGGTTTCGAGGTATTGAAACAAATCAAAGGGACACCGAAAGTCAAGCGTATACCGGTGGTTGTCCTCACCTCCTCGAAAGAACAGGGCGACCGGGCGCTCTCCTACGACATAGGTGCCAACTCCTACCTGGTGAAACCTGTCGCATTTTCTGGATTCATCGATGTGGTCCGCCAGATAGAAGACTATTGGTTGACCCTCAATGTTGCTGCACCCCTGTCAGAAAGCAGGTCAAGCTGAATCCGCTATGGCGCTACAGGTATTAATTGTCGAGGATCTACCCTACGATGCCGAACTGATGGCAATCAGGCTGATGGATGAAGGCTTTGATCTGGAATACACCCGGGTACAGGGGGAAACGGCCTACCTTGAAGCCATAGCGGCCAAACCCGATCTGATTCTGTGTGATTGGCACCTGCCTCAATTCAGCGGTCATCGGGCACTCTCCCTGCTCCGGCAGCAGAATCTCGATATCCCCTTCATCATCGTCTCCGGCGGTATTGGCGAAGAGGCTGCCATCGATGCCCTGCGGCAAGGGGCCAACGATTATGTCTTGAAGGATCGCCCCGCCAGGCTGGGGGAAGCGGTAAAGCGTGTTCTCGAGGATCAACAACTGAGAGCTGCGCACCGAATTGCCGAGGAGAAGCTACGCCTTGCGGAGCGGGCCTTCCAGAACACTGCCGAAGGCATCACCGTGACTGACGTCAATGGAGATATTGTCTCTACCAATCCAGCCTTCGAGGCCATCACTGGCTATAGCAGCGAGGAGGTAATGGGCCAGAATCCCCGCATCCTGAAATCGGGTCATCACGAAGATGCCTTCTATAAGGAGATGTGGGAGACATTATTACAAACCGGGCACTGGCGGGGAGAGATCTGGAATCGACGTAAAAACGGTGATGTCTTTCCGGAATGGCTTACCATCAGTACGGTCAAAGACAGCCATGGCGAGATCACACACTATGTGGGTGTATTTACCGATATTACCCAGATCAAGGAGGCGCAGGATCAAATCAACTTTCTCGCCCATCACGATGCCTTAACCCAATTACCCAACCGCGCTCTGTTTCGCGAGCGTTTTCAACATGCATTGATGCATGCGCGACGGGAGAAGAGTTCCATCGCGTTGTTGTTTCTCGATCTGGATCGATTCAAGACAGTCAATGACACCCTTGGACACCCCGTGGGTGACGAGGTGCTTCTGAAAGTCAGCCGGCGCATGAGTCAAATCATTCGCGCCAGCGACACCTTGGCACGCCTGGGTGGAGATGAATTCGTGCTGCTACTGGAGGAACAGACCGATGCTCAACATGCTGTCGTGGTGGCGCGTAAGTTAATCGACCTGTTCGCCAAGCCGATGATTATCGGCGAACATGAACTGGTGGTGACAGCGAGTATCGGCATAACCCTCTACCCCAATGACGGTGATGATCCGGATATGCTTATCCGGCATGCGGACCGGGCTATGTACGATGCCAAACAACAAGGCCGCAACACCTATCGTTTTTTCACCCACGCCTTGAGCGAGGGCGCATTGGAACGATTGGTGATGGAGAATGACCTGCGCCGTGCGATTAGCCGTAACGAACTGATACTCCATTATCAGCCTATCGTGAATCTGCAAACACGCCAGTTGCATGGGATCGAGGCCCTGGTGCGATGGCAGCATCCTAAACAGGGCCTGATACCCCCGGGTCTCTTTATCGAGCTTGCTGAAGAGATCGGTATCATCGGAGATATCGGCCAATGGGTCCTGCGCTCGGCCTGCAATCAACTCGCCAGCTGGGACAGGGATAATTTCAGGGTACCGCGCATATCGGTCAACCTGTCAGTACAGCAAATTGACCGGGAAGGCCTGGTCAGCTTGGTCTCGGAGGAGCTTAAACACAGCGGCCTATCCCCGCAACGTCTGGAACTGGAGGTGACCGAATCGATGTTGATGCGCAATCCTGACTTGAGCCGAACGGTACTCGCTGAACTCAGAACCATTGGGGTCAACTTTGCCATCGACGATTTCGGCACCGGCTACTCAAGTCTGGCCTATCTGAAACTGCTCCCCTTGGACCGCCTCAAGATAGATCAATCCTTTGTCCGTGATATCGGTCAGGACACCAATGACGAAGCGATCGTAAGGGCCATCATCGCCATGTCCAAAAGCCTGGGCCTGGAAGCGGTTGCCGAAGGTGTGGAGGAAGCCAGCCAGGCGGAGTTTCTGCTCAAATCGGGCTGCGACCTTTCCCAGGGCTATCTCTTCAGCAGGCCACTACCTGCGGAGGAAATTTTCCAAAATTGGGCGCAGACTGCAAATATAGAGACAAAGTGAATTCAAATCCCTATCTGGTTGACACGCCCGATTACATTATTGACTTGTGCTTTGTATAAGCATATATATCGAGTCATTGATATGCTGGATATTGCAGGATATGGAGCATCCACCAGATTGGATTTAGTGTTGTTCCAATAAAAGTAGAATAATTTTACAGCTATTATTAAAAATAATAATTAAAAGCAGGCAAGCCTTGTAAACGGGGTATCTGTAGTATCTGGCGGCTCTTGGTCCGGAAATTTTTTGACCATGCACAGATAGGGGTGGATATGAAGTATCATGGACTGTTTTTCACACTAATTGCATTTTCTCTTACCTTTTCCATCCCCACACAATTGAGCGCTTCCAGTATCGCTACCGGTCAACCCGAGGGCGTCTATTATTTTGTCGGCGAACAGTTGGCTACCATAATCAACCAATATACTGATGTAGAAAGCGAACTGATTTCCACTGATGGATCTATCCATAACCTGGAACTATTGGCTGATAAAAAGGCTGATTTTGCTATCGTACAAGCCGATATACTCTACCGCGTCATTAATTCTTCAGATGACGTTCAGTTCTCGCATCTAAATACCGCACTCCCATCGATGCTGGCAATGGTCGCACTGTTTCCTGAATACACTCAAATCCTCGTAGCAAAAGAGAGCAATATAAATAAAATAATGAGCCTCATCGGCAAGCGTATTTATATTGGCAAAACCAAGAGCGGGTCCTACAGAAATGCCCTGGACATCCTATCATCTCATGGCATATCACCTAAAAACTGTATTATTGTTGAAGATCTTGAGAGTTACTCCGATGCTTTCGAGGCTCTGCTAAATGGCACGCTTGATGCTGTAGCAGTAACTTCTCATGAGAGAGCAGACCGAGCCGACAAATTTGACGGTAAATTGAAGCTGCTACCCGTAGACTCCCATACAAAAAAAATAATCAAACGTAAATTTCCCTACTTCGAATTCACCGCTCCTCAGTCAGATCAATCCGATGGAGCTCATCCACTCTTCACAAGGGCTGTTCTTGTTGTTCGGGAGGCAGGGCTTGGTGACGATTTCCAGGAAGAAACTGTTACCGAGTTGACAGCCAACATCACTGAAAATTTAGAATTAGGACTGGCCAGAAAGTCAGACAGAGATGTATTGATCTTCAAAGGGCAGCAGATGGCTCAAGGATTGCCACTTACCATACACCCGGGTTCGGAATCCTATTTTACGCAGAAAGGTTTCGTTGTTAACCTTTTCCCCCTTACGACCTGGGTAATCTTGTTAATCTTGACTCTGATTATTGTGGCACTATCTCAGTACGGTCATAACTTCGAGTTTGCCTATAATATTCAGAGTAAACTACCCAAAAACACTCTGAAAGCCAGTTTTGCGATCTGGACCGCAGCCGATTGGATCGCCCAACGCACCTGGCTCATCACTGTTTTACTGGTACTGTTTTTCCTCTCTTTCGCATTTCTCCTCATCCTACATCTTGAAAACAGCCATTCCGCCTTGACTGGCGCCTACAATGATTTCGCAGGCAGGGACTTCTCGGAATTGTTCACCTGGATAGTCTCAATGTCATCCATGGGGGGAATTTACTCTCAATCGATTACACAGAACAGCGTGCTTGGACAGGGCATTACTGCGTTCATCCCCTTTGTCAGTTATGGCAGCGCATTGTTCTTATTCGTCCAGCATTTGATGCAAAAAAGCCAGCTTAGAGAACTTGAAGAACAGGGCATTTATGTTCCACACCTATCTGATCATATAATAATCTGCGGTTGGAATTCTCGCGCGCCAAGTATAATCAGGGAAATCACAGCACCCAACTCCTGGGTTAAGTCAAAAAAAGTTGTAGTAATTGCTGAATTTGAAGAGGAAAAACCCCTCAAGAAATATAACTTTCGACGGGATTACGTATATTACTGTCGCGGTATCAGTTCCGACTACGACAAATTGAAAATGGCAAAAGTTGAAAATTCCACAGGGTCATTGGTGTTGGCTGACCCAAAGAAGCTGTCATCCCAGAATACCCGCGGTCTGATGACTGTAATTGGAATCAACAGCCTTTCGAAGGAAAATCACTCGATCATCACTGAGCTCCACTTCACCGATAATAATGAAAAGTTCAAATTATCAGGCGCCAACAAGATCGTACCGCTGGATAGCATAAAATCGCGCCTTTTCACTCATGCATGTATCTATCCGGGTATTACTGATGTCATAGTAAACTTGCTTTCGCTAACCTCTGGTCAAATTCTATCCGCTGTTTCCGCTACCCACAGCCATGAAATTCAAAAAGCTGTTGTCTCCAAAACCTATAGAGATGCCGCTATAGGACTGAGAGAAAATGGCATATTGCTGCTTGCAGTTTATCGCTATGACCCCTTGTATAAACACAGTGAAACGGAATTGGATTTTCACCCGACGAAGAGCCCGTATCTGATTAATCCCCTAACACAAAACGATAAAAATTATAAAATTCGCACTGATGATGAGTTATTGCTATTACAATCACAGCCAAGCTATTACCCGTCAGTAGCATATGCAAAGAATCTTGTTCCTTGTGACTCTTCTTCATTTTTCCACATTGGAAAAGAGATCATTTTAGTGATCGGTAGCAGTACATTGTCATTCGAGGTTGTCGAGGCGTTATTACCTCATAGCAAGCAAATCATCCATGTAGTTTCTGATTTCCAATCTGGGCATGACGCTGAACCGCAGGGGAATCTGATTAGACTTCAGTCGAATGTTGAAAAAAGCGAGGCTTTACTTAAATTGGTAACTGAACACAAAGATGATTTCAGTCAAGTAACGCGTGCTATTTTATTCGCCCCCCCAATAAAGGACCATTCAATCAGTACTGACCATGAGCAGGGTATTTACCAGGATGACTATATCATGGGCCTGGCCATATCTTTGCGTAGCATGTATAAAGAATATCTCGGGAATAGTAATCTACATATCCTGGCCGAGCTACTCGATGACAGCAATATAGATCTTTTTCACGATTTGAAGATCGCTCAACCTATACCTACAAATCGGATCATAGAATTGACCCTCGCCAAGATGGCTTTCTTTAACGGAAAAGTCTCCGAATTTCTGTTTAAGACAATGAGCTTTTCAGACAAAAACAGCAAAGCACGCCTTATAAAAATCGCAGTACCCGATCTTGCGGAAGAGATTAGGGATAAGAGTGTGGGAAAAAGCTACAGCACCATTATACCAGTGCTACTGGATCATAATATGCAATTGCTGGCCATTAAGAAGAGGGATGGTCGAATCATTATCAATCCGGATCTAGCTTCAAATGAAGACACGGAGGCGTTGCAGGATAACGATTGTTTATTCTTATTTACCAAGCCTTAACCAGAAATCAGACAGTTGATCCCGACCCAGAATTGGGGATCAACAAGGGATCCCAGATAGCAATAGACGGGGCTCCGCACACGACCAGCCTCAGGAAATGCCAGAGGGTGTTGAACTGCCTGGGACAGCCAGACCCCACCTCCGGAGGCTTTCCACAAAAAAACCCCACTCCACCGATAGGGTCCGAGCGAGGCAATTTAGAAAGGGAGTCAGTAAACCTAACCCATTGATTTAATTGGTAGGCGCGATTGGAGTCGAACCAACGACCTCTACCATGTCAAGGTAGCGCTCTAACCAACTGAGCTACGCGCCTTTGAGACGGCGA
>JBEVVS010000213.1:0-24843 GCA_040507005.1 Candidatus Thiodiazotropha sp.
GCCGATGGTGTAGACATACTCCGGGGAGAGGGCGACACCGACCACGGTGAGGGTGCGCAGGTTGCTGTTCATCAGCGCCTGGAAGCTGTCACCGGGCTGCATGCCGTGGGCTTCTGCGAAGGGCTCGCTCAACACCACCTCGTCGGGATGGTCGGGGCTGACCAGGCGGCCCTCACGCAGCACCAATTGATTTAGACGGGGCTGTGCGCCCTCCGGGATCGAGACCAGCTGGCCGATCACCGGCTCCTCGAAGCCCTCGATGGAGAGGGTGGCCAGGTATTTGATCCGATGGTCCACGGAGCGCACCCCGGGGATGGCGCGGATCTGCTCGATCAGCCGTTGCGGCGCCCGCTTGACACTGGCAAAGACCTCGCCGAAGCGCTGCCGCTCATAGTAGGCCTCGGTGGTCTCGGTCAAGGCCTGCAGGCCGGAGAGCGACATCACCAGCACCGCCACCCCGGAGGCGATGACGATGCCGATGGCCAGCACCTGCCCGCGCAGCTTCCAGAGTTTGCGAACCAGCTTTTTGTTCAGCGTCCGCACTCTATCACCCCGTAAGGTGCGGTTTGCCGCAGCATCAATCCCCACGCCCTTTTTGACCCTATGCCCATCACCAGCTCAACTCCTCCGCTGCGCGCCGCGAGTCGTTGCTTTCCGTACTCACCACATGCCCATCTCCAAAGTGAATCACCCGGTCCGCCATCTCCCCGATCACCGTGTTGTGGGTAATTACCGCGGTGGTGGTGCCCAGCTCCCGGTTGACCCGCTCGATCGCCTCCAGCACCAGGATGCCGGTCTCGCTGTCCAGGGCGCCGGTAGGCTCATCGCAGAGCAATATATCGGGTCGTTTGGCGATGGCCCGGGCAATCGCCACCCGCTGCTGTTCACCCCCGGAGAGCTGTGCCGGGAAGTGGTCGAGCCTCTCCCCCAGTCCTACCATCGACAGTGCTTCCGCCGGTTGCATGGGATCGACCGCGATTTCGGTCACCAGGGCGACATTCTCGCGGGCGGTAAGGCTTGGGATCAGGTTGTAGAATTGAAACACGAATCCCACGTGATCGCGCCGGTAACGGGTGAGGAGCGACTCATCCCCCGAGGTGACATCCAACTCGCGAAACTGCACCTCGCCGCTGCTCGGGGTATCGAGTCCACCGAGAATATTCAGCAGCGTCGATTTGCCGCTGCCGGAGGGACCCAGCAATACCACCAGCTCTCCCTCATAGAGCGATATATCCACCCCCCGCAGGGCGTGCACATCAACCGCTCCCGTGTGGTAGGTCTTGGTGAGAGATCTGCCTTCCAGGGTTATGGTCTGTTGTTCTGCATGACTCGACTGGGACAAGACTGCTACCGCTCCTTGTTGCCGGATAGGTAGATATAGCCTGATATATCCATATCTTCTTTAGGGAAGTATAACGGGCAATCTAGAGGTTGGATTGATTGGCGGCAATTCAGTTACCGAAAATGAGTAAACTAGGCTGTGATTTGTTTGGTCAGCAAATGGCAGCCTATGAACAAACTGGCAGAACGGAGGTAGATCAGCCACCGTAACTGGTGAACAGTGAGACAAACTGAGGCATACACATTTCTCGTGTCTACGCAGGAATATAGGAATAAGAAAAAACAGTGTTTGCGCTTATTCCGGTTTGGCTTCTTTCGAGGTTGCCGCGCTCGGCAGCAGATTGATCTCACCCTTCTCGCTGAAGGGCAGGGCCAGCATGCTCTCCGGTGAACTCAGGCTGCCGCTGATCTGGTAGTCGAAACTGCCGTCCTTGCGATCCTGCAGCGCGCTGAACTGCTTGATCAGGCCAAATACAGTGCTGCTCAATTCCACCTCAAGCAAGGATTCGCTGAATCCCGGGATGCTGGCCTTCTGATTGCTTACTCCAGAGGCGAAACGCTTGCCGTTCAGATCCAGGTCAAAGCTCATGCCGTCTACCTCGAGCGCCTCCTTGGTGCGGTTCTGCAAGCGGATCTTGACCAGATAGCGTTGCTCCATGAGGGTCGATTCCAGCGGCCTCAAATCTGCAATGGTTACCCTGATTCTATCCTCCCCGGGTTGCAGAGAGGCGCAGCCAAAAAGGGTCTGCAGCAGAAGCAATAACAGGATAGATGCTGCAAGTCTAAAGCGGGCATAGCTGCTTCTGTTTCTGGTTGCATTCATGGTTGTGGGTCCTGTTCCTTATGTTCAATGGGGATTGGCTCATCCGGTTTGGTTTTTCGCCATGAACCGAACAACAGAGTCAATAGCCCCAGCAGCAGCTCATCGATAAAAGGGACCATATCCGGAATCAGCAGGTCGAGGGCAAACAGCGATGCTGTCAGCAGGAACAGCTGGCGGAATTTCAACCGATCTGCATATTTCAAAATGCCTGCGATAATGGGTATATGAGTCATTTTGCTTTTAATATCAGTCCGTTATGGTGGCGGCTTTTAGCCTGCTTCTCGACCCCTTGCGGTCACTCATGGCAATGGTCTCTGATGCGCCTGTGCTCGTCCAGTGCAGAGTGTGAAATTTTATGGACTGGCCCTCTGGCCGGGGTGATCACCCCGGTTGGTTATCCCCCTAATGTGGGTAATTGCTTATATGGAAAAGTAGGGTAACTACCCATAAAAAACATGCTATGTAAGGGGTAATGTTAGCGTGAAGATAGTCACAATAATTATCATTGGGACCATAAATAAAAAGGGTATGAACGCTACTGGTTGTCGTTCACAAATGGGCGTTCTCAGAACAATTGAAAAAGGGTTAATGGATGGGGTAGCAGGGGTGTGTAAAAAGGCTTCAGCTAATGAATCGGGTTTAAAGGGGTGCCTGTTTGGTGCTGATTGAATTGGTTGATCAGCTAAATAGCTGAGTTTAGATTCAATCTCTCAAGGCAGACCGATTTGTTAGGGAGTCTGTACACGCTTTAAATACTGCAACAATTATGACAGCCATGATGGGGAAAGGGTTGTGCTTCTCCGGCACAATTCCGGTCATGCATCACGACTGCTTCCCGGTTATGTCATTTATCTAATCATCTGCTTCCATCACAACCGAAACATGATATTGCGTGTGGGTGTAGTTTGCACAGCATCCGGCATTACGGGGTCGTTTAACGGTTATTCCAGATGATCGTAAGGCAGTACTAACGACTGATTTAAAAAAGCCTTCGCTAACTGGAGAAGCGTATGATCAACAAACTCACGATGTTGCATGGTTATGCAATGGGGATACTCATAATAATAGGGGGGTTGGTGCTTCCGCAGCCGGCCGATGCGGTACCTGCATTTGCCCGCCAAACAAACATGCCCTGCACCGCCTGTCATTTTCAGCATTTTCCGACGCTCAACTCATTTGGGAGATCGTTTCGCTCCGGCGGCTATACCCTTACCGGCGGTCAAGGCATGATCGAGGGTGATGATATATCCCTGCCGCTGATGTTGAACGCATCGGTTATAACCAAGCTGCGTTATGTGAAGAGTAATGGCAACACCAATGTGGGCAGCGACTATGGCGTCATCGAGTGGCCCGATGAAGCCGCCCTGCTGGTGGGGGGTAAGTTGGCTAAAGATGCCGGCTTTCTCATGGAGCTGGGATTAACCGATGCCAACTCCTTCCTCTCTACCAAGGTTCACTTCAATCTGGGTAAAGCGGGGGGTACCCAATTCAGCGCCATACCCTTCTCCACCGATGGATTGGGAGCGGCCTATGGTTTTGAACTGTTGAATACCGGCGCGCAGCGTTCCCAGCGGCCGATTGAGGAGCGCAGGGGTTTTAGCGCCGCGCAGGCATTGGGACTGGGCAGCGGTGAGGCAACCGGCATTGCGCTTGTGGCCTCGAGTCACAACTTCTTCGTCAACTACACTCCTTGGGTGCCAGGTTGGGAAGAGAACAATATGGAGGTCAAGCCTTCGGGGCTGGCCCACTATCTGCGTGCTGCCTATATGCCGTTTATCGGTTCCTGGGATACCGGTTTTGGTTTCCAACTCTGGTCGGGTGATGCGGAGGTTTCAGACGGTCCCGGTGGCGAGAGGCTGATAGCCACCGATGGTTGGGTCATTGACGGTCAGATGCAGGGGAGTGTCGGCGACCTGCCCTTGGGTCTGTATGCCAGTTACGGCAGCTGCTCCGCTGATGAATCACATTTCCTGGAAGGTTGCACCAATACCGATGACGGTGAGGCATTCGGCTTTCTCGCCCAGCTGGGTGTGTTGCCCAACAAGGCAAATATATTTGCCGCCTATCGCACCCTGGATGACGGATCTGATGATAACTCGAAGTTCAACGCGACGACGATCGGAGCGAACTATCTATTCTCGCAGAATATCCGTTTTGAGATCTTCTATGTTAAAGAGAGTGGGGATGGTGTGGATGCACGCGGCGATGAGCGTGACAGTAAATGGCTGTTTCAGCTCTTTGCCGGTTACTAAGGGAGAACTTGCGCCATGTTGAAAAAACAACAGACTTTCTCAGTCGTCCCGGTTGCAAGATTGCAGTACCTGACTCAAGTGAGGATTAACGCATGAACAGAATTGTTACTAGAATGACCAGATTCACGGCATGGGTGATCGCGTGTGGATTGATATCAATCCCTGCTTATGCAGGCAATGCCTATGAGGGATATGCCCTGTACAATCAGTCTTGTTTCCTCTGTCATGGTGTGGATGGCAAGGGTACGGGGCCATTGGCTAAAAAACTCGATGTCGCTCCTGCGGACTTGACCGATGCTAATGGTGGTGCATCTGACAAATCGAACCGAGAGCTATTTGGTATGATCCAGGGCACTGTGAAACACGGATCGGGGACCAGTGCCATGCCCCAGTGGGGATTGGCCATGCCCGGCAATCAAATCGAATCCATTGTCTCTTTCATACGTTTCTTGCAAAAGTCCAAGCACCCCCTGCTGGGCGACCCGCGGGTGGGTAAAAGGGTTTATGAAGACAATTGCGCTGCCTGTCATGGTCGATCGGGAAAGGGGGATGGCCCCTTGGCAGAGGTGTTGAACCTGAAAGCCATGGATCATACCAACAGTGCCGAATTGAACAAGCATCCAAATTCCCATCTGATCGAAATCGTGACTTTTGGTACGCCAGGAAAATCGCTGATGCCCGGTTGGAAGGAAACGCTTACCCAGGAGGAGATCATAGGGGTCATCAGCTATCTGCGTCTGTTGCCAAAATACTAGAAGACTAAAAAAACAGGCATAGCTTGGGGCCGCTGCCATCTGGCAGCGGCCTTTTTCTTTCGTTTACAAGGCATCGAGAATCCGTTCGCGGGCTTGTTGATACTCCTCTTCTGTGATCAGGCCCTCTTGTCTGAGACTGTCGATACGAATCAGACGCTGCTTGATTGAATGCTCAAGGGTTGGCTTGCGGGCATCGATCATATGGGTCTCAGTCATATCCTGTTGGGCCGGGATGGGTTGTGTCTGGGATTCAAGATTAAGCTCAGTATCGGAATCCTTGACTGAAGTGACAGGGTCGTTGGGGGTTGCGGTTTGTTTGCTTGGGCCAGCCGCGCTTTCGCTGCAGTTTAGCTTGACCGATAGATCACTATTGAAGTCCTGATATCCTATGCGCTTCTTGAAATCCTGACACCCTGTCTTCCTAATCACCAGGGTGCCGTATAACTGTTGATCCTTGGCATCGTACCCAGCGGGGTAGAGCTGCTGTTGCGAGATTTCGGCGGGTGTTTCGGCAACCGCTTTTCCCATCACGTAGATCCCGGCTCCACTGGGTTCGCTCGTCACGTTCAGTGTCATGTCGCCTGATACTCCGCCAATACCGCTGCAGGCCTGAAGCATGGATAGACTGGCAGTGATACAGATCACACCATATTTTCTCGCCAACTGATGTTTCCCCATTTGATGCCCTCTTCTTAGGATTTTTCTATTCTCCCAGCACTATAAATCAAGCCCAGACAAAACACACGTTGAGTAAAGTGTGACTTGATTCTTAAGGCTTAATTAAAACTTAACTAGTTGATCACATTTCAAATTAATTATTCAGTAGTTTAAGTCTCGTTTAAGAATGGCGGGCTAACTTCTAACCCATAAGGATGACTACAACTGATTAATAAGTGAGGGACTGTGTCAGTCACATCGTTACTCAGACACCGATTCTGGCAACGGTGAGGGTAGCTAACACAGAATTTACGGACAAATGATCTTCCCAATGGGGATTGGAGTTTTAGTTCGGGCTACATTTGCAGCCCATTCAGATCAGAGGTGACTTGAAATGTTACAAGTCGAAATGAGTTTTATAACGCTGGAGGTTTTAAAATGAAGATTTTAATGCAGTTAATGACGTCTTCTATAACAGCACTGACCCTATTGTTTTTGCCCTTGCAAGTAACGGCTGAAAAGGGTACTGCACCCGTCGATGGTATGTCCCTGGCCTCATTAGGTGGCTTGGATGATACGCTGGTTATCGTGAATAAGATCGTAGGCGTCGATGCCAAGGGCAATCGGCATATCCTCTATAACGAAGAGGATGGCCGGGTCTACCGTTTGGATAATATCGAGCAGGCGATTCATGACATGAATGCCAAGGGCATCGATTCGAAGGGAAGCTTCTGGTCACTGCAAGCGGTGTTGAGTGATACCGTCTATTTGATCGGTAAGAACAGTAACCCCTATCCGGCCCAGCGGGCGGAGACAAGCATCCCCGCGAATCTGCCGTTGGCGGTGGAAAATTTGCGCGTGACCAAAGATAGGGTTATCGCTATCTACACCACTAATTGCGACAACAACTCTATTTGAGAATCTACTCACACTACCTGGCAGGATTGCCCGCTGGCGGCCGTACGCCCCAGCGGGGCTAGCCTGTCTGAATCTGTGCTTCGGCAATGGTGTCGTAATCATCCTCGTTCGCTGAGCGTGACTGTTGTCGAAGATAATCGGCAAACATTTTATCACTGTAGATCACGTGATTGATCTGCCAGTGTTTGAGTGCAGTCAGGGTCGCAAGGGAAAAAGGTCTAGTGCCTGCTTCGATCTCGCGAAGATAAGCATGCAGCTCAGCCATCAGCAACCGATGTTCGCGATGGTGTTCGGCCAGCCCAGGGTAGTTGTGTGCCCGCATCAACGCCTCCTCATCCTTAAAGTGGCATCGCGCCAGTTCTGCCAAGTCAGAGAGTTGTCGGTTTATTTGGTCAGTGTTTATGTGTTGACTCTTCTCTTGCTGATGGATAATTGATTGGTGTAGGTCATTTATGGCGTCGGCAACTTGCAAATGCTGCTCGTCCAGATTTTGCAATCCGAGCAGCCAATCATCCCGCCAAAACAGGAAAGGTTTCATAATGGAGATCTCCATATCAAAACTGCATCAATATGGGATTCGGCTTTAGGCTATTGTCTGCCCTCGCCAAGCTTCCCCCAGGTGGTAAATCTATCTACTCTTGGACGTGAAGAATATTAGTTGTGTGCCCAAGAGGTCGGGACCATAACAGAATCAACATAAATTTGTAAGCCAAGACTTAAAAATATGAACTGGTTGACATTTTTCTGCCAATTCTTGGCAAATCCCCCCTTCAACGGCGTTGGAATAATGGTTTATAACCAAATAATTAAATTTAAATGACTGTTGTGTTTCATGTGACTTGAAAATCATGATTGGGATCATTAATTAGTCGCCGCACAGAACAACACTCAATTTCATTTAGCACCAGTCTGCTGCAATTTATCGATAGCCAGGGATAGTTTGATTCCCTGTTAGTCCTTGCGCCGTCGTATCCCAAGGTGTAACGACTGCCTGCCGAATTTGTTGCTCACCGCATCCATGGTTTGATAGAGATGATCCTGTTTGGGATCGGTTTCCGAAGGCGTTTCACCAAAAAGGTCACCCTGCTGTGCCAGGTTGGATGTGTGTTTATCCCAACCGCTGATACCCAGGCCTACCAACCGCACAGGCCGTCCTTGCCAGCGGTCACCCCGGTATAGCGCCCAGGCTCGTTGGAAGATCTCCTGGTCCGCGGATGTCGGGGTGGTCAGGGTTTGACTCCTGGTGTGGGTCTCGAAACCGCGAAAACGGATCTTCAGGGTCACCACGCCTCCCTTGCGGCCCTCCTGGCGGGCGATATACCCCACCTCCTGGGCCGCCCAATGGAGTGTCTCGCGCACGATCTCGGGGTCGGTTATGTCCTGGTTGAAGGTGGTCTCCTTGGAGATAGATTTGCGTGCGGTATAGGGGTGAATTGTGGCGGCGGCAATGCCGTTGGCCTGCTGGTGGATCTTCGTGCCGGCCTGGTCGCCCAGGTGACGCCGCAAATCCAACAGGGAGAGTCGGCGGACATCCCCCACCGTGCGCAGACCGAGACGTTGCAGGATCGGCGCGCTCTTTCGCCCCAGTCCCCGTAGGACCGTCAGAGGTTGGGGATCGAGAAAGGTCTGCACCTGATCCGCGAGCACGACGGTCAGGCCGTCTGGTTTTTGGTATTCGGAGGCAAGCTTGGCGATCAAACGGTTGGGGCCGATTCCCACCGAGGCGGTCAATCCAACCGTCTCCAGGATAAGGACCTTGGCCTGGCGTCCGATGACTTCGGGAGGGCCGATCAGTCGCCCCATGCCCGAGATGTCCAGAAAGGCCTCATCCACCGAGACCTTCTCAACCACCGGGGAGATACTCTCCAGGGCGGCCATGATCTGCTGCGAGACCTCCACATAGCGGTCTATTCTTGGACGCAGGTAGACTGTTTGCGGGGGCAAGCGTCGGGCGGCCTCACTGATCGGCATCGCTGAGTGTACCCCGTAGCGTCGTGCCTCGTAGGAACAGGTGGCAACCACACCTCGCTTGCCCGGCTCGGCACCCACCACCAGGGGGCGCCCCTGATACTCAGGGTGGTCTCGTTGTTCAATGGATGCGAAAAAGGCATCCAGGTCGATATGCATGATCAGGTGTTGGGTCATGGCTGGCGATTTACAGACTCGTGATCAAAGGGTCCGCATCCGTGGGTCATCAGAATCGAATCTCAAGGGCCACCGGTTTAATGCTATCGCCCTTGTTGACATAGGCCTGATTGCGGCCTGCATCCTTGGCTGCATAGAGGGCCTTGTCCGCATGGCCGAGCAGAGTGTTGAGATCGTCTCCGGGGTGGTCATCTACACTCGCCAAGCCGATACTCACCGTAACCTCGATGCCGACAGGATCGAGTTGCTCCACTGCGATACGCAGGTCTTCGGCCCTGGCGGGTACTTCATCACCATGAGCGATGACGACAAACTCCTCTCCCCCAAAACGGGCGGCCAGACTATCGCTGAAGCGGTGGTTCAGCAGTTTGCCCAGTGCCATCAAGACCTGATCCCCCATCAGGTGGCCCTGGCTGTCGTTGATGTGTTTAAAGTGATCCAGATCGATGATCATCACCCAGCCGTTGTCTGTACTGGTGAGAAAACGCTGACCCTCTTCGAGTAAATAGAGCCGGTTACGGGTGTCGGTCAAGGCGTCTGTGGTGGCAATCCTTTCCATGTCCGCGGTCTGTTGCAGCAGGGCGTCATACTGATATTTGACCAGCAGCAGTGCTCGCACCCTGGCCATCACAACCTCCTCCACCATGGGTTTGATGACGAAGTCGTTGGCACCGGCGGTAAAGACCTCCACCTGGGTGTGTGTCTCCTCGTTTCCGGTAGCGACCAATACCGGCAGTTCCTGTGGCGAATAGCGCAGGCGAACACGCAAAAAATAGAGCAGGTCGCCGCCGGTCATCTCACCTTTCAGGTGGAAATCGGTGATCACCAGGTCAAAGCCCTTTTCATGTTTGAAGTGGGCTTTTTCGAGCAGAGATTGAGCGCTTTCCACAGAAGTGACATGAACCACCTCCATGCCATGCAGTTCCATCATTTGCTGGGTCACCTTGGCGGCGGTCTTACTGTCCTCGATATAGAGGATGCGGCCGTAGAGGTCTGGATTGCGCTCCAGGAAGGATTTGATGAACTGGCCAAAAGCCTTGAAACCGAGTGCCTTGTCAAAGTAGTCGGTAACTCCGGCATTGAAGCCTTCGTGCAGCAGGCGCTGATCCGCATCAGATGAGACGACGATGACCGGGGCATAGCGGTGGCGCTTGCTGGAGCGGATATTGCGGCAGAAGTCCAGGCCGTCCATGTCCGGCAGGAGCAGTGCGGTGGTGATCAGAGAATAACGTTCCTGCTCCATGCACTGCAGTGCCTCAGCGGCACTCGCACAACTGGTGATTAAAATCCCGGGCATGGCTAACTGCAAGCGCCGGGTCAATACCTCGCGGGCGGCGCTCGAGCTATCTACCAGCATAATTCTATTGCCCATACTTCTCTTGCAATCCTGTGTTGTTTTGCATGTTGATTGGTTGCTACTCAGAGAGTGTACAACATTGGAGCATATTGCGGGTTGGGATGGCAGGGGCATATCTGATGCATATGAGAATGTTGCTATGCGTCATAGCCGGATTCAAGTAAAAACCTGAAGTTACTCTGATGGGCTAAACTAGAAGAGAGATGTTTCGCGGATCATGGTCATGTCACTGAGCAACGAGCTGGACAAGGTTTTATTGGCTGACAAAAAGTTGCTCCACGGCTTCCCTGAGCGAACCAGACTGCGCCTGTTGCGGGTGGTTATTGTGGGCATCATTGGAATCAGCTATACGCTGGATGCCTTTTTGCTGTTCCTGTTTGCCCTCACCGATACCATTCAAATCCATGTGCCAATCTATTACGGCCTGGCCGGCCTGGGACATGTGTTGATTTTTAGCGCATTACACTGGAGCGGTTTCAGTGATCGCTTTGAAAATCCTCATATGACCCAGTGGCAGATGGCCTACTCGATCTGTACGGTGATATTGGGGCTTGTTATTGCACCGCAAATTTCCATTTTCTTCCTTGGCCATTTAATCGTGATATTCACTTTCGGTGCCTTGAGAATACGTCTGATTGAGTTGATCGCGGCTTGGTTTGTCACCACGATCGCTATCTCTCTGGCCATCGTCCTCAATCAGAATGTAGTGCTCACACTGTTCTATGGGGCGCCAACTGTGAATCTGCTAGTCATAGTCAGTTTTTCACTCTTCCTGTTGCGCGCTATTGCCCTTGGATATTACGGCTACACCCTAATCATACGTATGTTCGAGAAAAGCCGTTTGTTTGAAAATGAAGCAGCCCACGATGTCTTGACGGGTATTTACAACCGGCGCAATCTGAATGCCATTCTTGCGGAACAGATCAGTCTCTATACACGCAAGCAAATCCCTTGTTCCCTGGCAATAGTCGACGTCGATCATTTCAAGCGGATCAATGACAGTTTCGGACATATGCGTGGAGATGAAGTACTCAAGGGATTGGTTGAGCTGCTTCGGCATCAGATACGAAAATCCGATAAGTTGATTCGTTATGGGGGCGAGGAATTCATTATAGTCCTGGCGGCTACCGGTCTGTCTGAGGCCGAAATTCATCTCCAACGCATACGCAAAAAAGTAGAAGGATTTCAGTGTCAAGGCCTGCCCAATGATTTTCTCCTGACGATTTCGGCTGGTCTTACGGAATTAATGCCGCAGGACCAATCTGATGATCTGATAGCTCGTGCGGATGCCGCACTCTATATCGCCAAGGAATCGGGCAGAAATCGGATTGTGGTGCAAACGGATAATGTCACAAAAGGACAGAAGCTGTTCCTGACCTAATCCGGTTTATGCCTATCATTTTGAGCCGCTTGCACTCAGCGCAGTGAATAGTTGATGGGTATGGTGAACTCCCACGCATTGCGTTCCAGTTGATCGGGAAAAGGGAGCCTGCCGCTGGTCTTCTCCACAGCTTTGCGGGCAGCCTTGTCGAGGAGCTTGCTGCCCGAGCTTTCGACGATACGCAGGTTTTCGATGACACCGTTGCGGCGGATGGTGAATCCCACCACCACTTCGCCCTCCTGTCGCATGCGTACCGCCCGTCGCGGATAGCCTTTGTTGGTTTCGATTGCGCGGCGCAGTCTGGCCTTGTACTCCGCTTCGAGGCGCTGGATCAAACCCAGATTCACCGCAGGCATCGGGGGAGGGGGCAACTTCACCGGTTCAACGGGTTTCTCCACAGGCGCCGGTTTGGGTTTTGGCGGTGGTTTCGGCTGTGGCTTTGGCTTGGGTTCCGGTTTAGGTTTTGGCTTGGGTTCCGGTTTCGGTTTGGGTTTCGGCTCAGGTGGCGGCTCGACCACCTCGGGCTCGGGCTCGGGTTCCGGTTCTGGCTCCACAACAGGTTCTGGATCGGGCTCGGGAGGGGGAGGGGGCGGTTGAAACATCTCCAGGCTCACCGCCAGACGGGTATCCTGTGGTATGTCACTGGGCAACTGGGCGACGCCGGTCAACACCAGCGCCAGCAGCCCCAGATGGATCAGGGCGGAGATCAGAAATGCCGGCGTATGGGTACTCATCAATTGCCGCGCGCAACGATAGAGAGGGTCTCCAGTTTGTTCGCCTTGAGCAGATCGATGACTGTCACGAAGCGTTCGAATCGCACCGTTTTGTCTACATAGAGAACTACCGGGGTTCGCTCAATGAGGAGACTGAGTCGCTCTCCAAGGGTCTCCTTATCCACTGCGGTCTGGTTGAAAAAGAGCTGCTCTTGGGCGTCGATGGCGATCTCAACACCCTCTATGTCGCTGAGGGATTCGGCGTGTTCGGCCTCGGCAAGATCGAGGCTTATCTTGCCCTGGTAGATGAAGGTCGCGGTGGTCAGGACGATCGCCAGCAACACCAGCATGATGTCGATGAAGGGGATCACATTGACGGTGTCGATACGTTTCATGATGCCCGCAACCGATTCCAGCGTTCGGTCAGCACATCGACCTTGCGCAACAGGGCGTTGTAGAAGAGGATCGCCGGGATCGCCACCACCAACCCCATGGCCGTGGCCTTCAGCGCCAGGGCAAGACCGAGCATGATCGTCGACGGCTCGATGTTGCCGCCCTGACCCAGATCGAAGAAGGTGATCAAGATCCCCATCACCGTGCCGAGCAGACCGATATAGGGGGCATTGGCACCGATGGATGCGATGGTGGTCAAGTGGGCGGTGAGGGCGATGTTGAGGGTATCTTGGTGCTGATAGTCGGCAAGTTTGATTCGGGCGAAGAAGATATAGCGTTCGATGACGAACCAAACCATGACGAAGCTCATCAGACCGAGCAGACCGAAGATAAAGATATCGAGATACTGTTTTACAAACTCCACGAAGCCTCCACTGACATCCCGGAAAAAACAAGGGCCGGGACCTGATTTGGATGATGCCTGATTGTAGACCCTAAGGTCTACTCACCCAAATTGATCTGCCGGCCCATACCGAGGATATAAACTTGTTATTCCTTATCTATTCTCCTTTTCCTTGCAAAATCCGGGGTAGGTTTATGGACCCCAAACTTAACCTTGAACCGATGTAAGTCATCTGTGACTAGCGATCTATTCAATTAGTAGAACTTGTAACTGAGCCCTGCCCAGATTGCCCGTGGCGATCCGGGTGAGAGGAAACGGGGATTTTCATAATCGTCCCCCAGCACCTCGTCGGCCTCCCCATACAGGCCGAAGGTCTCGTACTCCTTGTCGAACAGGTTATCCACCTTGGCGAACAGCCTGAGGTTGTCGGTGGCCTGGTATTCACCTCGCAGGTTGACCAGGCTGTAGCCGTCGATCTCATCGTCCTGGTTGGCCTCGTCACCCCGCAGTACCACGTCGGAGCTGTACTGGAGGTCGGCGCCGATGGAGAACTTCGGCGTTACCCGGTAGGTGAGGCCGGCCTTGAGCAGGTTCTCCGGCAGTCCCGGCAGACGATCCCCGGATGCAACCGCGATCTCCCCATCCACCGCGAAGGGATTGTTGGGGCTGGCGATACTCAGGTCCTCCTCAAAAGTGGCCTTGAGGCGGGTGTAACTGAGGAACCAGTCGAGGCGCTTGTCGGCCAGGTTGCCGTCGAGGGTGAGTTCCAGGCCCTGGCGTCGGGTCTCACCCACGTTGTCGAAGAAACCCTGGTTGGTCAGCGCCCCGGCGCTGATGAAGAGGATGTCGTCCTGATTGGTGGTCTGGAACACCCCAACATGCCAGTTCAGCCCGGGTATCGATCCCCTCAGCCCGGCCTCCCAGGTCTTTGCCACCACCTGCTCCAGGGGCGGATCGGAGAGGAAGGCGTTGGGCAGCCGGCAGGGATCCTCGGGATCTGCGCAGGTCAGCTCCATGGCGGTGGGGGCGCGATTCGATTCGCTGTAGCCGGCGTAGAGGTTGACTCCCTGGTTGATGTCGTAGGCCAGGCCCAGGGCCGGGTTGAAACGGGTGAAGCTGTGGTCGCCGTTGAGGGCCGTGCCCAGCTGGTCACGCAGCTCGATCTCTGTCTTGTTCCAGCGACCGGAGAGGGTCAGCGCCAGCTGTTCGCTGAGCGACCAGGTGTCGGTGAAATAGAAGGAGAGGTTCTTGGTCTCGGTCTCCACCTCGGTGAAACTCTCCTCGACGAAGATACCGCTGCCGATGGCCTGACGGCTCTCATCGAGGCTGGCGAGTTCCGTATTGGAGTTGAAATCCACCTCACTGCGGTCAGCTGCGATACCGACGATGAGTTGGTTGTCGCGACCACCGAGGGGTTGCAAAAAGGCTGTCTGCAGACTCAGGCCGAAGGTATCCTGGTCGCTCTTGGAGCGGTTCACGGTACCACCCTCCACATCGTCATCCGCAACGACGGGGTTGCCATTCTGGTCTAAGACAACCTCCTCCTCTTCCCCTTCTTCTTCCTCTCCCCCTTCCTCTTCTTCACAGATGAAGCCTTCGTTCTCCTCCTCTTCGCACTCTTCAAAGTCGGAGTCGTCACCGTTGAGGGTGTCGATCTGGCTGTTGCGGAAAAAGATCGCACCCTCCAGCACGATCTCGTCACCCAGCTCACGCTGACCGCCGAGGCGCAGGAGCGTCGCCTCCTGTTCGGTGATGTCTGGGCGGGTGAAGATCGTTTCACGATCCTCCTCCAGCAGCTCCTCGGGCAAGGCTCCGTTGCCGATCAGTTCGCTGTCGCTGAGGCTCAGGGTCAGGTCGAGGGAGCCTGTTTCACCCTGCCAGCCCAGACTGCCGAAGAGCTGTTTCGACTCCGAGGGGGAGTAGTCGCGCCAGCCATCCTCGTCGAAGTAGTTGCCGGTGAAGAAGTAACCCATGTTTTCCGTTTGACCGCCGATGCTGGCCTGGGCCGTGTAGCGGCCAAAGGAGCCCCCTGAGACCTCCACTTCCGCACCCGGGTGGGTAAAGCCGTTCTTGGTCTTTACCGACAGGGCGCCGCCCAGGGTATTGAGCCCGAACAGGGGGTTGGAGCCCGCCATCAGGTTGACCCCGGCGATGGCCGATTCGGGGATCGTCGACCAGTTGACGGTATCGCCAAAGGGGTCGTTGATGCGTACCCCGTCCATATAGACCGACATGCCCTGGGGCAGTCCGATCAACGGCGAGGCGACAAAGCCACGGTAGAGGACGTCCGGTTGCAGGGGATTGTTCTGCGCCTCGTTGAGAAAGACGCTGCCGAAGCGCTGGTTGAGAAACTCCGAGAGGTCGAGGCTCTGTTGTGCTTGGATATCCTCGTCGGTGGCGATCTCGGTGTGCATTGGCAGCTGGTTGCGCTCGATCTCGACCCCATGCAGCGGGGTGGTACTGATGACATCGATGGATTGCAGGCGCTCTTCCGCCCACCCCGTCCCGGAGCCCGTTAGGACGAGGGAGGCGGAGAACAGCAACCAGGTAGCTTTTAATTGTTGTTGTGAAACTCCAGGCATAGTCGTTTTCTCTTTTCGTTTTCAATAACTCTTTGTGTGAAGTTATATGTGCTTCTGGGGCTGAGTTGAAGAGGAGCTTTTCTCGGGATTTCGGGAAATCTTCCCGTGCCAAATTAGAACAATTTGGCACAGTGTCACGGGTGACACCGGCAAGCATCAGAACAAATATAGGGTGAAGCAAGCCTACAAACCCATAGAAATATTGGATGTTAGGGTCCCCAGGCACCTATGAGGGAATTTATGCCATGCTATGTTTGGTTACAGGGTGTATGCATTCCCAAGCAGAGTGTGGGAACGAGTCGCTAGAAACATTTGCGTTTATTAGCGTTCATTTGCGGACTCATCAAAACTACTCACTCACCGGATCGATGATCCCGTGCCGGATTGCCAGGTGCACCAGCTCGGTGGTGGTCTTGATGTTGAGCTTGGTCTTGATCTGGGTGGTGTAGTTGGCCACTGTCTTGTAACTCAGGGCCAATTCACCGGCGGTCTCGGTGGGGGTTTTACCATGGGCCAGGAGGTTGAAGATCTGGAACTCCCGGGTGGTCAGGCAATCGAAGATCTCGCTACCGCCACCGGCCCGGCGCAGGGCCAGGTTCTGGGCCAGTTCATGATCGATGAAGGCCTGGCCTGAGGCCACCGCGCGGATCGCATCCACCATGATCTCGGCGGCGCTGTTCTTGGTGATATAACCCCGCGCCCCCGCTGCCAGGGCCTTCTCCACGAATGCCGTGTCGTCATGCATGCTGAACACCAGAACCGCCGCCTCGCTGTCCCTGGCGATGATGCGGCGGGTCGCCTCCAGGCCGCCGATGCCGGGCAGTGACAGATCCATCACCACCACATCGGGCAGCAGTTCGGCAAAACGCTGGCACGCCTCTTCACCCCGTTCCGCTTCGGCAACCACCTTGATGTCAGGCACGCCATCGAGCAGGGTGCGGTAGCCTGCGCGCACCACGGCGTGATCGTCAACCAACAGTACCCGGATCGGATTCATCAGAATTAGTTGTTATCCTTGTCCACAAGAAAGGGTATATGGATATCAATTGATACACCCGTGTCAGGCCCGCTGGCAAGGGAGATTTTCCCATTCAACGCCTCGACCCGTTCGCGCATGCCCAATAGGCCCATGCCTTTGCGCCTGTTGTTTTGGTCAAAGCCCCGGCCATCGTCCCGGATATGTAATTCCACCTCACTGTTGGCACCTTGTGCAATGTGGATCTCTACCTTTTCCGCCGCGGCGTGCTTTGCCACATTGGTCAGCGCCTCCTGCACAATGCGATAGAGGGTGATCGCCATGTCCTCACTGATCGCGTCGTAATTGCCCCGAATGGTGAGGGCGCAGAAACACTCCTCCTGGCGGTCGTTCCAGCCGTCCACCAGACGCTCGATGGCCGTGACAAGTCCCAGCTCCTCCAGTGCCACCGGGCGCAACCGGTTCATCATGTCGCGTACCACCCCATACATCTGGTTGCAGACCCCGATGATGGCGTTGGCACCCTCCGGTTTGGCGGCGGATTGTTGTCTCAGAGTCACCGCCATCGCCTTGATGGCGCTGATCGATTGACCCAGTTCGTCATGCAGTTCCCGGGATAGGTGGCGACGCTCCGATTCCTGCACCGAGAGCAGGCGTTTGTTGAGTTGCCGGTTCTCTGTCTGCTGTTCATCCAGCACCTGAGCCATGTGGTTGAACTGTTGCGAAAGGCGGTTCAGTTCGGGCAGGTTGAATTGTGGCAGGCGTGCGGCATAGTCCCCCGACTGAATCACCCCTAGACCGGCACTGATCTGGTTTACCGGTTTGAGTGAATGGCGAATGATAATCGCCATCAGGATGATGCAGAGCAGGGTGAATACGACGATCAAGATAACGATCGAGCGTGCTTCCCGCCAGGCATCTTGGATCTCGTCGCTCGGATCGGCCAGGATAACGATCTCGCTGGTACCGATCAGGGGACTGGCGATGCGCTTGCGATACTCAGCCGGCGGCGGTTTCACCAGGTCGACAAACCAGGCCGGGACACTCTCTCGGGGGGCTTGTTGCCGTTCGCTGAAGGGATAGATGATGGTGCCGTCACCGCGTACGATTGCGATGTTGAGGTGGCGGATATCGTCGAGGCGTTGCAGGTGGCTGATCAGTATCTGCTGCTCTTTCGGTTGGTTCTCCGCACTGCCGCTGATCAGGGCGGCGGTGAGCAGTTGCATGGTCAGGCGGGCGCTCGATTTCACCTCGTCCGAAATATTACTCCGGGTAAAATCGATGGCGTAGTAGGCGCCGCTGACGAGCATTGTCATCACGATGGCGATTATCAGCAGAATCAGACGATGGGTCAGGGTCATTGGGAAGATCGGCCGATGGATGTCGGGAAAATATCCCATGGTATCCCGGGTATAACTGGATTATTAATTGCATCAAGCATGCCGTACATACCTTCGGAGTGAATCACGATGTCCACTGTTCGTCAAACCCTGACACTGCTCTTAATAATAATAGCCACCCCCCTGATGAATATTGCCAAAGCTGAGGAAAAGGGCAGGGTGACCCCCCTTGACGATATCTCAGTCACCGCCACCCGGGTGGAGAAGAGCCTGGAGACGGTGCCTGCCGCTGTCGGTATCGTGCAACAGGAGGAGATCCAGTTTGCCGAACCCCAGTTAGGCCTGGATGAGTCCCTGAGCAAGGTCCCCGGTATCTTCATGCAGAATCGCTATAACTTCGCCCAGGATCTGCGGGTATCGATCCGCGGTTTCGGCGCCCGCTCCGCTTTCGGCATCCGCGGCATCAAGGTCATCGTGGACGGTATCCCCGAAACCCTGCCCGATGGCCAGGCCAATGTGGACAGCATCGATATCGGTTCCATCGGCAACATGCAGGTGATCCGTGGACCGGTCTCCTCCCTCTACGGCAACGCCTCGGGGGGTGCGCTGCTGATCGAGTCCGAGGAGCCGCCGGAGACCCCCTTCATCTCTTTTCGCCCCACCTTCGGTGAAGACGGCTTCCAGAAACACCAACTCAAGTTTGGTGGCAGTAACGATCGCTTCGACTATCTGGTGAATCTCTCGGATCTGAGCTATGACGGCTACCGTGACCACAGCGCCACCGAACTCAGCTCGCTGAACAGTAAGTTTGGTGTCGATCTCGACGGCGGTGCCCGCTTCTCTACCATACTCAACTATACCGATTCGCCCCAGGCGGATGATCCGGGCGGCCTCACCGAGGCCCTGGTGGATGAGGACCCGACCCAGGCCTGGACCCGCAACCTGAGCCTCGATTCAGGAGAGAAGCTGGAGCAGACCCGGCTCGGTTTTGTCTATGACAGGCCGGTGGGGGATAGGGGAGAGCTGCGGGTGCGCAACTACTATGTCTCCCGTGACCTGGCAAACCGTCTGCCCATCGGCGCCACCGGTCATGGCATCCTGCTGGATCGTTTCGCGGTAGGCGGCGGCGCCCAGTACACCCATAGCGCTCCCCTGTCTGGCCACGCCAACCGTCTCACCCTGGGTCTCGACCTGGATCGTCAGGAGGATGAACGCAAGCGCTATCTCCTCGCCGGAGATGAACTGGGTACCAAGATCCAGGACCAGGATGAGCAGGTCGACAGCATCGGTCTCTATGTCCAAAACGAATACAGCATCAGCGAGCGTATGGAGCTGACCCTGGGTGGTCGTTACGATCGCCTCGACTTCGATGTGGAGGACAACTTTCTCAGCAATGGTGACGACTCCGGCGACCGCAGCTTTCGCAAGTTCAGCCCGAGCCTGGGCCTGCGTTTCACCCCCAGGCCTGGGCTCAATCTGTATGCCAATATCTCCCGCTCCTTCGAGTCGCCAACCGCGGTGGAGCTGCGCGATCCGGACGGTGCCGGCTTCAACCAGGAGCTGGATCCCCAGGTGGCGACCAACTATGAGATCGGTGTGAAGGGTAGGCTGGGGAGCAAGGCCCGCTACGATCTGGCCCTGTTCACCATGGATGTCACTGACGAGTTGGTGCCCTTCGAGGTGGATGACATAGAGTTCTACGAGAATGCGGGGGAATCGAGACGCAACGGCCTGGAGGTCCAGTTGGTGATCGAACCGGTGCAACACCTGATCGCCACCCTGGCCTACACCTATTCCGACTTCGAGTTCGATGAGTTCATCGATGACAACGGCAACGATTTCAGCGGCAAGACCATACCCGGTGTGCCGGAAAATCTGCTCAGCGCCGATTTCACCTATACTCATCCGAATGGGGTCTATGGCCAGTTCACCGCCCTGTATGTGGATGAGATCTACGCCAATAACGCCAATACGGTGACTAACGATGCCTACACGGTAGCCGATCTGCGTCTTGGCTATACTAAGTTCTTCGGTCCCTGGGAGCTGTCACCCTTCATCGGTGTGAATAATATGTTCGACAAGGAGTACAACGGCAATGTGCGCATCAACGCCTTTGGCGGGCGCTATTTCGAACCGGCACCCGACCGGGATATCTATGCCGGCTTGACCCTGCGTTACGATTTCGAGGGATGATGAATTAAGCCAAAGTCAGGGTGATTTTTTTTCAACCGGGCAGATTAATCCCCGGTATCGGTGCGGCAAGCCGCACCCTACGCCTATAATACCGGTAGGGTGCGACTTGTGGCACCGAAGATGGTAAAAAAATACAAGCTAAAGAAGGTAGTGAGATCCACCACTGAGGAGAATAGCCATGGCACTCGACGATCCCTGCTGTACCCTGGTCCCCTACTTCAAGATTCATGATGGCAAGCTTGATGACTTTCGTAACCTTGGTGAACGGTTTGTGGAGAAGACACGGGCAGAACCCAAGTGTATGCACTACGGTTTCAGCTTCAACGGCAATCTAGTCCACTGTCGCGAAGGCTATGCCGATGCGGAGGGCATACTTGCCCATCTCGAGAATGTGAGTGCATTGTTGGAAGAGGCCTTCAAGATCGCCGAGATAACACGACTTGAGATTCATGCCCCCGCCAGTGAGATCGAAAAGCTGCGTGAACCCTTGAGCTCGCTGAACCCGGAATTCTATACCTTGGAGACAGGATTTCGGCGCTGAGGCTAGGCCTTAGAAATCACTCCGTGTTTGATCGCCAGGCGGACAAGCTCGACAGGGGAGTTGATGTCGAGCTTCTGTCTGATATTGGTTTGATAATTGGCCACTGTTTTAAGGCCAATGTCGAGATGAGTGGCGATATCCTCTGTATTCTTACCCTCGGCCAGGAGACGAAACACCTCAAACTCTCTTGCTGTGAGTAAATGTGCAGGGTCATCGTTACCGACCACGCTGTTCAAGGCTATCTTCTGAGCAATCTCGCCACTTAAGTATTTATTACCCATGTTGGCTTGCAAGACTGCAGTGATCAGATCGCTTGTTGGGCCGGATTTTGCAACATATCCCATTGCGCCGGCGGCCATTGACTGGATGGCGTAGCTGGTATTCTCATGCATGGTATAGATGATAATCTTGGCGTCGGGCCACTCCCCCACGATCTTTCGCAATGCCTCGAGCCCGCCCATGCCTGGCATGGAGAGATCCATGACCACCACATCAGGCATGATCTGCGCGTAGAGTTGGTAGGCCTGCTCACCACTTTCAGCTTCACCTGTCACGCTTATATCGCTGTTCTGTTCCAGCAACCTTGTCAGTCCGGACCTGACCACCACATGATCATCCGCCAGCAGTACATTGATCGACTGACTCATGGAACCTCTCCTAGGGGTATCTTTATCTTGATGCTGGTACCTTTATAAGGCTTGGACTGGATATCCATCTCACCATTCACACTCTCAACCCGCTGTTGCATCCCCGAAATACCGAAACTGGATCTCTGCTGCAAAACGTCAAAGCCCTTGCCGTTATCCACGACCTCAAGGGAGTAGGTTGCTTCGTTCTCTGTCAATCTGATACTCACCTCTGTGGCGTTTGCATGACGGCTGATATTTGTCAGGCACTCCTGCAGCACGCGATACAATGCCAGTTGAATAGCTTCGTCTTCCAGGTGGAACTCATCTTGGATCTGATACCTGAGGTTTGTCTGGGTATGTCGCTGTTGCCAGGAATTCACAAGCTCCTGCAGGGCATCAACGAAACTCAATTCATCCAGACCGCCGGGTCTCAAGCGCTTTAGCATGCTTCTGAGGATCACCATCATATGGCAGGCAACCGCATCGATGGCCTGGGCGCTTTTGATACTCGATGCAAGATCGGTAGACTGCTTGATCACCGAGGCGTCGACATGTATCGCGGTCAAATGCTGGCCGACTTCATCGTGAAGCTCTTGCGCAAGACTCTTACGCTCCGTCTCTTGCAGACGAATGATTCGCTGGGTCAAACGGTGATTATCCCGAATACCGTTCTGCATCGTCGCTGCCATGGTGTTGAACTTTTGACTGATGCTCGCCATCTCGGGAAGTTTGAAAATGGGGAGACGTGTTTCAAGCTGTCCTGATTCAATATCAGATAGGGCCTTGGTGATATGGGAGATAGGTCTCAGGGCGTGTGCCACAACCAGATAGACCATGATATTCACTGCCAGGAAAACCAGTGACACCATCCCCAGCAGCATTTTTGTCTCTTCCCATGCCTCTGAGATTTCACTGTTGGGTTCCGGGCTGACCGCGAGTTCGCCTAATTTGATGCCATCCGCATAGACCGGAAGGCGCTTTGTAGGGATATCCTCCAGCGCCGAGTACATCAGTGTCTTGAACCAGTCCGGTGTGGCGTGAGTGCCTTGTTGCGGTGTCACCTCATTGCTTTCGATCAGGTTATTCTCAAGGTCGTAAAAAGCAATTTGAAGATGGCGGATATTTGCCAGCTGGTTCAAGTTGAATGTAGTGGATTGCTGCTCCTCGAACTCCCCGGATTGATGGATATGGCGCAACTCTGCAGCCAGCATATGCATGGCGAATACCATCGCCGATTCCAATTCTGCACGCACACTTTGCCGTGCATTATTCACCGTCTGGATGGCGCTGATGGTGAGAATGATCAGCAGCACCAGCGTCACGATAAGGTTGAGTCTGAATCGAAGATTCACGTATCGATACCGGAAACAAGGAGTATGTCAGGTTATTTTAATGCCGTATGGCAAAGTTTAGATAGGAAAAATTCCTTTGCTGCATCCAGGAAAAGCTGCTTTGTAATTATTGTTTCTTGACTTGGCATGCCGTTATGCCAACCGGTTACGTGGCTCGCCGGCGAGATATGCCTGGATGTTTGCTGTCACCCCATCGATCAAGCGCTGCCTCGCCTCCCGACTGGCCCAGGCGATATGCGGTGTGACTATCAAATTGGGTATCTCGGTATTGAGCAGCGGATTGCCGTTGATTGGCGGTTCCGTGGTGAGCACATCCATGCCTGCACCCCCCAATTCACCACGGCTGAGTGCCGCTGCGAGTGCTGATTCATCGACGATGCCGCCGCGGGCGGTATTGATCACCAGGGCGTGAGGTTGCATCAAAGCCAATTCACGGGCACCAATCAGGTTGCGGGTATTCTCCACCAGTGGCGTATGTATGGTGAGTACATCCGCCATGGATAACAACTCGTCTAAGGGCACACGTCCGGGTTCGGCATCGCTGCCGGGTCGCTGGGCGACCAAGACCTGCATGCCGAAAGCCTCTGCAATGCGGGCCACTCCACGCCCCAGTTCACCGTAGCCCAGGATGCCGATGCGCTTGCCCGACAGCTCCCAGATGGGGTAGTCGAGAAAACAGAAATGACTTGCCTTCTGCCACTCTCCGTTTGCAATGGCGTTTTGATAGCTCTGCTGCCGGGTGATGAGAGAGAGGATCAGTGAGAATACATGTTGCACCACCGAGGGTGTCGCATATCCGGTAACGTTGGTCACCGCAATGCCGAGTTCCGCGGCCGCATCCAGGTCGACATTGTTACTGCCAGTGGCGGCGATACATATCAGCTTGAGGTTCTGACAGGCCGCTAAACAGGGGCGGTCGAGCACCACCTTGTTACTGATAACAAGCTCGGCATCGGCAATCCGTTCGGGTGTCTGTTGGGGTGAGGTCACCTGATACCATCCCCATTCTTGAGCCGTGGCCTTTAATAGCGACCAGCTGATATCTCCAGCATCTACCGAACCCACATCGAGAAATACACCCTGGTTAAACAAAAGCACCTCCCAGCTGATTATTCCGAGGATCTAGAAGCGATGCCCCTGATGGGATCAGAGAGACCGGCTTCACTCCCTCGCTTCCCGCATCGCATCGCGTTGGTCGATCACCTGGCCGGCCTGGCGTTTCAACTCAGTGATCTTGCGCATCAATTCACTTTTCTCCGACTCGAATTCAGCCCCCAGCACCTTCTGTTTCGACTCGTAGGCGGCCTGCAGGGTGGCGAGGTTTTGTTCAATCTGTTCGAGTTCGTAGCGCTTACGCTCCACTTCCTCCTGCTCCTGTTTGATACGTGTGACTCTTGCGCTGCCAACCACCACTTCTCCCTCTCCGATATAGGGGTCTTCCACCAGGATGCCACTCTCATCGATGGTGAACTCCTTGACCTGATTGGAGGTTTTTGAACCGCGGGATTTGACCACATTGATCAAGCGATTGAGCTCACCGTTACTCTCCACCTGACGCAACCTGAACCAGGTATCTACCAGGCTGGATATGGCCAGGTCACTATAATCGTCGGATGAATCGGGCAGCAGTTCGGTCAGTACCAGGGTCGTGCCCACTCTTTTGATATGGGAGATGAAGCGGATCATCAGCATCTTTACCATGCGTGACGATCCCATATCCATTAGCGCGGAGACCGGATCGAGCGCCAAGAGTTGTGGTGACTCATTTTCAACCAGGTCGATGATGCTGATCAGATGGTCTTCCAATCCCATCTCGATGGCGCGGCCGGAATGGATTAGCAACTGTCCCCTGTCGAGGTGCCCAGCTAAGTCGATCCCTACGGACTGCAGGTTGCGTTTCAGGTCGCCCTCCGACTCCTCGAAAGAGACATATATCGCCTTCTCTCCTTGCTGCAATACCTGGTTCAGAAAAGTGCTGGCGAGGATGGTCTTGCCGCTGCCGGAGCGTCCGCTGATCATCAGACTGGCACCCTTGTAATAGCCTTCCCCTCCCAACATGCTGTCGATCCGTGGATTGCCGGTGCTGATGCGC
>JBEVVS010000172.1:0-20835 GCA_040507005.1 Candidatus Thiodiazotropha sp.
CAGCGACCAGGTTCTGGGTCGTGGTAGACTTACCGATGCCGCCTTTACCGTAGATTGCACATTGACGCAGTGCCATGTTGGATCTCCTTAACTCTTGTTGAATCAGTAGTGACTAAAGTCGTTTAAGGTCACGTGGACAACTGGTGTTCAGCAAGCGGCGTGCCAAAACCGATAAATAATCATATACTATTGTTTTCGTTGATTTTATTATTTAACTCAAAGTGACAAATCGAGGTCGGGTTCGCTACAATCACCCAGCAAATGTATGGATGAAAACAAACAATCAGTGCCAAACACGACCTCTCTGCCAGCCTATGCGCGCCTATCTATCAACCACTGCAATCTGCCCGCGGTAATCCTCGGCAGCCTCACTTTTCAGCATCACCCTGTGCCCCTCATGCTGGATGGGGTACGAGAGCTGCACGATGAGCTGTTTTCCCGTCTGGAAGAGGTATCCAACAGACAAGAGAGGGCTATCCATTTCATGGACTATATGCGATCGGGCTTTCTCCTGGACAACCTGGATGAGGCTGGATTCGATGCGACTCAAAGCCGCCTTAAAAGGGATAAAGCGGACTATCTGCGCATTTTGCGCGGCTGGATGTTCGATCCCGATGGAAAGGAAGCGGCGGTGTTGAAAAGTTGGGTGGAATCCCGATTCGGTCTGATGCCGAGGAACCATGGCGGTCCCTTGGGTGACTACTCCTCGGCGCGCTACATGGCCTATCTAAGCGATCGCGCCCAGGGGCTCTACAATACCAATGGCCTGGAGGCTCAACTCGATCTCCTCTACACCTATTCTCAGTATGAATTGAAACAGTGTTATCCGTTACAGACGCACATCACCCTCTATCGAGGGATAAACCATATCGAGGATCACGAGATCCTGCACCATTTGGACAAGCATCACTGCATACTGTTGATGAATAATATCAACTCATTTACCAACCAGCGTGAACGGGCCGACGAATTCGGTGACTATATCCTGGAAGCAGAAATACCACTCGTAAAGTTACTCTATTTCCCGAACCTTATACCTGATCGGCTAAGAGGCGAAAACGAATATATGGTGATTGGCGGTGTCTATCGTGTCGCTGTCACCACCTTATAATCAGAGTAACTGCTCAGACTCCATACAGCGAATCTCGAAAATATTGCTTGAAATGTTTCATCACCTGTTTAGGGATTGTTGCCTCCACCAATAGACGCAACTCGTGTATCCGATCAATGGAGACACTGCTGCCTATTTTCAATGCTGCATCGATCTCATCATGAATGGACGCATCCAAAAGCATACCTTCTCTCTCTTTTACCACGCCATAGACAGCCATCAATGCCATCTGCTGTTCAGGGAGCATTTTGCATTTGTTGTCCAGGATCTTCAGCATCACCGCAGTAACACAATCTATTTGCAGGGGATCGAGGGGCGCCGTTTGAGCCCAGACCGCGGCAGGATGGGGGGTTTCAATGGCTGTCTGAATGTTCATCAAGTAAATCCAATAATCTGGCTAACCCTGAGAAAAGTCATGCATACACTCCATCAACATCTTACGATATTGATCGCAATAGTAATCAACGGCCTTTGTCTTATTCTCAGAAGCCCCATCGGACGTATAGAAGAAGTGGATATTGTACCACGCAGCGGCATACATAAATGCGGCACTGAGGAAGGGTGCCGCCCACTCTTCACTCAACTCATTTGCGAGATGAATGAATTCATCCGCGACTTCACGAAAATCTGATTCCTGCATTGTTCGTAACTCAATCTGGCTTGTTGAAAAATAAAAAGTGAATCTTTCCCCTACTATCTCTAACACTATTCATGCCAAATCACTTAATCCTAAGGCAACAATAGCTATTCAGATTTGTATCCCAGCTTGTCGGAAAACCTACAAATTCTATTGACGAGCTACTTAGGGAAAGGATTAACGAGTTGTTTCTCTTCGATTTATCTGGTTGGCCTGTGTCTTGCTTTATTCTATTTCCAACTATCCAACTGGAGGCTATCAATGTCGGAGATGAATTTTCAGTCACTCAAAGCGGGTGTAGCATCGGGTGATATAGTGCCCTATCTCGGTGCAGGCGCACTCGAGGGATCGTCTCATACTGAAACAGGTGAACCTATTCCGGCTGATAGCGACAGTCTGATTCTCGCCATGAATGGCGGCAAACCCATGGCACCAAGGTTGATGTATGAATTTGCCAGAGCTGCCATGGACGTGGAACTGAAGCGCGGACGAAAAGCGGTCAATCGCTTTCTGGACACGACTTATGCAGACCAGACTTGGACGCAGTCACCCGTGCACGCCTGGCTGGCATCCATCAAACCGCCCTATGTCATCGATATCAACAGGGACATCCAACTGCAGCAGAGTTACAGTACTACCCCACATACTCTGATCCGCGGTATTGCAAGAGTAGGCGGTACAGACTATCGCTTTCGCATTCATCACTATGATGGGAAGAACTACTCAGCCTCAGAGATCGATCAATCGGCGGTGGATACTGCCTTACCAATTTTGTTCAAGCCCATGGGAAGCCCAACCCCCGATGCGACCTATATCGCCTCGGATGCCGACTATGTGGATTACATCACTGAACTCATGGGTGGGTTCGGGATGCCTAAATTCCTCAAAACCTATCGCAAAGACAAACGCTATCTATTCCTGGGACTGCGTATGACCCGTGATACCGAACGCATGGTGCTCTCTGATATCATCTACGGTGCTGGCGAACCAGCTGGTTGGGCATTGATAGCCGAACCAAATGACAAGGAGCGCCGCTTTTGCAAAAAGATGAACCTCGAGATCATTGAAGCCGATATCGACGACTTTCTCGGAGAGAGTGCAACCGCACCAGCCGAACCGGTAAATGAAGAGACCGGATCGATACAAGATGTCGGCTGTTGAACAACCAGGAATATAGAATCAAACATGACTACTTTTACTCCTTGCCAAGGCAAGCATGCATGCCGGGACAATGGTGTGATCTGCCTGACCTGCCAACGCAATCTCACTGAAATCACAAAACTGCGAGAACTGATGCAGGGGCTATCCACACTTGCCATCGATCATGAGTATGAAAACCTGGATGATTATGCTCAATATATCGCTCGCAAAATTATAAAAATGGTCGACTATCAACGACAGGAACAGGTCAAAAGTGATGGCTAAGTTGATCGAGAACTTTGAGCAGCACTATCTACTCGGTCTTGATGAGATGGATGACACTCATCGTGAGTTCATCACTCTGATAAACCGACTGGGAGAGGCAGGAAAAGACGAGTTTGTTGCACTCTTTGCCGAGCTGGCAACCCACACCAGGGAACATTTCACCCAAGAGGAACGCTGGATGGAGGCGTCAGGCTTTCCCGCTCTGCACGAACACACCGATGAACATCGGCGTGTCTTGGGAGAGCTGGATCGCTTTGCCCAACGGGTGGCGTCTGGGTCTGTAATGCTGGGTCGCGCTTACGTGGTACAGCAGTTGCCCCAATGGTTTGATCTTCACGCCAAGACCATGGACAGCGCCCTGGCTAGTCACCTAAAACAGACACCATTTGATTTAACTGGATCTTGAGCACCCCGACTAGAAGAAGTACCTTGCTCCGATAGACAGGGTTTCATAATCTCCCCCCAGGTCGATCTCAACGCCGGCAGCGATATTCGGCATGAAAAAGTAGTCGCCACCAAGGGTGAAATAGGTATCACTGTCATCGATATCCAGATAGTTCAAACTGGCCCGCACTTCAATCTGGGGCTTGACCATTCCACGCACACCACCGCTGAGTTCATAGCCACTATCATCCTCACTCCCACCCGGTCCATCCGCCTCGGCGTCGGCATAGGCCAATGATAGATTGGCATCCCAGGCGGTGTTCAACGGATGAATATATCCAGCACCTATCCGTAGCAGAGAAAAATCCACATCACTGTCGTCGAGTTCCACATCATCGTATTTTGCAAAGGCGTAAATGTCGTTGCTGACCTGGAAAGAACCGGCGAAACGAAAGCCGTCGCCATCATCATTCACATCATCGAACTCTGCATCCAGCAGAAATCGACCCTCAATAAATGAATAATCTATGGCAAAAAGAGGTGTTGAGAAAAAAGTAATCGTAAACGCCAACAAGAGCGAGGCGGATAGAACATTTTTACGTGTATCCATGACTATTAGGACTCCGTTATCAATCGTCGTATAAAACGCGATCGAATTCTAGCCAGATCGATTTAGGAATTCCATTCCTGATGATTAAACTGTGCGTCTGATACAAAAAAAGGAAATTTTGAGAATTCTTACCTGTTGTATGCAGAAGGATGTGAGACGAGATTCTCAGTTCATTGCAGGCATATTTGAATCAAACATCGATCAATTCCAACACCTGGCAAGTAAACTGCCATCAGTGTCAATCAGATACACTGGTTCTTACAACCCACACATGATTCGCACAGAATATTCTCTATCGGTTAGTGTTTGGCTTTATCACCCCAGATCTCACTCAAACGCTGATCGCGACCACAATTCCAACGATAGTACTTATATCGTATCGGATTGTTTTTATAGTAATCCTGGTGATAGCTTTCTGCCCCTTTTATGGGATAGAAGGTGGACGCCGGTAAAATCTTGGTGGCGATCTCTTTGTTTGGAAATTGCTTTTCTACTCCCTTATACGAGCGTTCCGCAATCGCTCTCTCTTTATCGTTAGCGACAAAGATTGCACTCAAATAGCTGTGGCCTTTATCACAAAACTGGCCCCGATCGTCAAACGGATCAATATTCACCCAATAGTGATCCAGAAGTTGTTGGTAACTGACCTTATCGGGATCATAGGTGATCTCCACTGCCTCATAGTGGCCGCTATGATCCCCGTTATAGGTAGGGTTTTTCAACGTGCCTCCGGTGAACCCGGAGATCACATCAGTGACACCTTCCAGTTTTTCGAAATCGGACTCCATGCACCAGAAGCAACCACCGGCCAGGATGGTTTTTGCTCCCATGGCGTTGGACGCTGCACAAACAAGAGCGAGTGCCAATAGACCCATCGTTTTGTATTTCACTGCTATTCTCCAATCACATGCCATCTGTGTTCCGGACGCTTGTCCACTTTGTTTAAACACTACTTCCTTGTGACCAGGTTTACTAGCCGATTACTTCAATCGTTATTGTTTTGTTATAAATGATCAATGCGGACTATTTGCTACAGGTCATTCGATACACACCCAGACCGAGGATAGGCTTGAATAACATCACGATAACTAGTGTTTAACCTATCCATCAACCCGGAATGGATGACGGATAGGTAAACGGGGGATTAAGCTGTCATTATCTTCTCCTCGTTGGTTTGGTACTCAATCATGCCGCTGCCGATATGGCGCCAAGGGCATCCACGATCTGCCCGACTTCGGCGCGTTTGCGATAGTTGTTCGGTACGAAGGCCCAGACGATTTCCCCTCTTGGGCTGATCACATAGGTGGCCGGATCGGGAAAGGTAAAACTGTCGTCGCCATTCAGAGCGGTTAGGTCAACACTCATCGCCTCCAGCAGGCGGCGATGGCTTTCAGGGAGTTGGAAGACGAGGCCGAAGGCCTCGGCGATACGGCTACCGGGATCATGCAAGACATCGAACGGAACCTCATCTACTAGCATATCCAGAATGCGTTGCTGGGCACCTCCCGTAGTCAATATCTCGATGGCATCCGGCTTTTCCGGGGTGATCGCCACAAGAGTGGCCCCCAGGGACTCGATATCGGCCAGTCTGTCGCTGTACTCCTTGATCTGGAGATTACAGTAGGGACACCAGACGCCACGGTAGAAGGTCAGTACCATCGGGCCACGCAGCAGATAATCCCTCAGCTGCCGGCGCTCGCCATGTTGATTGCTCAGATTGAAATCGGGCACAAGGTCGCCCACATTTCTTGCACGTTCGATGATATCCAGGGCACTGATCTCACCGGCCCCCTGCTCGATCAATGCCACGAGTTCCTGGGGCAGGCTCGCCCTCGTAGCCGCAATGGTCTCTCTGATTTTCTGATTCAGCATTATCTTCTCCTCTGGTTGATGGAGCTTAGAATTAAGTTTTGTACATATATGTATAAATCATTTATATCGTTTTGTCCAGTTATGTACAAAATATAATATTCACACCGCCTCTGCCGTTGATCCTGCCTAGGCTAGTTTTGGACATTGTTGTATAATTTAAATGTAAACGTGCGCTTAAACCGGGAATTAAAGCATGGGCAGACCCCTGAATTTCGACCGAGACCGTGCCGTCGAGAACGCCATGAACGAGATTTGGAAAAACGGCATGGAGGTGAGCTCGGCAAAATCCCTGGCAGAGTGCCTGGGAATCTCCCGCTCGAGCCTGTATAACAGTTTCGGCAGCCGTGAAGGGCTGATCAGGGAGGCCTTCAAACGCTACTCCTCCCAATCTCCCAACCAGATACTTGAGGGGATCGATTCGGAGAGCGAAATCCTCCCGGTCATCAACCAGCTATTCCGCGATGTTTGCCGCCTGCGTGCAGCGGATCCCGACGCCAAGGGGTGTCTGGCCGTGAATTGCATCGCCGAACTCGTCGGTATCGATGATTCCCTGGGACCTGATATTGAAGCACTGATAGAGCAGAGTATCCTGCGCTTTGAGAAACTGCTTCAACAGGCCGTCCGCAATGGGGAGATTGAGCAAGAGCCTGATCTGAGAGAGAAGGCATTGGCTCTGCAAAACCTGTTGATCGGCATCAACCTCATCGCCAAGGTGGTACGCTCAGAGGAGGATCTCTGGGCAATCGCCAGGCAGACCCTGAGCGGTTTGGGTCTCTATCGGAAATAACACGGCTAAGTATCGCGCCGCGACCAATACCCGGCCAACATCGAGCCGGTAAGATTGTGCCAGATGGAGAACAGCGCACCTGGCAAAGCGGCTGCGGCAGAGAAATACTTGACCGCCAATGCCACACCCAATCCTGAATTCTGCATCCCCACCTCGATCGCCAGGGTTCTACAGATGCGTTCTTCCAATCCTAAAGACCTTGGCAACCAGTAGCCACTTATGAGTCCGACCAGGTTATGCAGAATAACCGCCAATGCAACACTGATACCCATGCTAGCAAGGTTACCCTTATTGAGGGCCACGATTATGGCGATGATCACCACGATGGCCAACACAGAGACCAGGGGAAAGATATGTTTGACCGCGCCAAGTCTGCGACCGAACAGGCTATTGACAACGACCCCGAACATCACCGGTAACAGCACGATCTTGAAGATGGACCAGAGCATATTTGCCACAGGTACCGGCACCTTCTGTCCCACATAGAGCCAGGTGAGTAGAGGTGTGGCAAGGATTGCAAGCAAGGTAGAGGCGGTCGTCAGGGTAATGGATAGGGCAACATCCCCCCGCGCAAGATAGCAAACCACATTCGATGCCGTACCGCCGGGGCATGCCCCGACCAAAACCAGTCCCGCCATCAGATAGGGTGGCAGAGCGAGCAGTTCGGCTATCACCCAGGCAGCCAAGGGCATTATCAGAAACTGTAACGATACGCCCAAGCCAATGGCAGCGGGTCTTTTCAATACAGCTGTGAAGTTTTGCCAGGTCAGGGTCATCCCCATGCCGAACATCACCACACCCAGCAGCGGCACGATCGCGGCTTTCAAATCGATGAATAGGACAGGCTTGCTATAGGCGAGCAATGAAAAGAGTATCGCCCAAAGTGGAAACAGTCGTGTGAGTCGGTTGATCATTATCCAGTTGATAACCAGACTGATGAGGATTCCGATTAAGAGGACTCTGCATCATGTGATTGCCAACGGCGAAAGCCGTTGCCACTCACACGCTCAGGCTCCAGATCCAGGAACCTCGTGAAAGCATCAGTATCAAGGGGGGGACTGATCAGATATCCCTGAAAGAAATCACAACCCTGCTGTTGTAGAAAATGATACTGGGCGTCGGATTCAACACCCTCAGCGAGTACGATCAGGCCAAGATTTTTCGCCATTGCAATGATGGTGGATGTGATCTCCATATCTTCCCGCTTGTGGGGTATTTCATCGATGAAGGTTTTATCGATCTTCAATTCATCCAGGGGCATGCGTTGCAGATGCGCAAGGGAGGAGTAACCGGTGCCGAAATCGTCGATGGAGAGATGCAAGCCTATCCTGCGCAGCTGATTGAGCACCTCCAGCGCCTCTGTTTCCCGCTCCATGATGGCGCTCTCTGTCACTTCGAATGAGAGCTGTCCCGTAGGATAGCCTGTCTCATCGACGATATTACGCACCTTCTCCACGAAATCCCCCTGGCGTAGTTGGTGTACAGAGAGATTGACCGCAAGGGACAGAGGGGGACGGTTTTGTTGCATCCATTTTTTTCCCTGAATGCAGACCTCGCGGATTACCCACTCACCGATTCGACTGATCAGACCCGTCTCCTCCGCAACCGGAATAAACAGCTCCGGGGAGATGATACCCAGTTCAGGGTCAGACCAGCGCAATAGCGCCTCTGCGCCTACGATATTACCGCTCTCGAACTCAATCTGGGGCTGATAGGAGACGCTCAGTCTATTCTCCGCCAGGGCGTGTCTGAGATTATTATGGATCTCGATGCGCTGTCGCGCGGCCAGTGTCAGGTCCTCGGAGAAATAGCAAAAACGACCGCGGCCCTCCTTTTTTGCCTGGTAGAGGGCGGAATCGGCATGTTGCAGAAGCGTTTCAGCAGTGGTGCCGTGTTCAGGGTAGAGACTGATGCCGATACTGGTACCAACCTGAAGTTCAAGTCCATCCCTGAGTTGACAGGGTTCACTAAGGGTCTGGATGATCTCGCTGGCAAGCAAGGCCGCATCTTCAGGATTCTCCAACCCCTGCATCAACACCGCAAACTCATCACCCCCCAGGCGGGTCACCAGGTCGCTTTCACGCAAGCGATGGTTGAGGCGTCCGGCAACGAGCTGCAGCAGTTCGTCTCCGATAAGATGTCCATAACTGTCGTTGATATCCTTGAAGCGATCCAGATCCATTACCAATAGCGCCACCCTGTCCTGCTTCCGATGGGCGGCCTTCAGACCATATTCCAATTGGGACATGAGCAGGCGACGGTTGGCAAGGCGGGTCAATGGATCATGATGGGCCAGATACTCGAGCTCGGCCTCTGTCTGTTTCAATTGACTGATATCGGAGAATACACCCACGTAGTATTTCAACTCGTCCTGATCGTCATTGACGGTGCTGATGCTCAATAACTCCGGATAGATCTCACCACTCTTGCGACGATTCCAGATCTCACCCTGCCAGTGGCCACTATTCAGCAGACTGCTCCATAGCTCTTGATAGAAATCAAGGTCGTGCTTACCCGACTTTAGAATATTGGGCCGCTTACCGATGGCTTCAAATTCTGAAAATCCGGTCAGCTGGGTAAACGCCTGGTTGACCATCTGGATAGTGCCTTTTCCATCGGTCACCATCACCCCCTCATGGGTGTTCTCGAACAGAGTGGCATATAGATTTAGCCGGGTTATCTGTTTATGCCGCTCGGTGATATCCTCGATTACCGCAATGTAGTGAGTAACCTCATCACTTTCGTCCACCACGGGTGTCATGGTGATGGCGGCTTGATAACGCCGACCGTCCCTGTGGATATTGGAGATCTCGCCACGCCAGGTGTTTCTCGACACAATCGCCTGCCATATGTCGCTGAGTATGGACATGTCCTGCTGCTGCGGGTCGATTATCTCGTCGAACATCAGACCGTTGATCTCGTCCTGGGCGTAACCTGTCAGCTGATTGAATGCAGGATTGGTCCATTGAACCGAGCCAATGGTATCGGTAATAGCGATCGCGTTGGGGGTTGCCTCCAATGCCTCTCTGAGCAGCAGCAACTTCTCTTCCTGGCGCTTCACATGGGTCAAATCCCGGGCCACGGCCAGGGAGTAGTCATTCTCTTCATGACGCAGATATTTCGAATTCACTTCGACGGGAACGAGCGCACCATCCTGTCTGCAATGCAGTGTGGATGCAGTGGAGCTGCCTTGTATCTTTAAATTGGCCTGCTCACGCCGCCAGCTGCTCTCATTCTCGATGGAGGCGGATATCTCCCATATCATAAGGAGACACAGCTCATCCCGGCTGTATCCCAACATCTCGCAAGCCTTATCGTTGACCTCGAGGATACGTCCCGAATCAGCTTCGATAATATAGATGGCATCATCGATCTGCTCGATCAGATTCAGCAGAAACACCTTCTGCTGTGCTTCACGCAGATTGCTCAGTGTGTTCTGCAGATCCCGGCTGGTTCGCACCAGCGTCTCATGCAGGTACTCCACATAACGACCCTGCAGGGCCTTGACGATGTCGTGTCGAGTTATTACCCCGCACAGACTGCCATCGGCTCGGATCACCGCCAGGCGACGGATACGCTTGTTTTCCATCATGCGGGCAGCTTCCTGCATGGGGATTTCCGCATGACAGGTGAACACCGGACTATGCATCACCTGTCCGACCGTGATCTCATCGTCTTGATTGAGTGACTGGGCCAGATGGACGATATCCCGTTCCGTCAATATGCCTTCCGGTATGCCGTCGATGCAGACCACCACGCAGCTGATATGGCGCTCGGCCATCAGGCGCACTGCCTTGACCAGGGTATCGCTCGGACCAAGGGATACCACATGGCGTGTCATGGCCGACTCGACGGTCTTTAGCTCGACCAGGTACTCCATTCCCATGTGGTGTAAAAAATCGGCCTCACTGACAAGACCACTCAGACTGCCAGCATCGTCGACTACCAGCAGATGACGATACTTTTTCTCCGACATGATGCGATAGGCATCATGGAAGTCCATACTCTCTTCCGCGGTCAAAGGAGAGGGGCTCATCACATCGCCCATGCGGATTTCACTGACTGTCTGTCTCTCCGCCATGATCCTGATTGCATCCTGCTCGGTGAAGATACCGACGGGTCGTCGCTCCTCATCAACGGCTACCAGGCAACTGATCTGTTTTTTCTCCATCCGCAACAGGACTTTTGCAATGGGCTCATCCGCTGAGACAGTCTCTACCTCTGTAGAGTAGATTTGCTTGAGGGTGAGTGCGGACATCATTTGCGGTATATCACCCAAATGAAAAGCGCGTGGTGTGTAGGTGCCTTATCCAATGGATATTTCACAAGGTTCTTCTACTATCTGAGACTTAGGTAACGGCCGCTTCGAAGATATCTTAAACGCACCCAGGTAATGCGTAAGTCCTATTGTATGTCAGGCTGACAACAGGATGCCACACCTTACCCAGGATAGGATTCTAGTTCTGATTTTCTAAACCATATCGCCTCGGATGCTATGACTCGACAGCCTCTAAGCACGCTTCTGTCAATCCGAATCCAAGCAAATAGAGTCTATACTTTTAGATATAGCTGCCACACCAATATGGACGGTGTCCGATGAATTGTTATGCTTACCAGACCGTTTACAAAAGAGGCTTGCATCTCACGCTTACGGGATTGTTTTTGTTGCTTTTTACAGCTTGTGGTGGTGGCGGAGGAGGCGGCAGTGACAGTGATAGCAGTGACGACGGCGGCGACTCACCAGGCGACCAAGCAAGTCAGTTTTCCCACTTCGATTATCCCCCGGTCGACTTATCCAAAGTTGAGTTCATTCTTCCCCTGGGGGGCATGATCGGCAACCATGTTACGCCCATCGATCACCAGTACTATGTAGCACCCGATTTTGGCGCTGCAGAGAGCATAGAGATCGATGTCATTTCACCTGCCGACGGCACTGTCAGCAGTATCCAGCACATGGGGAATTTCAACAATGATGACTATCGGTTTGTCATCGATCATAGCAATACCATCCAATCGATCTACATCCATGTGGATAACCTATCCGACAGATTGGCGCCGCATGCACCGGCGAATGGTCAATATGTCAACACGGACATCAGTGTCTCGGCGGGTGAGATCCTGGGCAGCTACTCGGGTTCGGTGGATTACAATCTGGTTGACGAGGATGTAACCCTTGCCGGTTTTATCAACCCCGACAGCTACACCGCAGAACCTTGGAAGATTCATACCCCCGATCCATTTGACTACTTCAATGAGAGCATACGTCAGACCCTGTTAGCCAAGTCCCTGCGCACGGCTGAACCGGCAGGGGGAAAAATCGATCACGACATCGACGGCCACCTGGTAGGCAACTGGTTCCTGGAAAACACCAATGGCTATGCGGGCCTCGATCCCAATAACTATTGGCTGGGACATCTCTCCTTCGCCTATGACTATATCGTGCCCGATCACATTATCGCCTCATTCGGCGATTACGCGGGGGAACAGAGACAGTTCGGCGTTCTCGGCAACGCCCCGGATCCGGCGGATGTCACCCTTGCCAGCGGCCTGGTAAAATATGACCTGGTCAGCTATGAATACTACGACGGCAGCCTACCCTGGGACCGCCTGAGCTTCACCCAGGGCCTGAGCATGGACAACTACACCTTTATCGATGCCGTCGTGCTGGTACAACTCATCGAGACAAGACGACTCAAGGTCGAGATTTTCTACGGACAGACCTCATCGGACATCACCGGGTTTACTGACGACGCAAGCTACTACACCAGGTGATATAGAAAGGATTGGTAAAAGGAATTTATGAAAGCGATTAAATTCTCCCACTACGGATCACCGAACCAGCTGCACCTGACAGAGATTCCGACACCCTCACCAAAAGAGGATGAGTTGCTGATAAGGGTTCATGCCTCCTCGATCAACTCCTGGGATTGGGAATACCTAAGCGGCACCTTTATCAATCGACTGTTGTTCGGATTATTCAAGCCAAAGCCCCACAAGCAGGTGCTTGGCGCCGACATCGCGGGGACGGTTGAAGCCGTGGGCTCGGGGGTCAGCCGATTCAAGCCCGGAGACGAAGTGTTTGGCGACCTGTGGGACAACTGGGGCGGATTTGCGGAATACGCCTGCGCCCATGAGAGCGCCATCCAAAGCAAGCCTGAAGGAGCCACATTTGAACAGGCGGCCGCCGTCCCCCAGGCCGGTGTCCTGGCCCTGCAGGGGATACGTAAGGCCAACCCCCTGCGACCGGGTCAACGGGTGTTGATCAATGGCGCCGGCGGGGGCGTCGGCACCTTTGCCATTCAACTGGCAAAGCTCGCCGGCGCAGAAGTCACAGGTGTCGATGCGGCCCATAAGCTGGAGACCGTCAGGGCAACCGGCGCTGACCGGATTATCGATTACCAGCAGACCGATTTCACCAAAACCGGCGAATGCTACGAGCTGATAATCGATTGTCATGGCAATCGCTCCATTGCCGACTATAAACACGCCCTGTCACCCGGTGGCGCCTATGCCATGGTCGGCGGCAGCAGAATCATCCCGGTGGTGTTGCAAAACTATATTGGCCGCTTCACGGGCGAAACCAGGCAATTCAGCCTGGTGGCTGAGGGCCCCAACAAAGGCCTCGCAGATCTCAAGTCCTATATGGAGGCTGGAGAACTCAAACCTGTCATCGACGCAAGCTACCCATTGGAGGAGACCCCGGAGGCTTTCCGCTACTTCGATCGTGGGCAGCATAGAGGCAAACTCGTTATTTCAATACAAAGCTAGCCTTTCACTTTCTGTAATTGGCATATGTGTTTTGCTAATCTACGCGGATCGATGCACGGATAGAGTAGCAGTATCAAACGAGTAAGGAAGCTCCAGTCATGCCAATGTATGGAATCAAAGCAACCACGCTGAGCTGGATCTATCTGCTGCTTTCATTCAGCCTATCACTACTCACAGCCTGCGGTAGTAACCCAAGTGTCGACACCCCTGACTATACGGTAAGACCTGTGGCGATTGCAGCATGCGATGGTCGCGGCCCAGGGTCTGAGGCGTGTCACTTCAGATTGATGTGGAATCCGGCCGAGTGCTACCCGGGAAAACCCTGTGACCGCTTGGTCGTATTCTGGGCTGGCGGCAACCAAGTCTGTGACGATGTGGATATCAACAACCAGGGGCATTTCGACCCCCTACTCCGCCACTATGTGGATAGGGGTTTCGTTGCAGCCTGCGCTCAACCCTACACCACGGGCGATGCGGGCGGCGCCTATCCCTACCACAGGGAATGGGATCGCATGCACTACCTGATGCAGCGGTTGCGCATCGACAGTTCAGCACTGTGGGATGGCAGTCACCTGCTTATCTCCGGCTCCAGCCACGGCGGTACAGCACCCATGGTAGTGATCGCCAATAATCGTGCACTAAAGGATTATGCCAGCGTATGGACTGGATCATCCCATACGGCTGTTATCATGTTTGACGGCATTTCCAATCCGCGAAGATTGGAAGAGTGGGCAGGCAGCCAGAGGTTTGGTTCGGGTTGCGCTCTGCTACATCGTCGCTGGGTCGGACGCTATGGGGATGGCTCACCCCTACGCCACTCCTGCGGCAACGGCGCCTGTTACTGCGCCTCACCCGCACATATTTCTGACTGGATTATGGATACCCTCCCCCCTGGCGCCAGCGATCCGACCAGCCCCTACACCTGTGAGGATTTCGTCCAGGAGAGCAAATCCACCTTGTACCGATTCGTCAGTTGTTCGGGGCTAGCCGGCGCCCCTGCCTGTGCAGTGATGAGTGGCGACATCGTCCCTGATGATCAACAATCTGAACTCTATGCTGCCTTGAAGGGGTGTAGTGGTATCACAGCAAGTCATGTCCGCTACGAATGCCCGCACATACTATGCGGCGGGTTCAACACCCGCAACAATTGCGGCGGGGATGATGCGGTTGAATGGCTTTTAGAGAATGGTTGGTGAATTAGTTCTTGACAGGCTTTAAGTACCACAAAAGGTCTGATACCCAACATCAGCATCATCAGGCACTACTTGATATTGCAAGGTTTTATCTGTTGCCTGGTAGGGTGTCTTCAAGACATCGAGGAACGCCTCCGCGGCACTGGCGTCACCGCTTTCCAAACAGGCCCGGAGAACCTCTTCCATGTGATAGTTTGCAGGGATTACCACTGGGTTTGCCTGTCTCATCCGCCCTTGAATCACTGTGCTATCTTCTTCCTGGCTTGCCAGACGTTGGCGCCAATCGGGATACCAGCTTCCCAACTCATCGAGCATTGTTTGCTCTGCCGATTGGGATGACAAGGATTGTGTCAGACGATCAAAGCCAGTCGTGTAATCGTGTCGCTTCTTTTCCAGTCGATCCAAGAGCGCGAATATCAAGCCGTCATCACCAGGATTAATTTGGCAGAGACCAAGCTTGCTGCCCATCATCTGCAGATAGCTTTGTTTGAATTGCCCGGAAAAGTTTTCCAGGCGGGAACCGAAGGTATCGATGGCCTCTTTTTCATCCTTGCCTATCAGGTGTAACAGGGTCTCCGCAAATCGCGCCATGTTCCACTGCACGATGGCGGGCTGATTGCCGAAGGCATAGCGTCCATCCCTGTCGATAGAGCTGAAAACGGTATTCGGGCTGTAGCTGCCCATCATGGCACAGGGACCGTAGTCGATGGTCTCCCCTGAGATAGCCGTGTTGTCGGTGTTCATGACGCCGTGAATGAAACCCACCCGGAGCCATTCCACCACCAACTCGATCTGGCGCGCCATGACCCTGTCGAAAAGCTGCACAAAGCGCTCTTCGCCGCTCTCCTGCAGTTCGGGATAGTGTCGGTTGATAGCAAAGTCGCAGAGTTGTTCGATCGCCTGCTTATTCTGCCTGGCAGCGAAATACTCAAATGTACCCACCCGCAGGTGGCTGGAGGCGATACGGGTCAGCACCGCACCGGGTTGAGGTGTCTCACGATAGACGGTTTCACCGGTGGTGGTCACCGCCAGACTGCGGGTGGTGGGAATCCCCAGGGCGTGCATGGCTTCGCCCATGATGTATTCCCTGATGGCGGGTCCCAGGGCATAGCGACCATCGCCGCTGCGGGAGAAGGCCGTCTGCCCCGACCCCTTGAGCTGAACATCCTTGCGCTGGCCATGTCGGTCGGTTATTTCGCCGATGAGATGGGCCCTGCCATCCCCGAGTTGGGGAACGAAGTTACCGAACTGATGACCGGCATAGGCCAAGGCCACGGGCTCTGAACCTGGCAGGAGCCGGTTACCTGAGAATAGTTCAGCCAATTCCTGTGGTGACAGATCTGGCTGCTGTGTCAGTTGCAACGCTTCGGCTAATTCACTGTTCCAAAGAAACAACTGTGGATCTTCTACCGGTTCGGGCTGGATAGCTTGAAAAAAGCCCTCACCAAGATGGGTGTAACTATTGGAGAGTTTCATACGACCAACATAGCATAACTGCTATTAGGCTTAATCCATGCGCGGTGTGGGATATATTTTTTTCAATGCGACCAGGCGTGTCTCCGACCAACCCTGCTTTTGGTAAAAATCCAAAGCAGCCGGATTGTCCCTGTCGGCAAGCAGTTGCACTCTCTTCAATCCTTTCCCGATGGCCCAATCCATCAAGTGTTTCATCAACGCCTGTCCGATTCCCTCTCCCCTATGGGACTCACTCACCACCACATCCTCAACCAATCCGGCATAGCCACCCTCCGCGGTGGAGATCACCCGCTGTAGAGTTGCCATTCCGACTACCTCTGTTTCAAGTTCGGCTACCACCAGATAGGCAGTGGTTGTCTGCAATAGCAGCTCAAGCCCTGCACGCTGCTTCCTCTTATCCGGGATGAAGTCCTGCTCAATGGTGAACAGTTGATCGAGCAGGTTCGACATGGCATCGAAATCCGCTGCTGTAGCTTGACGGATCTTCATTGTGCCGGGGTTGGGTATTTGCTTTTGCCTGAGGTCAAAAGTGCGAGCGCTTGATCCCGACAGGTCTGCATCACTTTGATATCCAGACTCTTGCGCCAGGGCATCGGTATCAGGTTCGGACCATAGTAAGCCCCTGCCAACATACCGGCGATGGCCCCGGTGGTGTCTGCATCCCCTCCCCGGTTGACCACATCCACAAGAATCCCTTCAAAGCTCTCATGGGCAAAGAAGGCCTGAAACACCACCTGCAAGGTCTCCACGATATACCCGCTGGGATTCTCAACCTGCCGCCTGTCGAAACGATACAGAGGAAATCGTGACACCAGTGACGCCGCCAGCTCCTGAAGGCGGGATTTGTGCCACCCTTTCATTGCCGCGACAACCATCTCCACGACGGTCTCGGTGCCGGCATCCGCCATGGGATTGTTATGGGTGATATGGGATTGCGTCCGCAAGGCCTGAAAACGTTCTCGTTGCGGTGCATCGCAGTAAAAAAGCGCTATCGCCAGGGAGCGCATGCAGGCGCCGTTTCCGGCATCGAACTCGTTGACGGCTACCGCCGTCTCACCGGAATTACGGTAATGGACAATCCCACGCCTGACGGTGTTGCCAATGTCCACCGGTTTTTTGCGCATCCAATCGCTGAAGGCCTCCGCCACCGCCTTCGCATCGACCCCTTGCCGGTCGAGTATCGAATCACCCAGCGCGAGACTCATCTCCGTGTCATCGGTGACCCGACCCGCCTTCAGACGCAGCCAGCCGCCGCCAATGATCTTATCGTGAACGCCATGTTTTTCCTTGATCTCCCGGGGGGTGAGAAACTCCGTGGTAGCACCCAGTGCGTCACCCACGGCAAGACCGATATAGGCGCCCATGGCCCGCTGCTCGCTGGTCAGGAGAGCCGGATCTGGTTTTGTCTGCTTGAGGCCGATCAAGGGCGTCATCGAAAACTAGTCTTCGCTACCGAAGCAGTTGTCATAGTCGACACAGACCTCGCAACTGGGGGAACGGCAGGTATAGATCCCTTCGGTTTCACACAATTGCTTATACAGAAACTTCTTCCATTTCATATCACGGTCGTTACGTTTTGCCAGTGGATGAAAACAGCTCATCATCAACTGCGACAGATCGGCACGTTGCCACAATCCCATGTCCTGCCACATATGATCACTGCCCATACAACCTGCAACCAGGATATCTGCCATCCAGATCTCAGACGACGAGACACCGCTGCGACTGACGAGCAACAGTTGTTTCAGATCATCCATCTCATCCTGACGCTGTGGATCCATGGCCTCTGCCCGCTCTGTCAGAGCATAGGCATCGATACCCGGAAAGTGGTAGGCCATCATGCGAAGATACTCCGTCTCACCCAGGCCCAGCCAGATGGGCATGGCGCCCTCGCCCAAGGCCCATGATGAGAGCATGCGCGCCAGGGTCTCCTCTATGGGTTCACCACGGCGCGCAGCCATCAGCCTGGCATGGAGATCGGTCAGGGTCTCGCTTGCCAAGGCAGGCATAGCCATCAGACCGCCTCGTACTCGACGATGATATCCTCATCCCTGGGAATGAACTGACAAGCCAGGCGCCACTCGCTGGGGAGATCGTCCACGATCATCTGTTCCAGCTCTTCCTTGCTGACCTTACCCAGTTCACGCAACACCTTCTTCTCCTTCTCTTCCAGGTGGTAGCCCATCGGTTCGTTGTCACCGATATATTTCACACGGATAACACAACTGCCGCAGTCGCCATCGCCACAATCGAAACTGATCGGGATCTTGTTGGTCTTGGCAATCTTAAGGACGGTCTCGGTAAAACTGCCGGCCACGGCATATACCGTCTTGTCCTTGTAGTCAGGGTTGGTAAAGGTAATTAAAGGCATCTTAGTTTCTCTCGGTTTCGGTTTAGTTAGGCTGGCTTGACTTTGCAGTCGCCCAGAACCTGTGCCTGACAGGCCAGGCGGTCATGACGGCTCGCCATGTTCTCCTTGAGGATCTTCTCCTCCAGGACTGAAGGCTCGGTCAGGTTGTTCCAGCCGTCCGTGACGTGCATCATGCAGGTTCCGCAGTCGCCTTCACGGCAACCGTAAATGATGCCCGCGCCTATCTTCTCCGATACCTCGATCACACGGGTACCCGCAGGTACATTTACCGTCTGTTCGATATCCTCGAATGTTACTTTTGCTTTAGCCATAGCTTTTCACCTTAAGGTTTAACGTTAAAATTCATTGTCCAATTGTTTTGTTTCAGAGGCCTTAAACAAGGTCGGCGAAGTCGATCACCGCCTTCTCCTGACGTTTGCCTATCAGCACCTCTGCAATCTGCTGCCCGAATGAGCGGCAACTCTCCAACTCCTCTTCGGTAGGTATCAGTTTGACCCGCATACCTTCGTGGGGAATATGCATCTTCAGTCCGCGCATGCGATCCTCGATCATGCGCACCGCTTCACCGCTCCAGCCGAATGATCCAAATGCGCCACCGATCTTTCCCTTCAGATTGACCACTGCCAATGAAGAGAGCAGATCCCATACCGGCTTTACCGCGTCACCGTTGATGGTAGGGGAACCAAACAACAGGGCATCCGCTTCCTCGATGAGATCGACGAAGGGATCGGTCTCGCCACCCTCCAGGTCATAGATCGAGACACGCACCCCCTCCACGCTGCCAGCACCTTCACTGATCTCCTCAGCCATGCGCGCAGTATTGCCATAAGAACTCATGTAAAAGATAACCAGTGAGTGATCATCCGATCCGATCTCCCGGGTCAGACTGGATGTGGAGAGTTCCCGGTAGTGGGTGACATAACGTCTGGGTCGCTCACGCAATATCGGTCCATGGGTGGGGGCAATCTGTTTCAGGGTCAATGGCTCGATTAACTTGAGTGCATCCATCACATGCTTTTTGAAGGGACGCATGATGTGGGCGTAGTAGTAATCGAAAGAGAAGCGAAAGTCCCCGACCCGATCATTGAACAGGCGCTTATCGCAATAGTGACAGCCGAAGACATCGCCGGAAAAGAGAACCCCCTCCTCTTCAAGATAGGTACACTGGGTATCGGGCCAATGCAAAAAAGGGGTGTGTAGAAAACTCAGGGTGCGATCACCCAGGCTTACCTTGTCGCCGGTATTGACCGTTGTGTATTCGAAGGATTCGTTGGACGGTTTCAACAGGGCCTTCAACATGGAGGTGGCCCGTTGTGAGATGTAGAGCTTGGCCTGTGGCGCCCGGCGCATCAACTCCGGCAATGCCCCGGTGTGATCCGGCTCCAGGTGGTTGAGCACGATGACCTTGATCTCGCTGTAGTCGACTTCGGATTCCAGGCGTGCAAAGAACTCATCACTGAAGTTCTCCTTCACCGTATCCACAACCGCTACCCCCTCGCTGCCACGTATCAGATAGGCGTTGTAGGTGGTGCCGTTGGCGGTACTGAGGATGATGTCAAAGGTCCGCAAGGTAGGATCGAGAGCACCAATCCAATAGACATCGTCGGCAATCTCAACCGCCTTACGATGCGAAGAGACATCGATATCGTTGTTCACTACGGTCCCTCGCATGTAACAGTCGCTTCATCCTGCATGGGACACTCCTGCAGGTTCTCTGTAGCGTCCAAGACAACCCCCAGGGCTTGCAGAACAGGCCCGGCCTCGAAACCTGATTGCCGCTGTTCACCCAAAGCCAATAGGGGGCGGCGAATCAGGATCGGGTCATCGATCATCAGCGCCAACGCATCTACCTCACTCAATTCATCAATCGCGAGTTCACCTGACTTGACCCTGGGCGCGGTTGTATTGAACCACTCCACCACGGGCTTATCGCAGAAAAAGGGACGCAACTGCTGCTCCGACCAGGGTTCACTGATCAGATCCCGTACGACAAAACTGACACCCTGGCTGCGCAGTTCCTTCTGTTGTCTCAGGTTGCCCACACAGCCGGGTTTTGCATAAAAAACCAGATCAGTCATCGAGCCGCTTGCGTTCATGCAGACTCATCAGAAGTGCCGAGTTTCGCCGCCATACCCGGTCGGGCAGGTGCATCCACTCTGGCTTATCCTGCCGTGAAGAATGGCTATACTGCATCACTATCT
>JBEVVS010000172.1:20845-24708 GCA_040507005.1 Candidatus Thiodiazotropha sp.
GGTTGAACCACCGCCGACTCGGTTTGTTACTGCTGTCACTCGGTACAGTGGCCAACTGGCATTGTGGATCATGGTCTAGATAACGCATGTTCATCTCCTGCAATACAAAATCGGTTTTATGAGACAGCAGGCCTGACAGACTGTCGCTGCCCTTATGCCTATCGTGCCTGGATCTCCGCCATCACTTCCGCCAGCTTCTCCGGGGAAATACCAGTCAGGGATCCCGGGGGATTGGCCGCCTCACCCAGGGGATTCAAGATCGCCCCCTCGATGGGACAGATGCTGACGCACTGGGGATCGGCATGATCACCCTCGCACTCGGTGCATTTCTTTGCATCGATAAGAAAGTGAGGACGTGCTTCATAGATCGCCTGACTCGGACAGAGCGGCTCACAGGCCCAGCAGTTGACACAGGATTCGATGATTTCAAAGGACATGGCAAAGCTCCTCAGGCACCGGCCTGCATCTGGGCAGCCGCTTTTGGTTGATCCAATTCACCGTTCTCCGCCATCTCCGCGTAGACCGCGGCGACCGCCTCTTCGATGGGCTCCATGGCATGCTCCCCATTGGGTTGAATACCCGCCTCTTCCAACTGCTCCCAGGGCTCATAGCCGATCTTGGAACAGAGCACCGCTTCGCAGCCCTCCAGGGTACGGATGATCTTCTGCAGGGTGGTCTCCGCATCGCCGCAGGTATCGCCGCCGCTGCAGTAGAGATCGACCTTGCGGTGGCCGATGAAACGGACATCGGTGGTTGATGCCTCATAGACAAGAAACTCTTTGGCATGGCCGAAGTGCTGGTTGATTACACCGCCGCCGCTGGTGGCCACCGCCATCAGCACCGGACGGGTCTCCTTCTTCTTCACTTTGAGAGAAGAGAGGGCGACAAAACTTTCGCCGGTGTTTTTACGCTGCGCCTCCAGGGTCGCCAGGGCGGCGGCCTGGTATTCGGCCCGCTTGGCCATGGCGGCTTCGTAGTCGACCTCCATGGTCTCCACCTTATCCATGGTGAACTCATCACCCCGATCTTCGCCAAGCATGCCCACCGCATCGGCACGGCACTGACGGCAGTGGCGCATCATGTTCATGTCGCCAGCGCACTTGTCCTGTAGATCCTGCAGCTCGTCATGGGTGGGACCACGCTGACCCATGACCCCATAGAAGGTGCCGTGCTCCGCCTCGGCGATCAGCGGCATCACATTATGTAAGAAGGCCCCCTTGGCCTTCACCACCTTGCTCACCTCTTCCAGGTGCTTGTCGTTGACACCGGGAATCATCACCGAATTGACCTTCACCAGGATGCCCTTTTCGGTCAGCATCTCCAGCCCTTTCTGCTGTTGCTCAATGAGGATCTTCGCACCCTTCTTGCCCTTGATACGGCGATTGTTCCAGAAGATCCAGGGGTAGATCTCGGCGCCGATTTCGGGATCGACGCAATTGATAGTGATGGTGACGTGGTCGATGTTGTGTTTGCTCAATTCCTCCACCTGCTCCGGCAGTGATAGCCCATTGGTGGAGACACAGAGTTTGATATCGGGAGCCTTCTCCGTTAACTGGCGAAAGGTCTCGAAGGTACGCTCGGGGTTGGCCAGGGGATCGCCGGGACCGGCAATGCCAAGCACCGTCATCTGCGGAATATTGGCCGCCACTGCCATGACCTTTTTTACCGCCTGATCGGGGGTCAGCAGTTCGGAAACCACGCCGGGCCGCGATTCGTTGGCGCAGTCGTACTTACGGTTACAGTAGTGACACTGGATATTGCAGGCCGGCGCCACCGCCACATGCATGCGCGCAAAATGGTGGTGGGCGTCCTCTGAGTAACAGGGATGATCCTGGACCTTTTGACGGATGCTCTCCGGCAGATGGGAGAGCTGGTCGCTGGACCCGCCACATCCGGAAGAACTGCAGCCACCCTCGCTCGGCGCCGCACTCTGACCAATCACCTTCAATTCCATCACTTTGCCTCCAAATCATGACCCCGTCGGGGTTAATGTCGATTTCAAGAGGCTAGATGCAATCCGCGTGCCGTCTTTTATTAATAGATCTATCTCATTGTATTAATGAGATTTTTATAAACCGTAGCGAGGTGAATGTCGGATTGGATACAGGGCGATGGAGGGTTCCTGTCGTAACCATTACAGGAGATGCCTCACCCAAGATATTGGTGAAGACTCCCTCCCCCCTAATGTATACGCAGGTTGGTTATCGGCTAGCTATTTTCCCTTGTAATATATTCAAGCACTCTCTCCATCAGTCCGTTTATTGAGCGATACAGCGTGGGCGGAGCGGCTAATATCTCTGCTTCAGTTTGAATATATTCACCCTCGATCAACTCATCACCACAATGCTCAACAATCGCCTGGGCAGAAGCGGGGGTTGTTTCCAGATGAAATTGAAGTCCAATGAGATTTGCGCCAATCTGAAAGGCCTGGTTGCTACAGACCTTGCTGTCGGCAATTCGGCTTGCCCCTGAAGGCAGATCGAATGTCTCTCCATGCCAATGAAATACTTCTGCCTCTTCAGGAAACTGAAATAACCCATTGCTATCTGACTTTACTGCCTGAATCGGAAACCAACCGATCTCCTTCACCGGATTAGAATAGATATCCGCTCCCAGAGCGCTGGCAATAAGTTGTGCGCCTAAACATATGCCTAAAACCGGTTTGCCCGATTCGATAACACGTTTTATGAATTCCTTCTCTTTGGCCAGCCAGGGATAGTCAGTTGTATCGTTGACACTCATGGGACCGCCCATGATTACTAGCAAGTCAAAGGTATCGATCCCGGGGAATTCATTTGCATCATATAACTTGGTGCTTGTAATACTGTATCCGGCACTCTGCAACCAGGACTCGATACTGCCAAGACCTTCAAAAGGGACATGTTGTAAATAGTGTGCACGCATCGATTGATATTGCTCTTATTTGCTTGTTTAGCAGCAAGTCACCTTCTACTACTCGGTACTTTGATGCTGCAATGATTGAGGCCGGCGTCTGTTAGGGTTCATCTGCGGACGAGTTCAATTTACTTCGAATATGTTCAATTCGTTTTCGGTTGACGCCAAAGTCCGAATAGCCGACACGGGAAGCTGATCGGACGTCTATGACCGTTTCTTCTGAGTTGTCCGAAGTCAAATAAAATTCAACATCATCGACAAATCGAAATACCCTCGAGACAAATTCCGCCCTTATATACTCTTCCTGATCCACAATGATCTTTGTGCGCTTGTATGCTGTCAGCACACGCTTGAGCGCGCTACGTGCCTGCTGCTGTGTCCCTGTGAAATGCAAAGGTTGAATAAAATGCTTTTCATCCTCCGATTGGCTGTTCACACAGTTCGGTGTATCCGGGCACTGGGTTAGCTTCCCCTTGTCTATTCCCAATTTCTGCATGGTCCCTGAGCATCCTGTAAAAAGTGTCAAAATTACTATAGCAATAGCGACTCTCTTGATCACTATAGGTTGAATAATGTGGTGTTCAATCATCAATAAACAGCTCCTCAAGCATCGGCTCAGGATTATTCAAGAAAGCCTTGCATATGACATAGTGTCTGGCAGGGATGGAATTGCCGGATCTCACGCTGGTGTTATATCGACAGTCTGTTCTGAGCATCTTACCATAGCGTATTGATTACAAACTGGAAAGGCATGCTGTTATCCAGGAACGCATGCTATCAAATTTAGACATGGAATCCGATCAATGACATCTTCAAAAATACTGTTATTAGCGTTGGCACTATTTCTGTTTTCTCTGGCAGCTAACCACACTATCGCCGATTCTGTAGACCAGGAACACTCTCCCACTTACCAGGTCTGGCCCATCGGCTGGGTTCGCAAACCTCGATGAGCGTTTTGTCTCCAGGTT
>JBEVVS010000196.1:0-930 GCA_040507005.1 Candidatus Thiodiazotropha sp.
GCCGATACGCTCCCAATCCTTGGCGTCTTCCTTGTAAGCAGAAAGGATCTGCTTGACCACGGTGGAAACCTCGGGCCAGCGCGGCGGATTATTGGGTACACCGGCAGCGACCAGCTTGTGGAAGGTCGGCTTGGAACGGGCGTTGGAGTTCTTACCACCCACCCAGATGGCGAACTTGGAGTGCTCAGGATCGTTGATCTGCATCGGCGGACAGGGGGGAAAGCAGGCGCCGCAGCAGATGCACTTCTTCTCATCCACTTCCAACGAAGGCTTGCCGTTGACCATCGCGGGACGGATAGCGGCAACCGGGCAACGTGCTACGACCGAAGGACGCTCACACACGTTGGCGACCTGCGTGTGGTCGATCTTCGGTGGCTTGGTATGCTGAATGTTGATGGCGATATCACCTTGACCGCCGCAGTTGATCTGGCAGCAGGAGGTGGTGATGCGCACCCGGTTGGGCATCTCTTCCTTGGTGAACTCATCGTATAGATCGTCCATCAGTGCCTTCACCGCACCAGAGGCATCGGTGCCGGGGATATCACAATGCAGCCAGCCTTGAGTGTGGGAGATCATGGAGACCGAAGGACCGGTGCCACCGATGGGGAAGCCCTCGGACTCCAGCTTATCGATCAGCGGTTGTACCTTGGACTCATCGCTGACCATGTACTCGATGTTTGAGCGAATGGTGAAGCGGACATAACCTTCGGCAAATTCGTCAGCGATATCCATCAGCTTGCGGATGGTGTAGACATCCATCTGACGCTGGGTACCGGCACGCACGGTCCAGATGCTGTCGCCGCTCTTGGCCACATGCACCAGGACACCGGGACGCGGACGCTCATGATAGGCCCACTGTCCGTAGTTTTTCTTGAGTACGGGGTGTAAGTAGGGCTCCATCTCTGGTACGCCACTCTCAATCGGCATACG
>JBEVVS010000196.1:940-23836 GCA_040507005.1 Candidatus Thiodiazotropha sp.
ACGAGGTTCCGACATACCTACCTCCAAAAAATTAGGGTAATTGATTCGTTTTAAGGGGCAATCGAGAAATCCCGTTGCCCCCCTTATATAACTGGATCGGTGTTACTGGGCCTTTTGCTCAGCCCACTTCGCCGCTTCTTCCTCCCATCCATCCATACGGACATAGGGATTCATGCGCGGACGCTCGATCATGTTTGGATCGATCTCGAGGCCGACACCTTCGAGGAAGTTGACCAGGCCGATACGCTCGATCATCTCACCGGTACGCTCATGCTCCAGGGCGTTCTCGGCGAAGAAGTCGAGGATCTCGGTCGCCAGCTCTTCCAGCCATTCGAAGTCCTCGTCGGTCTCCAGCTTGTGGAAAGGCACGATCACAGTACCCATCAGGTCGCCGATCTTAAGGGTGCGTTTACCGCCGCAGAGCAGGGTAATACCCTTGTCGTCACCTGGAGAGAGTGCCTTGTTCATGACGTTGATGCAGTGCATGCAACGCACACAGGAGGGGTTGTCCACGCCCAGGGTATCGTCATCGTTGAGTGACAGGGCCTGGGTCGGGCAACGGGTGATGACATTGTCGATAACGTACTTGCGGCCCTTGGCGGCCACGAATTTCTTCACTTCGTCCTGGTCGACCTTCATGTCATCGCGCCAGGTACCTATGGTAGCCAGGTCGGCGCGCTGTACGGAGTTCATGCAGTCGTTGGGGCAACCGGAGACTTTATATTTGAACTTGTAGGGCAGCGCGGGACGATGCATGTCGTCGAGGGCGTTGTTGACCAGCATGCGCATGGTACGGCCCTCGTCGAAGCAGGAGTTCTCGCAGCGTGCAGCACCCACGCAGGACATGCCGGTGCGCACAGCGGGACCGGCGCCGCCGAGATCGAAGCCCATCTCGTTGATCTCATCGAAGGCGGGCTGGACGTTATCGGTGGAGCAGCCCTGGAACATGATGTCCCCTGACTGGCCGTGGAAGGCGATCAGGCCGGAGCCGTACTTCTCCCAGATGTCGCAAAACTTGCGGATGGTGTTGGTGTCGTAGTGCATGCCTGGAGGGGGCATGACACGCAGAGTGTGGAACTCGGCCGCGGCGGGGAACAGGGCCTCGCCGTCGTCGTTCTTGAGTTCGGTGAAGCGGGGGATGATACCGCCACCATAACCGAGCACGCCAACGGTACCGCCTTTCCAGTAACCCTTGCGTGTCTCGTATGAGGTCTCGAGCTGACCCAGCAGGTCAACCATCATGTCGTTATCTTTGGCGAGACGCTTGAGGCCGGTGACAAATGAGGGCCAGGGGCCGCTCTCCAGCTGGTCAAGCATGGGGGTATCATGCATCTGTTTTGCCATCACTCTTTCTCCCAATGGTCGTTTTTTTCAGGTCTTTTTACTGCTTCTTCGCCTGATGTTTTAGCTGCGCCAAACACCCTGGCAGAAAAACCGGACAAGTACCTGTAATCCGAAACCGTCACAGGCATCGGCCTGTTTCTACTGGTGCGAATTTTAGGGATGTCTAATGCTGACCAATATCCTTCCGATGGGGGGGAAAGGGATATTTATGACTATCCCATTTGGGATATATTTTCATGAAAATTAGGGTAAAATGTGTAAATAATGAACAAAGTTTATATTTATATACAACAACTTAAAGTCTATAATTCACTTCTAATATTCAATAGAGTCCCTTACTTTCACAAGGGTAGGTTTTACCGATAAACTTGGTTAAAAGGCCCTTGATCAAACCCCGCACATAGGGTTCAATATTAATAACCAAGTATTTTACTGTGATTTTGCCTAGGCAGTCGCCAGGCCACAAGGATTAAACCAAGTATGCTGTATTTGAGTGAGTTGATGATGCAACACCCTGAGGTGGACAGCTTCGACAAGTTGCTGGAGGTGGTGAAGGAGCGCTCTAAGACCGAGATGTTCTTTCGCATCGATGTCAAACCCCCCTTCAGCGATACCCCCGACAACTGGGAAGACCGCCTGGAGGCGACTTTCACCTAGGGCTGAAGTGAGGCCCTAGCAGCAACCGAGAAGACCATTGTGAAGTACCTAGAATCTGAAGCCTATATCGGCGACAACGACAGTTCGGAAGACGCCGTAAAGTCGAGCAAGCTGCTGCAACTGAGACTCGATGAAAAACGTAAGGCCCTGTCCGACCTGCCGGCAGACGCCTCCCACGACGAGCGATTCGGCTTGCAACTGGAATCCGCCTATATCCTGCTCGATCTGGACAGACAGCAGGAGGCCTGGGAGATCGCCAAGGACGTGCTGGAGCAGGCACTGGCCCAGGAGCTGTGGCTAAGGGCTGTCGAGGCCTGTGACATCCTCTATCAATCCGAGCAAGCGGACGCGGTCAAGGCCCTGGCTCACGGTATCTGGCTGGGTGTCACCTTTCCCATCGATCCTGAGTTGAGTGTGGCCATGCTGCAGCATCTCATCGATGAGACTCCCGACAATTCGGATGGCGCTGCGGTGGCCGCGGTGACTGCCTGCTATGTGGTGGATATCCGCGCCCATGGAGAACAGCGCGAGGATCTCAAATTCTTTACCAACCAGCTGCTGGGCCAGGTAGCCAGGCGCCACAGCCAGGTGGAGGAGCAGGAGATTTTCGATTTCTGGGTGGAACGCATGGAGCTGGACGATCCGGCTAAATTTCTTCCCCGACTGGCAAAGGTGCTCGAGGTCATCGTCGAAGATGACTGGTGGTTCGATAGGGATGTGCTGCGGGGAAAGATCCCAGCCGAAGAGGTGCAGTGAATGAGCGGGATGTTCTGGCAGGAAGATACGGATGAAGCCCAGTTTGTGGTGCCCGACAATGTGGTTGACCTGATCTTCAAGATCAACTGCCCTACCCTGCCTGTGGACCATGCCTGGTCCCTCTCCGAAGCCATTCATCAGCAGCTGCCCTGGTTTGCCGATGAGCCCCAGGCAGGACTGCATCTGATCTATGGCGCCGATTCCGGGAACGGCTGGGAACGCCCAACGGATGCCTCAGAGACCCTCTATCTCTCCCGTCGCACCCCCCTGATCCTGCGCTTACCCAATCAGCGGCTGGAGGATGCCGCCGAACTCTCCGGCAAAACCCTGGAGATCGACGGTAACAGAATGGAGATCGGCGCCGCTCACAGCCGCTTCCTGGCCATGACAACTACCCTCTACTGTCGCCATCTGATCTGCGAAACGGATCAGAACGAGGACGATTTCATGCAGTCCGCGGTGGAGGCATTGCAATCACTCAACCTGCGGTTCAAGAAAGTTTTGTGTGGCAAAGGCGCCTCTTTCACCACCCCACAAACACCTATTTCGACCCGCAGTCTGATGGTCTCCGGCCTGTCACTGGAAGATGCGGTCACCCTGCAGGAGTATGGTATCGGACCCCATCGCAATCGCGGTTTCGGCTTGTTTGTTCCACACAAGACTGTATAAGATACTGCGCCAAGAAGACGATTCAACCTAACTAGACGGGCACCGATCCCGCTTGTCGTATCTGTTTGTAAGGAGAGATCAATGACATATGAAGTTAATGGTAAAACCATCGAGGCCGATGCCAACGGCTACCTGGTCGATCACACCGAGTGGAGCGAGGATGTGGCCAAGGCCATCGCCGCAAGCGAGGGTTTAGAGCTGAGTGATAAGGCCTGGGAAATCATCAACTACCTGCGCGAAGAGTATTTCAACAACAATGGCAATCAGCCCAACGAACGTCATATGGTGAAGCATTTCAAGGGCCTCTGGACCGACGAAGGCAAAGTGGATGCCAAATCCCTGTATATCCATTTTCCCAAGGGTCCGGCGAAACAGGCGAGTAAGGTTGCCGGCCTACCTGAGACCAAGCGCAAGGGCGGTTATTGATCGCTTAGCGTTTGGGCACATCTGTTCCACCGTGGTAGCGCCCTGCCCTGTGCACCTCTGCTTGCAGGGTAAGGGGCTACCCTAGTAATTGCTTCAAGAGAGGGATTGTCACTTCGGTGTGTACTCGAATTTCTGACCACCAAGGGATGCCTCCACCATCAGTCCGCCCTTGGCGATAGTGAAGACAGCCATGCCCTTATAGTAGCGGCCCACGTTGTCGGTACTCTGTTGACCATCGCTGGTTCCGGCGGAACTGCCGGTGGTGGTTGCGCTGGCGGAAGCGCCTGCTTTGATGGCAACCGCCGTGGCCTGGGCGCCAAACTCAAAGTTGCTGCCGGTGAACTCATTGAAGGCTCGCTGATCCTGGAAAAAGATGATCTGACTGAATGCCTGCCCACCGACCTGCAGTCCAAGGGTAAGCTGGGTCATCTCCACATCACCCGTATGCGCGCCCTGGGCATAGACCCGGCCCGTGCCATAGGCGCCACCCACAACGAAACCACCCTTGCCGACGCTGGGAAACACGGCGTATCCGTAGGCGTTGTCGAAGAAGCGGCTACTTTCACCTGCCTGCTTGAAGAGATCGATGGTGGCCTGAAATTCATCCGCCCAGGCCTGTGAGATTGGCAGTAACAGGATCAGCATCAGCCATACGCTAGGGGTTACTCTCTTCATGAAAAAATCCTCATATTGTTGTTATGAACATATGCAGACAGGTCCAGGGCCTGTGAACAGGCCCTGGAATACCTGGCGCTTGTGACAGGCGGGCGACAAAGTGGTTCCCTGGAGTTCATGCGTTGGCAGTCAGCAAAACAGCATCACTTGTGTAGTCAGCCACCAATATACTGCTCCCTAGGCCAGTCAGGCGTCTTGACGATAATTGTCTGTCTCTGTAAGCGCTTGCATGATCGCTGGATAATCGAAATTGTCTGTGAGTCTATTCAACGACTCAGCCAAAACCTGGTCTTTCTCTTCAATACGCCGGATTGTGGCAGCAATCTTCTCACGGTCAAGCCTCTTTAACGCCTCGCTCAGTTCTGATCTCAAACTGTCATCAAGAACCTTTAGCATGGCAGGTGTCAGAGTTGAAGGTGCTTGCTTTTCTCCCCGATTGTCTTGGTAGATGTACCTAATACCCAACAATTGCGACAAACTATCGTAAATTTCCTCCGGCCGGTAAGGCTTACGCACCAAGTCATCCATTCCAGCCGTCAGCAGTTTCTGTCTCTGCTCCATGAAGGCAGAGGCAGTAACAGCGACAATCTTGACCTTATCGCCACCGGGGAGTTGCCGGATGCGCTTGGTGGCCTCGACGCCGTCCATCAGAGGCATACGTCTGTCCATCCAAATCAGATCCGGATCCCACTGCTCAAAGATTTGAATACACTCCTCGCCATTTTCCGCTACTTTGACTTCCAGCCCCAGCACCGACATCAGTCTTATCAACAGCTGTTGGTTGTCACGCTGGTCCTCGGCGATCAGGATACGGTAGTCGGGTTGCCCCGCCGCCATTCCTGTCACTACACCATGACGCCCACTACTAGGTCGAATCACTTCCTCCTCTGCTGCTGCCTGGAGCAGCAGTTCCACATGAAATATGGAACCCTTGCCCGGGGTGCTTTGAATGGTAATGTCGCCACCCATCAGGTGCACGAATTGCTTGACTATGGCTAGTCCCAGGCCTGTGCCGCCTTGCATATCTCCATCGGACAACTGGACAAAGGGTTGGAACAAGCGTTGCTGATCCTCTTTGCTGATCCCCGGACCACTATCCTCGACTTCCAGCAACAGGTGATGTTGGTTGTTCTCTTTGATGCCCAGGCGAAGAATCACCACGCCCTGATGAGTAAATTTCACCGCATTGCTCATCAGGTTGACAATAATCTGTCGCAGACGCGCTTCGTCACCCTTGATGTAGCGTGGATAGTTCGATGATTGGTCAAGCTCCAACTGCAGTCCCTTCTCTCGTGCGCGCAGGCGCATCATGTCGCTCACCTCATGCACCAGGGCGTGCAGGTCAAAACTGGCGATCTGCAGTTGCAACTTACCCGCTTCGATCTTGGCGATCTCCAGCACATCGTTGATCAGCTTGAGCAGATGTTCGCCACTATTGTTGATGATATCGAGAGTTTCTTGCTGTTGTTCAGTCAACCCTGTGTCCTGCCGTAGGATACGGGAGAAACCGAGTATGGCATTGAGAGGTGTGCGCAGTTCGTGGCTCATGTTGGCAAGGAAGGTACTCTTGGCCATATTGGCCGCATCTGCCGCATCACGGGCCATGCGCAGCTCTTCTGTGCGTTGCTGTACCTCATCCTCAAGATGATCCCGGTAGTGTCTCTGCTCCTCCTCTCTCTGCTTCTGCTCGGAGATATCCTGCATTGTGCCAATCGAACGCAAGGGTTTACCGCTAACGTCATAGAATGTTTCGCATTGCTCATTGACATACTTGATGCGCCCGTCCTTCATCTGCAACTGGTGAACAATATTATGAGGCTCATGCGTGTTCATCGAACCGCGATAGAAACTATCGACCTGCTCCCTGTCGTCGGCGTGGACTAGATCGAGAAACCTTTCGTAGGTAATCTCAAACTGCCCTTTGTCCACTTCAAATATATGGTAAATCTCGTCCGACCAGGTGAGTGCGTTTTCGATCAGATCGAGTTCCCAGTTTCCCAGGTGAGCGAGGTGCTGGGCTTGGATAAGTTGGCGCTCGCTGTTGCGCAGATCGCGCAGCACCAGCAGGCTGGTCAGACCGTCCGACAACCGCTGCCCAATCTCTTGTATCAACAGCTCATCCTCCATTGTCCAGAGGCGCTCATGGGAACACTGGTGAACACCAAACATCCAGGGTTTACCCACTTTAGGAAAAATGGCAATGCCCAACATCGACTTGATGTTGAATGTCTTGTCGATTTTTCCGTTCAATGGCTGCTCAGTACCCGGTCCAAACTTGACTGCACCGGCCGTACTCAACAGCAGTTCCATTGTCGCGGCAATGTGATCGTCCATGGGAAATTCTTCATCCAGATTACTAAGGCCTGGATACTCCGGTCGGGTACGCTCCATGGGCTCGCTTATGTACTTAGCTTCGGGATCACAGGGGTAGGTGAGGAAAGCCCGGTCGCAATCCAGAATATCCAGCACCTCGTCGAGTACACTCCGCAACATGGATTCGATGTCGTCAGCCCCTTGGATTGCACGATTGATCCTGTCCATATTGGCAAGACGGGCGGCGTGATGTTGGCGCTCCTGTTCGGCCAGCTTGCGTCCAGTGATATCACGCCCTTCCGGAATCAGTTGAATCACACGGCCGCTGGAGTCGATGACCGGTTTGAGGGAGAAATCCACATAGTGGAGCCTGCCCTCCCGATCAGGATGGGTTGCCTCAAAACGTACGAATTGTCCGCCCGCCGCCTCGCGCACCGCATCACGCAAGCGCTGTTGCAGTTCTTCAGAGTGGCGCCACCAGGGCGTCTCCCAGAACAACTTGCCAACCACCTCGCTCTCTTCAACCCCGGCGAACTCCAATCCGGCACGATTGGCCTCCAGAATGACCCCATCCGTGGAGAGCAGTCCTATGAGCTGGAAACTCTGGTCAAAAATCACTCGGAAGCGCTGTTCGCTGGCAAGCAGTGCCTCCTCCATCTGTATGCGTTCGCTCACATCCCTCATGCGGTAGCGACTAATGCTCTCCCTTTGCCGTTCATTGGAGGAGTGCAGATCGGCGAGGATAGGGTTGATACGCTCGATGCCGAACGCCATCAGTGCGGATGTCGCCAACACCAAAAGTTCAACCCACAGGTCGGGGGATGCAAGGTTACCGGAGACAAAAATCTCGCCAAGGGTGGCAATACCACGCAACGCCATCAGGATGATCGCCACCGCAACAAGACTCCAGGCCAAACGACTCCCCGTGACCTTGATTAGCCGGAGCACGAAATAGACCGCCAGGCACTGCAATATTAGCGAGGCAAGCAGAATGGCGGAGACCATCATTGCTCTTTGACCTGTCGTTTCATACTTAAATTATAGAGACAATTTCCATGCCTTATAGCGCCTTCTATAAATTCAGAGGAGGTTACGACACATGAAACCCACTATTCCGATCAGGTTTAGGATTCGAGTATAAACTGACAGTGGGCATCGAGCCCAACTGTCAGTCAAGTTTAAAATAGGGACTGTATTGATATTGTAACGACAATCCAAGGACACTACTGGCGAAACAGTTCAATCACATGGTTGCGTTTATCGTTGCTGCGCCAAATCATATAGTCCCGATCCACGACTTCATAGGTACCCGAGCTGTTCGCATCCTGATAGAGGTTTTCACCGATCTCCACATAGTGCACCCCTTTGCCCCTTCCCACAGGAATCACATAGTAACCGTCGTAGGACTTTTGAAAGCGGTTGACCTTGCCGCCACGCATACCCCAACTGCCGCTGATATTATAGATAACCGGCTGTTCTTCGTAGTAACCCGTGTGTTGATAGCCATCCTCGTAGTAAGCCCCCTCTTGACCGGCTTGGCGGCTGCCTTGGTAGTCCGTCTGCTGTTGCGCGGCCACTTGGGCAAGTACATTGAACAGGGCCTTAAAGGCACTGCCACTGTCGCCGGCATGGGCGGAAAAAGAGACCAGGACAAAGGCGGCCAGGGTGATGGTTTTGATCGTTTTCATGGTTGCTCTCCAAGTAAGAATTTGTAATTCGGGTGAGGATGAAACTGCTGCCCTCACTGATGAAAGCGCCACCCCGCTGCAAATCGTTCAGAGAAATTTCAATTTTTTTCGACTTATCCACCCATCTCCGCCAATCCCGGCTTGTCGCTCGCCCTCTCCCGTCAAGGGAGAGAGGCTTTTACGCCGCCTCCGGAGCCATGGAGCAGTTTCTCCCCTTTCCCCTCGCGGGAGAGGGGCCGGGGGAGAGGGGCTTTTTACCCAGTCTCCAGAGTAATGGAGGATCAGCGGCACAATAGTATTGTTATATATAATTGATATTTATAGATTTTATTTGTTCGCCCACTCTTTCCGAACGAATCTAGAGCAAACCGCGCTTTAACCAGTAGAACCGCTCAAAACAGCGGCCAGAGCAACAATCATTGACCCTACTGGAGAAGACCATGAACAGATTCAACCTGGTAATACTGGTACTTGTATCGATCACCGCCAGCGGATGCTCCACCCTTGCAGCCAATCTGGAGCGCAACCTCAACGACCCGAATGTCCTGGCCAAGATCCAGGAGATCTCCGATCGCTATAACAGGCGCGCCGAGGAGAGAGAGAGCGGAAATTACGGCAACCCCTACGAGGAGATCGACCTCACCGGAGAGTGGCAATTGGTGGGCCATGGCAATCGCGTCAGCAGCATCCGCCATACCTACGACGGCATCATGGTGACCCCCGAAAACGGCAAGCCCGTCTTCTACAACCAAATTGGACCCAATCTCTACGAATCCAAAGGCATGACCTACGAGTTCACGACCATTCATAACGGCGAATGGCGCAGTAACGACAAGCGTAATGTGGTTATTCAGTTGCGCCGTCTGAGTTGGGGGTAAAAACAGAAACCATTAAAAACCTTTCCATTCTCCACTTGGCGGCCTTGTGCCGCCTTTTTTTTCACCCCGCCCAAGCAGATCCTGTAAGCTGGCGACTGATACAGAGGCCTTGAACTCAACACGGAATAGCTTTGGTGGATAAACAGCGTTGGCAGCAGATACAGGGTATTTTTAGCCATCTGGCGGATAAAAGCCCCAGTCATCGCCGGGATTATCTGGAGATGGTGTGTGAGGAGGACCAGGAACTGCGGCGGGAGATCGAAGCCTTGCTGGCATCCCACGACAGACTCGAGCAAGGTGACCGGGACTTCATTACGCCTGCCCTGATCACCCCCGCCCTGCAAGCAACAAACCTGCTTCAAGATCCGCAAACCCTGGGAGAGTACGTCATTCTCAAAGAGCTGGGGCGCGGTGGCATGGGGGTGGTCTACCTGGCGCAGCATCCTCAACATGCCAAGGTTGCACTGAAGCTGCTTCCCCGTTTCACCGTGGAAGCGGATCAGGCCCAGCAACGTTTTACCCAGGAAGCCAGGATATTGGCCAACTTGGACCATCCCGGCCTGTGTCACATGGTCGATTCCTTTACCACTGATGAATATGCCGCCATCGCCATGGAGTTCATTGACGGCAAAGGCCTGGATGAACTGATCAACCTGGGCCCCCTGCCCTTTAACCAAGGCCTCACTATCATCCTTGACCTTTGCCAGGTTCTACACCTGGCGCACACTCAAGGCCTGGCACACCGGGATATCAAGTCCAACAATGTCTTGCTCGATCGGCAGGGGCGTACCAAACTGATCGACTTCGGTATTGCCAAGTTCGCCGACGTCAAACTCACCGCTACCGGACAGATCATCGGAACACCCGGCTATATGTCTCCTGAGCAGTGGCGCGGACAGGATGTGGATCACCATACGGACCTCTGGTCGCTGGGGATATTGCTGTTTGAACTGCTCACGGCGCAAAAACCCTTTAGCGCGGACGAGCGTTTTGCTGTGGCGAACAAAATATTGACCAAGGAGGCCCCGCCCCTGCCCGCGACCAGCTGCGATGGAGTGGATCTGACATCGGTTCAGGCCATCCTCGATCAGTTGCTGGTAAAAGAGCCGCAAAAGCGGCTGGGCTCATGCGCCGAGTTGAGTAAACTGCTCGGGAAATTAGTTTAATGAGTAGTAGTTTCGGTGGGGCAGGACCCCACCCTACGGCTTATATCTTTCCTCGTTCCCACGCTCCAGCGTGGGAATGCATACGGCGGATTAGTTAAGGTGAGATATGAGTTCCCACGCGGGAGCATGGGAACTAGCAAAAGTCATGAAAAAACCCGCGCAAAGCGCGGGCTCTCCTGTTCTCTTAAGCATTGATACAGCGTGATCACTCAGCACTTGGCGCCAAACAGCTTGCCTACTGAGCAGCCGGCCTTTTTGATCGACTTACCGGCCTTTTTAGCGCCCTTTTCCAGGTTCCTGCCCATCTTTTTCGGATTGGTCAGGGTGCGGCCCGCCTTGTGCACGGTACGCAGGGAGTCCCTGCCCAGTTTCTTGAAGCGGCGCGGCGCCTGCTTGGGATCCTTGAAGGTGCCGTAGGTCCACTCCGCGGCATCCACTGCATCGGGGATATCCACACCCAGGGCCGTCTCGGCCACCAGGGTGCCACCGGCTACCACCGCGCCACCCGCGGCCACCTTGCCCAGGGTACGCAGCTTCCTGCCCTTCTTGACACTCTTCAAGGTGTTTTTGTTTTTCAGTATACCCTTGGGTTTGGTGACCTTGTTGCGTGGCTTACTGGCACTGTAACCGGCGCCGCGGGTACGCTTGGTGTCGTTGAATCTAACCCTGGTTGTGCGGGAACTTGTCGTACTCGTAGTGCCCGGAGCGCTCTTTACCCGCGCCTGCTTGGCCAAGTTGCCGCGGCGCTCCATGTTGCGACGCACCTCCGGAGAGAGCTGGGAGGTAGTGAAGCGGGCCTTCGGCTTTCTCGCCTGCCGATTCAGTGTCGATTTGATCTGCCCGTTCTGGCGGGCATGGCGGGCCACATCACCACGATGGCGCATGTTGCTGCGAACCTCCGAACCCAGTCGCCGGGTAAGGCGCCGTTCACTTTTCACGGCCCGGTTGGCCTTACTGCCTTTCAGGATGCTTTTGGGTTGACCGACACGCCGATCAACATGGGTATGGTTATAGCCGGCGCCCGCTGTGCGAGGCTCCAGATTGAATCGTACATTACCCTGGGCCAGGACGGCCGAACTTACCGCCGTGGTAGTGACGATCAGGGTCATTGTAGAGAGATAATTGATTGCTTTATTCATGGCACTTATTTCCTCATTGGTTACAGTGAAACAAGTCAGGTTTACTGACCTGTTACTGGGTAGAGCGCCATTCGAGATCCGATCGTTCGGTGAAATATTTACCCTGCGGATTGGCTCAAGTACCATCCAGGCAATTGGCAGACTGCATGGAGAACAGATGGCAGACAACGAAACAGAGGTGACACGACTCCTGGCCGCGGTCAGGGAGGGCGACCAGGGGGCCCATGAACGGCTGCTGTCCCAGGTCTATGACGAACTGCGCCGCCTCGCGGCATCCCAGATGCGCAAGGAGCGGGCCAATCACACCCTGCAGGCCACGGCCCTGGTCAACGAAGCCTATCTGCGCCTTGCGGGCGCCGAGGCGAAGGCCAGCGACCGGGTACACTTTTTTGCCCTCGCCGCCCAGACCATGCGCCGCATCCTGGTGGATCATGCCCGGGCCAAGCAGCGGGGAAAACGGGGTGGGGGCTTGAAACAGACGACCCTGGACGGTTCGGTCTACCTGGGTGATGACAACCAGGAGAGCGTCATAGAACTGGACGATGCCCTGGAGAGACTGGCCGCGTTCGACGAACGCGGCGCCAAGGCCGTTGAACTGATGTTCTTCGGCGGCCTGACCTACGACGAGGCGGGAGAAGTGTTGGGGATATCAAAGACAACCCTGTTCGAAGATATCAAACTCGCCAAGGCCTGGCTGGCAAAGGAGATGGGGAGTTGAGTCACTGAAACAGGTAGACAACCCCTACATTGAAGAAGGTGATTTTTTGATCCGCTGAATATGTCTCACCCTGGAAGCGGATCTCCTGATCGTAGTCGTTGATCTTGAATGTTGTATTGATGTAGAGCCTGTCGTTCACGGGCACCAGCCAATTCACCCCATAACTCCAGCCGTCCGCATCACCCGAATGGCGACCGCTGAGGTCATCGAATTCTGTAGCTTCGGGATCGTCATCCTCATCTTCCTCATCCGCCCTGAATTGATCATCCGTTTTCAAATCCACATAACCCAGGTTGAAACTCAAAGTGCCCGCGTTTTTGAGTGCAAGATTATATGTGGCGCCGGCAAACCAACCATCCTTGCGATAGAACTCCCTTCTTAATGTTCCATCGTCGCGTAGCTTAAAATCGATATCGGTTTCACTGTCCTTGTAGCCGATAAAAACATTCAACTCATCGTTAACCCGATAACCCAGGGTCAGATCCAGATCGGTGCGCCCCGCATCACCGGTATCCTCCTCCTCGGAGATGGTGGTATTGCCCACTGAGTCCGCATAACTCAGATTCACGAAGTAGTTATCGAACAGCAAACCACCGCTTAAAATCAACGATTGAAAGCTTGGTGATGAATCGAGTTTGGCATCGAACTCCAGATCCGTATAACCAAAGGCAACGCTACCCACATAGTCGATTTTTGATTCAGCTCCAGCTTGACCGGCAGCCAATGTCAGCCAAATCAAACCCACCAATAACCAGCGCTTTTTCATAATGCCCCCTGTTTATCTTGTCCCGCTGTATAACAGCAACAACTTCCGGTAGTAATTGTGGTCGGTCACATAGTTAAAATAGTCTATGCTTTGAAGCGTACACCATCCTGTTATTAGAATGCCCTCATCTTAGTATGGCCACTCAAACCCCCGGCACTCAAATTCCCGGTTACACCATGATCCGCAAGGTTGGATCGGGAGGCAGTGCCGATGTCTATCTGGCCGTGCAGCAAAATCTCAATCGACGCGTTGCGCTCAAACTGCTCAAAGGAGCGCTCACCGCGGATGCAAAATTCGGCGAGCGCTTCAGACGGGAGGGCCGGATAATTGCACAACTCAACCATCCCCATATCATCCCTGTCTACGATATCGGCGAATACGCTGGCCACTACTACATGGCCATGGAATATCTGAATGGTGGCGACTTGAGGTCCCAGGCTGAACAGCTTACGCTGAAAGATCTGCTACAGATTATTTTGCAAGTAACCGATGCACTGCAGGCGGCACATGAACGTGGATTTGTCCATCGCGACATCAAGCCCGCCAACATTCTGTTCCGCGATCCGCAACAGGCGGTACTGACCGACTTCGGTATTGCCCGCCAGACCGAGTCCCTCACCCAGATGACGGTGACCGGCGCCATGCTCGGCACCCCGGCCTACATGAGCCCGGAGCAGATTGCCGGCAAGCCCCTGGACGGCCGCACCGATCTCTACTCCCTGGGTATCACCCTGTTCGAGCTGCTCACCGGCTACCAGCCCTATCGGGGCGAAAGCATGATGAGTGTGGCATTGCAGCACCTCAGGGCCGAGATACCTAGATTGCCGGGGGCTTCCTCAGCGTTACAGAAGCTCGTGAAGCAACTCTTGGCAAAGGAGCCCGACGGACGAATAGCCGATGCAAAGAGTCTAGCCAATGAATTGCAAGGGATCCTGGATCTGCCGGATATCTCCTCAACCCCACTCAAGGCATTGTGGCCAGAAGAGCCACCGGATACAGAGAGTGATACAAGCATTATTGATGTCTCGCAACCGTCGAGGAAACCTATAACCACTAGATTTCCCATGGTGACGGGGATAACAACGATTGGCGTCATTGCAGCGGTGAGCATGATGACCTGGTACCTGATCAAACCAGCCGAGGTCATCGACAACGACCTTCCCATGGATCAAATCGAAAGCAATCCGGCAGGAGAATCCAAACAAAACCTAACCAATCAGCAATCAGTGCTTAAGGAACCGACAGCAGCAGCGGTCGCACCACCCTGGCAAAAGACATTGGCCGATGCAAACCAACGCTTCGATCAGGGTCATCTGATTACACCCGAAGGCGATAATGCCCTGGCTCTCTACCGTGAAGTGCTACTCCAGGACAGCGACAACGTCATCGCGAAAAATGGTGAACAGAATATCCTGCAGCGCCTGATAGTGGAGGTGGAACGATTGATCGTGAACCAAGCCCTGGATCAAGCCAGCCAACAACTCGAGGTGTTAAACGGCTTGTGGCCGGAGTCGCAACAACTGGCACAACTACAGGAACGCATCAGTGAGTCGCGCCAACGCATGGAAGCGCAAAACCGGGCAGCGGCGGATGCTTCGAAGCAGCGGGAGATCGACCGCCATCTGCAGGCTGCCGCTTCCGCCTTGATTGCGGGGCGTCACATAAAACCGCAACAGGAGAGCGCCCGCTACCATTTCAACCAAGTTCTGTCACTGGATCCTAAAAATCAAACCGCCAACAACGGCCTGTCACAAATCGCAGAGGCCCTGATTAAACAAATAGAGACAGCCACATCTAACAATGACTTCAACCTGGCGGAATCCCTGCTCAAGGATCTCCGCAGCCTCGATTCCAGGCACCCTCAAATAGGCTCGTTGACTGGCAGGATCACAGATGCAAAGACAACCCTTGCCCAACAACAGAGAGAAGCGCTACGGCTGGCTGAGTTTCAACAACAACTCGATCGCCTAGTGGAGAGAAACGCCCAGTGGCGCCTCAGCAGTGAGGATCTCGATAGCCAAGCCGATACCGGTAATCGATTGATCTCCGATATTTCAAAGCTGTTTGACAACTACCCAAATAATGAACAATTGCGTACGCTCTACGACACCGCCAAGCAAAGAATCACGCAAATCGAGGCACGCCGTTTAGACGATCAAATACAAGAAGCGGATAAAAGCCCTCAGAGAAGACCGGTTGTGGGCGGATTTTGATTTTTAGACAACAGACACATGCTGCAACGATTACAAACGATCAGTAAATGGGGGGTTATCATATCGTCTCTCCTATTGTTGCTCTCACTGGTCTACAAAGACCGTCTACCGGATCCGGACCAGTTTGAGGTCAGTCGCCTCGTGGAGCCGGTACAAGAATCCACCTTCCGCTCTCCATTTTGGATCGAGGCGGAAGGGCAGCGATACCTCATAAAGCCACTCTACGACTATACCCTGGAGGGTGTCGTTGTCAGCTATCATGATGCCGACTCCTTCAACGACATCTGGCATCATAAACGATGGAAAGACTTCATTAACGTGAGGGATCTGTGTGTCATCTGGGGTGCCAATGTCAGCACCGGCGTCTACCGGAAGATGAGCTTCGATAATGACAGCTGGACCTGTTGGGCCTATTGGTCAGACACCCAGACCGGCACCAACTTCAAGATGGCTCAACTCTCCAACAACCACCTGCTGGTGGATGACGACTATGTCAAGCAAACACTGATGGCCGCCGAGCCCGGCGACCATGTCCGCATCCGCGGCCAACTGGCCAGTTATGAAAACCCCGCCAATAATTTTAAGCGTGGCAGCAGCACCCGCCGTGATGACACGGGTAACGGGGCCTGCGAGACGATCTATGTGGAGGATTTCGAGATCGTCGCCAAGGCCAATCTTCGCTGGCGTGGTGTTTATTCCTTTTCTGTTTGGAGCCTGGGACTCTTTGTGACTGCGTTTCTGATCCTGTTTTTCAAAACCCCTCCGGTGCGCAAACCCACGATTTATTAGTTACCGGTGCGTAACCAGGTTTCCATTCGGTCAGCCATATCAGTCAGGCACCAGGACGATAACCTTGCACTACCGCACGCTGATCTCAAAGCGACTTTTTTAGCTTAAGCATACAAGCATTTACACCGATTTCTATGCCCGACATCATGGTTGACCGGCAGCTGAACAAAATTGTGATAAATGCGTGACCTCCGCAAGATATCTCCAGCTTAACCTGCACCCATAGCTGAGGACCAATTCCCAGGAGGGTGCCATGTCGGGCGTGAATGAGAAAGATAGAGCAAAGCACCGCAAAAGAGATCAAAGACTCAAAGAGCTCCTCACGGCCTGTGCCCTGAATGACCGCAAGGCCTTCGCCCAGCTGTACCAGATCGCGGCACCGGTCCTGTATGGCAGTGTATTGCAGATGCTGAAGAGAGAGGCATGGGCGGAGGAGTGCCTGCAGGATGCCTTCGTCAAGATATGGAACAACGCGGAGAACTATCGAAGCCATCTGGCGGCGCCCTTGACCTGGATGTCGGCCATTGCCCGCAATCAGGCACTGGACCAATTACGCCGCTCCCGGCGGGAGCTGTTGGAGGCCGATGCTAGCTACCTGGCGGATGAGATCGATACAGATCCCCCACCGATGGACAGGCTTGCCCACAACGAAGCGGGATCACGACTCAAAGAGTGCCTGGAAGGGTTGAATGAAAAACAGCGGCAGGTGATCAGTTTGGCCTATTTCAGGGGCCTTACCCAGAGTGAACTCGCCAGCCAGGTTGATTTGCCGCTGGGCACGGTCAAGACCCATATTCGTCGAGGCCTGGAACAGCTCAGGGTTTGTTTGCAGTAGTCCGTGAACGGCAAAAGGCGCTGATGATAATCATGCCGATGAAGCGTCAGTCGATCTAATGGTCGATGTTCTATCTTGGCTGAAACCAGGCTATAAGCTCATCCGCCAGGAAATCGAACACGGCCCTGACCCGACGACTGGTTCTGAGCTCTTTATGCACTACCAGCCACAGCGGTCCTTTAAACGGCTCTATATCCGGCAGCACCTTGTGAAATCCCGGTTCTTTTGCTGCCAACTGATCGGGCAACAAGGCTATGCCAAGCCCGCGTTTTACCAGCTCCCACTGTGTTATGACACTCTCTGTGGTTATGGAAAAGTTTTTTTGGGTCAATTTAACACCGCATCCTGCCATGATATTTATCACCATCTCGGATTTATCACAGATGAAATTGGCATCGCCAAGATCTCCCGGTGACTGAGGAACACCTATCTGCTCGAGATATAGTGCTGATGCGTAGAGGTGTCCGGTGACATCGCCCAGCTTGCGTGCAATCAAATCCGGATCTGAGGGTTGCATAGCACGTATAGCGATATCGGCTTCCCGACGCCTTAGGTCACTAAGCGTGTTTGACACAATAAGGTCGACCCTGATGGCAGGATAGAGACATACCAGCTTTTGTACCAGGGCGGGCATGACAAGGTTTGCAACCAAGTCGGTGACACTGATACAGATCTCTCCCTCGATGGTGTTTGATTGGCCAGCCGCTGTCAGTTTGAGATCTACCGCAGCATCCCCCATGGCCCGCACCTGTTGCAGAAGCTCGGCTCCGCTTGGGGTGAGTTCGAGCCCTCTACCGACCTTTTCGAACAGGGCAACACCCAACTCCTCTTCCAGAGCGGCAACCTGACGGCTCAGCGTCGGCTGCGTCAGCCCCAACGCCCTCGCGGCCGCGGACAGAGAGCCCTCTTCGGCCGTCACCAGGAATGCCCGGGCCAGGTTCCAGTCAAACTGTACCGATCGCCAATCCATACATTTTTGTATGCGTTATATGCATATTTCCACAATTTATTAAAAATACGTATTGGTTAATATAGTGGCATCGGCAACACAAATACAGGGTGGGATCAAAATTGAAAGAACTCGTCGTCTGGTTAATCCATTTTCCAACGGGATCAGTGGCCATACTGGCTGCGATTGCCGCACTCTATTACCCGAAGGGCTCGTCTAGCCACAAGCGGGCCGGCAGGGTATTCGTCATCGCCATGCTGACGATGCTGATCAGCGGTGGAATCGCCGGTGCCTTGAAGGGATCAGCCGATGAAGTGTTTCTCGCCGCGCTGGTGTTCTATAGCGTGTTCACCGCCTGGTTGACGGTGCGTCACCGCCACCCCGCCATCGGCCCAGCGGAATATCTCGCCCTGGCCTATATCGTCATCTTTGGCCTGGCCGCCCTGGCGATCAATCCCCAGTGGGCCATGGTGAAGGAACCCGGCGTCTACACATTTGACGCCACGATGGCCCTCCTTTTTGCCGTTGGCGACGTTCGAAACATCCTGCTGAAAGGCATGAACCGGGCGCATCGACTGGCACGTCACATCTGGCGGGTATCCTTTTCCCTTGTCTGGGCGGCGTTGGCATTCAGTGACAAAATCATCAAGATGCTTGACTCGACGATCGAGCAAATGCCTTATCTAGTTGCAATACCCGCCACTCTTGTTTTATGCATTATGTTTTACTGGCTGTTCAGGGCTTACAAAGGGAGAGCGATACCAATGTCTTGGCAACCATGAATAGGGCACATTAAGAAAGGTGCTGATACATATTGTAAGGTTTTTTTGGGTGAGGCTCCCCTATTACCTGGTTTAATGAATAGGCATGGGTGTTAAGGGGTGGATAATAATCGAAATGTTCCTAACCAATTAAAAATATGAGTGATTTTGTCGATATATCTTACATATCGATTGAATAGGAATTGATGTTTCTCTGATAAGTAACTGAATATACTGAACCGAGCCGTCTATGGCGCCATTCTTGCGTGTATTCAGGCAGGAGATCATCGCAAGGAAGATAGGTAGTAAATGACTAAGACTTGGGTTAGATAACATCAGAGCCAAGCGATGAGGTAGTGAGATTATGTTAGTCATGAATCTGTTTGGTGAATACAATCACCAAGAAGAGTCTCTACAAGAAGCGCCGGAATATCCCGACGAGGTGCTTGAGTCAGAGTGGAATCCGGTACTGGAAGAGATTCACTCCAGAATAATCTCCGATAAGAAGGTTGGTGATTCTGAGTCCGAGGCGTAAGAGGCTTTACAGCCAGTTCGACTAATTACTGCTGATCGCTTATCCGGTAATCCCTTCTGCCATTTGTAGTGCTGATTTCTCTGAAATCCAAGCTGACGAGCCAGGGTTACACCATCTTTATCAACCGCTTCAAATAGCCGATCGGCTTCAAGTTTGAATTCTTTTGTGAAGGTTTTCGTTTTGTCATCGTTCACTCCAATAGTAATATTGTCTACTAAATGGAGTGTCCGTGCTAATAAGGGAGCTTCACTCTGACCCCATTTATCTAGCGTGACACACTAAATTTCCTGTATATTTCGGTCAATATCCACCTTCACTATCTTCGTACACGTGTTTTATGGAATCACCATGGGTGTTATCCATTACTTATAAACCTAAGCATCTCTACTAGACAAAGTCTGACTAGAATAGAGAATCACCGATTCCAACTGGTGGAAAAATCTAACTCTTTGAGCATTACAAAACTATTTATGCAACGCACACCAAAATCATTGCAAACATCAGGTATTTTTCTATTCGCACCTTGTCGTGAAGGCTTTGAATTTTCCGTAGTAACAATGCAGCGATTTTCCAAATCTTGCAGTGCGTAAGAAATGAGGAAAGGATCTCGTCCTATTTTAACAAGCTCATCATCCGAAGGATTAGCAAGATAGCCGCCATAGGTCACACGCGCGACCAGATCACGCTTTGCTTCTTCATCGAACAACAGCGCGTTTTTCACCTCATGTCTATCTGCCCACATGGCTAAATCATCTTTGTTACCGTCTTGATCTTCAGTGTCAGAGAATTCCTCGTAGACTTCAATTGGGATTTTGATATTCCCTTCCTGTCCATGATGAACGAGCCAGCCCCAAAATTCCGGAACGCGATCTAGCGGGTAATAATCATTTTTGGCATGAATGAGTGTATTCGCATCCAGCAAATATAACAATGACGCCTCCCTTCCTATACGATCTGCGTTGACTCAAATAGACGGTGGACTTTTATAGGTCTAATATCAAGGAGAATACCTGCCTTGGTTGTGCTAAGCGCACCGGAGGAATTAAGACGTTGAGCAATTTCTGCTAATGCACCAAGTTTGAATTTCTGGATAACATAATAACTTGGGCCGCCTTTTTGATCACGCGCCTTAATTTTTTGCTGTTCTTTTTGTTCGACCCATTGCATACGGTAAAAATCTGCTAATTTTTCCCACCGTACTTTACTAAGAGCACCTTTCCTGTAAAGTCTGTAAGCAACATGAGAACTGCTAACTTTTAGCGAAAGTGCGTATTTTGTAATATGGTCTGCCAACTCATTGTCAGAGATATTTTTGATATTAAATTCTACAAACTCATCATCTGGCAATAGAAATTCACTGGCCACATCATTGCAGAATTTTTCAATATGCTTCTCCGCATAGCTACCACTAACACCTGTTTGGCCGAGCAGAATGTGGACAATTTCGTGGAGCAGTGTAAAACACCATGCCGATTTGGCATCACGATCATTGATAACAATAAAAGGTGCAACTTTGTCGGATAGCGCAAAGCCTCTGAATGCTTTCAAGTCAATATTCGTATGATAGGACCCCAAATTTCCTTTAAGCAGAACAAATATTCCCTTTGCCTCTGCTTTTTTTCGAAGATATTTGAACGCTTCTCCATAGCTCCCTTGAGCACGGAAATCATCCAAATCAATATTCAACATCTCTCTCAATGTTTGTGTTATCTGAGATACCCCTTGATCAATTACAGCACTACCAACGAAAGCATGTTCAATTGCTTCATCCTCATCGACCAGCGTTTCACGCATAAGACTTTGCCGCGCCTTAATGTCACGTATCATCGCGTCTACATAAGCAATGTCTTCACTTTCAAAATGTTCAGGTAGAGTGCGAAAATCTTCACCGCGATCACCAATACGAGGGGGGGTATCAAGATAAAATGTCAAAAGCGGTCGCCGATACGCTTTCGACATTCTTAAAAGCAAAGCTCTGGATGGATGTACTGTCCCGGCTTCATAAGCGGCGAGTTTTTCTGCCCCACTCGAAGTCTTCCCATCCTTAATCATTAGCTTGCGAGCAGCCTGCTCAAGCTCTAATCCGGCTGTCTCACGAGCCCAGAACAAAATTTCATGATTAATCTTTGGCATTTAGGGGTGACTCACATGCTTTAGTTATCCGGTTTCTTAACCATCCATTTATAGTATATAGAATTTATAGGCAATATTATGCCTTACCACAAAGGATATGCCCGGTTTTTTTTGCATAAGAAAATCAACCAAATTCTCCGCACTCTATACGTCCCTTCGGGTCGAAATTTGCTATCTTACACTGACCAACTAGGCATCTGATACAGACAGAAGGCAACCACATATAAAAGTTAACACTGATATTTCATCTATACCGGTAAATCAAGAATTCTAAATAATCAGTCTAATTGACCCTGTCAAACATCCCCCCACATCCGCAACAAATTGGCATAAGACTTATCCACCAACCCCGTAGTCTCCGCCTCCGGCGCTGTCTCCAGCAAATGCTCCCTGGCCAAATCCAATTCATAAAGCAGTTCACGTCGCGCCGGATCCCGTACGTAACTCTGAATCCACGCCAACGCCACCAGGCGTTCGCCTTCGGTCACTTCCGCCACATGGTGCAGGCTGGAGGATGGATAGATCACCGCGCTCCCCGCTTTCAGTTTCACACGCTTCTCGCCGAAGGTGGTGCGCACCACCAGTTCGCCGCCCTCATAGGTCTCGGGCTCGCGTAAAAAAATCGTCATCGACACGTCGCTGCGGAAGCGCTGTCCGCTGAGTCCCATCAGCGGGTCGTCCACATGGTCGCCGTAGGTCATACCGGGTTGGTATCGGGCGAAGATCGGATCGGCCATGCGGTAGGGGAGCACCGCGGAGCGGAAGGTGGGGTTGTTCCCCATGGCGCTGGTGAGGATGCGGATCAGCAGCTCCATCTGCTTCTGCTCGCCCTTGAGTTCCTCGTTGTTCTTTACCCGCTGTGCCGCCTTGCCCGCGGTGAGCTTGCCGTCGACGAACTGGGCCTGGGCCAACACCTCATCGATCTTCTGCAGTTGGGGTTGTTGTAGCAGGCCTTCGATCTCAACCAACATCTTGGATACCCTCCAGTGCAGTCTGCATGGCTGCCGGCTCGATGGGAAAGGTCAATACAGCATGCACGGGATAACGCTGTTTCACCTTTTCCAGATTCTCCAGGTATTTGTTATCGATCAGCACGATCACCTTTGCCGCCACATCGTAACGCTGCAGGGTGGCGAGGAGGGATTCCAGGTTGCTGATGCGATCGCGGAATTGGGGATCGGCGTAGTACTCCGCCACAACCACCTCCGGGCGATTGCGTTTCAGCCAGGCCTGGGCCTTGCGTACCGAGTTGACCATCTCCACCCGGTAGCCGCTGCGCCGATAGAGGGGCACGAAGTTGGGATAGCCTCCCAGTTCCACCAATGCGAGCAATTCCCGATCTTCCATATGCTTGATTTTACCTCACCATGGCCCGATCATACCCATCGAACCTCTGCGCGATGCCGAGCTTCACAACTAAAATCACTACAGCAGTTTTCAGACCCATGCAACTCAATCTGATTATCGACGACTGGTCAATGAACCT
>JBEVVS010000239.1:0-23811 GCA_040507005.1 Candidatus Thiodiazotropha sp.
TTTGCGGATCTCCTGCTCTCTCCCCTGCTCATCGTTTTGTAAATAGATCCGTTCCGCGGGGTGTGCTGCCACAGGCACAATAAAGGAAGCAGCCACCAGCTGCTGCAGTTTCTCCCGCAGACTGGCGAGTAAAAGCTTCAACTCTTCACCGGTATAGCGATCGGCTTTGTTGAGCACCACCAGTATCGGACGATTGCGCTGATGCAGTGAACCTATGGCCTGCAACTCGGTTTGTGTCAGATCGGCATCCACTACGAACAGCACAAGATCGGCTCGGCCTGCCACATCCTCGGCCATACGTTCACGCTCTTCACCACTGATCTCATTGATACCCGGCGTGTCGATAAGATAGACCCCGCCTACCTCAACCTCCTGCCAGGGTGCCATATCGCTATGCCGCGTCTCACCGTGCAGGGCGCTGACCCCAAACCGTTCCTCCCCCAATAGGGCATTGAGTAGTGCGGACTTGCCGACGCTGACCCGGCCGAACACGGCTATATGCAGGTGACCATGCTCCAACTTGTGGAGCATCGCCTCGACCTGCAAGAAGTCATCTTTCAAGCTGTCGCGGACACCCGCGGGCAGGCGCTCATCCTCCATCAGCTCGCGCAAGTTCTCCCGCGCCAACTGGAGATGCTCCTCCCCTTGGGGTCCTTGCTTGGAATCACTCTCTATGTCTGAACTCTTCCAAAGCCAGCCGGGCAAAATGTTTTGCACGGCTTTCCAGATCTCCACTCAATGCCTCCTCGAAATAGTCCAATGCCTGAACGGTCTCAAGGGTACCGCTCTCATGCAGTGTCTTTACCACAGCCTTGCCCAAGCCCTCGAAAATCAGACCGTAGGCGACCGCATGGATCAATCCACCTGTCACTGTGCCTACACCTGGAAAGGCCTTTAATACATTACCTGTCATGGCCAACAGCAAGGTCATGCGCTTGCCCACATTCTGACTGGCAAGATCGATAAAATGTTCAACATCGACCTCTCGTGTCTTGACCTCATACAGGGAGGTCAGCGCTCTCACCATCTGCACCCCGAGATAGCCTTGGATCAGGATATCGGTGCCGGGACTGATCGCCGCCATGGCACCCATCATCGCCTTGGCGGTGTACTGCCTCACCAGCTTTTTCCCTTCTTGCTGGCGATGGGTCTGGGTCGCCAGGTGAAGCTTCTCCGCACCCAAGCGTACCAGACTCTGGTCCCGCTGGATTTCGAGCCGTTCCCGCTGTTTGCCGATACGGCGTTGGATTGCACTCATCAAGGCCCCAATCATCGCCTCCCTGTCGCGCAGCTCCTGGGACTCTCTGCCGGCGTGATCGACTCTTGTGACCTCCTCCTTTCCTCCTGCCTGGACCGTTACTACCTCGATCCCCGGGGAACGTTCTTTAATCCTGGTCGAGATAGCCTCGAGATCCGCCTCGCTATAGCGATCCTGTTTGTTCAAGGCCACTATCAGGGGACGCTCGAGAGCCTGAAGCGCTGACAGCTCAAGATATTGATCACGAGTCAATTCCCCGTCACAGACGTAGATCACCAGGTGAGCGCGTCTCGCTTCCTCACGGGCGATGCGCCCATGTTCGGGATTGGGATCGAGTATGCCCGGTGCGTCTGTGAGTTGCAGATCGACATCTTCACCTTCCCCATAGCGATAGTGGGCAATACCCCGGGTAGTGCCGGCACGGGGATCGACTTCAATCTCCTCGACCTCGGTAATTGCCTTGATAAGCGCACTCTTACCGGCGGAGACGGCACCGAAAAAGACCACATAGAGGGTCAGTTGGGCAGCCCGCTGATCGAGCTCTCGCAACTCTTGGCGCGCCTGCGCAGTATCGACCCCTTTGGCATCCGCTTGCTGCAGTGCCTGATTCAATGCATCTCTGTTCTCCGGTAGTGGATCCCCCAATCTCTGATCTACAGGTTTCGGCTTTGCCGGCCGCAACAGCAGCCAACTCAAAATTGTGATCAGCAGGGCAAAGCCGAACAGGCCTATGGCATACAGTACCAGCAGCAGCGGTGAGAGCTGATCGAGAATCTGCCAAATACTGAGTGCGGACTCGGTAAGTTGTAAAACGAGTAACAGCGCCAACAGGGCGACAAATACAAGCGCCACCAGTAACAGTAGTCGTAGGATACGCTTTTGTGATCTGGGAAGCCGTTGCTCTTTCATATCAGTAGACGTTACTGGAAACCTTCAGAGATAATCCTGATCGACTAGAATACGTTAGAAACTGGCCCTAGTGTACCTCGTTATTGACTCAGGTCCCTTTAGCGCTTCACTTGTGTAACCATGGAGCCGAGATGATTCACTTGCCTAAGGCACTGAATGCCTGGAATGTTGACGATTTCAATACCATCCTGAAGGGTGAGTTGGAAAGCATCGATCCAGGTGAACTCCCCCTGCAACAAGGCCTGACCTTGAGCAGTATGGTCAGCGCTGAACCCTTCAATGTCATTGTCATCGACAGCAAGGAGGCTTCAGCAACCATTCACTGCAAGGTCTCGATAATCTATAGTGGGATAATTGCCGGCTGCAGTTGCGCTGATGATCCGACACCCTTGGATCTGCAGACAGAATATTGCGAATTGCTGCTGGCAATTGACAAGCTGTCGGCCGAAACCCAGGTGGAGTTAATAAGCGACAGTCACTTGGAGAGTCCCTGACAAGGCACGGTGACTTAACCTAGATCACTATAATCGGTCTGAACATAATCCGCTGCATCGGACCAATGCAAACTAATCTGACCGAATCGTTGAACCGTGGGCAGGATGATCTTTGCATGAAGGGAGTGTACTTGTGTGGCGATCTCCTGGATCTTTTCGTGCTTTGCCTGCATCAGGGAGACATGCGGCCGTACCCCGTCGGCCTTCAGATAGGCCAATACTTTATAGGCTGTCTCATTGCAAGCGAAATTACCCAGCAGGGTGGCGATTCCCATGGCTGAAAGTTCACCCAGAAAATGTCGTGCCTGTTTCAGGTTTGAGGCCAACGAGGGGAGATTGAACTCTATCATCAAGCCGGTGCCCACCAGCTGCAATCTGCGCAACTCTGCCCTTAAACACTCCAGAATCGCATCATCATTGGCGGCATGGGCGGACAAGCGAACCAACAATTGGGTTGCATCCCCCTGTAGTGCATAATTCCCAAGCCTCTTGATCGCATGCTTACAGATATATTGATCTAAAAGATCGCTCACACCATGGCGTTCAGCGGTAAGATAGATATCATCGGAAATCAATACAATATCAGTGGCTGGTGCAGGTACTGGCATTTCTTCGGCTATCACCTTACCCATATCAAAGGATGCGCTGAAACGTTGCTCCTGGAACTCAACCAAGCCTGTTTTCAGGGCATTTAGAAATTGCCGCTTCTGGAAATCATCGGCAGCTTGTTCACTGGCGTCATCTACTGCAGTCAAATCTTGATAACGGAGAAACCCTTCGCTCAACTGTCGATAGGCTTGCAGTGAAGCGGTCTCCGCACGTGTAAGGTGACGATAGGCATCCAGTTGGTTGTCATCGATCATCTCTAGACCGATGCCGAAGAGATGCTTATTGTCCGTCGCGGAACTGTCTGCCAAGGCCTCTCTGAGTTGCCCATAGATGGAGTTGCCGATCTCTTCGATCTCGGCTTCAGATCTGCGCTGAATCAAAACCCCTAGACTATGCGCTGCGGTTCTGGCGATGATATCCCGTTTATTGACTAGCGCACCGGCCAGGTCGGCAATATCTAAAACCACATCGTTGAGCTCCTCGCTCTCATCATAGTGTGGTTGTTGCTCACGATCGGCAAGGGTGATAGAAAACAGCGCACAAACCGAGTCTCCATTTTGTATCGCCTGGTGGCTTAGATCCAGCTGTTGCAAAAGTTTCCTTCTATTGCGTAACCCCGTAGTGTCATCGATATGTCCTTTACTACCCGCTGAGAAGATCTCTTTGGCCCTGTTGATTCGTGTTTTGACGGTGGCCAACAGATGTTGAGGCCGTACCGGTTTGGTTAAAAAATCATCCGCACCTGAATGCAGTGCCAATAACTTCTTTTCCAAGTCATCTTCGCCGGATAGAAAGACAATGGGGATGGTCAACGATTGATCCCTTTCACGAATCACCTGGGTAAGTTCGATCCCGTTTGCCCCCGGCATATAGAGATCCATCAGGATCAGGTCTGGCTGAAACTGATCTACCGCCTCCATTACATTTAAAGGATCGGTGATTTCCAAGCATTCCATGCCACCTTTGCGTAGCAGAGTGCTGGCAAAATTTGCCTGAGACTCATCATCCTCAACCACCAATACCCGAGCATGCGGTTCCATTTCTGGAGATATGATCTGCTTGACGCTCAACATCAGGTCATTGATGTTTATTGGCTTAGAGAAACATTGTGTGACCCCTGTACGCAGCACTTCGAGGCGTATCTCTATATCGCATCGGTCCGAGAGAAATATCAGCTCTGGTCGACGCTTTTTCTGTGCACGCATATCGTCGAGGAGCTGGTTCACCTCACCCATTTCCTGAAGATAATCGGTATCGACCAAGAGTACCTTGGCCTTCCCGCCTTTCAGTGCACTATGCAGATTATCCACAACATCGAGACTAAGAACGCGCCACCCATTATGTTCGCAAGCCTGTGTAATTTGATCCTTAGCGCTACCCTTTTTGTGCAGATAAATTAAATCGTAGGATGAAGAGTCCACGACATTCTCTGCATTGCCGGATTGAGATGCGGCAATGGCCTGCTTCAGTTTTTCGAGTAGTTGATTGAGGCGCTCAAGCTCTTCCGAATCGGGTTGGGCGTCCTCCTGGTAAATATTGCTGATCTCCCTGTCGATCGCTTGAGAGAGTTGATTGATATTGACCAGGCCTGCCTGTTTACTCTTTCGCGTCAGATCATTCAGGTAACGCAACACCGACCTGACACCTGTGGCATTCCACATCCCTGAGGGCAGCACTGGCCAATTGGCCTTGATATGGATCAGGATCTCCGGGAGTTGTTGCAGCAAATGTTTGCTGTTTGAGTCCCCTTTGGCAGTCATAGTCACCTACCTGCAAAGCAATCTACATTCATATAACCGGGAAATGGCTTTACTGATGCCTATGCGGGCAATGCCCAATTATTCAGTATCAGTCTAAATCCCATAATACCATTACGGCCATTATAAAAGCATCTTAAGTTTTTGCTACATTTGTTTGAAAAATATAGAAAATTTATGGGAGGACGTCAATCATATCCTAGCTATTCGCGATCTGGCCATACTCATACTGTCAATGATTTCCAAGAGCCAGGGCGCCGCCATGCATCTGGCGCCGGGTTAACGCATAGAGACTCCAGTAGACTAGAATGTGTTGTGTTCTCACATTGCAACAACAATAAGATATTAATCTATGACTGCCAAAGCCGTTCCCATAGAGCGCTTGCGCAATATTGGTTTGATTGCCCATATCGATGCCGGTAAGACGACCACTACCGAGCGCATACTCTACTATGCGGGCCGCACCCATCAATTGGGTTCGGTTGACAGTGGCACCACTGTCACTGACTGGATGGATCAGGAACGTGAGCGTGGCATCACCATTGTGGACGCCGCGGTATCTGCCTTTTGGGACGATCATCAGATAAATCTTATCGACACTCCCGGACATATCGATTTTACCGCGGAGGTGCAGCGGGCCCTACGGGTGCTTGATGGTGCGGTGGTGGTATTCGATGCCTCCCAGGGCGTGGAGCCCCAAAGTGAAACGGTTTGGCGCCAGGCGGACCGCTATCGGGTGCCGCGTCTCTGCTTTGTCAATAAGATGGATCGCATCGGCGCCGATTTCGCCCATGCGGTCAAAACCATTCGTGATCAACTCGGCGCCAATCCCATCCCCCTGCAACTGCCTCTCGGAGCAGAAGCGGAATTTGCAGGTGTCATTGACTTGATCCGCATGCAGCTGATCCGCTGGCGCGATGAATTGGGCGCCCATAGGGAGTATGAAGAGATACCGCAGCAGCACCTGGCTGAAGCGCAAGCTGCCCGTAGCTCGATGATCGAACAGATTGCCGAAGTGGATGACACACTGCTATCGATCTGGCTGGAAGGCGGCGATGCCGATGAAGAGACGATACATGCCGCCCTGCGTCGCGCCACCCTGGAGAATGGGATCGTGCCAGTGCTTTGCGGCAGTGCACTAAGAAACAGGGGAGTACAGCCCCTGCTTGATGCCATGATCCGCTATTTACCCTCCCCTCTGGATATCGGCGAGACCCAGGGTGCTCACCCGGAGACCGGTGAAGCGGAGCTACGCGCTTCCACTACTGACGCGCCACTCAGTGCGCTGCTGTTCAAGACGGTCACCGATCCCTACGCAGGTCGTCTCTGTTATGTACGAGTCTACTCCGGCAGCTTACAGTCGGGTGCCATGGTGCTGAATCCGCGCCACAAACGAAACCAGCGTATTGGTCGCCTGGAGCGGATGTATGCCGAGCACAGGGAGGACATCGAGGCCATTCAAGCCGGGGATATCGCCGCCCTGCTGGGAATGAAGGATGCCATAACCGGTGACACTCTGTGCGATCCCAAGCACCCCTTGCTACTTGAATCGATCAGCTTTCCCGAGCCTGTCATCAAGATCACGGTGGCACCGATAACTGCACAGGACAACGACCGCCTGGCTGATGCATTGCACCACCTTGCAGAGGACGATCCCACCTTCAAAGCAGAAACCGATGAAGAGACAGGACAGACGATTATCTCCGGTATGGGAGAACTTCATCTCGAGGTACTGCTGGATAGACTGAAACGTGAGCAAGGGGTCAATGTTCGAACCGGACATCCAAAAGTTGCCTATAAAGAGACCGTCACTCAAGCCGCAATGGCAGTCGAAGGTCGCTTTGTCAGACAGACCGGGGGACATGGACAGTATGGCCATGTGGTGATCGACATAACGCCAGGGGAGACCGGATCAGGCCTGGTTTTCGAAAACCGCATCAGCGCAGGCGCTATACCCACCGCATACATCCCGGCGGTGGAGAAAGGCATCCACGAGGCAGCCCGAAGCGGCGTTATCGGCGGTTACCCCGTCACCGATATCAAAGTAATGCTGATTGATGGCTCGGAGCACAGCGTGGACTCCAATTCGATGGCCTACCAAATAGCTGCAGGTATGGCACTACGCAGCGGCTTGGAACAAGGCGTACCGGTGTTACTCGAACCTGTCGTGCGATCCGAGGTACTCACACCGGAAGAACACCTGGGCGATGTATTGGCACAATTGGCCAACCGACGCGCTGAAATAGAGGGTGTCGCGGACCGGCCGGGGCAAATCAAGGCGATTCGCAATCAAGTCCCGCTTTCAGAGATGTTCGGTTATGCCACGGAACTTCGTTCCGCGACCCATGGCCGCGGATCTTTCACCATGGAGATCGACCATTTTGCGGCAGTACCTGCGGCGATTATGCAAGCTTTGGGTCGTTAGCCAATCACTCCTGGAAGAAGTAAAGGCAGGTAAATTTTCCTTGCGGTAGAAATTAGTTCCTATTCCACACAAATTCAGTAAAGTTATCCACCTTTGCCGCCGATAGCAGTCAGTACTCAACGCGCAAATGTAGTGCTATATCGCGTGCTATGCCTCTTACCACGGATTACAGGGACAGATAATGGGAAGCAAAACTCTAGTCGCACGAGCATGGATTCTACTAGGCAGCATTACAACCATACTCAGCATCGGTATAGCTGTCTCTTGGGTTAATAACTCAAATCTTCGGGACACTACCAATCACCTGGTCGACAACGATTACCAATTTCAGTTAACAGTACTCGATCTTCAACTCAATATTGTGCAAGTGCAACAATGGCTGACTGATATCAGCGCCACACGAGGACTGGATGGCTTGGACGATGGGTTCACGGAAGCGGAAAAGCATGCCAAGCAGGCCCGGTCACTGATTGCACAAGCAAGCGCTTTCGATAAAACAGGTAGTGACTTTTACCAAAAGCTTCTCACTACCTTCAACAACTACTACCAAACCGGCAAAAAAATGGCCGAGCTCTATGTCGCCCAGGGCCCGTCTGCCGGAAACCCTTTCATGGAAACATTCGACCAAGCAGCCGCTGCCATGGCAGATCAACTAAATACGGTTTTGGACAAGGCAAGCGGGCAAACAAGCGAACGTGTGGATACCATTCACGATATCAGCTCCCACGCAACACTGGTTAACATAAGCGTGGCAGCGATTACGATGCTTTGCCTTATTGGCGGCCTGCTCTATCTAATTTACCTGCTAAAACCACTGGAACACATTCGTAAATCGATAGTGCACCTTGCAGACAATGACCTTACCTTCGAAATGCCAGCGATCAAAGGTGAGCATGAAATTGCCGTCCTGGCTTCTTCTTTCACCAAGATGAGAGAAAACCTGAGCAAGGCAATTCACGAAATCAATTCTGTCGCATCGGCAGTGACCACCACCACCCATACAATGTCTTCGGTCTGCGAACAGACCAATGACGGCGTGTCTGCACAAAACCGTGAAATCGAACAAATTGCGACTGCGATCAACCAGTTGGCAGAAACGGTACAGGACATCAGTCGCAATACTACTTACGCTGCAAGTTCCTCACAACAAGCAAACGAGGCGGTTGTAACCGGAAGTCGCGTCGTCGAAGAGGCAATCGTAGCAACTCGTGCGTTGGCAAACGAAGTATCCAATGGGGCAGATGTGGTCAACCAATTACAAAGTGAAAGCGAAAAAATAGGGAATGTAGTGAATGTCATACAGGGAATAGCTGAACAGACCAATCTGTTGGCATTGAATGCCGCGATCGAGGCCGCCAGGGCTGGCGAGCAGGGACGTGGGTTTGCCGTCGTGGCTGACGAAGTGCGTAATCTCGCCACCAAAACCCAGGAGTCGACCCACGAAATCGAAAAGATGATCGAACGCCTGCAATCTGGATCAACGGAAGCGTCGTCTGTTATGACCCTAGGGCGAGAACATGCTGAACAGACCGTTTTGCTGGTCTCCGATGCCGGTGACAGTCTATCTTCAATACGCGAATCTGTAGGCCAGATCAATGAGATGAGCATACAGATTGCCACGGCAGCAGAACAGCAGGGTTCTGTGGCTAGTGAGATAAATCAGAATATAGAAGGGATTAGGCTGATATCGAAACAGACGGCAGAAGCTTCGCAACAAACCAACACAGCGGGACACAGCCTGAACGAGCAGGCTAGCGCATTACACCATTTCGTTAACCGTTTTAACGTATAGCAAGCGATACAACCAACGGGGACCTTTGTAGTTCGTCTTAACCCCTGAACGCGTGTTTCGATTTTAGGTAATTCATCTCGTCGGCTGTACTTACTCGGCCAAGCGCTTGATTCCTATGGGGAAAGCGGCCAAATCGCCTGATCAGTTCTCGATGGTGTTGCGCCCATTTCAGATTGTCCTGCAAGCCCGCAGATTCAAATAAAAAAACAGATTTATCTTGATCTGAGAGCGATTCGCTATGCATGAACGGCAGGTAGAGGAATACTTGCCATGTGGCTGGCATCTGTTGATCGAAGCCAGCGTCGATGGCAAATCCAGCCACTTCACGGGATTGTTGTTCTGTGGCGAAGGCCTCAGGCTGGTCGCGGAACATATTCAAGGGAAATTGATCGAGCAGTATAACCAAAGCAAGACAGCCTTCTTTACTTGCTTTCCATGGATCCAGCTCGCCCCTTCGAGCACGCTGCCAAAGTTGCAGATATCGATCCTTTATCTGCTGATCGAATGCCGCTGTGGATTTGAAATGCAGTGGTTTGACCTGATCAGAAAACCAAAATTCGATGATCCGGTTAATTTCAGTTTCGTTCATCCAAGCGTCCCTAGGAAGAAGATAAAAGAGTTTACAGACCTCAATCCTGCGTGGAATCTGGCCAATGGAGTATCATATTTGGTACAAGGTCGGCAGTAACCAACTGTAGGCCAGCCACATGATGACAATCAATGGCAGACCGACGCGTACGAAGTCGGAGAATTTATAGTTACCGGCGCTCATGACCAACAGGTTGGTCTGATAGGCCATGGGTGTTGCATAGCTCATATTGGCGCCAAACAATACTGCCAGAACGAACGGCTCAGCCGGCAGCTGAAGCGACTGGGCAATACTGATGGCGATGGGAGTGCCGATGACGGCGGCGGCATTGTTGGATACCACATTGGTTAATACCGCCATCACCAGGATCAAAGCACTGAGCACCACTGTCGACGAGGCACCATAGGTGGCATCGAGAAACAGGTTTGCCAGAAAATCACTACCCCCGGTCATGAGCAAGGCATTTCCCAAGGCCAGACTGGCCACGATAATCAGAATCACCTGGGCATTCAGGGCACGACTGACATCCCGCCATGAGAGACAGCCGCAAAACAGCATCAACAAAACCCCTCCAACCGCACTCACAGAGATGGGCAGAATGCCAAATGCGGCCAACAGAATGATGCCCAGCATGATCACCAGAGAGTAAGGTGCCTTCTTGGTATGGGGCAGATCTGTAGTGGAGTCGAGCACCATCACGATCGACTGCTGTTTCAGCTCATTGATATGGCTGCGTTTACCCTGCACCAATAAGACATCGCCAATCCTGAGATTCAGATTACCCAACCCTTGCGGCATTGCCTTGATCCGCTCAGTGGCACGGTGAATCGCCAACACGACCAATTGATATGTGTCGGCAAAGCGAATCTCATTCAGGGTTCTATTCTGCAACGGCGAACCCCGAAATATGATCGCCTCTGCGAGCTGTTGATCATGGGCCTGTAGCGGATGGTCCTCGTCGACCTCGTCACCTGCGGAGTAGAGGGTTGCGCCAAGCTGCTGTTCAAACTCCTTCAGCTGTGCAGGGGTATCATGGACCAAAAGTCTGTCACCAGATTGGATCACCGCGTCGGGCAGGGGCATGATATAGGTGGTCTCACTGCGGCGAATCCTGTCCACATGCATGGCGTTGTGGGTAAGCGCTATCGCTTCAGACAATCTCATGCCCACCACCAAACTCTCCTCCTTGATGACCAGCTGGGCGGTAAATATCCGCGGCGAGCTATCCGCCAGAACCTGTTCACGTTTGGGCAATATTCCGGGTGCGATCAGCCACAGATAGATCAACCCAAAGGCATTGGCTATCAGGGCGGGGATGATGAAATCGAACATCTCCATCTTGCGCAATCCTAAATCCGCCGCGACACCTATCACTAACAGGTTTGTCGATGTCCCAATAGTGGTACTCATACCGCCAATCAGGGTTGCGAATCCCATCGGCATGAGTAGCGAGGATGCATTGGTCTTCGTTTGCAATGAAACACTGACCAGGATCGGCAGCAATAGTATGACAATCGGGGTATTGTTAATAAAGGCGCTGAGAATGCCTGCAATCAGCAAAGTTGCCAAAAATGAGAGACTGGGGCTGGCACTCCACAATCTCGCCAGCGTTCTTCCCACCGGCTCCAGCGCCCCGGAACGTACCAAACCATGCCCGGCCACCATCAATGCGCAGACTGCAACCAAGGCTTCGTGGCCAAAGCCGCGAAAAAAATCGATTGCACCAACCTCACCAGAGGTACCCTGATAGGGAAACAGCTCGAATCCCACTGCAAGCAGTGTCAGCACAAACAGTGACGAAGTCTCTAGCGGGATCTTTTCACGGCTGAAAAGTATCAATGCGACAACTGTGAGGATCAACACCGAAAGGGTGTGCGGATTTGTCGCTCCACTCTCTAACATGGATTAAGCCTTTTTGGCGAGTATAGATGCAATATATACAGGGTCAGATGTATGCAAACATGAGTCATTATTTAAATCGTCTCTAAAAAAACATTTCATCCGGTCGCTACATTTTTCAATCAAATACTATCAAATTTAGATAAAATGCAATGAAAATAGTAATTTTATCCATAAATCAAGCTTTAAAAGTTGTTCTTAACCGTAACTGCAACTATATTGTGCATGTTTATTCAATCACTAAGGAGTACCAATGGCCGTAAAGAAAACCGTTAAGAAGCGTCGTAGAGCAAAAAGAAAAGTTATCTCAATGGAGACTATTGCCGAAGCTTTACAAGCTGAAATTAGCTTATCACCTTCCAACAAGCGTGCCCTGAGCAGACTAAATGCAGCTAATAAGGCTGTCGCTCGACAGGACAAGTTAATGGACAGCTCGGGTGAAAGAGTAACCAAAGCACGTGCTGCCGTTACTAAAGCAAAAACCCCAGCCAGCAAGGAAAAGGCTAAACAGCGTCTTACCGCTGCTCAGACCAAACTGAAAGAGGTCAAAGCAGCCCGTACGACTGCTATCTCCGATCAGCGCAAAGCCGAACGCCTTGCAAAAGGTCTCTATATGGCGATGCAAAGATCACGTGCCAAGATGGTTAAAGAGTATGACAAATTGGCTGCGGCACTCGAAAAAGCGGTTGATACAAAGACCCGACGCCGTCGTAGAAGCAAAAAGAAAGCTGTTGCTTAAGAATATTTCGCTGTAACCAGACAGCTTCTATAAATCTCTGTCTTGGTGTTATCACCAAGACAGAGAGCATCAATCACCGCCTCCCCCCGCCACAGGCTCCCTCTTTTCAACAAGATAGCGAATAATCGTTTTTTCGATCTCGACCAGAAACAAGACAGAAACAGAGATCATGACGATGCGTAGCCAAACTGATATATCGAGCCCCTGGGTGCCGAACAACAGCTGCAGATGGGGTTGATAGGTGAAAGCGATCTGAAACAACATCAGTAACCCGATGGCAAAGAGCACATAACGATTGCCCACAAAACCCTGTAAATTGAGTACCGATGCGGTCATATAACGGGCGTTGAATAGATAGAAAATCTCGAACATGACAAGGGTGTTGACCGCAGCTGTTCGTGCCTGCTCGATACTCAACCCCTGCTCTCGCGCCCAGCCAAAAAGACCAATGGTCCCCACAGTCAAGATCGCCGATACAAAGGCAATACGCCATAACAAGCGGCCCGTAAGCAAGGGTGCGTCGGAATTACGCGGAGAACGTCGCATAACATCCGCTTCCGGAGGCTCCAGCGCCAACGCCAGGGCCAGAGTCACCGCCGTTATCATATTGACCCATAGGATCTGAACCGGGGTTAGTGGCAATTGATGATACCCAAGCACGATTGCGGACAAGATGATCAATGCTTCACCGCCGTTGGTTGGTAAGATGAAGAGGATCGCTTTAATCAGATTGTCGTAGACGGTACGCCCCTCTTTTACGGCATCTACAATGGCAGCGAAGTTATCATCCGCGAGTACCATTTCAGAGGCCTCCTTTGCCGCCTCTGTGCCGTTTAATCCCATTGCCGTACCTACATCCGCCCGTTTCAATGCCGGTGAGTCGTTCACCCCGTCACCGGTCATGGCCACCACCCATCTCTGTGCCTGCAACTGGGTGACAAGACGCAACTTATGCTCCGGAGTTACCCGGGCATAGACATCGATATCGGCAACACAGCCACGTAGTGTCGCATCATCCATAGCATCCAACGCCTGGCCGGTGAGTACCTGATCTGTATTCAACAGATTCAGTTGGCGGGCAATAGCCAGCGCCGTGATACTATGATCTCCGGTAATCATCTTTACCCTGATACCCGCCTGCGCACAGACCTTTACCGCACTGATCGCCTCATCCCTGGGCGGGTCGATCAAACCAAACAAACCCAACAGGGTCATGTCACCTACAACATCGTCATAGTTCAGTTCCATCTTGTCATGGGGGACCGGCTTGAGGGCTACCGCCAGAACCCGTTGACCATGCCCCGCCATGGCTTCAATGCATTCAGTCCAACGCGCCATATCCAGGGGGGTGTCTCCTTCCAGTGTGGCTTGTTGTGTACAGCGCTTCAACAACTGTTCCGGGGCACCTTTGAGCATGATCACCGCGCTCCCGTCATGAGTATGGTGAAGCGTCGCCATAAAACGGTGTTCCGATTCAAAGGGGATGAGATCATTGCGCGGGTATTGTTTATTGACCATCTCGATGTCCAACCCGGCCTTTAACCCGGCGATCAACAAAGCGCCCTCCATAGGGTCGCCATGTATTCGCCACATGTCATGGTCTGGCTCAAGGGATGCATCATTGCAGAGAACGGCAGCACGGCTCATCAGACTGAGCGTGGACTGTTCGCCAGGACCAAGCTCATGGCCATCAAGGACGATAGCCCCGTGGGCGTCATAGCCAGTGCCGGTCACTTGATAGATCTGCTCGGCGGTTGCCATACTACGTACGGTCATTTCATTGCGCGTGAGGGTGCCGGTCTTATCGGTACAGATCACCATCACCGAACCCAGTGTCTCAACTGCTGGAAGTTTTCTGATAATGGCATTGCGTTGCGCCATGCGCTGCACACCAATAGCCAATGTGATTGTCATGATTGCGGGCAATCCCTCCGGTATTGCCGCCACGGCCAGACTTACAGAGGCGAGAAACATCTCCGTCATGCTGTAGTCGCGAAATACGACACCATAGAAAAAGGTGAATAGCGCAATCACCAGAATACCGACTGTCAGCCAGCGCCCGAATTGAGCCACCTGTCGCAAAAGCGGTGTCGTCACCTGTTCTACTCCGGTGACCAGCGACCCGATACGGCCTAACTCGGTAGCAACGCCGGTCGACACCACCAAACCATTTCCCTTGCCGTGGGTGACCAGGGTCCCTGAATAGGCCATGTTCGATCGATCCGCCAACGGGACCTCAACGGGTAAGGGTTTTACGTGCTTCTCCACTGCCATCGATTCACCGGTCAATGCGGACTCCTGTATGAGCAGTCCCTTGACCTGAATCAGGCGCAGATCCGCCGGCACTCTATCCCCCGATTGGAGTAGAACCACATCACCCACAACCAGCTGTTCAGCATCGATGGATATCTGTTTTCCATCACGCAAGACCATGGCTCTGGATGACAGCATCTGCCGAATAGCCTTTAAGGCGTTCTCTGCCTTGCCTTCCTGAATATGGCCAATCAGGGCATTTACAATTACCACGGCAAAAATAACGCTGGCATCCAACCAGTGCTGCAGCAGTGAGGTAACCACCCCGGCTACGATCAATACATAGATGAGAACATTGTGGAATTGATAGAGGAAGCGCACCAGGGGATGGCGCGGTTTGGCTTCCGCCAAACGGTTAGGACCGAATCTCTCCAAGCGGAGTTTCGCTTCTTGCTTCGACAATCCGGCGCCGTCACCCTCGACACGCTGGAACAGGATTTCCACATCCTCTGTATGCCAAGATGGTGGGTTAGAGTCTTGAGCGGTTTCTGGATTGAACACAGTTTTATCATCCCCCCTTCTTCACCATCCTCTTGGATGGCGAAAACAGTAGCGGGAGATACAATTCAATAGACCACCAAGCCAAAATAGTCATCGTTAGACTCGCCTGCGCCCAAGTTAAGGCACTCAGATCGCCTACATCAATTATAATAGATTCAAAGAAGATGGAGAGGCTGATGACATCCAAACACATCCATATAATGGACAAGGGTATACTCCTGAAACTCGACTATGAGGATGCGCTGAAATTTCATCAGGGCAATGCCTATTGGGGCTGTGCACTGGCCTTCAGAATGTTGCAATTCGCTGAGAAACTGCTCTCCCGTGAAAAGACCTGGGAGCGACATGAACTCAGCATTGAGAGTGGCCATCCGGGACCCGGGGTGAGAGATACCATCGAGTATGTTACCGGCTGCGTCTCTGGCGGACGATACCGATTGACCTGCAGCACCACCGAGGCCCGCTGTGTCAGTGACATGGCCTACAGCTGGCGCATTAGCGACGCTCATCAATCACTGCTGTTAGAGCTGGCGGATGGTATCGTGTCTGAAGAGTTCCTGGGACTGCTCGATAAGATCAACCGGAACGAGGCTGATGAGGAGCATCATGAGCGCTTGGAATTCCTTAAGAAGAGTATGACCAAGAAGATCTGGTCACTGGAGCTTGAGCAGGCCTTTGGGAATCTCCAACTGACAGAAATCCTAGCCTCTGCTAGCGACTAGGGTGTTTTTTCAAGCAGCAGAAAAAACCTCATTGGCATAAACCTGGCTCGATCCGAGCTAAATTCACAATATCCTTACAAATACGCGTAAAAAAATCGCTATATTCTATAATTCTAATTTATATTCAATACCTTATTTAATAGCTGATAAATAAACTTAGTTATTGCGTTTCGCCCCGACTTTGTCATATTCTTTTGATCCAGATCAATAAAACAACTGATCTAGATCAATAAAACGACGCCATGCAGGATCGGCTGTCAAAGCTAACTGCAGGATCTCACATGGTCTTTAGGGCGCCCCAAACGAGTGACGATGACGAAGCAGTACTAGTCGTCCAACCCAATAGAAACCTGACCTGGAGTCAGTCCAAGTGGCTGTTCCTGTTTTTTGTTACCTGCATCGGTCTGGTGAGTCTCTATTTTTTCTCCCTCGGCGCCTGGCTGGTCCTGCCCTTCACCGGGCTGGAGATCATCATCGTCGGCATTGCCATCTATTGTCAGAGCTGCTGCGCCCATTCACAGGAAATCATCCATATCGATGCCACCCATGTGAGGGTCAGTGACAATCGCCGCCCTAAAGCGGAAAGGTGCTTTCACAGGGCCTGGCTGAAAATCATTCAAAACCGTGATCCCAAAGGCTGGTATCCAAGCCGCCTGCTGATCGGATCTCATGGCGAATACATAGAAATAGGCAAAAATCTTTTGGACGAGGAGCGAGAGATGCTCGCCAATAATCTTAAAAACGCAATCGAGGGCTTCTGATCGGCATGCATAATAATCACAAGACAGAAACACGAGATTCTAACGCCAACTCTCGTTTTAACCAGAAACAGGCCAACCCTTCGCCAAGGCGAGCTTACTGGCTGATTGCAGCTTTATCCCTGGCAATGGGCGAGGCTGCGGCTGAGTACGGTGTCAACTTCCCCGAACCCGCAGCGGAAGTGGCCCAGCAGATATTCGATATTCATATGATGACTATGACTATCGCCACTGTACTGCTGATCATCGTCTTTGCTTTTGTCTTCTATTCACTCTATTTTCATCGTAAGAGCCGTGGCTATCCGGCCGACCAGGAGTTTCATAACTCTTGGTTTGGCAACTGGTCCTGGGTCATCGTGCCGGTGATGGTATTGGGCGTTGACCTGACCATTGCGGGCAAGGCTGATGCGGTGCTGAAAATGGTCTGGGATGTACCCAAGGAAGAGAACATCATGGATGTGAAAGTAACTGGCCATCAGTGGTGGTGGGAGTTCGATTACCTGGATCATGATATCAAAGTGGAGAGCCGCTACGTGCCGGAGGAGGAGTCCGGTGATCTCTACTTACGCGAGGTCGACAACCGGCTGGTGCTGCCGACCGGTGTCAAGATCCGCTTTCTTCACACCTCGGCGGATGTACTGCATGCATTCTGGGTACCTGAACTTGCAGTGAAAAAAGATGCCATACCCGGTTATGTCACCGAGACCTGGGCGGAACTCAACCGAGAAGGCGTCTTTCGCGGTCAGTGCGCCGAACTCTGCGGCACCTGGCACTCACGTATGCCGATCGTGGTGGAGTCGGTTTCTCAAGAGAAATTTGCGGCCTGGGTCGACGATCAGAAGGCAGTCAAAGTGGCTGCCGCAGCTGAGGCAAGTGCCGACAAGACCTGGAGCATGGATGAATTGATGGCTAAGGGTAAGCCCCTCTACGACACCAAGTGCGGGGCCTGCCACCAGGTTACCGGTGTGGGCCTGCCGCCCGCCTTCCCTGCCCTGAAGGGCTCCGCCATCGCCACCGGGCCCATTGCGGACCACCTAAATATCGTCATCAAGGGCAAGGAAGGAACCGCCATGCAGCCCTGGGGTTCGCTGAATGATCTGGAGATCGCGGCGATCGTGACCTATGAACGCAATGCCTGGGATAACAACACGGGTGATGTCGTGCAGCCTGCAGACGTCAAACAGGCCAGATAGAGGAGAATTCGAACATGAGTACAACCACTCTGAGCCATGATGAGGCACACCATCACGAGGCACCCAAGGGCTGGCGCCGTTGGCTGTTCAGCACCAACCACAAGGACATCGGCACCCTCTACCTGTTATTCGCATTGATCATGCTATTCCTGGGAGGCGCCAGCGCCATGCTGATCCGCATGGAGCTGTTTCAACCCGGCATCCAGTTTCTCGATCCAGATCTGTATAACAACCTGGTCACCAACCATGCCCTGATCATGATCTTCGGCGCCGTGATGCCGGCCGCCGCCGGTTTGGCCAACTGGATGATCCCGATGATGATCGGCGCCCCGGACATGGCCCTGCCGCGCATGAACAACCTCAGCTTCTGGGTGTTGCCGGCGGCAGCAACCATGCTGATCCTCTCCTTCGTGGTGCCCTTCTTCCCCGGTGGCGGTACCCAGATCAATACCGGCTGGACTCTCTATCCCCCACTCTCGGTGCAGGTGGGCATGTCCATGGACTTCCTGATCTTCGCCATCCATCTGTTGGGTATCTCCTCGGTGCTGGCCTCCATCAATATCATCGTCACCCTGCTGAATATGCGCGCTCCGGGGATGACGCTGATGAAGATGCCCATGTTCTGCTGGACCTGGCTGGTGACCGCTTTCCTGCTGATCCTGGTAGTACCCGTGCTGGCAGGCGGTGTCACCATGCTGCTGTTCGACCGCCATTTCGGCACCAGCTTCTTCGACGCCGCCGGTGGCGGTGATCCGGTGTTGTTCCAGCACCTGTTCTGGTTCTTCGGCCACCCTGAGGTCTACATCCTGTTACTGCCCTCCATCGGCGTACTCTCCCATGTGATTCCGGCCTTCTCCCGCAAGCCCCTGTTCGGTTACAAATCGATGGTCGGTGCCATGCTGGCCGTGGCGACGATCGGCATGGTGGTATGGGCGCATCATCAATACACCATCGGCATGTCCCTGGGAGCGGTCACCTACTTTATGATCGGCACCATTTTGATCTCCATACCGGTGGGCTTGATGATCTTCAATTTCATCGCCACCATGTGGCGCGGTGCCATGACCTTCGAGACCCCGATGCTGTTCGCGGTGGGCATAGTCCTGATGTTCACCTTCGGTGGTTTGAGCGGCGTCATGTTGGCTGTGGTGCCCGCGGATATGCAGTATCACGACAGTATGTTCGTGGTTGCCCACTTCCACTACGTGTTGATGCCTGGCGCGGTCTTCGGCCTGTTTGCCGGGGTCTTCTACTGGTTGCCGAAATGGACCGGGCATATGTATGACGAGAAGCTGGGAAAACTCTTTTTCTGGACCAACGTCATCAGCTTCAACATCACCTTCTTTCCGCAGCATTTTCTCGGCCTCGCGGGGATGCCGCGCAGGATCGTCGACTACAATATGATCTTCACCGAGTTCAACGTGGTATCGAGTATCGGGGCAATGGTCTTCGGCCTCAGCCATCTGCTGTTTCTCTACATCATCATCAAGACCATCCGCGGCGGTAAGAAGGCCGAAAGCAGAGCTTGGGAAGGGGCCAAAGGCCTTGAATGGGAGTTGAGCTCCCCGCCGGCCTTCCACACCTGGACTGTCGCCCCTCAGATCAAGTAGGAGTTAAAGGACGATGCGAATACCTGCTTATCAAACCGCAGAACTGAGACGCAAGAACGTACGCTTGGCTTGGGGCCTGGCAGGACTGGCACTGTTCTTCCTTGTAACCTCATTCCCCTTCTGGTCCGGTATCTTTCGGATTGTTGGGACACAGGCTACCCAATGACGCAACAGGTAACAGACAATCAGCGCAAGAACCGCCGCACGACCTTGATGTTGTCCGGACTGGTGCTGGCGATGTTTGGCTTTGGCTTTGCCCTGGTACCTTTGTATAACCTGTTCTGCCAGATTACCGGGACCCAATCCCTCGCTCAACGCAGCACCATCGGCCAGGTCGCTGCAACCGCTGACCGGATAGACCAAGCACGCTGGGTGACGGTGAAGTTCGACACCACGGTAAACCCGAACCTGCCCTGGGAGTTCGCTGCCGAAACCACCAAGATGCGTGTCCATCCCGGTCAACTCTACGAGGTCAATTTTGTTGCGCGAAACCGCAGCCGGAGTGCCGTTACCGGACAGGCCATACCCAGCGTGGCGCCTTGGCAAGCAACCCCCTATTTCAGCAAACTCGAGTGTTTCTGCTTCAACAAACAGAAGCTAGACGGCAGCCAAGAGACCACCATGCCCTTGCAATTCATGGTGTCGACGGAGCTGCCTGATGAGATCAACTCATTGACACTCTCGTACAGTTTCATGCGTCTGAAAGAGAGCCAAAGGGAGAGTGATGACGATCAGGATAGCGAACTTCCGCCCATGATTGCGGCAAACCCTGATCAATAACAACTAGACTGGATCAAACAAACACCATGACTATCACAAAAAAATCATTATCGAGAGGAGTATCAGCATGTCGGTAACGGAACACAGCGGGGATTATTTCATACCCGATCCCAGTCCCTGGCCCATTATTGGCATGGCATCCCTGCTGACTACCCTGTTTGGTGCAGCACTGGCCATGAACGGGGTATCCATCGGCGGCTACATCGTCTTCGGCGGCCTGCTGCTCTTCTTCTTTCTGCTGTTTGGCTGGTTTCGGGATGTTATCGGAGAGAACCTGAACGACTGTTACAACAAACAGGTCGATACCTCTTTTCGCATGGGGATGTTCTGGTTCATCGCCTCGGAGGTGTTTTTCTTTCTCACCTTTTTCGGCTCCCTCTACTATATCCGCAACATTGCCCTGCCATGGCTCGGTGGTGAGGGTTACCTCGGCATGTCCAATGAGATCCTGTATAGCGGATTCGAGGCTGTCTGGCCCTCCCATGGTCCCGGTGAGCTGGGTGGTGACTTCCAACCCATGGGTGCATGGGGCATTCCCGCCATCAATACTCTGATCCTGCTCACCAGTGGCGCCACCATCACCTGGGCCCATTGGGGATTGAAACTCGATAACCAGAAACAGCTGATATGGGGCCTGATTGCGACCATTGCATTGGGTCTTCTGTTCGTGGGACTCCAGGCCTATGAGTATGCCCACGCCTACGCCGATCTGAATCTCACTCTGGGAACGGGTGCCTATGGTTCAACCTTTTATATGCTGACCGGATTCCACGGCTTTCATGTCACCATGGGTGCAGTGATGCTGATGGCCATCCTCGCCCGCAGCATGAAGAGCCACTTCAGCGCCCATAACCATTTCGCCTTCGAGGCGGTGGCCTGGTATTGGCATTTTGTCGATGTGGTCTGGCTGGGGCTCTTCGTATTCGTGTATTGGCTCTAACCCCTATTGGGGCAGCAGACTGTGAGGCTGAAGAAGGCCGAAGAAGTAACCCGCCATGAGTAGAATGAAGAGCAGCAGCGACAATACTACCCGTAGGGTCAACGCGCGTACCACGCGGGTACTGTTGTTCTTGCCATCGTCCTTGGCCATGTAGTACATCCCCTGAAACAGGCTGAATAGGATGAACCCCAACACCAGCAACACAGGTAGTTTATATATGATATCCATGATCGCTCCCAATCCCCATATCATTAGCACCAGATAGATTCACTATAGTCACTATGACCAGCAGCACCCGTCAATTTCGCGCCCAGGCAACACCTACAATTATAATGGTAATTCTGACACCCCTCTTTTTCGGCCTCGGTATCTGGCAACTCGAGCGTGCCGAGCAGAAACGCAATCAGGGGGCATCGCTGGAGATACGGCGCAAGCAACCACCCCTATCACTGACCGGGCCCCAGCCCGATGCCGAGCAACTGCTGTTCCGCCAGGTAGAGGTGCGAGGACGCTATCTTAACGACAAAAGCGTGCTGATTGAAAACCGCAAACATCAAGGTAAAACAGGCTTTCATCTGATTACACCCCTGCAACTCCTGGATAGCAACAATACCCTGCTGGTGAATCGGGGCTGGATCGCCCATCAACAACTGGATCAGGCCCTGGCTGAAATTGACCAGGGTGAAACACTAACCATCAGCGGTGAAGTGAGAATCCCCAAACCACCAGCCATCGAACTCAAACAGGGGGCAGTAGCGACAACCGCCACACCGCCCCGCTGGCCATTTCTCACCCTCGACCACTTCAGTGCTTGGTCAGGCCTGGAAATCCTGCCCTTCATCGTGCTGCAATCGGCTCAGGACGAACATGGTTTCGTGCGTCAGTGGCCTCACCCCAGGGTCAGCGACATGATGCACATCGGCTACGCCATTCAATGGTTTGCCTTCGCCATCATCACCCTGTTGGTCTGGTTCCGGTTGTCACTGCACAAGCGTGCTGAAAACGGAGTCGCACTATGAACAGCATTGCCGACAACAGCGTCAAGCCGCGCAGCCTTGCCTCCCTGTGGTTGTTGATCGCACTGTTTGCCTTGCCGATGAACTACGCATGGGTATTCTTTCACAATCCTCAATGGCTGCCCACTGGCCGCATCAACCATGGGGAGTAGATCGATCCACCCCGCCCCGTCCAGGCACTGCGTTTGCAGACCGCGGATGGGGAGTGGTTCGACTGGCAATCACTGCAGGACATGTGGAGCATGACCCTGGTCAGCGAGGGCGGCTGTGACGCCGCCTGCATCGAGATTTTAATCATGGTGCGCCAGATCCGCCGTGCTACAGCCGCGAATCGACAACGCATCGCCCGCCTGCTGATTCTCATGCCCGACGCAAACGGTCGTCTGGAACTGCCGAATATGGGTGGACTTGATGGCACAGAACTACTGATAGCAGACAGCAGTCAACGGGCCAGCATCGAATCCCTGTTCCCTCTACAGCTTTCGGAGCAGGCAATCCCCATTTTTCTCATCGACCCCCGGGGTGACCTGATGATGAAACACGATACCACCAAGATCGGCACCAAAGAGATTCTGCAGGATCTTGAAAAACTACTCAAAGCCTCGCAAAACTGGGCTCAAGGAGGTCGCTATGGCCATCAGTAACATTTCCACACAGCAGGCGGTCGGCTTTGCCTGGCGCCACTATTATGAGATGACCAAACCCAAGGTCGTATTGCTCATCGCCTTTACCGCCCTGGTTGGCATGCTGCTGTCACAAGATGGCCTGGTTCCCCTGCAACCCTTGCTGTTCGGTCTGCTCGGCATCTCCCTCGCCGCCGCATCGGGGGCCGTGATCAACCATGTCATCGATCAACGCATCGATGCCATGATGGACAGGACTAGCTGGCGACCCATACCCAGCGGGCATATGGACACCCCCCATGCAATCAGCTTTGCCCTGCTGCTGGGTGGCATCTCCATGCTGCTGCTCTATTTTCTGGTGAACCCCCTGACCGCCCTGCTCACCTTTTTCGCCCTCATCGGTTATGCGGTGATCTACACCCTCTATTTGAAGCGCAACACCCCGCAAAACATCGTCTGGGGCGGCTTGGCCGGGGCCGCACCGCCACTCTTGGGCTGGTGTGCTGTGACCGGTGAGGTCACTATGGAGCCATTTCTGCTGCTATTGATCATCTTCGTCTGGACGCCACCCCATTTCTGGCCCCTGGCGATCCATCGCCGGGACGACTACGCCAAGGCCGATGTGCCCATGTTGCCGGTCACCCATGGCATCCACTTCACCAAGCAGCAGGTATTGATCTACGCCATCATGCTGCTGGCGGTCTCCCTGCTGCCCTTCGTCATCCAGATGAGCGGCTATCTCTATCTCGGCGGCGCCCTGATCCTGGGATCACTCTTCATCTACCATGCCGTCAAGCTGTTGCGCAGCGAGGGTCGCGCACACGCCATGAAGACCTTTGGCTTCTCCATTGTTTACCTCAGCCTGCTCTTCACCCTGTTGCTGG
>JBEVVS010000189.1:0-23645 GCA_040507005.1 Candidatus Thiodiazotropha sp.
AAAATACAGGGTGGAGGTCGTGGGACGTTCTGATGAGATTACAGAAAGCTTCTATGTGATATCGCCTGAACGGCATATCAAACATCCGGCTATCAATACCATCACCCAGGTTGCGAAATCGGATCTATTCGGCTAACCCGCATCTTTCACTCGGTCGCTAAGAAAACTAAATAACTTGTAGTTAGCGCAATTGTACTCAGGCTTAACGAGAAGATAACAGCTATCCCATCAACGAACACCAGGTAGTGAAGAGCTTTCTAAGCGTAGCTTTAGAATTGAACTTGCGGGTGTTTTGTGGGGATCAGTCCTGCATGGTCATGTAAATGGTGACATCAGTGGTCACACTATTTAGTTCCATAATACAGATGTTTCCTGTCTTCTTTTTCAGCAGCCCATTAACTTACGTCAACAAAGCTTCGGTGAATTGTCGCTGATTTGAAATATTTTCAACCTACCATGCGCGAGGTATTTGTGAATGGTGACTTGAAATGATCACTCTACGCGACATCGGTATGGTGTACGAAAACGGATTTCAAGCACTGCAAGCGACGAATCTGGAATTTGAAGCCGGCAGCTTCAATGTATTGCTTGGCCGCTCGGGGGCGGGTAAGTCCACCCTGTTACGCTGCATCAATCTGCTCAATCAGCCAACCAGCGGTGTCATTGAAATCAAGGGATTGGGCATGGTCAACAAGGATCGCACCGTACAGCGAAAGCATCGCACCAACACGGCGATGATATTTCAGCAGCATCAACTCATTAGCCGCCACAGCGCATTGAAAAATGTTTTGATGGGCCGGCTGGGGCACTATCACCCGCTTCGTACCATCATGCCATTCACCCACGCAGACAAATCCCTCGCACTCGAGTGTCTGGACCGGGTCGGTCTGATCGAAAAGGCGCTTGAACGTATCGATAATTTGAGTGGCGGGCAACAGCAACGTGTCGGCATCGCCCGGGGGCTTGCGCAACAACCGGGAATATTATTGGCGGATGAGCCCGTGGCAAGCCTGGATCCCGCCACTTCAAATCAGGTTTTGTCACTCCTCCACAATATTTGCAAAGAAGACAACCTGACTGCAATTGTGAGTCTGCACCAAGTCGAATTAGCGCAAAATTATGCCGATCGAATTGTTGGCCTGGCCGATGGACGAGTCGTTTTCGACGGTTCAGCGGATGACTTAAAAGCAGTGAATATCGATTCGATCTATTCATCTGAACACCCTAGCAAGGAGAGCGGGATAGTAGCTGCGGCGATTGAACAGGGCGGTGAAATAGCCGTAACCCCCTCACTTTGAAATCTTTCACGCCTGATAGAGGATCTTACGAAATGAATAAGCTTCTAAGTTTCATCACTGCGTTTGCATTGAGTTTTACTGCCATGCTGGCTTTCGCCAAGGCCACGCCAAATCCCGACACATTGAAAGTGGCCCTGTTGCCGGACGAGGATGCTTCCACAGTAATACAAAATAATCAGAAGTTTAAGGAATACCTTGCGAAAAAACTCGGCAAAAAAATCGAGTTGGTCGTTACCACGGATTACTCTTCAATGATCGAGGCCATGAGGCACGAGCGTATCGATCTGGCCTACTTCGGCCCTTTATCCTATGTGCTGGCGAAATCGAGAAGTGATATCGATGCCTTCGCGGCCAAAAGCAAGAACGGCAGTACCACTTATCAGGCCGTGGTCATCGCCAACGCTCAGGCAGGCATCAAAGGACTGGAGGATATCAAAGGACACGATATGGCCTATGGCGATCAGGCATCCACGTCCTCTCACATGATTCCCAAATCCATGCTGGTGGAAGCTGGATTAACCGCTGGCAAGGACTACAAGGATCATTTTCTCGGCGCTCATGACGCCGTCGCGGTTGCCGTACAAAACGGCCGCGCTCAAGCCGGTGGCCTATCCAGGCCGATTTTTGAATCACTGGTAGAACGCGGCGTGATTGATAACGCCAAGGTCAAGGTGCTCGCCTATTCCGAACCCTTCCCACAGTATCCTTGGGCAATGCGCAATACTCTCGATAACGATTTAAAACAGAACATCAAGACTGCGTTTCATAGCCTCGACGACAAGGAGATATTGAAGTATTTCAAGGCCGACTCCCTCTCTCCCATCAGCGATGCTGATTACGATGTGGTACGCACCCTGAAAAAGAACCTGGGCTTGTAATCCGACGATTGTGCTGCGGGTGTTTCACCCGCAGCAGGTGTTGATCTGCTATGAATAAAGATTATTCAAATATTATCACCCGGCAGGAAAAGGCGTCGCGTAGACTTGCCTTGCAGGTTCTGATCGTTTTTCTGATTATCCTGCTCAGCAGCTACTACACCGGTTTGCTGGACTCGGAGCGTATGGTCGAAGGCATACCCAGCATTCTCCAGCTTGCGGGTGAAAGCATTCCGCCCAACTTCAGTGATGTAAAAGGCTGGCTGGTCCCTTTGCTGGATACCCTGGCCATGAGTATCGCAGGGACCGCTCTGGCGGTCTTTTTCTCGATCCCCCTGGGTCTGCTGGCTGCTCGAAACACCAGTCCGCACCCCGTTGTGTATCAAATTTCCCGGGGCCTTCTCAATGCCCTGCGCGCCATACCCGAGCTGATACTCGGCATTATATTCGTCGCTGCGGTGGGGTTTGGCGCACTCCCTGGTGTTTTGGCGTTAGGATTTCACTCCATAGGCATGGTAGGTAAATTCATCTCGGAGGCGGTGGAGCATGTGGACAATGCACCCATCGAGGCTGCACATGCCGCGGGTGCGACAAGATTCCAGATGATCACCCACGGCGTTATACCCCAGGTATTACCCCAAATCGCCGACGTCACCATCTACCGCTGGGAGTACAACTTCAGGGCATCCACCGTAATGGGTATGGTCGGCGCCGGTGGTATCGGCTTCGAACTGATGAGTTCACTGCGTTTGATGCGCTATGACGAAGTATCCGCCATCCTGTTGGTCATCCTGTTAATGGTCACCATGGTGGATGGTATCGGCCAGTATCTGCGTACCAAATTCAAATGATGATAGATCTATCAAATAACGCCACGCTCCATTCAGGTCATGCAATGAAACCAAAAGTCGTCCTCACACACTGGGTTCACCCGGAAATCATCACCTTTCTGTCACAGACATGCGAAGTCATCGCAAATGAATCACGCTTGACCCTGCCAAGAGAAGAAATACTAAACCGCGCGTGTGATGCACAGGCCTTGATGGCATTTATGCCGGATTGCATTGATGATGATTTTTTAGATCAGTGTCCTGATATGGAAGTGGTCGGGGGGGCAATGAAAGGATATGACAACCTTGACCCAGAGGCATGTGAAAAGAGAGAGATCTGGCTGACCAACGTGCCTGATCTACTCACCATACCGACCGCCGAATTGACACTGGGTCTGATGATTGCACTGGGCAGAAACGTTATACAGAGTGATCAGTATCTACGAGCGGGTCATTTCGCTGGATGGGAGCCAAGGTTTTATGGCAAGGGCCTCGATTCATCAGTGATCGGGATCGTCGGCATGGGTGCGGTGGGACAAGCACTCGCGAAGCGGCTGACCGGCTTTGATGCGAATCTAATTTACTACGACCGAGTCCGCCTGGAGCAAGAGACTGAGCGCCAATTATCTGTCAGTTATGTGGAGTTTAGCCATCTACTCTCAGAAAGCGATTTCATCGCCAGCATCTTGCCGCTGAACGATCAAACCCTGCACTTTTTCGATGATCATGAAATCAACACTATGAAAACAGGTGCCTACCTGATCAATACGGGACGCGGCTCAACCGTGAATGAGCAAGCCGTCGTGAGAGGCTTGGCGTCTGGACAAATAAGGGGATATGCCGCGGATGTCTATGAGTTTGAAGACTGGGCGCGCGGGGATCGTCCCCGGGCAATACCTGCAGATCTGCTTAACCAAACCGACAAAACCGTCTTCACCACGCATATCGGATCCGCCGTGGAAAAGGTGCGCTTTGAAATCGCCATGGAGGCGGCAGTCAATATCACCCAGGCATTAACCGGCGAGATCCCGCAAGGTGCGGTCAATCAGGTAAGCCGGATCTAAGTGCCGGGTATTAACTAGCTGCTTGAGCCATTCGAAGCTACGACTTCAAAAGCCTGGCTCTTCAACCTATAACAAAAAATTCATCAAACGCCGTTAAGATAGCACGCTCGGTTTGTAAAAAGAGCACACCCAGTGATATATCCAGCGAACAAAGTCAAGATCATCGCCACCATCGGGCCGGCGTCCGATTCTGAAGAAGTCATGCAACAGCTGCTGTTGTCGGGGATGAATATCGCCCGCCTGAACTTCTCCCACGGTGATTTTGCCACCCACCTGGAGAATATACACAAGTTACGCCGGGCCTCTGAGAAAACGGGCAGGCGATTGGCGATCATGGCCGACCTTCCCGGGCCGAAGATGCGTATCGGTGAAATCCCCCAGGGGCCGGTGGAGCTAGAGATCGGCGAACGGCTGGTTCTCACCACCGAGGAGATAGCAGGTGACGCACAACGTGTTTCGGTCAGCCTCAAGGAATTGCCGAAGATCGTATCGGTGAACGATAAGCTGTTTCTCAATGACGGCCAGATCTCCCTCAAGGTGGAAGCCATTGAAGAGACGGAGGTTCACTGTGAAGTACGTGCTGGCGGAGAGCTCTCCTCGAGAAAGGGTTTGAACCTGCCCGGCATCGATCTGGGTTTCGGCGCCTTCACCGACCATGATCGTGATTGCCTGGAGTTTGCCTTACAGGCGGGGGTAGACGCGGTGAGCCAGTCCTTCGTCTCCAGTAGCAGGGATATCGAGGATCTGCTGGCGGCCGCGGACAAAGCAGGACCGAGGCCCTTCGTTATCGCCAAAATCGAGCGCTTGGAGGCCCTGGAGAATCTGGACTCCATTCTGCAAGTAGCCGATGGACTCATGGTGGCCCGCGGGGATCTGGGGGTTGAGATCCCCATCTCGCGGATGGCGGTGGTACAGAAAGAGTTGATGGAACAAGCCAACCAGTTGGGTAAACCGGTAATCACCGCCACCCAGATGCTCGAGTCGATGACGGCGCATCGTCGTCCGACGCGGGCGGAGGCCACGGACGTGGCCAACGCCATCCTGGATGGCACAGATGCGGTGATGCTCTCGGCGGAATCCGCCATGGGGCGCTATCCGGTGGAGGCGGTGCAGATGCTTGCCCAGATAGCCGCGGATACCGAACCGAGCCGTACCCTGCTGATACGTGAACAACGCATGCGCCGCAATGACGGTTTTCGGCCCACAGACCTGATCGCCTATTGCGTACAGCAGGCCGTGGCGAAGCTGAATCCGGTGGCGGTGGTGGTTCCCACCCACTCAGGCGCCACGGCGCGGAATATAACCCGCTACCGACTGCCGGCTTGGATCAGTGCCTTCAGCACCGACGAAGCTACCTGCCAGGCACTGCAATTTTCCTATGGTGTGCAGCCTATCAAAGTGGAAAATGACCTGCAGGATTGGGGACCATTTATCTGTAATTGGTTGCATCAACGGGGTTTCGAAACCGGCCTCGCCATTCTGACCCAGGGGCCTTCCCGGGAGAATCCCGGCGCCAGTCACAATTTGCAGATCGCCGATCTTTCTAACTGTCGTATCGAATAGTAACTCTGGGTTACTTTACCGTTGCCTTACTGGAAAGGATCGGTTTCCAGGATGAGGTGGGATTGATGGGTGTCTGAACACACCCGAGGGTGCGTTCAGACTTTTACCCTTAACTTACCAGTTGTGGGTTGTGCCTACGCCGTCAACCGTAACTGTGTAGGAGCTGCAGCTGTCGAAACTGACTACGGCAGTGGTGCCGCCTGCACCCTCCATGCTGATCATGCCGCTGCCTGGAACGCCTTTTTCGCAACCATAAGTCAGTGGCTGGGTGGTGGCCACATCAGCCGATCCATGATCAGGATCGTAGAAGGTCATGTCGACATAGAAGCCAGAGGCCTTGCTGCCGCTTACCGTAAGATCCTTGATGCGGTAGACCCTGCCATCGACACCTTGAAAATCGGAGCTGACGGCGCAGCTGATAGCGAGAGTCGAGATATTGCTGCAGGCAAGAGCCATATAGACCGATTGGGTCTCTTCAATGTAGCTGAAGGAGACATCGTAAACCATATTCATGCTGTCTGAGCTGACGTCGACGATGAATGACACATCACCATCGAGCACCATGGTTCCACCTTCCTTATCGTTGATGGCGCAGTTACTGAAGATCATGGTGCCTTCGGTTTCGGCATCATTGCTGTTTACTACAGCGCTGCCGCCCTGGTCGCAGATCTCGTTTGATAGATCAACCTCCTTGGCTGCAACTGGGCTCCTATGCTGATTGATCCACTGGGCGATCCTTGGAGCCAATTCCGCAAGCCTTGTGGTGGGTGTGGCCTGGGGACGCATCGCAGTATCGGATAAGGCATTAGAGGCTACTGCCTGCTGGGTGCCGGAAGACGCTCCGGTGGCCAGGTCCTTTGCATTCGAGGCGTCGATGGTGGCCTGCGCCGTGCTGCCTGTATAGGTTGAGCTGTTCGATGAACTGCCCGATGAGCTGGAGCCATCACTATCGTCATCGCCGCCACCGCCACCGCCACATCCCTGCAGCAGCAGTATCGATAACAACAGAGTGATAGACCGATTCGATAGATACTTCATTGAATAAATTCCTATGCTATTTCATTTAGGAGGGTGGATTGTGAACAGTGCTGGAAGGCTAGCGAGCAGAAATCTCAATTAAAAAAAGGAAAGATCACGCCCACTGGTGTATCGATGTCGAGGATTGGGCACTATCGGAGGGGGAATTCACTGCTGATCCAACACTGGGCAACACCCAATGTTCATGCACGCTAAATAGACTTCTCACCCAAGCAAATCCAAGATAATTCAGTGTCACTTAACTGCTTGCTAATTACCTTCTGATTGGGTACCTTAGCAACCGAATATCCAAAAATCAATTTCGCAATGCGAAAAATGTGAATTACGTTCTTAATCTGATGGAGTATTAATTTAGAGCGTAGATCGCGCAAGAAAATAGCCATGGCAGGTGAGAGTATCACTAGCTCCATACTCTAGGTTGGTGATCCATCAGAATCACAATCGAGAGTGGTTATAAGCATGAAGGTAGACCCCCCCAAAAAACTATGAAGATCCTTATCTGGATGGTTGCGATGAGCAATTGGAGGAAAGCCCTATCCTTATCATCCTGGTAGTGGTGATTCTTGTGCTTTTTGTCGTGGCATTACTCACGTCTATATGATTGCCCCGGTGTTATGTCTTCACCGCTATGCATGCCTTAACCTCCGTCCATATTTATTTTAACTTTGCTGATCCCTTAGCCGGAGAACTCACTCAGGGTGAGTCTCGATTTTTCTTCACCTAGCGCCTTGGTTACAAGCTGTTTTGTCATTTCAGAAAACAAGCACTGAGAGGGCTCGGGGAGTTTTCTCTGCTGAATCAAAAAAACCCTCCACACGGTCTGCGGGCACTCAAGACGAGCTTCAAGCCCCTGAGTAAATACAGCTTGATTCCACCCATAAGCACTGCTTGCTCTTGCTCATTTAATTGTGTACATTGAAAAATGTAATAACAAAAATGAATTCCGCAAAGCGGAATTGGTAGTGTAAATATTCGTTTAGAGGAGTAGCAATGATACATCAAGTTAAGTTAGCAGCCCTGGCCGCAACGTTTTTTGCCTCAAGTTTCAGTGCCTTACCCTTGCTGGCAGAGACTACGTTGACCTGGGGTGAACCGTCGCCGAATCGCGGTCAACGGGCCGCGGATGTTCAATGGTTTGCCGATCAGGTGGAAAAGCGTTCAGCCGGCGATCTCAAGATTAAGATTCAGTGGGGCGGGGCACTGTATAAAGCCAAGGCTGCCCGCCAGTCCATCGCCACAGGTGTGGCCGATATGGGGTCGATCATTCAGGCCTATTTCCCGAAAGAATTGGTTTCCTACAGCATCGGTGATCTGCCTTTTCCCAACGAGGATCCCTGGGTGGGTATTCGTGCGGTCAGCGATCATATGAAGAATCCGAAGATCGATGCTCAACTGGCAAAACAGAACCTTAAATTTATCGCTCCATTTACGGTATCCAAGGTTGTACTGCTGTGCAAGGGCGATGCCGTTCGTAAACTGGATGACATCAAAGGCAAGAAAGTCCGTGGTATCTCAGGCTATGGCAAAGCCTTTGGTGATCTTGGCGCCAACATGGTGAGTATGAGTATCTATAAGGCCTATCAAGGATTAGATACCGGGTTGATCGATTGCACCCACAGCTATCTCGCTCCCTCCGCCGCCTTGAAACATGGTGAGGTGGCCGACTCTGCCACCAGGCTCAATTGGGGGATCGTCACCGGCCTTGGCATGTATATGAACAAGCGGGTCTATGACGGTTTGAGTGATTCGCAGAAGGAAGTCCTGGCGTCAGCCGCCAAGGATTTTGTCGATCATCACGGGCGTAATGCCCTGACGGGCGATGTGAACGGCGAGAAGAAGCTGAAAGCGGCAGGGGTCGAATTTATCGACCTGCCCAAAGCCGATTCGGCCAAGTTGGTTGCCGCCGGTGAGAAGTACATTGGCGAATGGGCCAAGCAAGCATCTGCCAGCGGTTTTGATGGGGATGCGATGGTCAAGCAGTTCAGAGAGGCTTTGAACAACTACAGCCGTGAACGTGATGAGAAGGGCTATCCCTGGGCGCGTTAAGGGATTGGGTCATGACTTAGGTAGGCAAAATGTCTGCCGGTTTGATTGTTAGTGCCATGGATGGCTATTGCAGCGAGCTATGCCTTGTCGCTGTCCTGCAAGTGGTTCGGTAACCCCCGATCAATAAAGTAGAGGATTTGCTCTGGTTTAACAGCGCTCAAGCTGCCGGAGGTGATTGTTATGCTGAAAAAACTGGAACAAGGTGCCTTGGCACTCGCCGGTCTGTGCATTGTCGCGTTGGGTTTGGTGATTACCGCAACAGTTACGCTGCGAAATTTTGGCAGCGGTGTGACTGATGATGTGGTGATTGTTAGCGAATTGATGGTGGGGGCTATCTTTCTCCCGCTGTCGTATGTGACGGCTAATTACGGCCATATCTGTATCGAGTTTCTATTCAAACGGATGAAGCCGCCTATTCAATTGTGGCTGCTTGCGATCGGTTCGATGATCAGTCTGCTGATTCTTTGCCCTCTCGCCTTTGCGGCATGGATCGACTTTTCTCATGCGGTTGATGCGGGCGCCTATTTCTTTGGTGAGTTAGAGCTTCCCGAGTGGCCGGGCCGGTTCGCTTTTCTGCTCGGAGCGGTGCTTTTTGTTCTGCGCTTAAGCGTGATCTGCGTTGCGGATATTCATGCGGCCCTCAGTGGCAATGTTGGTTATCTCGTTCAGCGCGACGCAGCGGAGAACGATATTGTTGAAGAGGGTTAGTATATGCTGGATCCATTAGTATTAGGGCTGATTGGTTTTGCCAGCGCTCTGCTGTTGTTGGCGATCCGCGTACCCATTGCGTTTGCCTTGGCCGGTGTTTCCACATCCTTTATTTTTATTTTCTTTGCTGGACGTTCCGGTAGTTTTAATTTTGGTGCTGCCTGGGCACCGACCTTATCGATGGTTTCATCGAATACCTTCGACCTGGTGCACTCCTATGACCTGAGCATGATTCCTCTGTTTGTGCTCTTGGGGCATGTGGCCTATCACACCGGCATGACCACGGATATCTATCGGGCCGCTCGGGTTTGGTTGATGCGAATTCCCGGGGGGGTTGGCATGGCCTCGGTATTTGGCTGCGGTGGCTTCTCGGCGATCACCGGGTCGAGTATCGCCTGTGCCTCGGCAATGGGGCGAATTTGCGTGCCGGAGATGCTGCGAGTCGGTTACGACAAGCGGCTTGCCACCTCTACCGTGGCGGTTGGAGGGACCCTAGGCTCGCTAATTCCTCCGAGTGTACTCTTCATCGTCTACGGGATCTTTACCGAGACATCGATCAATCGTCTTTTCCTGGCTGGTGTGATTCCCGGCTTGCTCTCTTTGGCGGGCTTTCTGTTGGTGATCTATATCTGGGTTAAACGCAAGCCTGACACGGCACCGTTGCCAGATTTCGAACTTGCTCCTGGTGATCGCCGCAAAGCAGCGATCAAGTGCTGGCCAGCGGTGTTATTGTTTACCATCATTATTGGCGGTATCTATAGCGGCCTGTTTACCGCCACCGAAGCGGCGGCAGTCAGTGCTTTTGCCGCCATCATGATAGGCACATTGCAAAAGAAGCTCAGCTGGAATCAGTTTATACATTCGGTCAAGGAGACCGCCACCCAGACAACAACCATCTTTTTCATTGCGGCTGGGGCGAAGATTTTTGTCGGTTTCGTCGCCCTGACAGGCATGGCGCCGGCCTTGGTAGGGGTGGTCGAGACGGCCGATCTGTCAATTGGGTTGTTGTTGGTGGTGATTGCCGGTATCTACCTGCTGCTCGGCATGTTTCTGGACCCACTGGGTATTCTGGTGCTGACCTTGCCATTCCTGGTGCCGATGATGGAAGGTTATGGGCTGGACCTGATCTGGTTTGGGGTGGTCGTGATCAAGCTGCTTGAAATCAGCCTGATTACCCCTCCCGTGGGATTGAACGTATTTGTCATTGCCAGTGTGACCAGCCCTAAAGTAGCGGTGTACGAAATCTTTTCCGGGGTAGTGCGCTTCCTGGTGATGGATGTGTTGGTACTGATCCTGCTGATAGTCTTCCCCATTTTGTCGCTATTCTTGCCTCGGACCATGTTTTAGCTCTCCCTCGGATTTTGCCTCTATAGATTGAGGTGGAGCACGTAAGCGATACTTGATGGAAGTTAAGGGTCGTCTGTTTTCTGTTCGGAGAGTAAATTCGGTGTCTGACGATTTACAAAAGCTGTTGGCAATTATCAAATTGCGGGAAGTCGATGAAGTGACCTTCATCGGTGATAATGTCCCAGTCTTTTTTAACCAGGTTTTTGGGGGGCAGATTTTGGCCCAGGCGCTGAGTGCGGCGCTGCGCACTGTCCCGCAAGATCGGATCGTGCACTCGTCCCACGCCTATTTCATCAGGCGGGGCAATCCTCAGCAGCCGATTACCTTTACGGTTGAAAATGTCAGAGATGGTGGAAGTTTCAACACCAGGCGGGTGGTCGCCTCGCAGCAGGATCAGTCGATCTTTATTACCTCATTTTCGTTTCAGACCAGGGAGAGCGGGCATCGTTTTCAAGTACCCATGCCAGCCACGCTGGAGCCGGACACCCTGGGCGATGAGAGTGAACGCTGGAATCAACATCCGCTTGTAGTCGCCAAGCCGGAGATGCGGACTCACTTTCAGCCCCTGGATATTCGCCATACAGCCCCGGTGGACTGGTTTGAGCCTGAGGTTCAATCACCGCAAACCGGCGTCTGGATGCGTACCCGTGGGCGCTTGCCTGATCAGGCGGCTGTACATCAGTCGATGTTGGCCTACTTTTCAGATTTCTTTTTATACGGCACATCCTTGCGCCCCCATGCGTTGTCGATTCATATGCCGAGCATGCAATCCGCCAGTCTGGATCACAGTATCTGGTTTCATGACGATTTTCGCGCCGACGAGTGGCTCTACTACGATTTGGAGAGTAGCTGGACAGGCAATGCCCGGGGGCTCAACTTCGGTAAATTTTTTACCCGAGACGGCCGTTTGGTAGCCAGTACCGCTCAGGAAGGGTTGATGCGGGTGCGAAAAGATCGGTAAAACCTGTGATAGGTAGAGACGTAAGATTGCACAACTATGGTTTAAAAATATTCGAGGTATGAGGTCATGAACCAAAACAGCAGTCGCCCAGTTTTTTCATGGGAAGATCCGTTCCTGCTGGAAGCACAACTGACAGATGAAGAGCGCATGGTGCGTGACTCGGCCCGGGATTATTGCCAAGGTCGCCTGATGCCCCGGGTTTTAAAAGCCAACCGGCATGAGCATTTCGATCCCGAGATCATGGGTGAACTAGGTGAGCTCGGTTTGTTGGGTGCTACCCTGCCCGAGGAGTATGGTTGCGCCAGCGTCAATCATGTCTGCTATGGTCTGATCGCCCGGGAAGTTGAGCGGGTGGATAGCGCCTATCGTTCCGCCATGAGCGTTCAATCTTCACTGGTAATGCACCCCATCCATGCCTACGGCAGTGAAGCACAGCGCCAGAAGTACCTGCCCAAACTGGCAAGCGGCGAGTGGATAGGCTGCTTCGGCCTGACCGAGCCCGATGCCGGTTCCGATCCGGGCAGCATGAAGAGCCGCGCTGAAAAAGTCGACGGGGGTTATCGTCTCAAGGGCAGCAAAATGTGGATCACCAATAGCCCCATTGCCGATGTCATGGTGGTTTGGGCCAAGCTCGATGGGGTTATCCGCGGCTTTATTCTGGAAAAGGGCATGCAAGGTCTTTCTACCGCCAAGATCGAAGGCAAGTTCAGTCTGCGAGCCTCCATTACCGGTGAGATCGTAATGGATGATGTTTGGGTATCAGAAGAGCAACTGCTACCCAATGTTAAAGGGTTGGCAGGGCCATTCGGTTGCCTCAACAAGGCGCGCTTCGGTATCGCCTGGGGGGCTTTGGGCGCCGCAGAATTTTGCTGGCATGCGGCGCGTAACTACACCCTGGACCGAACCCAGTTCGGTCGCCCCCTGGCCGCTACCCAACTGGTGCAGAAAAAGCTGGCTGACATGCAGACCGAAATCAGTCTGGGTTTGCAAGGCTGCTTGCGTATGGGGCGGATGATGGATGAGGGTGAATGTCCGGTTGAGCTGATCTCCCTGCTCAAGCGCAACAACTGTGGCAAGTCCCTGGAGATCGCACGGCATGCCCGTGATATGCACGGCGGCAACGGTATCTCCGATGAATTCCATGTCATTCGACATCTCATGAACCTGGAAGCGGTCAACACCTACGAGGGTACCTACGACGTGCACGGATTGATTCTGGGGCGGGCGATCACCGGTATTCAGGCCTTCAGCTAGTAACTTATGAATATGAGCCAAAGAGTGAGGCAGGCAAAGCCAAGCAGGCTGTAGAGGCCGTTCCAATTCAGGGTCAGGTCCCTGCTAGAGCAGCCGGTGGCGTTTCCTATCATCAGGGCAGACAGGCTGATGGGGGATGAGTTCATGGCCAGAGACCAGCCTGACATCAATGCAATGGCAAGCAGCTCCGGGGAGAGTTGCAAAGCGGTGGTGGAACTCAGTGTCGAGGCGATTACCGTGACCGTGACCATGGGTCCTATGCCGATCAGGGCAAAGAGTGGGACCAGTGCGCAGATTGTTATCGCCAGCATGGCACTGGTCGGACTGAAGGCTTGGACCAACTGCAGCAGATATTGCTGAGGGATGAGTTCGGCGGCGATCACCCCGATAAAACTGGCGCCACTGAGGATGGCGATCTCAGAACGCAGGCCACTCAATTCTGAGGGAAGATCCTTTTTCAGAGTACGCAGGGTGAATTTGAGTGCGCTCCATAGGCCTGTGGCACGATGCCCCCAGGCCAGCCAAAGAAGTCCGATCTGGGGGCTTGTTATCAAAATCGCCAGGGATAGATTCAGGGAGGTTGATTCCGCCAGCACTGCGGCTAACACGAAGAGGCCAATGATCAGCCCGAGAAATTGGAGTGCGGGTAGCCAACTAAGTTTCGGGCCTTGATACTGGGCCTCAACAGGGACATGTTTGGGATTGCTGAAATAATCGAAACCCCATCCCAGGCCTATTAGCAATAGTGCTGTAGCCAGGCCTATGGGTAGAAGGCTTTGCCACCTGAGATCGGGGATGGTCGCCAGCATCAGCGCCATGGTGATGGAAAAGGGGGATGCCAGAGGGAGTACCGAAAAACCGCGATGCAAGGCCAAGCTCATGCGTTGTGTGCGTTTCTCTTTTATTCGGGCGAAACCGCCCGCGGCCTCAAGGGTATTGCCCTTGAAGATCATCTGGCCGATCAGATGGATGACGCCAAAACTGAGTAGGGTGCCAAAGAGGTAGCCCGCGGTGGAGATGACGACGTATCGTGTAGTGGGTGGTTGGTTGACCACCAGTTTTCCGCAACGTTTGATCATCATCGAGTGTTTGGCGGCCAGGCGGACAAACGTGAGGGCGACTAGGAAAGTGGCGAAAAAACAGCTCCTGGAGATTGCTGATGAGGTAATCTCCAAGGGGGGGCTGCTCCAGTCCAAAAGGCCTAATGAGGCCGCCGCGATGCTTAAAATCACTTTGCCGGTGGTGTTTATCTCACGCCACTGATGCAGTAGATAGATCAGCAAGGTGATACCGGCAGTGAGCAGCGCCAACCATTCGCCTGATAACTTATAGCCAAGGGTTGCCAGCAGAACTGTTAGCAGTAGCAGGGCGGACAGGTTGTTGAAGTTCCGGTAACTCAGTTCAGCAATCCTCTTGCGTGGTACGGGCCTGTAATAAAGGCTAGCGCTATGCTGGGTTGAGGTGCATAAGACCTATCTCATTTCAGACTGCGTTGTGCCAGTTCGCTAAGGTGGCTTTTGAGAAGCTTGCCAGTATTGGTGGCAGGCAGTGTATCCATCAGGATGATCTTCGATGGGCATTTGTAGGCGGTTAGTTTTTCCCTGCAGTAGGCCTTTATTTCATCTTCGCTGATGGGTTTTCCAGGGATCGCCTGTATGTAGGCAAAGACATCCTCGTCCCCATCGTGGGTGATGCCGACCACGGCTGATTGAGTAATCATAGGGTGAGCATTAAGCACCGCCTCGACCTCTGCCGGATAGACGTTAAAGCCTGAGCGGACGATCATCTCCTTGGTGCGGCCAACGATGCTGATGTTGCCGGCATCGTCCAGTTGCGCCAGGTCTTCGGTATTGAACCAACCTTGCGCATTGATCGCCTTCTCTGTCAGCTCCGGTTGACGGTAATACCCTTTCATCACCTGAGGGCCCCGCACCCAAAGTTCGCCGACTTCGCCGGTATTCGCCTCGCAGCCATCCGCTTTGAGCAGACGTATATCAGTACCGGGAAGCGGTCGACCGCAGGAGCAGTTCCCCAGTCTTTCATTGCGCCGGGTTGTGCTGATAGAGGGGCTGGTCTCGGTCAAGCCGAAGCCGTTATGCAGTACCAGGCCGAAGAATGATTCGGTTGCGGCCTTGGTTTCAGGATCCAGTGGTGCACCGCCCACCGAAATATACTCCAGGGCCAGGTTGTCCCCACGCAACCCCCGGGTTTTGATCGCCTCGATAAGTAGCGAATAGATCGGTGGCACACCCATGAACATGTTGATCTTCTGTTTAAGCAAGGTATCGAGGCAGGTATCCGGGTTAAATCTCGGTTCCAGATAGACACTGGCTCCGCCGTATAGGGTCGCCAGGCAGACCACCGACAGCCCAAAAGAGTGCGACATGGGAAGCACGGCATAAACCCGCTGACCTCGAGTAACGCCCCGGATTATTCCTGACATGGTGCAGGTGTAGGCGATATTCTTGTGAGTCAGCATCACGCCCTTGGGTTTGCCGGTGGTTCCCGAGGTATAGATCATGGCAAAAACCTGATCCCGAGGGTCTTCGAAGAGAGGCTCCGGGTCGGTGTTGTATGTGCCGCTGTAGGCAAACTCACCCCACAGCGGATGTTGCTGAAAAACGGCGCCATGGCGCACGGCATGCTCGTTGGCATCCCTGGAAACGTTTACGGTGTATATGATGTGGCGGGGTTGGCAGTCGTCCCGAATGGCGTCGAGTTCAGGGCCTGACAGACGGGCGTTAATGATCGCGACCCAGATATCCAGGTCGCTGGCAGCCAGTATAAATGCCACCTCTACGCAGGCATTTTCACCCACCAGCATGATTCGGTCGCCAGCGCGGACCTGGTGTTCCTTGAGGTGTTGCCGGGCTGCATGAATTGCTGTACCTAGATCGGCGTAGGTCCAGTCGCGACCAGCTTCTTGCAGGGCGATGGCTTCAGGGATTTCCTCGATCCACTGCCAAATCTTGTGGCTAACCCGCTTCGGCAGGCTGGCGACGATCTCTTGAATAGTCAGCCCCATGAAGATTTCATCACCACCGGTCATTTTGTACGGTCCTCTGTAAAAATGGTTTGTCTGATCTGTTGTGGAAAATGATGGACGCCGCACAACCGGCACTACTTGAAGTGCTGCACCTTACCAGGTATATAAATAAAACCATATTCCGCAATGCGAAAGCAAGTTTAGTATTTATTGTCCTACCATTGAACCAAGGCAGGCCCATGAGGGGTACCGTTGACGGACTAAGAATAGCTGGTGTTTATTAAGGTGAGCCATAAATTTTCAGGTGTGGGTTGCCAACTTGTGATGACGAGTTTAAAATTGAAAGGAAATTTCGCAGTGCAGAATTTTATGGTCATTACAGGAGGCTAGAATGTCTAGTGCTTATATCTACGATGGTTGTCGCAGCGCCTTCGGTCGCCATTGTGGTGTGCTCTCGCCTCTGCGTCCTGATGATCTGTTGGCCCAGGTAATCAGGACCCTGGTTGAACGTAACGCTTTCGATGCCACCCTTTACGAGGATGTCATCGCCGGCACCACCAATCAGGCAGGTGAAGACAGCCGTAACGTTGCCCGCTTTGCCGGTCTGCTGGCAGGCCTGCCTATCGAGACCGGCGGTTTGACGGTTAACCGCTTGTGTGGCTCCAGTCTGGCTTCAGTACTGGATGCAGCCCGGGGCGTGCGTTGTGATGAAGGGGAGTTGTTTGTCGCTTGTGGCGTGGAGTCCATGAGTCGCGCGCCCTTAGTGCTATCCAAAGCCACGAGTGCCTTTGACCGTAATCAGGAATTGGCTGATTCCACCATGGGGGCACGTTTTACCAACCCCAAAATCGTGAGTCAGTTTGGCGCCCATTCAATGCCGGAAACCGCCGATAATATCGCGGCTGATCTGGACATCGGTCGCGAACAGAGCGATCTCTTCGCGATGGCGTCCCAAGCCAAGTACGAGGCTTCTCGTGCGGCGGGTTATTTCACTGATGAGATTGTTCCCGTCGAGGTGCCGCAGGGGCGTAAAAAACCGGCCTTGATGGTCGATGCCGATGAGCATCCGCGCCCATCCACCGATATGGAGAAGTTGCAGAAATTACGCACCCTGTTTGAGGGCGGCGTGGTTACCGCCGGCAATGCATCGGGCATCAACGATGGTGCCTCGGCGTTATTGATCGGCAACGAGCAGGTCGGAGAAAAAGCGGGCATCAAGCCGCGGGGACGTATTCTGGCCGGCGCCATCGCTGGTGTCGAACCGAGGGTGATGGGGCTGGGTCCGGTTCCCGCTACCAAGAAGGCATTGGCGCGAGCCGGTTTGACCCTCGCCGATATGGATGTCATGGAATTCAATGAAGCCTTTGCAACCCAGGCGCTGGGATGTTTGAAACTGCTGGATCTGGATTTCAATGACTCGAGGGTGAATCAGAACGGTGGCGCCATCGCCATCGGCCATCCCTTGGGCGCCAGTGGGGCGAGAATCGTATTGACCGCCCTGCGACAGCTTGAGCGCACCGGCGGTCGTTATGCCCTGGCTACCATGTGTATTGGTATCGGCCAGGGTATCGCTGCCGTTATTGAGCGCGTCTAATCACAATTTCTATCGAGGGTCTGTGCATGTCAGTTGTCAGTTACGATCTCCAGGAGGGGATCGGCGTTATCACTATTAACCATCCGCCAGTCAATGCGCTCTCTCAACCCATGCGTGAAGGGTTGATGAATGCCGTTGAGGCCGCTCAGGACGATGCATCCAAGGTGTTGATAATCATCTGTTCCGGTCGGACTTTCATAGCGGGTGCCGATATAAGCGAATTTGGCAAGCCGCCGATGTCGCCTTCGCTGCCTGAACTGTTGAAGACCATCGAAGACTCCACCAAGCCGATTATTGCAGCCATTCACGGCACTGCCCTGGGTGGCGGTTTTGAAACTGCGCTGGCATGTAACTACCGCTGTGCCCTCACTTCGGCCAAAGTCGGCTTGCCGGAAGTTAAACTGGGTCTATTGCCCGGTGCCGGCGGCACCCAGCGCACACCCCGTCTGGCCGGCGTCGAAGCCGCGTTGGAGTTAATGACTTCGGGCCGTCCTGTCTCCGCTGACAAGGCATTGCAGATGGGGTTGATCGATAAAGTGGTGGATGGGGATCTGCTGGAGGGCGCGATTGCGCTGGCCAATACCTTGATTGCTGATTACGCACCACTCAAGCGTGTGCGAGATATCGCTATCGATAAGGATGCCATCGGGGATGATTTTTTCGACAACTATCGGGCCAAGTTGGCGCGACGGGCCCGCGGCCAGCTGGCACCTCAGCATATTGTTTCCTGCGTCGAAGCGGCGGTCAATCTGCCCATGGACGAAGGCCTGAAACGCGAGCGGGAACTGTTTCTCGAGTGTCTTAAATCCCCCCAATCGGCGGCTATGCGGCATATCTTCTTTGCCGAGCGGGAATCGGTGAAGATCAAAGATCTGCCCAAGGAGACGCCGATCAGGGAGATCAAGTCGGTGGGTATTATCGGTGGCGGCACCATGGGTGGCGGTATCGCCATGAACTTCGTCAATGCCGGTATACCGGTGACCCTGCTGGAGATCAACGACGAGGCGCTGGAGCGTGGTAAGGCTATCATCGCCAAGAACTACGCCATCAGTGTTAAAAAGGGCAAGTTATCCGAAGCTGACGCCGCGCAACGCCAGGCGTTGATTACCGGTACCACCAGCTATGCTGACCTGGCGGATGCAGACCTGGTGATCGAGGCGGTGTTTGAGAACCTGGAGATCAAAAACGAAGTATTCGGTAAACTCGACGCGGTCTGTAAACCGGGTGCGATCCTGGCAACCAACACCTCCTATCTGGATGTGGACGCCATTGCAGAGGCCACCATGCGCCCGCAGGATGTGATCGGACTGCACTTCTTCAGTCCGGCCAATGTGATGAAGCTGCTGGAGATTGTCCGTGCCGACAAGACATCCGACGAGGTGTTGGCGACCTCGATGGCGCTGGCCAAGAAGATCGGAAAGGTGCCTGTGCTCTCTCGAGTCTGCTATGGCTTTATCGGTAACCGGATGTTGCGCCAATACGCCCGCGAAACCCAGCTCTGCCTGATTGAAGGTTCAACCCCGGAACAGATCGACAAGGTGATGGTTGATTGGGGTATGGCGATGGGTCCCTTGGCGGTGGGGGATCTCGCTGGAATCGATATCGGTTACAAGGCGCGTCAGGCACTAACCGATGCAGAGAAAGGTGATCCCAAGACCTACTGTATTGCCGATGCGTTGGCGGAGATGGGGCGTCTGGGACAGAAGACCGGCGCCGGCTACTACCAGTATGATCCCGCCACCCGGGCCAAAAGCTCTGATCCCCTGGTGTTGGAGGTGATCGAGGAACACGCGAGACAGCAAGGCGTTACCCGTCGTGAGATAGGCGACGAGGAGATCCTGAACCGTTTGACCTTCGCCTTGATCAACGAAGGCTTCAAAATCCTCGAGGAGGGGGTCGCTCAGCGTCCGGGGGATATCGATGTGGTCTATCTCTACGGTTATGGCTTCCCCGCTTATCGAGGCGGCCCGATGTTCTACGCCGATTCCCTGGGATTGAAACAGGTCTATGACGGTATCTGCGAATTCGCCAAGCAGCATGGTGCGGAGAACTGGACACCGTCGGCGCTATTGGAGCAATTGGTTACACAGGGCAAGACCCTGGCGCAGTGGGCTTCGGAGCAAGGCTAATCAAAATCGATTTTCAGGTGCTTACACAATCGATCGATGAAGCCTCGTTTGGTCATGAAGCTTGCCCCGATTCATTGCAGGAGATAGATGATGCAGAGTCCATCTCATCAAGCTGCGCATGACTTCAATGCGTTGTTTGGAACGCGGCTTCCCATCGTTGCCGGTGGATTGATGTGGCTGTCGGATGCCAACTATGTGGCCGCGGCGGCCCGAGCTGGAATTTTGTCCTTCATTACCGCCGCGAGTTTCCCTGATGAGGACGATCTGCGCGCCGAAATCCGCAAGTGCCGGGATCTGGCTGAAGGCGCGCCTTTCGGTGTCAATGTCTCCATGTTGCCAAAGTTGGTGCCGGGGGAAAAAATCGAAGGGGTGTTCCGGATCATCATCGAAGAAGGGGTGAAGCTCGTTGAAACCTCCGGGCGCAACCCGGAAGCTTTTCTGCCCATGCTCAAGGCGTCGGGAGTAAAGGTGCTGCACAAGGTGCCGGCGGTGAAATATGCCCTCAAGGCTCAGCAGATTGGTGTCGACGCCGTCTCCATCGTGGGGGCTGAGTGTGGCGGGCATCCGGGGCTGGAGATGATCGGCAGCTTCGTCAATGCCGCAATAGCATTGGAAAAGCTGGAGATTCCCTATTTGATTGGCGGCGGCATCGGCCATGGCGCCCAGATTGCCGCGGCAATGGCGATGGGTGCCAGCGGTGTGGTCATCGGCACCAAATTCTTGGTGGCCGAAGAGATCTGGGCCCATGATGATTTCAAGCGGCGCCTGATCGAGGCATCCGAGTCGGATACAGCGCTGATCATGTCGAGTATCCGAAACACGGTACGTGCCCTTCGCAATGAGACCACGGAGGCAGTTCAGGCCCTCGAGGCGGAAAAGAGCGATCTGACCGTTCAGGATCTTTTACCCTTGATTTCCGGAACAACCGGCCGGGAGGCCTATGTCACAGGCGACACCCGCCGGGGTGTACTCTCGGCCGGACATGCGCTCGCATTCGTTGACCAGATCGAACCCTTGGCGGATATCGTCGCTAGCCTTGAAGAGCAGGCAAATAGCACGTTTGAGCGTATGAAAGCTATTTCGCACTTATAACTTTTTCTGATTACCCAAAATACTTAGCGATGAAACAGGTAAGCGAACGATACTCAAACCAATTGTGTATTCCTGATCCCTCTGTTATTCGATGAAAATTATGGACCGTCTCTGTGACCTTAAGTGGTATAGGAAAGTCGCTGTAAACCCATCCCTGGGCGCTCGATGGCCGCATCCTTGCGGCCAACGCTTTCCTATACCACTTAAGGTCACAGAGACTACGGTGCTTAAATCAAGAACTGACTCGATGACTGAGTACTGTGAGTGTTAATACTATGACAAATTCAGAACAGATCCTTGTTACTTGCAGTCAGGGTGTGATGCAGATTGGCATCAACCGCCCGGAGAAGAAAAATGCCCTTGATCGGGTTATGTACGAAACCCTGTGTGAAGCGCTTGGGTTGGCAGGGCGGGACCCAAATATCAAGGTCGTGTTACTGCACGGCAGTGATGAGGTCTTTAGCGCAGGCAATGATCTGGCGGATTTCGACAACCGTGACTTGGTCCAGCGATCTCCAGCCTCCCAGTTTGTTGAGGAACTGCATCAATTCAAGAAGCCGGTAGTCGCCGCCGTTTCGGGTCTGGCGGTTGGAATCGGCACCACCCTGCTGCTCCATTGTGACCTGGTCTATGCTACCCCGGATACCCGTTTTCGCTTGCCTTTTGTCGATCTTGGCGTCTGTCCTGAGGCGGGATCCACACTGCTTTTGCCTCTGCTGGCAGGTCACCGTAAGGCATCGGAGCTGTTACTGTTGGGGGACTTTTTTGATACCCAGACAGCGATTGATGCATCGATCGTCAACCAGGCTGTCGCAGGCGAGGAGTTGATGGGATTTGCCTACAATCAGGCTGTTGCCCTGGCTGAAAAACCAAACATCGCGTTGATGACCACCAAACGGCTGTTGAAGCAGTCGCAGTATCAGTCACTGCAAGTGCGCATGACCGAGGAGTTTAGCCTCTTCAGTCAAATGCTACAGAGTCTTGAGTCCCGGTCAGCCCGGCAGAAGCTTCAGCAACAGATCAAAAACAGGGTATAGGTGTTGGAATAAGGGTGCAGTTGTGACTGTGCTGTTGTTCTAAGGAAGCGAAATCTTCTGGCCTATATCCCATACCGACAGTTTTCTCGATGAATTTGATGGGTCTGGTTACACCGCTCGTCTGCTCAAAGGGCATCAGTTGAGTAAGTCGATCTTGTGTTTAGCCGGATGGTTTAACGGCAATCGATTCATCTGCTATAATGGTAAGTAATTCCGCAGTGCGAACAAGTATTTTGTATTTAGCTGGCCGTGCACTTCCTCAATTGTAGTTTTTTTTGCGACGTCTGACGGCCGAAGGTGGAGACAATAGATGAATGTTAGCTTTACACAAGAGGAGCTCGCCTTCCGCGATGAAGTCCGGGCCTTTTTTCAGGAGAAGTTTCCCTCAGATATCAAAGAGAAGCAGGAGAAGGGGATCTACCTCTCCAAGGAAGATCACATTGCCTGGCAGAAGGCCCTGTATGCTCAGGGCTGGGCTGGAATCAATTGGCCTGTAGAGCATGGCGGTACCGGCTGGTCGGCAACCCAGAAGTATATCTTTGCCAACGAAGCAGCCGAGGCCAAGGCGCCGCGTATTATTCCTTTCGGGCTTGGCATGGTTGCCCCGGTCATCTACAGCTACGGCTCCGAGGAGCAAAAGCAGCGTTTTCTGCCCGATATTCTTGCCAGTAATGTCTGGTGGTGTCAGGGCTACTCTGAACCCAATTCTGGATCGGATCTGGCATCACTCAAGACCAAGGCGGTGCGCGACGGCGATCACTATGTGGTTACCGGCACCAAGACCTGGACCACCTTGGGCCAGCATGCTGATTGGATATTCTGTCTTGTGCGTACCGACGATAGCGGGCGCAAGCAGGAAGGCATCAGCTTTTTGCTGATCGATATGAAATCCCCCGGGGTCAGCGTGACCCCGATTATCACCATCGACGGTACACACGAGGTGAATGAGGTTCACTTTGATGAGGTACGCGTGCCGGCGGATAACCTGATCGGTGAGGAGGGTAAGGGTTGGACCTATGCCAAGGTGCTGCTTACCCATGAGCGTACCGGTATTGCCCGGGTTGCCGAGTCCAAGGCGCGCCTGAAATCCCTCAAGAAGATGCTCGATGAAGCCCCGGCGGGGGTTGAGGATATGAAGTCCAACACGGTGTTCATGGCCCGTCTGCTGGAGATCGAGGTTGAACTCAAGGCGATTGAATATACCGAGCTGCGCGTTCTCTCTTCGGTGTCAACCGGCAAGGCTCCGGGTCCCGAGTCCTCGATCCTGAAAATCAAAGGATCGGAAATGATTCAGCAGCTCGATGAAATCGCCCTGGAGATGGCAGGTATCTATGCCCTGCCTTTTGTGCCGCAGCAGTATCAGGATGGTTTCGATGGTGAGTCGATTGGGCCTCTGTTCGCCGCCAAGGTGGCGCCGACCTATTACAACAACCGTAAAGTGAGTATCTACGGCGGCACCAACGAGATTCAGAAAAATATTATCGCCAAGCAAGTGCTTGGACTATAGGGGTATAGTGATGGATTTTTCATTGAATGACATCCAGCAGATGATGCAGGACAGTGCTGCAAAATATATTCAGCATGATTACGGATTTGAAACCCGTCAAGCCCTGGCCAACAGCTCCCTCGGTTATAGCCAGGAGAACTGGATGCTATTTGCCGAGCTGGGTTGGCTGGCTCTGCCGATAGAGGAGGCTTACGGTGGCCTGGATGGTGATCTCGTGGATGTTGTGGTGCTGCAACAGGAGCTTGGCAAGGGGCTTGTGCTTGAACCCTTCTTCCCCACTGTCTTGCTGGGCGCCCGCTTGATCCAGAAGCTGGGC
>JBEVVS010000118.1:0-23347 GCA_040507005.1 Candidatus Thiodiazotropha sp.
TGTACGTTCAGAAGGCACAGGTATGGTTATATCATCAAACATGGCTGGACAGGGAACACTTGATGTCAGTGGTACAAGCACACTGTTGTTGGAGGGAACTCAGCGGACCCAGTGTGCGATAAACGTCGCCAACGGCGCCAGCTTTGATTTCAATGGTAACCGATTGGAAGTAATCGACTTTACAGGTGATTTCGTACATGACCTGGGTGTCTATGCACCGGGTGCATCACCGGCGATCTCCAGCCTTACTGGGGATTACACCATGCTGGGCAGCTCCATCTTAGAAGTGGAGATCGGTGGCACGAACAGCGGTGAGTTCGATCAATTGTTCGTCACCGGGGATGTTGTCCTGGATTCCGGTGAGCTTTTAGTCTCAATAATCGATGACTTCACCCTGAGCCAGGGTCAAACCTATGATTTCTTGATCGCTGACGGCTCTGTGACAGGTACCTTTCTGAACTATGTCGAGGGTTCACTGATCGGCAATTTTGGTGTGGATCTGTTTATCACCTATCAGGCGGGCGATGGAAACGACATTGCTCTATACACTTCGCCGGTTCCACTACCTGCCGCTTCATGGCTGCTTTTGACCGGTGTTGTTGGTTTGTTTGGGTTTTCCCGAAAATCAAACAAGAGTCAACTAAACTAGATTGAGCAGATCCGTCGCTATAGGTTGCAACACTGTTAGTCAGTAGACAAACCCCGGGTACAACCGGGGTTTTTTCTAGTGACTGAATTGCCCTGTTTTCAGAAAATGGATGGTCTGCTGGGCAACATTGGTGTCATAGCGCATGGCCGAGTGTCCCGTCTCGATGAGGATGAAGTCATCCATCCCTTCGATCAGGGTCGAACGCACCGGCACCAGGCCGTCATCGGGACCGGCAATGGCATCTTCCTCCAGGCTCTCTTGCCGATAGCCGGCGATCACGCCCAGGGGGTAATCCGCTGTCGGCAGTGAGTTGGGAAAGCTCTCCGCATCGGTACCCAGGGCGAGTGCCGCATCACCCGCCAGCCGCATCCACCAGTGGTCACGGTATCTATCCACGAAATCCGTGCCCTGGTTGGGGGTGCCGATCATTACCACCCTCTCCAGGTTTTGCGGACGTTGACGTTCAAGATAGGCGCGGATGATAAGGCCGCCCATGGAGTGTCCCACAAAATGGACGGGACCGTTGTTATCCTTGCAGCAGTTCATGATATCACTGCTTACCTCATCGACTATCTGCCGGGGCGATCTGCGGAACGAATCGTAATCGATACTCACCACACGATAACCCGCATCTTCCAGTCTTAGAGCCAGCAGCCACATGGCCGATTTGCTTCGACCCAGGCCGTGCAGCAAGATCACCGTCTCCTTGTGGCCAGGCTCGGCGCCATCGGCATTGCTTACCGGGGTAAGTGAACATCCCAAGCCGGTTGTAACTGCAACGGTCAGCAGCAGCAGGAGGATTTTAGGGTTGAGGTTAATCATGGTGGTTGCTATCGCTCACTATCAGTTGAGCAGCATGGCGCTGCGTGCCTGCTCCGGTGAGGTCCCTGTCCAGCCGTGAAAGGCGCGGAAAAAGGAGTTGGGATCGTTGAACCCGAGTAGAAAGGAGATCTGGGTATGGGTCAGATCGGACTTTTTCAAGTAGTAGGTGGCCAGCTCCTCCCGCACCTCGTTCAAAACCTGCTGGAAGCTGGTCTGCTCCTGATTGAGGCGGCGCTGTAAAGTGCGCTTGCCGACAAGTAGTCTTTCACTGACGGCCTCCATGGAGGATTGACCAGCGGGCAGCAGTTCCAACAGCAGGCTGCGTACCCGGGTGGTGAAGTCGTCATCGGCGGAGAGATCTGCCAGGCGTTGGTTGAGTCCCGGCTCGAAGAACTCCCACATCTTCTCGTTGGCGCTGATGAAGGGGCGCTGCGCATCCACGGCGCGGAAGCTGAGGCCTATCTGTTTCGAACGTTTGGGTAGAACGCCGAAAAATTTGTGGTATGCCTGCTTGGGTTTCAGCTCGATGGGCGTCAATACCTCCAGGGGTTTGATCGGTTCCCGTGTTGCCATGCGTGCCAGTTGGACAAAGAAGGTCAGTTCCGAGGCGATCAGGGCGGGAGGCGCTGTCAGGCCCTTCTCTAAAAACTCCACCGCCAGGCGGGTCTGCTTGCTGCTGCGGGTGACGGTCAGGCGGCAGGGACCGATCAGGGGTTTGTAGTGGCCGAGTCTCTCCAGGGCCACATTGAGGTTGGGGCTGCAGTAGGCGGCAAACAGCGGCGGACTGAAGAAGTCGGCGGAGAGACCCTCCATCAGCTCTATCGGCATGGTCGGACTTTGCAGCACCTGGGCCAGTGCCTCCCAGAGGCGGAAGAACTCCTCAGTGGTGAGGGATGCGTCACGCCGTGAAAAGAGATCCTGGGGAAGACTCGCCCACTTCAGCACCTCTCTGGCATCGATATTGTGCTGATGGAAGAGTGTGTTCCAGCCTTGGTCGATAATGAACTTGCGCATCTGTCAATCCTCTCCAGCCATCTCTCTTTGCCTGACTTTATGTTAGTGGTTAAATGGCCAGATGACACTTGCAAAATGCGCCACTGTCAATGCGGATCATGCCAGTGGCCCCAGTCTTGTGCGCATCTCACTTCACCATCGACATGATCAGCCTGTCGAAACTGAGGTCGCTGAACCATCTGCGGAAGTACAGCGGCGCGGCGGATGCCGGGGATCGCTGATACAATCCAGTCAGCAATCTCCATATACAAAACCAAGAAGAGAAATGACTCCATGGAATACAACTATGAACTGATCGAGACAGATCCGGTTTACCGGGGCTTTCTTAAGATCAATCGTTACCGCCTGCAGCACGATCTCTACCTGGGCGGCAAGAGCGAGGTCCTGATTCGCGAGCGCCTGGAACAACTCCGCGCTGTTTCAGTGTTGCTCTACGATCCGCGTCTGGACCAGGTTGTACTGGTCGAACAGTTCAGGATAGGTGCTGTTGGCAAGGAGTCGGTACCCTGGGTGCTGGAAACCGTGGGAGGCTTTACCCCGGAAGGAGAGAGCGACGAATCGGTTGCCAAAAGAGAGGCCATGGAAGAGGCCAACTGCGAGATCGGCCGTATCGAGCAGATCTGTGAATTCATGGTCAGCCCCGGCATATCGGTGGATCGCATTTCACTCTACTGCGCCGAGGTCGATGCTTCGAATGCGGAGGGTGTGCATGGCCTGGATCACGAGGGTGAGGATATCCGGGTGGTGGTGATGGATGCCGCGGCGGCCATCGCGGAGCTCTATAGCGGGCGTGCCAACTCCACCAGTATCATCATTGCCCTGCAGTGGTTGGCGATGAATCGGCAGAAGATAAGGTCCGAATGGAAGGCTTGAACCATCCTCATAATTGATCATGATCAGTCATTGAAAGCGCTCTTGTGATAGAGGCCGGTATCGCACCAACTTAGTTCAAGTCACTGAACGATAGTGCATGGGGCGTCTGTTTTTAGTGCAACGTCTCTTGCTTGCCGTTCTTCGATCAAGCATCAATTCTGCACCAGGATTTGTTGAGCCGGCTGTTAGAGTGTCGATGTAACTTCATTGATTACAACCAGTTATAGATTCCCATTATTTTTTCTGAGATTAAAAAAGCCGCTCTTGGCATAGGCTTTGCAATTATGTAACTAACTTCGATCGCGGCCTAATGGCGGGCAGTAGCGATCAGCGACAATCGGTGATAGTCCGGTCCACCTGGACCGGCAATGGATAAAGGCGTCCATCTCCTCACGATCCTCGATCGTGCCTGGGGGTGGGCGTTTTTTTTTCACCGTTTGAAAGATTATTTTCCGTTACAGAGGTATTCCATTCATGAGTACAAGAAGTTTGATCAGGAACCGTAACCGCAGTTGTTTTGTCAAGCGGGCGGCCTTGGCCCTTGGTTTGGCCGTTGGGATCGGTTTGAGTAGCGGTTCTGCCGTTGCCAAGATCGGTTACCCGGAGAAAGAAGATCTGAAGTTCGGCTTTATTAAGCTCACCGACATGGCGCCCTTGGCCATCGCTTATGAAAAGGGCTATTTCGAGGATGAGGGTCTCTACGTCACCCTGGAGGCCCAGGCCAATTGGAAGGTGTTGCTTGACGGTGTCATAGACGGACAACTCGATGGGGCACACATGCTAGCCGGTCAGCCACTCGCAGCGACTATCGGTTTTGGCACCAAGGCACATATCATCACACCCTTCAGCATGGATCTTAATGGTAATGGCATCACTGTCTCCAACGAGATCTGGGAGATGATGAAGCCCCATGTGAAGAAACAGGCCGATGGAAAACCGGCTCATCCGATCAAGGCCGATGCCCTGAAACCGGTTGTCGAAAAATATAAGCAGGAAGGCAAACCCTTTAAGATGGGGATGGTCTTTCCGGTCTCCACCCATAACTATGAGTTGCGCTACTGGCTGGCGGCGGGAGGGATTCACCCCGGTTACTATGCCCCGCACAAAGGCAATATCACCGGTCAGCTGAATGCCGATGCATTGCTCTCGGTGACGCCTCCACCACAGATGCCGGCCACCCTGGAGGCAGGCACCATATACGGCTATTGTGTGGGTGAGCCATGGAATCAGCAGGCTGTCTTCAAAGGTATTGGTGTCCCGGTCATCACCGATTATGAGATTTGGAAGGACAATCCGGAGAAGGTCTTTGGCTTGACCAAGGCATTCACCGAGAAGTATCCGAATACCACGATACGCTTGGTAAAGGCGTTGATCCGCGCCGGTAAATGGCTTGATGACAACGACAACGCCAATCGTCCTGAAGCGGTAAAGATACTCTCACAGTCCAACTACGTGGGTGCCGATTACGAGGTCATCGCCAACTCTATGACCGGTACCTTCGAATATGAGAAGGGTGATAAAAGGGCGGTACCCGATTTCAATGTCTTCTTCCGGTACAACGCCACCTATCCCTACTATTCCGATGCCGTCTGGTACCTGACCCAGATGCGTCGTTGGGGTCAGATTTCGGAGCAGAAACCCGACAGCTGGTACGACAAGATCGCCAAGTCGGTCTACCGCCCGGATATCTATCGTAAAGCGGCGGAGGAGCTGATTGCAGAAGGCAAGATCGGAGCCGATGAGTTTCCCGATTTCGCTAATGAGACTGGTTACCGTCCACCGCAGACAGAGTTTATCGATGCTGTGACATTCGACGGTACCAAGCCGAATGCCTATATCGATAGCTTCACTATCGGCCTCAAGGGCGGCGAAACACCCTGACGAGTGATAGCAGACGTCCTGTTGGTATCAGCAGGATGTCTGTGATCCTTACATGATTAACGTGATCGATCTGCCCATTGGCAGACCAGGATATGAGAGATGGCTTCACCAATCACATCCACCACATTCAATCTACCCAGACTGGATGGCCTGCTGCAACGACTGGCAACGGACCAGGTAGGCAGTGCTGTTACACAACTGATTAAACAGCTACTGGTGCCGATTGTTGCGTTGATGATCTTTTTAGCGCTCTGGAGTGTCGGCGCCAAGAGTGTTGAGACCTCTCTTGGGGTATTACCTGGCCCGGCCAAAGTCTGGGAGCAGGCCCAGTCCCTCTATACGGAGCATACCGAAGAACGTGCCAAGGGGGTTGCCTTTTATGAGCGGATGGATGCGCGGGTCGAGCAAGCGATTGCCGATGGTCAGCCTGAGGAACGGATCGACAAGATGCGCTCTCGCAAGTACACCGGTAAAGAGACCTTTTTCGATCAGATCTTTACCAGCCTGTTGACCGTCATGGCCGGCTTTATCGTAGCGTCCCTGATTGCTATTCCCATCGGTATTGCCTGCGGCATGAGTGCCACCCTGTATACGGCGATCAACCCGTTGATTCAGATATTCAAGCCGGTCTCACCACTCGCATGGTTGCCCTTGGTGACGATGGTGGTGTCGGCCCTCTACGTAACCGATAACCCGACCTTCTCCAAGTCGTTTCTCAATTCGGCGATTACCGTTACCCTCTGTTGTCTCTGGCCTACCATCATCAATACCACGGTAGGGGTGTCGGGTGTCGACAAGGATCTGATCAATGTCAGTCGGGTGTTGCGCCTGAATGCCTTCACCAAAACCTTAAAGATCATTCTGCCTTCAGCGATACCGATGATCTTCACCGGACTGCGTCTATCCCTGGGTATCGGCTGGATGGTGCTGATCGCTGCTGAGATGCTGGCGCAGAATCCCGGCCTGGGCAAGTTCGTCTGGGATGAGTTTCAAAACGGCAGTTCCAACTCACTTGCCCGCATCATGGTAGCGGTATTGGTGATCGGGTTCATCGGTTTTCTGCTCGACCGCGGCATGTTGATGCTGCAGAAGGCCTTCAGCTGGGACAAGAACGCGGTTTTTCGGTAACGCGAGGCGTTACCAGTTTTGATTTTTTAGTTATGAGTTTTGAGTTGGATGAGTGTGCTTTGCGCACAACCTTTCAAAACAACGTGAGTGTAGCGAACACATCAAACTAAAAACTCAAAACTAAAAACTCAAAACTTTTTTTAAGATTGGTAGATTAAGATGAACAATTACCTAAATATAGACCATGTCAGTATCACCTTCCCCACCGACAGCGGTCCGTTGAATGTGCTCAAGGATGTGGATCTGAAAGTTACCCAGGGTGAATTCATTTCCCTGATCGGACACTCGGGTTGCGGCAAGTCGACGGTATTGAATATCGTTGCCGGTCTGCTCAATGCAACCGAAGGTGGTGTGATATTGGAACAGAAAGAGGTTGCAGAGCCGGGGCCTGATCGAGCGGTTGTGTTCCAAAATCACTCGCTGATGCCTTGGCTTACGGTCTACGACAATGTGCGCCTGGCCGTGGATCAGGTATTCAAGAAGAGTAAATCCAAAGAGGAGCGCCACCGCTGGACGTTGCATAATCTGGAGTTGGTCCACATGTCCCATGCCCTGGGTCTCAAACCTGGTGAGATATCCGGCGGCATGAAACAACGTGTCGGTATCGCCCGGGCCCTGGTTATGGAGCCGAAGGTGCTGTTGATGGATGAGCCCTTCGGTGCACTGGATTCGTTGACTCGTACGCATATGCAGGACTCGCTGATGGAAATTCAGGCGCGTCTCAACAATACAGTGGTGATGATCACTCACGATGTGGATGAAGCTGTACTGCTATCCGACCGTATCGTCATGATGACCAATGGTCCTTCCGCAAGCATCGGCGAAATATTGCATATCGACTTGCCAAAGCCACGCAATAGATTGGCCCTGGCGGAGAATCCCACCTATAACCACTATCGGGCAGAGGTGGTCAGGTTTCTCCATGATCGACATCATCAACTGGAGGATGAGCAGCCGGTTACTGCATCGCTGCCCGAGGAGACGGATACGGTTGTAAATCTGTTGGACCAGTTACCTTTGGCTGCTTCTGGCTCTGATTCGGGTGCTTTGAACAAAAGCAATTCCAGGGCGTCGAAAAACCCGTCCTATAGCAACAATAATCATCTACTGACTGAAGAAGCGACTCAATCATGAAACATCTACTGACTGTAACTGGTATTTGGAAACATGGCTGAAACGGTCAAAACCACCTGTCCCTACTGCGGTGTCGGATGTGGTTTGTTGGTGGAGAGTGAGGGGCAGGGAGGTTGGAGCGTCAAGGGTGATCCGGAACATCCCTCCAACTATGGCCGGCTCTGTTCCAAGGGGAGTGCGCTGGCTGAGACCATCCAGGGTGATGACTCGATAGTGGGACCGCGCATCAATGGAAAACCCGCTGATTGGGATCGCGCGCTGGAGCTTGTGGCAGATCGTTTCAGGGAAACGATTGATCGCCACGGCCCCGATGCCGTGGCCTTTTACGTCTCCGGCCAGTTGTTGACAGAGGATTACTATGTCGCCAATAAGTTGATGAAAGGCTTTATCGGTTCGGGCAACATCGACACCAACTCCCGCCTCTGTATGTCCTCCTCGGTGGCTGGCCACAAGCGGGCTTTTGGCACCGACACAGTGCCGGGTTGTTACCAGGACTTCGAACAGGCGGAGTTGATCGTCCTAACCGGTTCGAATACTGCCTGGTGCCATCCTGTACTCTATCGCCGCATCGTTCAGGCCAAGGAGAATAATCCTAACCTCAAGGTTGTGGTGATCGATCCGCGGGAGACGGCGACCTGTGAAGTTGCGGATCTGCATCTACGCCTAAAACCAGGTAGAGACAGCCTGCTTTTCTCGGGACTGTTGAGCTTTCTTGACAACAATGGAGCCAAGCATCACGCCTTTGTCGAGGAGCATACCGAGGGTATGAACGAAGCCCTGCAACTGGCCCGATGGTATGCCCCATCCGTTGGTGCCTGTGCCGATCTCTGTGGCCTGGCTTTAGATGACTTACTGACCTTCTATGGATGGTTTCTGAGCAGGGAGCAGGTGGTGACACTCTATTCCCAGGGTATTAACCAGAGCAGCAGTGGCACCGATAAGGTTAACGCCATCATCAATTGTCATCTCTATACCGGCCGTATTGGTCGTCCCGGCATGGGGCCTTTCTCCATTACTGGCCAGCCCAATGCCATGGGGGGACGTGAAGTGGGTGCCCTCTCCAATCAGCTCGCCTGTCATATGGAGATCGAAAATGCCTCGCACCGGGAGTTGGTGGGCCGTTTTTGGCAGACAGATAATCTAACCGGGACTGCCGGACTGAAAGCGGTGGACCTGTTTCGTGCTGTGGAGGATGGTCGCGTGAAGGCGCTCTGGATCATGGCCACCAACCCGGCGGTGAGTCTGCCTGATGTTCAACAGGTCAGACGGGCACTGGATAATTGCGAATTTCTAGTGGTATCCGACTGTGTGAAGGATACGGATACAACGGCCTATGCCGACGTACTGCTGCCTGCCCAGGGCTGGGGGGAGAAGGACGGTACGGTGACCAATTCCGAGCGGACCATTTCCAGACAGCGACGCTTTCTCCCGGCTGACGGCAATTCCCGTCCGGATTGGTGGATCCTGAGCCAGGTGGCGCAACGGATGAACTATCCCGGTTTCGACTACCACTCTGCCCATGAGATCTTCAATGAGTATGCGCGCCTGTCGGGTTATGGGAATAGTGGTGAGCGGGACTTCGATATTTCAGGGTTGACGGATATGAATCAACAGCAATATGACCTGTTGTCACCCATACAGTGGCCGGTACCCTTGGCCGGCGCAAAAGGCACACAGCGTCTGTTTGGTGACGGTGGTTTCTTTACCGCTACGGGGAAGGGACGCTTCATTCCGGTCATACCGAGAGCCCCTGGAGAGGGGTTGAGTAGCGGCTATCCACTGGTACTCAATAGCGGACGTGTCAGGGACCAGTGGCATACCATGACACGCACCAGCAGATCGGCACGACTCTCTGGACATGATCATGAACCTTTCGCTGAAATCCATCCTGTTGACGGACAGGCCTGGGATATTGCTGAAGGTGAACTGGTCAAGGTAAGCAGCCGATTGGGAGATGTGGTGGTAAGGGCGCGCTTGACTGAGCGTCAATCGAAGGGAGAACTTTTTATACCAATCCACTGGAGTGATCAATTCGCCAGTAATGCCTGTGTTGATCGCCTGGTGAATCCCGTGCTCGATCCTGTCTCCGGTCAACCGGAATTCAAACATTCACCGGTTGCGATCCAGCCCTATCGACCGGCATGGCACGGTTTTCTGTTAACCCGAGAGAAAGTAAAGCTAGAACATGCAACCTATTGGGCGAAGGCAAAGCGGCAAGGGCTCTGGCACTATGAACTTGCCGGTGAAGAGACAAACGAGAACTGGTCAGCGGTTGCCAGGGATCTGTTATCGTCGGCTAAGGATCTAACCCAGTGGGCTGAGATGATGGATAGTACAGGCGGTTACTATCGCGGTGTCAGTGTGGTCGATGGCAGGTTACAAAGCTGTCTGTTTATCGGTCCCGATCATCGGTTACCGAAACGGGATTGGTTGGTGCAGCTCTTCGGTCGGCCGCAACTCTCTCGTGAGGAACGTCTATGTCTCCTGGCGGGTGTCCCGGGTAACGCCCAGGAGGATGCTGGAAAAACGGTCTGTGCCTGTTTTGGTGTCGGTCGCAATACGCTCATTCGCGGTATCCGAGAGCAGGGTTTGAATACCACTCGGGCGATTGGAGAACAGCTCAAGGCGGGAACCAACTGTGGGTCCTGCCTGTGCGAGATCAAGAGCCTGATCGATGAGCAGATGCCGGAACCCGTCTGTAAAGTGAATTAACCATTGTTTCGAATATTGTTGTCAAACCAGGAGTCCTGATATGTCCCCCAATGAGATTATGACGGTCAAGCAGAGCTGGGCGAAAGTCGTTCCCATTTCCGAACAGGCTGCCAATCTGTTCTATACACGGCTGTTTGAGGTCTACCCGGAAGTGAAACCCTATTTCAAGGGTGATATGCAGCTACAGGGAAGGAAGCTGATGAATATGATCGATATGGCAGTCAACAGCCTGGACGATCTTGACCCTATGCTTGAGGCGATTCGCGATTCCGGCAAGCGCCATGCAGGTTATGGTGTGAAAACGGAAGACTACGACAAAGTAGCGGATGCATTGCTTTGGACCCTGGAGCAAGGACTTGGCGAGGCCTTTACAGATGAAGTGAGGCACGCCTGGGTGTCGACATATACTGCATTGTCTTCGGTGATGAAGTCCGGGGTTGCGGACCACCCCTGAGTGGTCATCCATCACAACCCTAAAATTGAAAGTAGATAAACACCTGCGGCGTGAGCGGCGGAAAGATTATCAACATAAAGATAAAGTAACTGTAAATCGCTGCCTGTACCAACCAGTGAGTTTTCAATACATAGAGCATGTCCCCGGAACGCTCGATGATCAACTCCAGGACAATTATCGGTAGTGCGAAAAAGATCAACATGCCGAGTGAATAGAGAGAGAACTCGGTCATGGAGAAACTTTGGAACAGTTGGCCGAACATGGATACCGCCTGCGGCAGGTTTTCAGCGCGGAACAGTAGCCAGGTAATACATACCAGATGGAAAAAGATGATTGCGGCGATCACTTTACCTGCAATACCGGGGATGTGAAATCTTTTGCTCCTCTCTTCCAGTGCGTGGTAAACAACCAGGATGAAGCCGTGCGCCAGACCCCAGACGGCAAATGTCCAGTTGGCGCCATGCCACAAACCGCCGAGAAACATGGTCAATACAAGATTTTTGAAGGTGTTGAAGACACCGTGACGGTTACCTCCAAGCGGTATATAGAGATAGTCTCTCAGCCATGAAGAGAGGGTGATATGCCATCGCCGCCAGAATTCACTGGGTGTCCTGGAAAAATAGGGCATACGGAAGTTCCATGACAGATTGATTCCCAGCCACTTGGCTATGCCTTGGGCAATCGATGAATAGCCAGAAAAATCACCATAAATCTGGAATGCAAAAGCATATACGCCAATCAGGATTTCGGTTCCGTTCAAGTCACTGACCGGGGTGGCGAAAACCTGGTTGACAATAGGTGCCATGTTGTCGGCGATCACCACTTTCTTGAACATGCCGATCAGGATGTGATAGAGGCCTTCTGAAAAATCACCTTTTGTAAATGTTCGACGGTTTACAATTTGTGGTAACAGGTCTTTGGATCGTTCAATTGGACCGGCGACCAATTGCGGGAAGAAAGAGACGTATACGGAAAAATCCAGGAGGTTGTTGGTGGGCTTCGTTTTGCCTCGATAGACATCTATGGTATAGGCCAAGGTCTGAAAGGTATAGAAGGATATGCCGACAGGAAGGATGATGTTCAGTGTCGGCATCGACACGTAGAATCCCAACGATTCGAGCAATACGGCGAATTCCTTTGAAAAGAATCCGAAATATTTGAAAAAACCCAATAAACCTAAATTACTGCATAGCGAGAGTAGCAGCCAACGTTGTCGGATCGGTTGTCGTGTCTCTTTGACCAGGTTCTGTGCAACAATGAAATCAACGATTGTTGAGAAAGCAATCAGGCTTAAGAAGCGCCAGTCCCAGTAACCGTAAAATACATAACTTGCGACCAGGAGCAGGAAGTTTTGTCCGCGATGGCCGAGCCGCCAATAGATCAGTATGACAGTTGCGAAGAAAGCCCAAAATATATAACTATTGAATAACATGCAATAACGCCTTGTGCATAGCTAGTGCGGAGTTGAGCGAATCTTAGCCAAATCATCAGCCAATCTAGCTGTCAACAAGGCACTGCCGGCTTTAGTCAAATGCATTTCATCGGTAAAGAGGTCATCTGTAATGAAATCGAGGTTGCGATAATCCAGCAAGGTAATATCACTGTTTTTGACAGTATCGATCAGTTCCGGATCTAAACTGTAGTGGTTATTGCGGACGGGCATGGCCATCAAGAAAATATCCTTGTCGTATGATTTCAACTGTTCGATAACCTGGCTCAATTCACGATAAGTCGTATCGGCGCCCCCAGCTGTATCATTGGTATTGCGCAATCTGCGATTGATCTCCTGGGTGGACGTCATGTAGTGGGGAATCAGCATGCTTAGCATTCTATTGCGAATCGCTTCACGATGAGTAAATAAACGGAATGTGGAGGCAGTGATAAACTCACCTATTTGCGCGCTGTTCATCGTCGCTTGATCAGTGAGATGCAACAGGTCTTTATATGAGCAGAAAAAGCCACCAAGGCTGGTAGGCAGTAGTCTTGATTGATCGGCAAGCTGGCTCCAGGCAAAACCAATCAATACGGTGTCGGGTTTGTTCGGTAGTTCATATATGCGATTACGGAGGATGCAGCTCCATGACCAAATAGTCGTTCCATCTGGAACGATCTTTTCGATTGTCGGATAGGCCAGGCCCTGGATGTTCATGCTGGATTGCAGGAGCGGTGCGTCAATGCCGTCATTGGTTAAGGAGTTTCCCAGAATGAGCAGGCCGGGTTTGTCGGGTTTGTTGAAATTCTCCGCGAGTCTAGGTATCTCAACGATATGCGCTACGTTCCCAGAGAGCGCCCCTTCAACTGAGCGTAACAGGCCTTCGGCAGCTAGCAGAATCACCAGCAATGTTATGAGTGTTTTTGCTACAGGCGGTAAATTTTTCATTGTTATAAACATACGTCCTGATCGATATCCCGAAGACAGTTGCTATTCTAACCTTTTGTATATCTGCGCTGTGTTAAAAAATACCGGGGTAATCCGGACTAGTATACATGACAGCGATATCGGGTCTTCCGGAGTTTACCTAAGTCATTGAAACACTAGTGGTAACAAATCAATTGGATCAATAACTTCAGAGGTGGAGTCGCGCCAGCTCCCGGTCAGGGGTCCCGAATTCCCATGCTTCATTGAAAACGTTCTGCATTCTATTGGCCCTGTATCGATCGTTGTAGCAAGCTGTACCGATCAGGTTCACAGCCCGTTTTCTATGCAGATAACCCAATTCATCGACCAGCATGAAATTTTCTTCATGCTCCATATATTCATCCCCGGGTATGCGAATTTCTATAGCGGTTGAAAGACGCTGTGCCAATTCCACCAGTTGGTGTCCCTGCTGGACTACCAAAGTGTTGTCCTGCAATAAGATGCGGATGCGGCTGAAACGAGAGCGTGTCGCCAACTGTTTGACGGCATCGACAAAAGGAGGCGTGTCAAATATCTGGGGATCGAGTGTTTGAGTAAAGATCGAGAGATTGCGTTTCGCCTGCCTTACCATGCATGTGGCATGTGCCTGGTGATCTTCTATGGTATGCAGGTGGAAGAGTTCGGGGGTCTTGCCAAGCTGGGCCAGAAACAGCTCTTCAGCCATGTCCTGGTTGAAAGAGAGCACCATTTTCCGATGCTCTATGCCGGCTTCCATGAAGGTATCTCCATCCGCGGTAAAACCTGCTTTGGCGTAGAAGGGTTCCGCACTGGTCTGGGCATGCAGGAAGAGGCTCTGTAAGCCGATTGTGTCGGCATGCTGAATCAAGCTTAACAACAACGCAGTGCCTATGCCCTGATTACGCCATTCCGGGAGGACTGCCATACGCCCAATTTGTCCATTGCCCAAAAGGCGTGCGGTTGCTATGGGTTGTTGTGCCTGGTCCAGCGCAAGCAGATGATAGGCCATCATATCATCGTCATCCCATTCCATGGCTTGTGGTACACCCTGTTCCTCTACGAAAACAGGTTCCCTGACCCGGCGCAGTAACTCTCGTTCTTCGGGCCAATCCGCCTTTCTGATGATGTAATCACTCTGTGTCATCGCTAAATTGCAGATGTCCGTCGTTGTAGAGTCGGCACAGAAGGTTGAGGTAGACCGGTTGTTCTAACCACTCCTGCAGATAGCCGAAATGGAGTACACGATAGTGGCTAAGCACCGGCAGAAAATCACCGGAGTCACTGGCTAGAGTATAGTCTTGGCCATTCACATACAAGGTGTCGTAGCCATCATGTTCATTGCGGCTGAAGGCCATGCGGGCGTAAGGGTGGCGGTGAATAACAGCCAGCTCACGAAAACGATTATGAAAGGCCCTTTCATCCAGTGGCTTCGTGGGTGGGTAGATCTGCAGATGTTCCTTTGCTTCTGTCACGAAGCGGCCAAACCAACGATCGTTTTGCCGGCCTGCTTGCAGGCAGGCTTGGAGCATTGTCTTGAAGTCATCCAAGCAGGAGGGGAGTATCTCGCCGGGGGCGGATTGGGGTTTCAGGGGGGGATCCCGATAGCGCTGCACAGGCATGCGATTCTCTAGCGCCGACTCGAACCAGGCTGTGGCCATCTCATGTAACGAGGGCGCACGAAAACCCACCGAACAGGTCATGCACTCGCCCTCAGCCACCCCCCAATGGGCCACGTTGGGAGGCAGGTAGAGCATGTCACCGGGCTCAAGCAGCCACTCCTGATCTGCTTCGAACTCGGGCAAGATACGCAGCTCGAGGCCAGGAATGAAATCTGCTTCCGATACATCCCGGGTGTGGATTTTCCAGCGACGCCTGCCTTTGGTTTGGTAGAGAAATACATCGTAATCATCGATGTGGGGTCCCACCGAGCCTTGGTCAGTGGCGTAACTCACCATCACATCATCGAGGCGCCAGTCGGGTATAAAGCGGAAATAGTCCAACAGCCCCGCAATCTCTGGCAGGTGTTTATCCACATCCTGCACCAGCAGCGTCCAATGGCTCTCCGGCAGATCGGCGAAGACGGCTTCATCGAAGGGTCCATAGCGGGCCTCCCAGGGGGTGGCGCCATGTTTCTCCAGCACCAGGCGCGACTCCACGGTCTCCTCGCAGGCCATGCCGGCCAGTTCTTCCGCCTCCAGGCCGCATTGGAATTCAGGCAGGGGATTGGGCAACAGCAGGGGTTTGCGCTGCCAGTAGTCGGTAAGGAACTTTTCCGCGGTCAGTCCGTCGGGAAAATGCAGTTGTTGCATCAGGTTACGCCCGGTCTGCTATAGATTCAGTGGCCATATTAAACCGTAAATGGAGGTAAAACTTAAAAAGTCCGCAAATGAACGCGAATAAACGCAAATAGGTCTGTTACTTGTTCGTTTAATGTCCCAGAATAATTGCAAACCAATAGCGTACAAAACCTGCCCTGTCCTAATGCTGTGTAACCCAATCAGGTGTGATTGGTTTAGGTCAACGGTGAGGCTTGCCTTACCCTACGCCTGTTGTGCCATTGGGCCTTTGCAACATCAAATTTGCGTTTATTCGCGTTCATTTGCGGACTCTTCCAAATTTAATGTCTATTCCCGGCATGATTATGATCGCTATATTTCGGCGGTCTGTTCCTTGGCGTTGCCGGTATAGTTCATCGGGGTCAGGCGTTTCAACGCTGCCTTTGCATGCTCGGGGATATCCAGTTGATCCACAAACTGCTGCAGCTGTTCCGGTGTGATGCGTTGACCGCGTGTCAGCTCTTTGAGCTTTTCATAGGGCTTTTCGATGTTGTAGCGCCGCATTACCGTCTGAATCGGTTCCGCCAGTACTTCCCAGTTCTGGGCCAGGTCGTCGAGCATGGCCTGGCTATCGGCTTCGAGCTTGTCCAGACCTCGCTGTATCGATTGCAAGGCGATGCTGGTATGGGCCATGCCAACGCCGAGATTGCGCAACACAGTGGAGTCGGTCAGGTCCCGCTGCCAGCGGGAGATGGGAAGTTTGGCGGCGAGGTGATCGAAGATCGCGTTCGCTATGCCCAGGTTACCTTCACCATTCTCAAAATCGATTGGGTTGACCTTGTGCGGCATGGTGGATGAACCGATCTCCCCTGCAACGGTCTTTTGTTTGAAATACCCCAGGGATATATAACTCCAGGTATCACGACAGAAATCGATCAGGATGGTATTCAGGCGCGCAACGGCGTCGAACAGCTCGGCCATGTAGTCATGGGGCTCGATCTGGATGGTATAGGGATTCCAGGCGATGCCCAGGCTCTCGACAAACTGCTTGGCGAACTCCTGCCAGTCGACTTCAGGGTAGGCGGACAAGTGGGCGTTATAGTTGCCGACAGCACCGTTGATCTTGCCCAGCAGTTGAGTGGATGCGATCTGTTCCCGTTGACGGCGCAGCCGGTAGACTACATTCGCCAGCTCCTTACCCATGGTGGTCGGGGATGCCGGTTGTCCGTGAGTGCGGCTGAGCATGGGTTGATCGGCCAGCTGGTGGGCCAGTTGCCTGATGCTGCTGATTAAATCGTCAATCAGTGGCAACAAGACCTGACCACGTCCTTCGCGCAGCATCAGCGCATGGGAGAGATTGTTGATATCTTCCGAGGTGCAGGCAAAATGAAAGAACTCGCTGATGGCTTCCAGCTCTTCATTCCCGGCAATCTTCTCCTTGAGGAAATACTCCACCGCCTTGACGTCATGATTGGTGGTGCGCTCGATATTCTTTACTCTTCGGGCATCCTCTTCACTGAAGTTGTCGACGATGGCATCGAGGATATTGATAGCGTGTTCACTGAGGGTGGATACCTCCAGGATGTCATTATGTGTTGCCAGTGCCTGCAGCCAACGCACTTCCACCAAGACCCGATGACGAATCAAGCCGAATTCACTGAAAATAGGTCTTAGGTCGGCACTTTTGCTGCCATATCGCCCGTCGATGGGGGATACCGCTGTGAGCGAAGAGAGTTCCATAGGGATCAGTCCACCAGGTTGCTGAAAAAAGCGTGAATTATACCCGATAGAGGTCTAAAACCCAGCATCCCGCATCAGTAACCGGGGTGGTTACTGACTCTCTTGGATCATTTTTCTCAACACATACGGGAGTATGCCGCCGTGTTTGAAGTAATCGACCTCGTTTGGGGTATCGATACGCACCTTGACGGAGAATTGGCGCTCGCTGCCACTCTCCGACCTGGCCGTGAGCTGAATTTCATGGCCTGTCTGTTCTCCCGGAGCGGGGATCTCAAAGCTCTCCTCACCCGTCAGTCCAAGGGATTCCGCGCTATCTCCCGCAAGGAACTGGAGTGGCAAAATCCCCATACAGACCAGGTTGGTGCGGTGGATGCGCTCATAACTTTCAGCAATCACTGCGCGCACGCCCTGCAGGGCCGGCCCCTTCGCTGCCCAGTCCCTGGAGGAACCCGATCCATACTCTTTGCCGGCAATGATGATCACCGGCACTGACTCCTCACGATAGCGCATGGCGGCGTCATAGATACTCATCTCCTCGCCGGAGGGGAGATGGCGGGTCACTCCACCCTCGGAGCCGGGGAGCAGCTTGTTGCGCAGACGGATGTTGGCAAAGGTGCCACGCATCATAACTTCGTGATTGCCACGGCGGGAGCCGTAGGAGTTGAACTCCTCCGGTTTGACCCCCTTTTCGGTCAAATAGAGCCCGGCAGGGCTGTCGGGCTTGATTGCGCCTGCGGGAGAGATATGGTCCGTGGTGACGGAGTCTCCCAACCAGGCGAGGCAGCGAGCAGCGCTGATATTCTCAACCGCTTTCACCACCAGGGTCATATCCTCGAAATAGGGCGGGTGGCGAATATAGGTGGACTCTTCATCCCAATCGAAGCTATCACCTGTGGGTGCTTCCAATGTCTGCCAGCGTTCGTCGCCGTCGAAAAGAGACGAATAACTGCAGTAGAAGGCCTCTCGATTCAGATTGGCGGCGATACAATCGGCGATCTCCTTACTGGAGGGCCAGATATCCTTGAGAAACACAGGTTTGCCGTCGCTACTTGTGCCCAGGGGTTCGTTATAGAGATCGATATTCATGGTGCCGGCAATGGCATAGGCCACCACCAGGGGCGGGGAGGCGAGATAGTTCATACGCACTTCCGCATGTACGCGACCTTCAAAATTTCGATTACCCGATAGCACTGATGCCACCGTCAGGTCGCCGTCACTGATCGCCTTGGATACCGCTTCTGGCAGGGGTCCGGAGTTTCCGATACAGGTGGTGCATCCATAGCCCACCAGATCAAATCCCAGACTTTCCAGGGGCTTGTCCAGTTCTGCCTGCTCCAGGTATTGCATCACCACCCGCGAACCGGGGCCGAGAGAGGTCTTCACCCAGGGCTTGACGGTGAGACCATGGGCGACTGCCTTCTGCGCCAACAGCCCTGCGCCAATCATGACCGCGGGATTGGAGGTATTGGTACAGGATGTAATCGCCGCAATCACCACGGCACCGTCACCGATATCGGCGGAAGCACCATGGATGTTGGTGGAGACCGATTGATACTCCCCGCCATTGAAGACCTTTACGGCCTCGACAAAATCCGCTTTGGCGTCTTTCAGTGAGATCCGGTCCTGGGGACGCTTCGGTCCCGCGAGGCTGGGTTCTATCTCGGAGAGGTCTATTTCCAGTCTCTCACTGTACTCTGCCTCAGGGGAGTCAGCTGTGTGGAATATCCCCTGAGCCTTGGCATAAGCCTCTACCAAAGCGACCTGCTCATCGCTGCGATTGGTCAAGCGTAAATAGTCCAGGGTCTCCTGATCGATGGGGAAAAGGCCGCAGGTTGCACCGTACTCTGGTCCCATGTTGGCAATGGTTGCACGGTCACCCATCGGCATGGATGCTATCGCGGGGCCATAGAACTCCACGAATTTACCCACCACACCGTGTTCGCGCAGGCGTTCCACGATGGTCAAGACGAGATCGGTTGCCAGACAACCCTCGGGCAGTGATCCCGTGAGTTTGACCCCAACCACCTTTGGAATGAGCATCGATACCGGCTGGCCCAGCATGGACGCCTCAGCCTCGATGCCACCCACACCCCATCCCAACACACCGATACCATTCACCATGGTGGTGTGAGAGTCGGTCCCGACCAGGGTATCGGGGAAGGCCTGGAGGAGGCCATTCTTCTCTTCCCCATAAATGACACGGGCCAGATACTCCAGATTCACCTGATGCACGATGCCGGTATCCGGGGGGACGACCTTCAGACTCGAGAAGGCCCCCTGGCCCCATTTCAAGAACTGGTAGCGCTCCTTGTTGCGCTGAAATTCCAATTTAGCATTGAGATCGAAGGCGTTGGCATCACCGAAATGGTCAACCTGCACGGAGTGATCGATGACCAGCTCAGCGGCCTGCAGTGGATTGATCATGGAGGCGTCACCACCCAGGCTTACCATGGCATCGCGCATGGCGGCAAGATCAACCACTGCAGGAACCCCGGTGAAGTCCTGCATGAGTACGCGAGCCGGGCGGTACTGAATCTCCCTGCTTGGTTCAGCCTGAGGATCCCAATCGGCAACAGCCTGAATATCCTCGGCCGTCACTGTCACGCCATCCTCATGCCTGAGAAGGTTTTCCAGCAGAATGCGAATCGAAAAGGGTAGGCGATGGGTGTTTTTCAAGCTGTCCAGACGAAATATCTGGTAGCTGTTGCCATTAACCGATAGTTCACTCTCCGCACCGAAGCTGCTACTCATTAGGCTCTCCTACGGTTTGTTATTCAAGAGGTTGTTATTCATTTTTCATGTTGTCCATAACTTCCGCACTCTTCTCTTTGGTGGCGTCCACCACCTCACCTGTCTTGGTTTTTGCTGCATCATAAACCTCAGCACTCTTTTCACCAACAGCTGAGACGACTTCCTTGGTCTCCTCTTTTACCGCGTTGCCCATATCGCTAGCGGCCTGTTTGGTGTTTTCGTAGACCTCCTTGCTGGTATCTACAACCGCATCGGCTGCGTCGCTGCCCATCTCTTTTGCACCCTCATAGGCCTGTTTGCTTTTGTCAGCAATCGCATCTGCCGCATTGCTGCTAACCTCTTTGGTTTTTTCCCATGTCTCTTTACCGGCTTCAGCGACCTTGTCTGTGATACTGGATGCGGAGTCTTTCATCTCCTGGGTAGTGTGGGAGGATTCCGGATCACTGGATTGGCTGCAAGCTGTCAGGGCCAACAGGCCAGCTAGTGCTATTACAAGATTGGTGTTGCTCATAATCTTATTCCCTCAATGTTTGAAAAAAGTAATCAATTCCGCAGCGGCTACCGCCACGGTTCCTCTTTATACATTGAAATGCTGCTGATTATCTGTCACTTAGTGTGATGAGTTAACCTTTTTTCACATTGGTCCCTTGGATGGATATAACTATTTTTCCATTTAAATGAGTTGTCTAGTAGGTATTTGTATTAGAGATTGTCAAGCAGCTGCTTGCAAGCGCTGGTATAGCGTCTGCGCACCAACAATAGCTGTCTGCGTTTACCCCCGGTCTGCCGCCACAGGGTGGCCGCCCTGATGCCTGACAGGAGCAGGGCGCGGATTTTATTGACATTGTCGCTGTTCTGCAGGTAAACAGGCTCTCCGCTTACCATGATTCTGGGAGAGAGCTGGCTGATATTGTCAGCATAGATCTCCGCCAGGGCACCAAGAATATTACTGTGTGTGGCAGGGAAGTGCACCAACCTTTGGGCGATGTTGGTCAAGCCGTTCTTTATCTGTTCCAGACGATCAAGATGGCGACTCAGTTTACGCTCCAGTTGGATAATACCAAGCAGGTAGCGGGTCAGTTCGTCGTCTCGGGTCTCTTCACCACTTAATTGCATATAGGTGAGTCGAAGACCGGGTTCTATCCCTTTCAGGCCGCCATAGACATCCGCCACACTGTCGGCATCGATTTGAAAGAGGCTGTGGATATTGGCCGCAATACTGTCAGCGTTGACCAATCCGCGACGTGCGACTTGTTGTACTAGGTTCGCTGCCTGATATATGCCTGAAAGGGCAATTGCACGGTCACTGTCGCTATATTTCATCTTATTTCATGCTACTGGAGATTGGATGCCTGGCGCTTCTTTACCATTGGCCATGCTGGTTGTGATTTCGGTCTCTTCAATGATACCCCCTCCAAGACATCTGTTGTTGTGATAGAACACAATGGACTGTCCTGGTGTTGCCGCTCGCTGGGGTGAATCGAACTCAACCTGATAGCGTTGATTATCCCCAGCTGATATTCGGCAGGACTGGAGCGGCTGACGGTGTCGAATTCTTGCCAGACAGGTCAGGGTAACATCGGCAGGTGGTTGACCCGCTACCCAATGCAGCTGATTGACGGTCAAGTGGTTGCACATCAGCAAGGGGTGATCATGGCCCTGTACCGCAATCAGGACGTTTCTTTCAATATCCTTTACCGCCACGAACCAAGGGGCCTCGACTGAGTCTCGCCGACCGCCTATGCCCAATCCTTGCCGTTGTCCGAGGGTATAGTAGATCAAGCCCTGGTGGCGACCGATGACATTGCCTTGAGGATCCTCGATGTCGCCGGGTTGCGCCGGCAGAAAACGTTTAAGGAAATCCCGGAATTTACGTTCACCAATAAAACAGATGCCGGTACTGTCCTTCTTTTTATGATTGGGGAATCCTGCTTCGTGTGCGATCTCCCTGACCTGATGTTTGCTCAACTGGGCGAGGGGAAACAGGCTGTGACTCAAAGCTCTTTGGCCAAGCATATAGAGAAAGTAGGTTTGGTCCTTATCCTCATCCGCAGCCCTGAGCAGTTGATAATACTCGCCATCCTTTGTCACTGCGGCATAGTGTCCAGTTGCGATAGTGGATGCCTGTAAATGATCGACCGCATGTTCGAGAAAGGCCTTGAACTTGATTTCACGGTTGCATAGTACATCCGGGTTGGGTGTTCGGCCGGCGCTGTATTCAGCGAGAAAATAGGCGAAGACCCGGTCCCAATATTCGCTGGAGAAGTTGACTGTATGCAGTCGAATGTTCAGACAATCGGCTACCGCCTGAGCGTCAGCCAGGTCTTCCGCCGCGGAACAGTATTCGGCACTGTCATCCTCCTCCCAATTCTTCATGAACAGACCTTCCACCTCATAGCCTTGCTGCTGCAACAGCAAAGCGGCGACAGAAGAGTCCACGCCACCGGACAGTCCGACAATGACTCTGCCTTTACCTGACATATTGCCGCCTTTTCCTGACTTGATCCGTTTTCTCTTTAACGTCACTGATAATGACCCACTCACCAGGCTGGAGGTTCTTGAGGCGCCAGCGGTCGACGGCAGCGCGAACCAGGCGCAGGGTAGGATATCCGACCGCTGCCGTCATACGGCGGATTTGGCGATTGCGTCCCTCGCAAAGCTGTATCTCGAGCCAGGAAGTGGGGATTGACGCCCGCTGACGAATAGGCGGATCCCTCGGCCAAAGCTTGGGTTCATCGATTCGCCTGACCTTTGCCGGCAGGGTTGGTCCATCCTTAAGATCGATCCCTTGTTGAAGCTGAGCAATGGCTGCGTTGTCCGCTACTCCCTCAACCTGAACCCAATAACGCTTCCAACGCTTACGACCAGGGGCCGTTAGGCGGTTTTGTAATCTGCCGTCATCGGTGAGCAGGAGCAGACCTTCGCTATCCCGGTCGAGTCGCCCGGCAGCATAGACCCCCTTCACGGTGATGTAGTCGGCGAGGGTCTCACGGCCTTCGGCGTCGGAAAACTGCGTCAGTACCCCATAGGGTTTGTTGAAAAGAATCAGCATTCTGGAGTAACCGCGGTAGATCCCAATTCGCCTGAATAAAAGGCGATATGATAGTACCGGAGTGGTGAAACTGGAACCTGTCGTTATCCAAATACCCCATGGGTTGGTTAGCCGGTCTTGGGAGGTGATAGATGCCAGTGATCGGGACGTTCGTCGCAGAGCAAGGCGTGGAACATGAAAAAAGCCGGATCGGGATCACCGAACCGGCTTCGTCTTTTTGCCGACCGGGCGATCAGCTGTTATCAGGTTTATTCGCTCGCAGCAACCCGTTGGATATTGGTTGCATGTAGTCCTTTAGGTCCTTGACTGATCTCAAATTGGACCTTCTGACCCTCCTTCAGGGTTTTGTATCCATCCATTTCAATGGATGAAAAGTGGACGAAAACATCCTGTTCTCCATCTTCCGGGGTTACAAAACCGTAGCCCTTGGCGTTGTTAAACCACTTTACGACTCCAGTCGCCATAGCTATTGCTCCTCACTATC
>JBEVVS010000142.1:0-23262 GCA_040507005.1 Candidatus Thiodiazotropha sp.
GTGATCACATTTGGGGTCATGAGATCAGACACCTTGAGATTCACAACATCCTTATACTTCAGCATCATGCTCTCGTAGTCCGGTGAGGATATGCCATCCATGATCTCCTCAAGGGTGGGAAACATCCGATGCAATACATCCTTCTCTGCAATTATCCCTATCAGTTTTTCACCCTCAACAACCGGCAGGCCGCTGTAACGAAATAGGCACATTAGAGAGACCACCTCCAGAAGCTTGGTATCCGGCGTCACCGTTTTAGGTGTTCTTGTCATGATTTCGCTTACCAGCATTTAAAAACTCCTCTTCAGTTCAACTGTTTTTAGTTATCCAAGCCCTTGACCGCATCCAGGCAGTTTCCGCTGATGATAGCTGCCCTATCGTCCAGATTGGCAATCCAGGGACGGCACTCATTGAGCGTAAGATAAATAGCCATGACTTGTTCAGTGCTTACATAATTATTCTTGTTTTCCAGGCTCTTAACGATACGCATTCTGGATGTGGTTGCCAACCCTTTTCCCAACCCCAGGGGCATCGCTCACAGCAGCGAATGCTTGGCTTGGGGAAAAAGTCCCCGTATTGACCGGTTACCCTGGTATAAGTCTGAGACCTCAGCCAGACGCTATAGCCATTTGGACCCGGATAGCCTTCAATCGAACAATATAATAGGAACAAATTTCCTGACTGTGTGGCCACATTTCCACCCCAATCCAAACACCCCATTTCTCTCTGTCCGGCGGATCCCCCCGGGTGAATTTCTCCCGACAATGTAAGCCAATGATTTCTTGGAAAAAGGACATAATAATCCATAACTTATCCACAATTCACACACAGACCGCCCCCCCTTTTCCACAACTTCATACACAATATATTGTGGTTGACATCGAGCAAATAGGATATATATTGTGTTTACTGGTTTTGAAATCCGGATCCTGTTTCCCAATTCAATAATCCAGTCGCAAGGCCGGAAAGATAACCGGCCATGACGATGTAGAGCGGGCCATCGGGTCAACGATTCCCACGGCAATAGGCTCGATGCAGACAGGACAATCAGCGACCCGCACACCGGGCACCCTGTCAGCAGAAAAAAGAGAACAATGTAACCACCAACAGACAATCGACAGCCAGGACAGTCAGTTCATAGATCCGGCGCAACAATGGCTACGATGCGAACATATTCAGGAGAAGAGATGGCCACACAAGCAGCCAATAGCGACGCTTCCATTTCAGTTACCCAGCCACCTATCATGCAAGAGCCTCAAACACAGGCTCGATCCAGCAGCAGCAGTGGCATCCAGGTGATACGCCGTAACGGCAAGGTCACCCACTTCGATCCCAGCAAGATCAGCGTCGCCATGACCAAGGCCTTTCTCGCTGTCGAGGGCGGCAGCGCCGCTGCCTCCAGCCGCATCCATGATACGGTGAAAATGCTCACCGATCAGGTGGTCGGCGCCCTGACCCGTCGCCTGCCCGACAACGCCAGGGTGCATATCGAGGATATCCAGGATCAAGTGGAGCTATCCCTGATGCGCTCCGGTGAGCACAAGGCTGCAAGATCCTATGTCCTGTATCGTGAGCGCCAGTCACAAAAGCGTATAGAAGAGGAGGCCAAGCGCGCCGAGGTCGAGGGTATTCCAAAGGAGCATATCGTCAATGTCACTCTGGAAGACGGCACCACCCGCCCCCTGGACGTGGAGCGGTTGCATGCCCTGGTGAATGAGGCCTGTAACGATCTGCAAGAGGTGGACGCCAGCCTTATCCTGCAGGATGCCTGCCGTAACCTGTTCGACGGGGTGAAAGAGAGCGACGTCTCTCAGACCCTGGTCATGAGTGCCCGCACCCTGATCGACCAGGAGCCCAACTACTCCCAGGTCGCCGCCCGCCTGCTGCTCGACATCCTGCGCCGGGAGGCCCTCGGCTTTCTCGGTCTGGACACCCCGGTCAACACCCAGGCGGAGATGGCCGAGAGCTACTGCAGCTACTTCAAACGTTACATCCAGCAGGCCGAGGAGCTGGATCTCCTCGACAGCCGTCTCGGCCAGTACGACCTGGACCAGCTGATCGCCGCCATGAAGCCGGAGCGGGACCTGCAGTTCACCTACCTGGGTCTGCAGACCCTCTACGACCGCTACTTCATCCACAGCGAGGACGGCATCCGCTTCGAGCTGCCCCAGGCCTTCTTCATGCGTGTCGCCATGGGTCTGGCCATCAACGAGATCAACCGGGAGGTGCGAGCCATCGAGTTCTACAACCTGCTCTCCTCCTTCGACTTCATGAGCTCCACCCCGACCCTGTTCAACTCCGGCACCCTGCGCCCCCAGCTCTCCAGCTGCTACCTGACCACCGTACCCGACGACCTGGACGGCATCTACAGCAGCATCAAGGACAACGCCCTGCTCTCCAAGTTCGCCGGCGGCCTGGGCAACGACTGGACCCGGGTGCGCGGCCTGGGCGCCCATATCAAGGGCACCAACGGCAAGTCCCAGGGTGTGGTGCCTTTCCTCAAGGTGGCCAACGACACCGCGGTGGCGGTGAACCAGGGGGGCAAGCGCAAGGGTGCGGTCTGCGCCTACCTGGAGACCTGGCACATCGACATCGAGGAGTTCCTGGAACTGCGCAAGAATACCGGTGACGAACGCCGCCGCACCCACGACATGAACACCGCCAACTGGATCCCCGACCTGTTCATGAAACGGGTCGCGGAAGACGGCATGTGGACCCTGTTCTCTCCCAATGACACCCCGGACCTGCACGACCTCACCGGCCAGGCCTTCGAAGAGGCCTATCTGGCCTATGAGGAGAAAGCGGCCAAGGGGGTGCTGGATGTGAGCAAAAGTGTCAAGGCGGTGGATCTGTGGCGCAAGATGCTCGGCCTGCTGTTCGAGACCGGTCATCCCTGGATCACCTTCAAGGATCCCTGCAACCTGCGCTACAGCAACCAGCACATGGGTGTGGTGCACAGCTCCAACCTCTGCACCGAGATCACCCTGCATACCAACGATCATGAGATCGCGGTCTGTAACCTGGGCTCGGTGAACCTGACCGCCCATGTCAACGAGAACGGCCTCGACATGGCGAAGCTGGAAAAGACCGTGAGCACCGCCATGCGCATGCTCGACAACGTCATCGACTACAACTACTACAGCGTGCCCCAGGCGCGCAACTCCAACCTGCGTCACCGTCCCGTGGGCCTGGGTATCATGGGTTTCCAGGATGCCTTATATAAACAGCGCCTCGCCTACACCTCCGAAGAGGCACTGGACTTTGCCGACCGCTCCATGGAGGCGGTGAGCTACTTCGCCATCCAGGCATCCTCGGATCTGGCAGCGGAGCGCGGGCGCTACTCCACCTATGAGGGTTCCCTGTGGAGCCAGGGGGTTCTGCCCATCGACTCGCTGAAGCTGCTGAAGGCGGAGCGGGGCGACTACCTGCAGGTGGACGAGAGCCAAACCCTGGACTGGGACGCCCTGCGCGAGAAGATCAGCATCCAGGGCATGCGCAACTCAAACACCATGGCGATTGCGCCCACCGCCACCATCTCCAACATCTGCGGTGTCAGCCAGTCCATCGAACCCACCTATCAGAACCTGTTCGTCAAATCGAACCTCTCCGGCGAATTCACCGTGGTCAATCCCTACATGGTCCACGACCTGAAGAAGCTGGGGCTTTGGGACGAGGTGATGATCAACGATCTGAAATACTACGACGGCTCTCTGCAGCCCATCGATCGCATCCCTGACGAGATCAAGGCGATCTACGCCACCGCCTTCGAGATCGACGCCCGTTGGCTGGTGGAGGCCGGCGCCCGGCGTCAGAAGTGGATCGACCAGGGCCAGTCCCTCAACCTCTACATGGCCGAGCCCTCGGGCAAGAAGCTGGACAACCTCTACAAGCTGGCCTGGGTGCGTGGCCTCAAGACCACCTACTACCTGCGCTCCATCGGCGCCACCGGCGCGGAGAAGACCTCGGTCCAGCAGGGAGGCAACAGCGGCGGTGTCGACATGATCGGCGCCGGTGGCAGCGAAGCCCCCCAGGCCTGCTCGATCCTCGATCCGGATTGCGAAGCTTGCCAATGAGCGATCAACGAGAAGCCACTACCCAAGCGATAAAGACTAAAGAGGAATAAAAGATGCTGAACTGGGACGATCCACTCGCTAAACCGGCACTCCAGGAAGTCACCCCGACGCCGGCACCCACCGAAGCCAAGCCAGCCCATCCCCATGTGGTGGAAGAGGCGGCTCGCGCCTTGGAGGTGGAACAACAGACCGAGGCCATGGAGTCCATGGAGCCGGTCAACCCGGAAGACAAGCGGGTCATCAACGGCATGACCGACATCAATCAGCTGGCCCCCTTCAAGTACCCCTGGGCCTGGGAGTACTTCCTCAACGCCAACAAGAATCACTGGACCCCCCTGGATATCAACATGGCCCAGGATGTCCACGACTATCAGTACAAGCTGACCCTGGAGGAGCGTCACGTCTACGAGAATGTGCTCTCCTACCTCACCACCTCCGACATCCTGGCGATGCGCAACATCGGCCTGGCGGTGATGGAGAAGATGTCCGCCCCCGAGCTGCAGATCTACCAGGCGCGCCAGGTCTACGAAGAGTCCCTGCACACCTGGACCTACCAGCACTGCATCGAGACCATCGGCCTCGACCAGGGGGAGATCTACAACCGCTACCGGGTGGTGCCGGAGATAAACAAAAAGATCCAGATCACCAACCGCCGCCTCTCCTCCATTCTGCGTGCCGATATCAACCTGCGGGACCCTGACGAACTGCACAACTTCGTCATGGCCTACATCTTCTTCGGCGCCATCTTCGAAGGCTGCTGGTTCTACAATGGTTTCAGTCCCATCTTCGCCCTGCAGCGCCGGGGCCTGATGAAGGGCACTGCGGAACAACTGCAATACATCATGCGTGATGAAGTACTGCATGCCTCCTTCGGTATCCGCGTGGTCAAGCAGATCATCCAGGAAGAGAACATCACCCTGGATAAACAGGCAGTACGCGACATGTGGGATGAATCCGAAGCCGCCGAGATCGGCTACGCGAGTTATATCATGCGCGATCCAATCCTGGGTTACTCCAAAGAGGATCACATCGGTCAGTTCCGTTTCACCGCCAATCGCAGGGCACGGCAGCTGGGCATGGACGAGCCTTTCCCCGGTGCCGAGGCAACCCTGCCCTGGCTGGATGAACAGGCAAACCTGCGCAAAGAGAAGAACTTCTTCGAAACACGGGTCACCGAGTATCAAACAGGTGGCGCGTTGAAATGGGATTGATTGGCTAGCCGATTGAAACACGCCACCATAAGGGAGGTGGCTAAACGGGAAGGATTTTTTACGATTTGCTCGGAGAGTAAAAAATGCATTGTTCACATTGTTCTTCATTGATGATTGAAGTTGATACACAGAAAGAAGGACGCACGGAACAGTCGTTGTATGAGTGTCCGGTTTGTGGACGTACACAGTTGATTACAAGGACGTTGGACCAATGGAAAGAAAATTTAACTTTACAGACGGGGCGTTTGGCGAGGCAGACGCTGCGGCATACTTAGTAGAGTTTTCAACACTTCTCCTCACTTCCTGCCACTGCAGGCGGGCGATGTTGCAGCAGCTAAAACATCGCCCGGTTTTTCCTTTTTTTAAATAAAATAAGCTGCACTAATCTGGCATATATCCCGATAACCCTAGAGCTACATTTTGACAAACGAGGTTACTGAAATGGCACTTCCAACTTCTGTCAACGATCAAATAACAGACTCTGTCACTCAAGCATATACCACAGGCGGGGACGACGCACTGAATGTGATTGCTGAATTAATGTCAGAGATAGCCAAGGGCCTGGATAGCGCTAAGGAAGGCCATGCGACGATCGATGAACTTTCGGATGCCTTTGAGAATGCGGAAGTGGCGTTACATGGGATTGTCGCAAGGCTGGCAACCGGCCGGGATTGAGGGTTTGGGGCCTGGCCTCCTCACACGACTTCGTTTTGAGTTGCAGATGCCAATCAACACCCTTGTGCCAGTATCGACGACTCATCCCAATCACCCGGAGACAGACCAAGCTGGGTTCAGCTGATTACTGAACTCAAAGAGTGTAGTAGGCTTTCTGTCCAGGGTACCAGTCAGCAGGAAAGACGGATTAAATTAAATGTTCTATGACACCTTTCTGCAGGCGATCTCAGCATCCTCGTTGAATATGTTGCCGGACATTGCTATTCGAGCGAATTGGTTCATCAATCGTTGTCCTCATTACACTGCCAGCCCTTTGATTCTAAACTGTTAATGAACTCGACAGCTTTTCGATCACAAAAAGTATCGTCATTTACCGCCTTCCATAGTGTACGTGGCATAGTATTTTCTTTGGGCTTCGTATAGTAGATTTTGCAGGGTAGTGTGGCGGGTTCATTTGGATAGAAGATAACCACGTTCCTTGTCAGTTCCCCATATTGGCAAGTCCATGAATTGGCAAAACTCACAGATGAGATCATAAGAAAAGTCAGTAGAGGCACCAAGGTTTTGAAAATAGGACTCTTCATGATATCTCTCCATGTAAAATAGTTAATTCGGCACAATTGATCGGACTACATTCATAAACCGGATTGTTGTTTGTTTTTCTGTAGTCTTGTTACAGCATTGCGTACTGAGTCAAAAGCTATTCTATCAATTGCTACTTCCGTAAATTTGATCCATTTCGCATCTGCCACATCATCACTGCAAAGCAAATCCGGTTTGACCTTCAGTTGTTTGAGAAAGAATGCATCCACAGTGTGATATGGAATACCGGCATAGGGATATCGATTGGCAAATGAGAACAGGTAGCGCCAGTCGTTCGCGGCAACGACAATATTCAGCTCTTCCCTTACTTCCCTGGACAATGCCTGTTCCAGGGTTTCTTGTTGATCGACAAAACCGCCGGGCAGATCCAACATACCCTGACCCGGGCCATGCTTTCTCACCGTCATCAGGACTTTATCCTGATTCAGCAACACCCCAGCAACGGCCGCCGCTGTGTTATGGTAATAAATAAGACCACAGTGGTGGCAGTTCCATCGCTTGTCTTCGCTCCATGTCAATCCGTCATGCCCGCACTTAGGGCAATACTCAAACGCTTTCATATTTTTCTAAACAACTGCTTCCAATCTTGATCAATTTGCTCATCGCTCCAGCCGAAAGCTTACTCTTCATAGTCACACTTCCCTGTTTACAACTCTCCTGACTAGTCGCTACAAGTATAGGTTGCTGCTACAAACCTCTCTGCCATTCAGCACGGAAAGCCGTCGACTCGGGGTGTACGAGTGCAGCCTGGACCTGCTTCAGCAGCCTTGCTTTATCCTTGTTCAAAACACCTTTGAGGACCAGGTAATTGGATGCGTGATCGCTGCGAAATATTGTCTTTTCGAGTTCGAGTGTAGACAACATCATCTCCATTTCAGTGAGTAGCTGACGAAGATTCAATGCTTCAAACTCACCGTTATAACCTTGCTCCAGACGTTGCTGCCCCTTTGGGAAGCTGACAACCAGGGTAGCGAGATATTCCGGCTGAGATTCATTCATCAAAGTTGCCGAATTAAGCGCATGTTGTTCGCTGTAGCGAACCCCGCCAAGGCCGTTAAGAATCATTACCGAACGCTTGATACCTGCCTGCTGGAGCTTCAACAGGGCGTCCAGAGAGGTTTGCCAGGTCTCACCCTTGTTGACCCGCTCCAGTACCAGATCGTCACCGGTTTCACAGCCAATATAGACCAGCTCCAATCCCATCTGGCGCAATCTCTGCAACTCATCAACGGACTTGTTTTTGATATTGCGCGGCAAGCAGTAAGCCGAAACCCGCTGAATCTGAGGAAGATATTCATTGATAGCCTGCATAATCTCATGCAGTCGCCGATAGGAGAGTGTCATCGCATCACCATCGGCGAGAAACACGCGGCGCACGGGGATATCCATGCTGACGAACTGCTGCAACTCGTTACGGATCTCAGCAATAGGCTTTGGTTTAAACCTCTTCTGTGGCTCTGTGTACATTTCGCAGAAGGTGCATCTATTCCAGGAACAGCCGTTACTGACCTGCAAGATCAGTGACTGTGCCTCGCTGGGGGGACGGAAAACAGGTTCTATGTAATTGAGCAACATCTTTGGGCAAGGCTCTCTGGTTAAAGAAAAAACCATAAATTAACCGGTTGAGCGTCCGTAAGCAAAGGCTTTACGCCCTAACCCCACCCTAAACTGCAATTCAATCAGGGTTTATAGCACTACATCGATCTCGTATAATCATCGCTTTTTGCTGGATCTGTCCGTTATGCCCCTATCCCCCGCTGTTACACGCAAACCCCTGCATACTCGTAAGCTGACACTGCAAGGCTATCTCAGGGACGATAACCTGCTTGATATCGAAGGCCACCTGGTGGATACCAAACCTTTCGACATCCCGAATACCGATCGCGGCGGCCAGATACGGGCAGGAGAGTCGCTGCACGAGATGTGGATTCGTCTGACCCTGGATATGGAGTTCAAAATCATCGCTGCGGAAGCTGTCACCGATTGGGCGCCCTATGATCACTGCCAGGGAGGGACCCGTACATTTCCCAATCTTGTTGGACAGCAGATAGGCCCCGGCTGGAATAGGCGTGTGAAATCCATACTAGGGGGCACCAAAGGCTGCACCCATATCTCAGAGATGCTTGCACAGATGGCAACCACCGCTTTCCAGACATTGAACAGCCTAAAAGATCCGGGTAAACCACATGAGGAGAATCAGGAAAAACCGGTTATTCTCGATACCTGTTTTGCCCTAGCAAGCGACGGTCCGGTTGTTGAGCGGGAGTGGCCTGAGTTTTACCTGGCCGATGATGAGGAACAGGCTTCTTAATCGATTATGTTGACGCAGCCTCCACCCTCGCAACCACCACTAGCGTCATAGACACCTCTGGGGCTGACATAGGAACCACCACCCCAGGAACCGCCACGAGAGCCCTGCGACTGCGCATCCCTGTAGGTATTTCCTCGATGCATGGGATTATTGGCATTCACCCAGTTGCCATAGCCATCCATCAAATAATCCCCTGGGATGACTTGTCCGTATACCTGAATACTGAGGGCACACTCCTGCTGACTCATTGGACGCCCATTTATAGTTGCGTTACAGGCTGCAAGAGCAGTCTCTCCAGCGATAATTGTCAGAACCGCCAATACAACACGGAAACAAGTCATTCGTTTTTTCGCGGTCATTTTGAAATCTCCTCAGTATTAATTCCATTTAAAATGCAACCCATGACAATCCTGTTTAAATGCGTACAACACCCAAGCGATAACTCTACACCTGGCCAAAGAAATGTTTCAGGGTAAAATTACCTTTACTTCGATTTTGTCGACGAGTTATCGGGTTCGGCCTCAGGTCTGAGACCAAACCGATAGCCTGCGGTTTCCTGGCTCTCTTTCAGTATATTCGATTCACTGTATAGCCCCGCTGGCGCAACAATGAAATCAACCCCTCTTTACCAACCAGATGCAGGGTTCCAACAGCGATAAACGCCTTACCCTTTTTAAAAAATGGTTGCATGCGTTCGACCATGCGATGGTTTCTCCGGGTCAGCATCTGATGCATGACCTTTTCCTGTAAGGCAGGATCGTCGCTCATAGGGTTGGAGAAACTGATCTCAGCCAACTTTTCGAGATCCCTTGCCAAATATGCCTGGGTCAGCTGTTCATACATTGCCGGGTAACTTTGATACTCATCAAGCACACTATGCAACAACGATTTTTGCTCCTTAAGTGTGAGTGAGGTGAAAACAGATATCTGCTCCTCTGGGCTCTCCAATGGCTGAAACTCCTTTGCGCTTGCAACAGCCTTGTTGTAGAGCTGTTTGTCAAGAAACTGGCCACTCACCTGTGGTGGTGCACTCAAGGTCATGACCACCGCCCATGGCTGTAAAAAGTCTGTCACCTGGGGTGGGACACCCAATGACTGCATTGCCTCCACAGCCTCCTTTGCCATAGATTTGCCCACCTGCTGAGTGAGGGTGTCACCCGGTTCTTGCAGCATCATGCTTGCCACTCTGGCGGAGGTCAGTTGATCGAGAGACATCTCCAGCATCAGGATGTCCGCCTGATCAAAACAGGTTTTTACAGCTTCTGGCAGTTGCGTGACGCGGGGATCCTCACTGTGGATGGTGCCAAACAGACAAGCATCAACATCGCTCCCTTTAATTTGCCATAAAAGCCCCTGCTCATCGGCAACTCCAACTCTCACCTGGAGCAAACAGATAACCGATATTCTAAGAACGAAGTATGAAATACGCCTCATAATTTACCTTTTCTCTGTTTCCTCTGATTCAAATGTCAGCGCCTAGGATTTGAATTAAGAGACTGAAAATCCCAGCAAATACCTCAGACAGCCTAGCGAAAAGCAGTTTGATAAATCACTGAATTGTTTAGAACATAAAAGTGGCATGTTAAATACTGTGCACATCCATGCTCCATGCATAACAGCTCATTATTAGATTATTTTACCTCACAATTATTGCCAATTCTGTAGAAACCCAATTCCCCCTCCACTCAAGCAATTTGATCGATTGCCGAAAACAATAAACAGGAAGTGTTCAACGGCAACTTTCTGAGATGGGTCATGCGCACTGCTTGTGGAATTTTAGGACTTCTCTTCTTCTCGTTATTGATCAATGGCTGTGGTGGTGGCAGCGGTGGGAGCGGCAGCGGTTCTGACTCTGGCTCCTACATCAACTCAGTTATCTTTACCGACCCTTGGCCGGACGATATCAATGCGGTTTATAGCGTAGTGAGCATTGACTCCTCCAATGATGCAGAGATTGCACCCGGTGGCGCACCCCCGTATATCGCACCCGTCAACTACCCACCCATAGATGTTATTGGACTTTCGATGGGTATAGATGAGGGCTACCTCTATATCCGATTTGATTTTGCCGGTGTCATACCAACTGCTGAAGATCCGATATCCGCCTCCGGTGAAATCGAAGCGCAAACAGTCATCGGCCAGAGCATCAGTGTCAATTTCAATTCAGACGGCGATCTCAGTACAGGGGCTGGTGGTGAAGGTATCGACGGTATCGATATCTTTTTCGCCTTCTCACTCGACTACGGCAACCCGCCCTATGTGTATACAAACTACGGATTTCCAGACGGTGATATTCATCATCATGTGGGTCACTCTGATGGTGAACTGGGCGAAGGTGGTCCAGGTTACGATCATGCCGTGTTGCGTTTTCTCATATCCGATTTCGCGGACTATTTTCCAAGCGGGGAAACCATCGACTATGGTGGCTGGTCTGAAGCGGAGAGTGATTTATATCACCACTACGCCTTCGATCCCATGCCCGCCAGCAGCTTCTACATAGAGCCATGATCATCTAAGGACAAAGTACCTTGTTGCCGGGCTTGCTATGGCGCCACTGAGAACATACCAACCGCTGGACGAGCTGAAACGCTCTGCAACAATAGCAAAGCCATCCCGATATACTCTACTAGGACTGTTTTTTCACCCTCTGGCTCAGCAGGTTCGGGATTTCATCTGCCGGCAAGGCCTTTGAATACAAGTAGCCCTGCATGTATTGACAACCCAGCTGTTGCAACACAAGGCTTTGCTCGTCGGTCTCTACACCTTCGGCGACCACCTCTAATCCCAATGCCTTGCCAAGGGAAAGAATGGCATTCACGAGTGCCGACTGTTTATCCTGCTCTACTTCATCAATCTCTTCATCAGGCATATGCAGGTCCGTGATAAACTGCCTGTCGATTTTTAGCTGTCCTATTGGCGCGTTCTGGATGGTTGCCAGTGAGGAGTAACCCGTACCAAAGTCATCCACCGAAAAGGTCAGTCCCATATCAGACAGGTGTGCAAGTACACCATCTGCCTCGTCCCCATTTTGCAGCAGCAGTGATTCAGTTATCTCAAACACCAGGCATTGCGGACTCACGTCGTAGCGTCCAAGTATCTCTTCCACACGCTCACAGAATGATGCCGACTCCAGCTGCTTGGTACTGACATTGATCGAAAATCGGATATCCTTATTGATATTTTCAGATTGCTGCCACTCAGCTATTTGTTTGACTGTATGCTCAATCACCCACTCACCCAGCGGTACGATCATACCTGTATCTTCAGCTACCGCGATAAATTTATCGGGGGCCACAAGACCTCGATAGGGATGTTGCCATCTAAGCAGCGCCTCCAGGGCATGCAATTCCCCGTTAGCTGTAACCTGTGGTTGGTAGTGGAGTTCAAATTGCCCGTCAATCAAGGCCAGGCGCAATTCCGCTTCCACAGTCATACGATGACGAGCCGTATCCTGCATACTCACATGAAAAAACCGCACCAGTCCGCGGCCATCATTTTTTGCCTGATACATTGCCGTATCTGACTGACGAACGACATCATTCATGGTATCACTCTGAGCGAACGGAAATATGCTTATTCCCATACTCACAGTTACCTGAAACATATGTTCCAGCACGACAATCGGCTCAGACAGGGACTCATTGATATGTTCAGCAAAGCGTTGCGCCTTTACGGCCATGACATTCTTATCTGAATGCTGCTCTGCCAGCAAGACCACGAACTCATCCCCTCCCATCCTGGCCAACATATCCTCACGTCGGATATGGGTACGCAGTCGCTGGGTAAATTCCATGAGCAATTGGTCACCGGCGTGATGGCCCAGTGAATCATTGACATTCTTGAATCGATCGAGATCCATAAAAAGCAGCGCACCATAGCTATTTTGTCGCCTGGCAAGGTGCAGAGAGTTCTCAAGCTGATCATAGAGTGTTGCACGATTAGGCACACCGGTAAGGGCATCATGATGTGCCTGATAATGGATCCTCTCCTCCGACTTTTTCAGCTCGGTTACATCACTTATCACCACCAACAATGTCTCCGACCATTTTGCGTTTTTTGCTGTCTCGTTATTCTGTTCGATGCGGCGGCCGCGAATTCTGCCAACAAAATTTTCTGCGGGGTTACTCTCGTCCAGCTGGTTAAAGGCTATATCGATGTGCTTCTCTTCTGGTTGTTTTGCAAAGGCGTTGAATCGGCTTCTGAATATGCCTTGATCATGCGGCAGCATGTATTCCACAATTGCCCGCCCAGTCAATGTGTATTTCTCGACACCCAACATGTTGGCGAGCATTTGGTTGGCGCGAATGATGATACCCTTATCATCCAGACTGGCGTAGCCGATGGGGGCCTCGTTATAGAGATCAAGATATTGCTGATGGGTATACTCCAGCCTCGCTTGGGCCTGGCGTAACTCTTCATTCTGCAGTTCCAGCTCTATCTGATGTACATGCAGTTCCTGTAACAACTTATCCCTGTCGGCCAACTTGCGTTCAAACTGCGTTCTCCGCTGGCTGCGCGCGATATCTTCCGCCCGATCGCGCATGAACTGATTATGGACTACGCCGGATTTATCTTTATCCTCTTCACTCACAAAAAAATCACTCAACTAATTAGATGACTTCAATAGTCCTACAAACCAATGGCGCCGACCGATGATCATTTCCGCGACCGAGAGTATTTGACTAATCAAGCTTCCATCCTTGCGCCTCACCGTTATTTCTCTGCTAGTACCCACGATTTCAGATTTACCGCCTTTAAGATAGTCATCGATATATTTATCATGCTCACCGGCCACCTCGTTCGGCATCAGCATGGAAACATTTTTACCCAATAGAGCGTCCTCCTCGTAACCGACCAACTCGATTAGCGCATCATTCACCTCTTGAATAAGCCCCTTTTCATTAATCAGTACATAAGCATCGGTGACACTCAGTAATGTCTCCATACGCATGGTTCGCTCAACCAGGTCGTTGCGCACCTTTCTCAAACTGCTGGTATTGATGAAGGTAAAAACCACACCAGAAAAGGTATCGGGCGCAATCTGGTAGGGAAACACCCGCAACAGAATCTCCTCACCATCACCGGTTGTGATATTCCCCCGCTCCAGAACTGTCCCACTCTCCTGAACACTCTTTGCCATCTCAATCACGTCAACGCCTTTCAACTTATGTGAGAGATGACTCAGGGGACGGCCGATATCCTGGTCCAGGATCTGAAAGAGATTCGATATCTCAGGGGTGAATCTGCGGATATCCAGGTTTTCATCGAGGAACAGGGTTGCAACCCTGGTATTGCAAAGCAGGTTGTCCAGGTCGTTATTGACCTCAGTCAATTCAGTGATCTTACCCTGATATTCCGAGTTAACCGTGTACAGCTCTTCATTGACCGATTGCAGCTCCTCGTTGGTACTTTGCAACTCCTCATTACTGGCAAGCAACTCCTCATTGGTCGCCTGCAGCTCCTCGTTTGATGTCTCCAGTTCTTCAACCGTCGCCTGCAGATTTTCCCGGGTAAATTGAAGTTCATTTTCCAGATCGATTATACGTTGTTGCGCTTCTTTACCAACGTTATAGGTCTCTGGCGCAGAGGTATCCGGACCGGGAGACGAACGAACCTCTTCGATGAAGATCGCAATCAGCATCACCTGTTGCTTTTTTGTAGGCAAAGGCTTGAGGCGCATGTTGACGATCTTATGCAGACCATTATTGTTCAAGTGTATATTCGAATAGATCAGCTCCTCCTTGCTTTTGAAGACCTTCTGTAGACCCGTGGTCAAGGGTATAGCCAAATCCTTGATGGCCAGCTTGGATACATCATTGATAACCTTACCTGTGGAAAAATGCAGATACTCCTTCGCATCTCCCGCCACATGCATCAGCTCCAGAGTCTCACTCACCACCATACAGAAAGGCAGATAGTCACCGGCAACACCCTCCACCAGGCGTTCAAGCAGCCGCTCCTCTTCGTGGATCCGTGTGGTTACACCCCGACCGACCATGCGATTGGCACTGTGCCAACGTTTGGCATCGAAACTGAGGGCGGGCTCCGACAACTCCGTTTGCCGTCGGCGTCCCTTGGATTGGTAGATACGCCACTTGTGATCCAGGGGATCGAAATACTCGGCCATTTCTCCCGTAGTTTCACTGCTGCCGAGGAACAGAATACCCCTGGGATTGAGCGCGAAATTGAATAGATCCAACACCCGTTTCTGTAGAACCGGCTGCAGATAGATGAGCAGGTTACGGCAACTTACCAGATCGATATTGGTAAAGGGTGGATCCTTGACCAGATTGTGCTGGGCAAATACAACCATCTCCCTGACCTGTCGACTGATATAGAAACCATCATCTTTTCGATAGAAATACTTGGTCAGTAGGCTAGTCTCGATATCCGCCACCGCGCTCTCAGCGAATACACCCGCGCTGGCGGTTACGATGGCCTCCCGATCCACATCTGTGGCGAATATCTTCACATCGGTATGCAGATCCTCCCTCTCCATCACCTCGCAACAGAGGATAGCCAGACTATAGGCCTCTTCACCGGTCGAACAACCTGTCACCCAGAGCCGCATCTTGTCGTCCTTGGCGTCTTGCATCAGCTTCGGAAGATACTTTGACAGGATGGCATCGAAGGCCTCTGGATCACGAAAAAAGCTTGTGACGCCAATCAACAGATCTTTATGCAGGCTATTGAGCTCGACAGGATAACTCTCGAGAAATCGCACGTAGTCGTTGAGTTCATGGATCTGGTTGACCGCCATGCGACGCTCGATACGGCGAATAATGGTTGTGGGTTTATAGTAGGTGAAGTCGATCTTATTGCCTTCCCGCAGCAACGCGAAGATACGCGTCACGCCATCCTCATCGGTCAGCACGCTGCTGGTATATTCATCCTTGGTGGCAAAGGGGTGCTTCAGATAAGAGAGCAGCTGTGCGGGCATCTCTTCCGGTGGCAATATATAGTCCACCAATCCCGTCGCGATAGCACTGCGTGGCATACCGTCAAAGGCGGCCGTCTCCTCCACCTGCACCATAGCCATGCCAAGCTCTTCCTTGATGGCACGAATGCCACTGGTGCCATCACTTCCCGTACCCGAGAGTACGATGGCTATCGCCTTGGCCCCCTGATCTTCGGCCAGGGAACGGAAAAAGATGTCGATGGGCAGGTTGATACCCCGTGCATCCCTGTCCTGCTCGGAAAGAATGATACGGCCGTGAAACAACCTGAGATTCTTATTGGGGGGGATCAGATAGACTGAGTTCATCTCAACCCGCATACCATCCTCAGCCCTTCGTACCGGCATGTGGGTCCGTTTTGAAAGCAGTTCCGCCATCAGGCTTTTATGGTCGGGAGAGAGATGTTGAATCACCACAAATGCCACACCGCTGTCCGGTGGCATGGTCTTGAAAAAGGCCTCGATGGCCTCCAATCCCCCTGCTGAAGCGCCAATTCCTACTATATGGGTAGGTTTAGCCTGTTCGTCATTTTCCTCTGAAAGTACCGACTCGGACCCGACTTCATCATTCATACCAAGACTCACCCATAATCAATCTCCAACCGGCAGTATACCAACCACAATAGTAATGATTTTGATCAATGGCAATAAATCTTCAATAACCAGAGTGAATTAGATACCCCCCGACTCACACTGTATTCAAGCAAACAGGGCAAACCGTGTAGCTAACATTAAAACTTCCACACCCGGCGGTGAGGCAGGCATCATCCGGTTCAAGCCATGATCGCTCCACCTCAATACGATTACAGATGCTGCAGCGAGCATTGACCATCTCAGCATGCCCCGATGCGGGCCGGATATAGACCGGAGGGTCCAACGGCTCCGATCTCAGAAAGGAGTGAGACAATCGAACCCCATCCCCCATCATCGGTTCAATCAACATCACCATGAAACGCTTTAATTCCGGGGAGTCACAACGGTAACTGATTGATTTTTTGTTTTTTGTCTGCCTTACACCCGCTACAACAGTCTTAATCAGCATACGCGTCGTATCATCTTGGATATGGGATTCAAGCCTGGTTCCAAGCACCTCTCCCATACACAGCTCCGCCCATTCCCCTTGTATACGATGGATTCTATTGCCAGCATCCAGCTCATACACGGTGTTTCCGACGGCTCTCATGGAATTTGCCATAATCCTATAATTTAGCAGATTAGATTGACTGTTTAGGCCCTATACACCCTTGGTATTGCTGCACAATAATTGGGAGAATGATCAGATTGGTCGCACTAGCAGCATGTTTCACCTAATCATGAAATTGCTCTGTATGGGAATTTCAATCTGATCCACTCTGGCATAGATGCACTGCTTCTGTGCATCATTATCTGAGGCTAACAACCAGAATAACCAGGTAAAGAGCACCATGTCCATCTCCGCTGACTTTCTCACATCCGTTCTCGATACGCTCACCGACCATATTGCCGTGATCGATCTTGAGGGCAGGATTCACTATGTCAACCAGAGCTGGATTCAATTTGGCATTGAAAACAACGTCCCCCCCTCGAAAGAGTGGATCGGCACAAACTACCTGCATACCTGCACACTCGCTGCGGATAGAGGCGATAGCCTGGGCGGTGAAGCGGAGGAAGGCATATCGGCTGTGATCAACAGAACGAAGGATCGGTTTTATTACGAATATCCCTGTCACAGTCCTCAGGAAAAGCGCTGGTTTCTGATGCGGGTGACTCCGTTCGATCTCAACAGCGAGAGATATATCGTCATTTCTCACAGTATTACCACAGAGAGAAAGCTGGCTGAAGAGCAGGTTTTGCAGCTCTCGCGGCTCGACAGCCTGACCGGAATGGCAAACCGGAGATATTTCGATGAATGGTTCATCAAGGAATGGCGCCGCTGCACCCGTGAGCAGACACCCATCAGCCTGGCTATTATCGATATCGACCATTTCAAGTGCTTGAATGATAATTCAGGCCATAGTGCCGGCGATGAGTGCCTCAAGGCCATCAGTGATCTACTGCGCTCGTTCACCAAGCGACCGAACGATATATGCGCCCGTTATGGCGGGGATGAGTTCGTGCTTGTCTACAGCAACAGCAGTTTGGACGACTCTCTGGTGCTGATTCTCAAATTAATGGATAGCATCCGTAAACTCGAGATCCCAAATCCCAGCGCCCCCACTGGTCCGAACGTCACTGTTTCTGTCGGCTTATCAAATATATATCCCGAGATGGAGAGCAATCGTGACGATCTCATTCGCAGCGCTGATCGACAGCTCTATAAGGTAAAGAATAGCGGTAGGGACAGTATCGAGTTTGAAACCTTGAATGATTGAGCTTATCCCGCACTTCAGCGGATTGTTATTGCTTAACCCCAATCACTGGTAGGCACAATACCCAGCATCGGGGAGCGTCTCATTACGCAGCCATGCCGCTGCACACGCAGAGGGATCATACTCACTGCTCTCGGCTATCAAATCCAGAAGATCCTGCATTGTGGCTGCCTCACCTCTGTTTGCTGCATAAAAGTCAGCAAGTATCCGATCCAACGATTGCACACCCAGTACATGTTCCAGGTGCCGGAAGAAGAATGCCCCCTTCATGTAGGGGGCAATACCAAAAAGCCCACCCTCCAATATGTCAATTTCATTACATCCCTCCGGCCAGGCGATCTTATTCGCATCGCTGCTTTGCAATCGATCCAGTCTATTTTCATATTCCGACCAAACCTGGCTGCCAAAATCCGCTCCCGCGACCTCACTCATTGCCCGCGCCGTCAGATAGGAGGCAACCCCTTCAGAGAGGACGAAATCCTCCCAGCAGGCAATACGCACACCGTTGCCAAACCAACCATGCACCGCTTCATGGGCATGTACCACCGGATCAGATAAGGAGTCATCCTCTATGTGCCAGAAAGGGTGGTGTTCCATGCCCCCGTAACCACCGGCAAACCAATCCACGGACACACTGGCCACCTTGCCGCCAAAACCATACTCGCCATATGTCTGCTCATACCAGTCAAAGACATCTGTTAGATATTGCGTCCCGGCTAAGGCACTCTCTTCCTGGTCCGGCAGGTAGTAGACTCCCACCTCGGTTCCATAGGATGTGACACCGAGCAGACTATACTCATAATCACCAACAGCCCAGGCCAGCATATAGGCTGGAGCATCCGTTGGAATCGATTCTGGATATATGCTGAGCATCTCATCAGAAATCCCGCTCAACATAAGTTCATAGCTGCTGCCCTCGGCAGGCATTGATTTACAGGGGAAAATATTGCCGCAGTAATATGGCCAGGTAAAAGTCACGCCACTGTCAAGGATGCCATTAAGTTCAGCTTGGATGCTGAAACTGTAATCAATGCTCAATGTTTGCTCCTCGGCAGAGGCGGGAACACCCACATCAAGACGCCCGAGCTCAGATATAAAATCGAGTTCAGCCGCATTGGATGTGACATTGGTAATCAGCAAATCACCAACCTCAAAGGATGCGCCGGTGGACGAGAGCGAACCTGACAGAACCACATCAGCGCTACCGGTCATGGTCTCAAAATCAATACGCACACTGGTCTGCAAAATATCCCTGCTCCAGTCAATTGACGCGTTGGGAAGCGCCACACCCTTAGATCCATCTCCATCACTGTTGCATCCGCACAAAACAACAGCGACAAACAGCAGCACCAAGAATGCCTGGATGACATTTGTATAGAGCTGGGTCAGCCTAAGCCTGGTTTGTGACGGGTATTTGCTGAAGACATCCATGAACTTACACTCGACATCCTATTGATAAACTATCGTTCAAGCCTGGTTAAACAGGCATGCACCGTTCCGGCAAAGCATACGCTATTCCGTTACAATCGAAAAACAGAATGGCTATCCCGATTACCATGAAAAGGCTGTCATAGGTAGATAATTGGAGGAGAGATGAACTGGAAAAAGGCATATCGTTCTTTCTATTATGACGGTGCACCCGAACCCGAGGACCTGGTGCTTCCCTATCAATCCACGGCGTTATTGACCATAGACATACAGAACATCTACCTGCAACCAGCAGATGATCCCCATGAACGTGACCGCTGGGCCCCGTTTCGCAAGCGTATGCATGATATCGTGATACCCAATACCCGCGATCTGCAAAACCGCTTTCGCCAGAAAGGCATGGACGTCCTGCATGCCCGAATTGCGTGCCTGCTTGAAGATGGGCGGGATCGCTCATTGAGCCAGAAAAAACCCGGTTGGAACTACCTGCTGCTGCCAAAGAACAGCGACGAATCGCAGATAGTGCCAGATTTAGCGCCAGCAGCGGGCGAGATTGTCATTACCAAGACAACCGACAGTGCACTGACAGGCACCAATCTGCGCTTAGTACTGCACAATATGGGGATCGAAAATATCATACTCTGCGGCATCTTTACCGACCAATGCGTCTCCTCCACAGTGAGGAGCCTGGCTGACGAGAGTTTCAATGTCATCGTGGTCGAAGATTGCTGTGCCGCGGGAACGGATGAGCTGCACCAAAGAGAGCTGGAAATCATCAATATGATCTATTGCCATGTGCTTTCCAGTAACGAATTGATGGAGATAATGGATTTAAACTGAAACTGACAGCCAATCCATATGTCCATAGATCTAACGGGGTGGTTTATCGATGAAAGCAATCTGGAACGGAAAAGTCGTCGCCGAGAGCAATGAAACCTTGATCGTGGAGGGCAATCACTATTTCCCCCCCTCCTCCTTGAAGCGTGAATATTTCGAAAGCAGCGATACCATATCTATCTGTCCCTGGAAGGGTACAGCCAACTACTACACGGTCACTGTCGATGGCAGTGAAAATATGGATGCCGCCTGGTACTACCCCAATCCTTCAGCTGCAGCGCAGCAGATCAAGAACTATGTCGCCTTTTGGCGGGGTGTAGAGTTAAGCGGAGATTAAATAGGGGCATCCTCGAGTTGCTACCCAAAAGGCACAACAACTCTTGCACAACAGCAGCCACTCAGTATCACAGGTCGCGGAACGTTCCGGCTACCAATCGGAAGCCGCTTTTGCCAAGGCCTTCAAGAAAGAGTTCGGCTATGGGCCGGGAGCGGCAAGAAGGGGTAAGGGCAAGCCCCGGTAACACTCATCGAACCGGCGCCGATTCATAATCCGTCACGCACCCGTTCCAATCGCTCCCGCACCGCCCTGGCCATCTGTGCAATCTCTTCACCCTCGACGAGCTGCAGCACGGCGACCGGATCCATGAAAGCAACCGTCACGCCGCCATCCTCTTCCTCACGGATCACAACATTGCAAGGGAGCAAGAGACCGATATCCGGTTCAACATCGATGGCCTGATTGGCCAGCGATGGATTGCAAGCACCTAGTATCTTATAGGGGCGCTTATCGATCCCCAGTTTCGCCTTCATCGTTGCCTGGACATCGATCTCAGTCAGCACCCCGAAACCCTCCTCCTTCAGGGCCGCCGTAACCCGCGCTTCCGCATCTTCCATACTCCCTGCAACAGCAGCTTTAAAACTGTACATGCCCCACGCCTCCTATGATATTTGCTAATACGACCTAAGTTGTTGAAAAATGACAGCCCAACCGATTTCGAGCATAACATTGATCAGCGCCAAAGTGGCCCCTTGGGAATTATGTTTTGGCGGCAAATCGGGAACCAATTGAAGAATTCGCGCCAAATGCCGACAACAGACATTGACTAGCACTATAAAGAGTCAATATGAGGACTATGCCAGTGAACCTAGGACCCATTCGCTATATCAAGAACCGGGCGCGCAACCTGTTCGTACTGCTACTGCTCAGCGAGCCACTGCTGGCGAATAAATTCGAAACCATTGGCGGCGGCGTTGCCGGTTCAACCCGGGTCAAGGTGGAATACCTGCAGGTCATCGCCTATGTTGCGGGCGGTATCTTTCTGCTCGCCGGTATCCTGGCTATCGTGCTGCATGATAAAAATGCGCAGACATTGAACTACACCATGTGGAAACCCTCAGCTGCAATTTTCTTTCTGCTGGGTATCGCTGCGATCGCAGCTGCCGTGTTTATGAAATAGCGCTCTAGTCGGCAAATTCAAGACGATCCTGAATCTTGTCAATTGCACTTTTGGCGCACTTTTCATCCCTATCTCCACCCGGCGCGCCGCTCACTCCGATCGCTCCCAGCTGGTAACCGCCGGCCGTGATGGGCAAACCGCCCTGTAATACCAATATCCCCTGCACGTGGTTCATCTCTTGCTGAATATCACCCCGGTTGTGGCGAAACTCACCGGAGGGCACGCCAGACAGGATTACCGCGTTCGCCTTTTCCCGGGCAATCTGGATGGTGAACCTGCTGGCATGGGCATCCCGCATTAGCGCCACCTCAGCGCCATCACTGGCCACCACCAATGCCGTCACCTGATACCCATCCTGCCTGCACGCCTCCACCGCATGCTTGACCATCTCCAGGGCCAGATCAGGGCTGATACGCTTATGGGTAATAATGTCCCCGGCATGCAACGGCAAAAACAGCATCACGAGCAAGGCGCTGACCATTCTCATGAGGCCATCAACCATTGCTCATGTCCCCAATACTATGAGGGAAATTCATCGGCATATTTATCTATCCACTCCAAGGCTGCCTCTTCTCCTGTCAGCTCGCGACCCTGAGACTGTTTAACACTTTGCTTGTAGTGTTCTATATAGCAGAGTTGCTCAACCATACGTACCGCATACGCCGTCTCTTCCTCTGAGAACTTAACTCCGATCAGGTAATTGCCCCGCTCCTCATGGCACCAGACCACGATACCCGTGGCATGAAATTGGGGGGGTGTTATGGGAATCGCGATATGGATCTCGGTTCCAGCTTCCACCTTGCTATCGGAGATAAAACAGAGTCCACCTTCACTGAAATTGGTCAATGTTTCGCGACTGGTGGAGGCCTGTCCACCAACCTGAAAGTCTATCGGCACATCAGTGGGGTGTCTGATATAGAGGCGCATTGCTATTTTTCTCACCACAGTATTAGGCAGCGGTCAATCCTGGTAACTCTATCGGCAGCGTAACTCCTGTTATCATGACCTTGTTATAACAAAAGCAAAGGAAACGGACTTTTGCAAGTTACAATGAGATGCCAGATACAGGTTGCAAGATACCATCCGGAACCACAGAATCGGGGCAATGAATAGACTGACTTTACAAGAGATGTTAAGCCGATTGATCAGTGCTGCTTCAGTAAGCAGCGTCAATCCCACCTGGGACATGAGCAATCGGGAGGTCATCCAACATCTGCACGACTGGTTCAGTAGCTTGGGATTCAGCACCGAGGTGCTACCCATACCCGGCCATAGCGGCAAATTCAATCTGATTGCCAGCGCCGGTCAGGGTGATGAGGGATTGGTGCTCTCCGGGCATAGCGACACCGTACCCTTTGATGAGG
>JBEVVS010000009.1:0-22904 GCA_040507005.1 Candidatus Thiodiazotropha sp.
AGTTGCTCTACCGACTGAGCTACATCGGCCGAAAGCGGGCAATTATAGCGGTTGAGGCGTTTTCGGGTCTAGTTTTTTGCGCTGCGGCAAACCGCACCCTATTAGGCAATTGATGACGGGAATGAATGTGCTCTTTAGGCCCGATTTATCTTTCTGCATCAATGGCATAGGCACTGGGATCCAAAATCGGCTCGCGGCCCAGGAGCAGATCCGCCATGAGCCTGGCCGAGGCCGGCCCTAACACTACCCCGTTGCGAAAATGGCCTGCGTTGACGAATAGGCCGCTGATTTCCGGTACTGGACCGATATAGGGGATGCCGTTGGGGGATCCGGGTCTCAGGCCGGCCCAGTGGTGTTCGATCTTCGCCTCGGCCAGCTGGGGGAAGTGGGCATGGGCGTAGGCTTGCAGGGCCTGTTTCGCCTCATTTGTGGTGTGTTTGTCGAAGCCCCGGTACTCCAGGGTGCTGCCGGCCAGTACCCTGCCATCCTTGCGGGGGATGATGTAGCGGTCGTTGTGCAGGACGATGGGGCTGATCTCTCCGGGGCGATGGCGGAAGATGATCATCTGGCCCAGCACCGGCTCGATCTTGGGAGGGGCGAGGATGCCGTTCAACAAGCTGCCGCTCCAGGCGCCGGCGCAGATAATGACCCGGTCTGCCTGGATCTCACCGCTGGGGGTGTTGACTCCGCGCACCCGGCCCTGCTCGATCAGCAGTTGTGTGGCCTCGGTATGCTCCCGAATCTCGATCTTGTTGCGGATGGCATGATAGAGGGACTTGGTGAGTCGGGGGTTGCGGATTTGCGACACGTCGGGCAGCCATAGCGCCTCTTTGGCATCTGTCTGCAGGCCGGGCTGGCACTGATCTATACCCGACTGGTCCATGAGAAGAAGCGGTTGGTGGAAACGCTCGGACCACTTCACCGCTTCGTCATTGTCCCCGGGCTCGAGGATCAGCAGTCCGCTATCGAGATATTCGGGATCTGGGCCGCCGGCATCGATCAACATCCGGGCCAGGGCGGGGTAGTGGGCCTGACTCCACTGTGCCAGTCTGGAGACGGCGTCGGCATAGCGCCAGGGATAGAGGGGTGAGATGATGCCGCCGCCGGCCCAGGAGGATTCCCGGCCCGGATTGCCCTTTTCGATCAGGGTGACGGCCACGCCTGCGCTGTGCAGTTCATTGGCAGTGAGCATGCCGATGATGCCGCCACCCACTATCAGGCACTCTGTCATGAAAACAACCTTTTGAATATTGAAGACTGGCTCGGTCAGTCGATGCCGAATCCGCAGGATCGAACGTCGCAGAATAGCATGTTCTGACGGATGGTGTCTTTGCCAGGGGCAGAGACTATCGGCTTAACTGCACCTGCCTTTAAACCGACAAGCCACTACTCTGGAATCACCTCTTCCCAGTAGATGGGCAGGAAGCGGTCACCCCATTCGTGCTTTTTCTCCAGATCGGCGAAGAGGAATATCTTTTTGCCCAGGGTTGTATTGCCATTACTGTCCTCGCCCCCGGGAAATATCAGCATGGGGGAGGGCGGGATGCCCTGCAACTGCAAATCCGTCGACCGGTCGCTGATGGTGAGCGGGGCCTCAGTGTCGCCACTCCAGCTGATGGCGGCGTTGGCACTGATCAGGTCGAGCCCATAGATGCTTGCCGTACCTGGGTTGGAAGAGGCCAGGCAGGGGTCGTCAGGGGTTTCTATGTTGGCGCGATAGGTGGTGAAGAAGATGGCGTAGTCGTAGAGAATCGCCCGGGAGAATGACTTCTCTCCCGCCGGGAGATCGATGTACCAGCCCCTATATTGGTCGCTAAGCACTTCACCGTTGTTCAGGACTGTGGTTGTGGCATTGATGAAATCACTGTCGGTGGCTGTCTGGTCGGTGATTGCACGGCCCCAGATGTTGTTGTCCCGGATCATATAGAAGCGGTCCTGGTAATTCGCATCCAGGGGATTGGCGTGGTCCCCGGTGCCGATCATCAGTACCAGGAACTGCCGGGCACCTCTGGCATAGTAGCCAATCTGGGGGGTATTGAAGAACTTCCTGTGGGCATTGGCGCCCTGATTGATATCGGCCACAATTCCGCCTGCGATGGCGTTGCCCTCATTCTCCCCATCGGGGAAATCCACACGGATGATTCTCCCACCCACATCGGCCGCATAGATGCGATCCTCCAGACCGTTGCCGTTGATGTCCACGGTGGCGAGGTTGCTGGGTATGGCATAGTCCATCCCGTCGATGGTATGGCTGGCCTGGTTGTTGGAGATGGATGTCAGGAGTGAGCCGGTGGCGGCATTGACGATATAGATCGCATTACCCTGATCGTCTGGTTGGTTGCTATTGTCCTGGTCGGGATCGTAACCGCCGCCGAAGATCAGTACATCCCGCTCGGCGCCGCCGATGCGCATCTGCACAAACAGGGGTTTGGACCAGGTCTGGCCCAACCTGGCGTATTGACCGGGGGATGCCTCGCTGGAGATCTCGGTGATGTACTCGGGCGCCATGCGGTTGCTGATATCAAGCATGTGATATTTTTCACCCCCCCTGCGCATGCCAATGATGGCTAGTTTACGGTTGCCTATTTCATAGATGGTCATAGGGCCGTCGAGGCCGTAGTAGGGTGTGTTGGATGGGTTGTTGCTCCTGAGAAGGCGAATGTTCGGCATCAGGTCCAGGGGCATGAAGGCCCAGAGTTCCTCGCCTGTCTCAGCGTCGATGGCCTCCAGCACACCTTCGCTGGTGGGCAGGTAGACAGTGCTCTGTTGGCCGTAACGGACCACCTGGGGCCGGGTATGTATCGGAGCCCCCATGACCCCGCCACGGCCGGGGTGGGTTTCAGTGGCCACATACGCCGGATCGCGGGTGATCCAGTTGAGCAGTGTTGTGCGCTCCTCCTCGGTGGTGACGTCAAGGGTCTCGATGGTGATATTGGTTGAATCGCGATGGACGCGATTTGAGGGATGAGCGAGGGATACGCCCGGGTCCAGGTTTGTAAAAAGACTCCTCAACCCTGTCATGTTACGCGCGGCGCCGCCGTTGAGGGGTTCCCCCTCGTCTGGCTGGCAACTGGCTTGCTGACAAAACAGGTCAACGGTACTGGCGAAGGTGTGGTCGTTGTTGAGTACCGGTTGGCCGCCGCTCGCCCTTAACTGGATATCGTCATCCGTCACATCCACCCGATATTTTTTCAGGTTGCCGCGCCAGAAATTTCTCGCTTCAGGATAGAACAGGGGGACGTAGATATACTCATCATTGACTGCCGCGTTGTCCGGATTGAAGGGGATGGCGGGGGCGTTCATGGCGTAGTCGATGGAGTCTTGGGCATCCTCGATGATTTCAGTGAAGGCATTCACGATATCGTCTTCGTTATCCGCATGCCAGGAGATGCCGCCACCTTGATTTGCAACACCATCCATGAACTGGCGGGTGGGTGATTCCGGAGACGCGCCGAAGGAGATGGTGTAAGTGAGTATGTTCTGCACCCCTTCCCAACCCGGATCGGTTGCCAGGTCTGTCTGGTAGGCCCAGGCGCTGATCTCGTTGGCGCAGCGGGCGCCGTCGTTATACCAGGATGGCGAGTTATTATTGCCGTCCTCGAAATTATCAAAAATGTTAACCTCTGCGCATGGACTGCCCGCGTACTGGGTTCTGGTGGTGGTGTTGGGGGCACCGTCCGAGAGCAGTACGATTCGGTTGGGGGCGCATCTGAGTTCCTCGGGGTTGCCGTTGAGCGGCGATTGCAAACTGCTGCCCTGGATCTGGGTGGGTATCACGTTCGGATTGAACCAATCGACCGCTGCGGCCAGGGCGTCGGTGGTTGGGGTAAAAGAGAGTGCCTGCAGATTATTGATCTCTGTACGAAACGCAGCCCGCTCCTCTCCCACGACGGCGAAATCACCGGTTGAGGCCACCAGTCTCGTTTCCGCATCAGGGGCGAAACTCGTTGAGGTGTAACCAAGCAGTGCGGCATTCACGTTGTCGAGCAATTCATGGTCCACAATCCTACGCAGTGCGCTGACTAGCGCATCCCTGCGTGAACCGGCTATCGGGTTGTTCGGGTCCACAAGACCCCCCATGCTGCCTGATTCGTCCAGCAGGAAGAGTATATTGGGTGGCACCGGCTCCACCGGCGGCTGCAGATAGACTTCGATGTCATCGGCATAGCAGTGACTGACCGCCAGCCATAGCAAGATGAGTGCTAAAGATCTGACGGATGAAGGATGCTGATCCTTTATGTAGTGTGAGCGTGTGTTAGCCATCAGTACCTCTGTCGTAACAATCCCACCTGCATTCTGTTGTGGGTACGGGTGTGGCCTTCGCCGACCGTGCCGACTGCGTCGGTGAGAAACAGATGGGTGGTGTTGTCCAGCTGGTGCCCGGAGAAGAAGAGACCCTCTCGCTCACCCTGGTACATCATGCGCAGGCTGGCCCTCAAGGGAGGGTGCGCGTTCAGCGCCGGATCCGTCGGGTCGTCTCCCGGTTCGGGGGAGAGGAAAAAGCTGTCGTTTTCACTGACTTCATTCACCTGGGAGGGTATGTCAAAGTCGTCTATGACGCTTAGATCCGGCCCGATGACTTTGGCCAGGGCGTTTTCGGCCGCGGCGAAACTCAACGCCTTGAATTGATGATTGACCGCGATCTTGGTATCCAGATTGGTATTATGTACGGCGCTGAGACTGAGCAGGGTCACGATCGTGAGGATGATCAGGCTGACCACCAGAGCAACGCCGGATTGTTTGGTAACGGGTGTTGTTTGAAGCATCTAGTGACAACTCCTCAGATATCGGCGAACTGGCGGTACATATGGTGCAGGTTGCGCAGTGAAATGGTGGTGCTGGCGGATTTGTAGATGTAGTTGTTGTCCGGTGCGGTGAAACTGGCCCCCAGCAGGTCCAACTGATCCGGTGTATCTGGACGATAGGACCAGGGCAGCTCAAAACCGGCACCGGAGGCGACCACCAAGCCGATTCTGATCGATACCACACTCATCCATTCCTGTGGCTCGACGGCATCGGCCGTGAGGTAGATGTTCGCGGAACTGTCTGGTTCAGTATCCGTATCTATGCCATACAGCACACGCATCTGGGCGATGTCAGCGGCGATGGGTTGGGATTGGATCAGCTCACCATCGAGATAGGCCTGGCAGTTGAGATCTCCCTCATTGTCCACCACAAAGCGTACCGAGATGATGCCGTCATCCATGGTGTCGTCGTCCAATCCACAAGGTGCTGGTCCGGAGGCGTAGCGCACCGACACGACGCTGGACTCTTCTGGGGCAGGGCTCCATATTGCGCCTGAGTGGGGGGTGCCGCTGACGATGCTATCATGCACCAGTTCCAGGGCAGGGAAGGTCCTGCTGCCATCGTCCTGCTGGCCATCACGGTATGCGGATGGGCTGTCTGCCGATGTGGCTATGCCTCTCCCCGCCATGATCAATGCGCGTCGCATCTCCTCGAAGACGAAGCGATACTTATCCGTGGTCGCGGAGTTGGCCGCCGTGGCGTTAAAGGCGTTCTTGCTATCGATATAGATCTTCGCGATGCCACTCATAAGAAACAGGCTGATCGCGGTGGCAATCAATAGGGATATCAAGGAGAACCCAGTCTGAGAATGCTTTGTTGCGTGCATGTTACGGTACTCCGGGAATCACGGTCAGGACCACCTCATCCACATCATCGGGATCGAGATCGGTCACCCTTGCCTGGTGTTGCCAGCTGACCCTGATCAATAGGCGAGAGAGATCGCTGCATATATCCGCATCCGTGCTATCCGCATCCAGACAGGTGACCAGCAACCGCCCATCCGGCAGCCTCTGCTCTATGCCGGTTCCACAACTGATCTGGTGCAGGTCAAAGATCGCCACCTGTTGCGGGGTGCACTGGCCGACGGATGAGGCGCTGTCCATTGTCGGGGTCATGGAGCAGTTGGGCAGCGCTGCACCGGACCAGGTCTCGCAATCTGGACTGCCGAGGTATTCGTTATCGGCAACGGCAATCAGATTGGCATGCATGCGGTCTGAAAGAGCGGTTGCATAATCGATCGCTCTGGATCGGTAGTCCGCATTGCTGGATCCTTGCAATGCTGCGATTTGCAGACTTGCCACACCAAGCAAACCGATGGCGACGATGACCGCGGCAATCAACACTTCAATGAGCGTCATGCCCTGGTGTCTTTGTCGATAAGTGATGAGCGACATCCTGTTTGCCTCGATAACCACAAGCTTTCACCACAGATATGACTCAGGGTGAAAGGTGTAACATGTAGTCGGCGTTCCATTCGAAACAGGCAACGGATTGCCGCTTCGAAACAGGCCAAAAAGAGGGGATAGATGAATGGAGCTAAGCTGATCCCTGCTTTGAGTCCCTTTCAGAACACTCCCTGTTCCCTATTCAGGCTACCCCTGGATAAGGGAGATGGTAAGTACCGTTTGTCGGTTCGATGTTACCGCTCATCCCTATATAGGCCTTTGCTGGCAGGGCTTTGGGTGAATTCAGTAAGGGATATCAGGCGTGGAAGGGGTCGGTTGGTATATTAAAACAGTGTTCGAAATCAATGCAGGGAAGGAGGTGTACCCCATACCTCACATCCCTGTGAGGTATGGGTGCTGGGACGCAATGACTATTTCCAGCCGTCTTCCCAGGTGGCACCTCTAAGTTGTTCCTTGCGCCCGGTGGAATGCAGGCGATAGGCAGTGACACTACCGTCTTCTTGCCCATTCTGGCCATCGATTTGCAGCATGTAACAACTGGCCAGGGGGCAAGCTGCGGTTGGTGCTGCAATCGTCATGTTGCCGTAATACTCTTCCACACTGGTTGCGCTGATGTTGGTCGCGGCCAGGGTGGCGGGGTAGCTGCCCGTGCGGGCTTTTACCACCTCCATCTTCTGCGCCGCCGCAGTCAAAGCATCCATGCCGTCAGTTCTGTGTCCCCGCCTCACCGACTCCATGTAACTGGGGATAACGAACGACGCCAGGAGTCCTATGATGGCTATCGCGATCATTAACTCAATCAGCGTAAACCCCCTGGGGATATAGTTGTATCTAATCATGGATAACCTCTTCCCAAGATATCGGGTGGAACCTGTCTGGCCATTCATAGACCTCTTCCAGGCCTACCAATGCCTTGACGACCTGTCCCAGGGTGGCCGCTGCGGATCCACCGCCGCCGGCACCGCCGCCATGGTCATCATCGCCTCCAGGAAACACCAGGGTGGGGGAAGGCGGCATGCCCAGCATGCTCAAGACCTTGGAGCGGTCGTCGCCGTCGAGGGTGCCTTCACTGCCCCCCAGACCGTCGAATATGGCGGCTCCGTCTCGCATATTGATGGCGTAGAAACGGCCCACACCAACAGCCCCGCGGGCTTCGCAAGCCGCCAGTTCCGGGGAACGCTCGGCACTGAAGGTGGTGAAGAGTACCGCATAGTCATAGAGTACCGCCTTGGAGAATGATTTCTCTGAATACCCTAGATCAATATACCAACCGTTGAGGGTGGCCAACAAGTTGTTTGCTTGAGCTTGCTGAGACGCGCTTCCGTCCTGCACGAGATTGGCCGACGCATCGTAGAGTTGAGACTCAACTACCGTAGCGTAACTAGTGGGTTTGAACCAGACAGCCGGGTCCTTGATCATATAGAACCTGTCTGTGACCGAGACATCCAGGGGATTGGTGCGATTACCGCTACCGATGAGGATGGCAAGGTATTGCACGCCGCCCAGGTTGTAGTAGCCGACCTCTGGGGTGTTGAAGAAGCGCCTGAACTCACTGGTGCCTGCGTTGATATCGGCGATGATGCCGCCGCTCATTGCTCTATCGCCAAACTCGCTGTCAGGGATGTCGACACGGATGATCCTGCCACCCACGTCAGCCGCGTAGAGACGATCGATGACGCCGTTGGCATTGATATCCACCGGAAGCAGGTCGCCGGCAATGGCATTGTCCATGTCACTGATGGTGATGTTGGCACTGCCATCTGGAGAGATGGTGGTGATCAATGCACCGTCCAATGCATCCACGATGTAGATGGCGTTACCTTCATCGTCATTGGTACGGGAGGTGGTTGAATCCTGATCCTGATCGTAACCGCCACCGAAGACCAGGACGTCCCTGGAGGTGGTGGAACCGGATATTTCCATGGAGACGAAGAGCGGTTTGGACCAGGTCTGTCCAAGCCGGCTGAGACCTGAAGCCGCATTGATGGTGGTGACGAATCTCGGATTCAGGCGGTCGCTGATGTCGAGCAGATAGTAGTTACTGCCACCTCGTCTCATGCCCACTATGGCCATTTTGTGACCAGCGGTTTCATACACGGTGAGTGGTCCATCCAAACCATAGTAAGGAACGGATGCCGGATTGTTGTTGTAGATTGTCTGGATACCACCGAGCAGATCGGTGGGCATAAAGGCCCACAGCTCCGCACCGGTCTCTTCATCGAATGCCTCCAGTACACCTTCACTGGTGGGGAGGAATATCACATCACCAGCGCCGTAGTTCATGACAGCCGGCTGGGTGTGGATGGGGGCACCCATCTCGCCTTCATGGGATTCTGCGGTTCTCAAGTAGTAGCAGGCCTTGACTGTTCCCCATAGCGGGTCGCCAAAGACAGCGTTGGTACAATCGATGCTGTCGGTCACGTCTGTACGGTAAGCCCAGCTGTTTGATGCGCCGTACCAGACGGTGGCGGAGACACCTGCAGGCAGATCACAGACCCCATTCTCGGACGCGCAGGGTACCGCAAAGCTCGGGGGTGTGGTGCTGATGCTACCGGCGGGATCCCAGCCGATCCAGTTGAGCAGGATCTCCCTCCCTGCATCGTCCCCGTTGGGCAGGCCGAGCATGGCGTGGGTGACCAGCGCATTGTCACGATGGACGCGATTCGAGGCACTCGATAGAGCAGCCCCGGGACTGGTGTTGGTGTAGAGATTCCGGTTGCCGGCTGAGGTCATCTGTTGCGCAGCACCGCCGACCAGGGGATCGGCGTTGTCATTTCCACCGGTATTCCAATGGTCTGTGGATGAGACAAACTCATAATTTTCGTCAACGATATCCTGGCCATTGGCGTCAGACAGGGTAATGGCGATGTCCCCGCCCGTGGTGGATGTGGAGATGGTATAGCTCTTCAGATTGCCTCGCCAGAAGGTCTCCGCGGCCGGTACCAGCATCGGTACGAAGATGCGGTTGCCACTCACTGCCGCGTTATCCTGATTGAAGGGGATAACAGGGGCCGTGTAGGCGTAGGGGATGGACTCCATCGCCTGGGTGACGATGGAGGTGAAGGCGCTGATCAGGTCGGAGACACTGGATGCCGGATAGTAGTTGCCGCCACCCGCGGATGAGATGCTGGTCATGAAATTACGGATGGCATCGTCGTTATCGGTATCGAAGCCGATGGTATGGGTGACGATGTTCTGGGTGTTCGTCCAGCCAGTGCCGGTCTCCAGGTCCGTATTGAAGGCATAGCTGGCTATCTCCCTGGCGCAGCGGCCATTCTGCCCGTTTGAGTCTGTATCACTGATACAGGTTGTGCCTTCATAACTGGTCAAGCCATAGGCCTGTCCTCTGGTGGGAGAGTTGGAGTTGGGACGACCATCGGTGAGCAGTACCATGTGATTGGGTCGGCACCAGTTGTCCTGCGGGGTACCTGCGATGGGCGATGTAGTGGTGAAATTATTGGCGTCGGTGAAGGTCCGGTCACGCCGGAACCAGTTGACCGCGGCTTCCATCGCCTTGACCGTGGGTGTGTAGCTGCGGGTCTGCAGGTTGTCCGCTGCGTTGGTGAAGCTGTTCAGATTGTCCTCTATCAAGCTGAAATTGCCGTTCAGCGCACGCAGCAGCAGCGGGCCGTTATTGCCCGAGTTGGTGGTGTAGCCAAGCATCGCGGCATTCACATTGCCCATATCCGGATCGTTGAAGAGTGACTGCATCGCATCTTCCAGGCGGTCCCTGCGGCTCGTGGGACTGCCACTGGACATACTGCCCGATTCGTCGAGTATGAAGAGTACATTCGGCGGTACGGGATCGGGTGGCTCCTGCAGATAGATTTCAACGTCATCTGCATTGGCAATGGAACCCATCAGGGAGAAGGCGCATGTGAGCCCAAGCGGAATGACGAGTTTTTTTAGGGGAAAGAATCTATACATAGTACTCATGATCTGTAACTCCTCAATTCCTGATAAGGGCGACTTCCATGCGATTGGTCGTAACGGTGTTGTTGTTCACAACACGGCCCACGGAATCTGCCTGATACAAGACGGTAACGACGTTCAATCCAAAACCGGAGAACTTATATTTCCCGGGAGGACTGATCTCCATCAGCTCCATGGTGAGGTCCGCAGCGATGTCAGGTTGGTTGGGCACGCCGGTTGATTCATAGTAGGGGGGGGTGTCCATGGTCACGCTGGCGCCGACCGCATTCGGTACATCTACTTGGGGATCAGGCCCGGTCAGTTGCGCCAGGGCGTTTTCCGCAGCCTGGAAACTCAACTCTTTGAACTGGTGATTGACAGCGATCTTTGAATCGAGATTGGTACTGCGCATGGCGCTGACACTCAATAGGGTAATGACCGTGAGCAGTATCATGCTTATCACCAAGGCTGTGCCTCGTTGTGATTGATGATGCACCCGCCAGGCTTGATGTTGTCTTCTGTTCATGATCATGATTACTGTCTCTGCACTGTGGTGTTGAGATTTCTGAGTGAAATCGTCGCATTGGCCGTTTTGAACGATTGTGTCGTATTCGGGGCAGTCATGGTCATGCCCATGATTTTCAAGTCATCGGCGGTGGCCGGTTGATAGGCATAAGGGAGTTCCTCGGTATCGGAACTCGTTATCAGGCCGACCCGAATCGTCACGACGTTTATCCAGCGCCCGGCATTTTGCACCTCGGTGGCGGTGAGATATTGATTGGCGATGCCATCCGCATCGGTGTCCACACCGTAGAGGGCGCGCATGCGCACGATGCCCGATACCAGCGGGCGTTCATAGACGACAGTGAGTGCGCCACCGGTGGTTTCAATATCCTGGCACATGAGCTCTGCATCATCAGTGATGTAGAAGCGGACCGTATGGGTGACTTCATCGAGGGGTAGACCATCCTGACCGCAGGGTTGGGGGCCTACCGCATAGCGCACGGCAATGGCGCTGGAATCGTTGCTGTCCACGTCGATGATGCATGCAGAGGAAGCGGCATCGGTGCCATCTATGTCGAGGCAGGGAAAAGTCCTGAGGTTGTTGTCTGCGAGGGCATACACAGCCGCATTATCGTTTTGCTCGAGAACGCCTCTGCCGGCCATGACCAGATTTCTGCGCAGGTCCTGTACTGAGAATCGCGCACCTTCGGTGGCGGTTGAGACGGCGGACCTTGCATTGAAGGCACTCTTACTGTCGAGGTAGATTTTTCCAGCACCACCCATCAGAAATATGCCAATTGCGCTGGCGATCATCAATGAGATTATGGAAAAACCTGCCTGTCTGCGGATGGTTCTGTTCATGGTTGCACTCCAGGCAAGATCGTGGCGACGACTTCGTGGTCGATGGTGGTGTCGGTTGCGGTAGTTGCATCCGGGTTTCTGTTCTGGACTTGCCAGGTGATGGTGACTCTCACTTCAGACATAGGGCCGCAACCACCCACATCCGGGCAAACAATATCCAATTCCGCACCGGGCAGTGAGCTCTGCAGGGCGCAATTCAACTCCCACAGGTCATAGGCTGCCATCTCCAAATCGGTGCACTCCTCAACGGGGGTGACGGGGCCGTCAGGACTCATGGCGCACCTTTCGATGGTGGTCAGCCCGTCATTGGGAGCAAGGGCACAGGATTCGGCCGGAATGGTATTCGGTGCCGCGTAGGCGGCAACAGCGTTCAGATTCGAACGCATGCGATCGGACAGGGAGGCGATGATGTCGGTGGCCCGGGAACGCATCTGCGCATCGTTGGCGCCCTGCAGGGCGCTGATCTGCAGGGATGCAACGCCCAGCAGACCCACAGCGATGACCACTGCGGCTATCAGGACTTCGACCAGGGTCATACCGCGAGCATAGCTTTTCTGTGACATTCGAGCTGGCAGTTTCATGGGCAGTTTCCTTCGGCGACTGACTTGATATAGGGCCGTCCGGTGAGGCTGAGACAGACACGGCTTTTAAGCGTGCCGTCGTAGCTGATATCGATGCTATCGCCGGCCGTGATGTTGGCGCGCCCCCTGGAGTTGTAGGTCACATCATTGGATGCAATGTTTTCCGCCAGGGTAATATTTTCATTGCCGACCGTCTGGTCCACGATATCCTCGCCGTTATTCGTGGTGACCAGCCAGCCGTCGACTTCCGGGGTTAAGGTGACGGTGTCTTCTATCCTGACCGCTTCGCTGCGAGCATATAGAAGCGCACTCACAAGCTCGTTGCTGGTGGTTGATACATTGTTGCGTTCACTCAGACTTTGAAATCCTGGTACGACAAAGGCAAACAACACAGCAGCGATCGCTAATGTGACCAACAACTCAAGCAGCGTGTATCCTTGATATTTATGCATAGGTGCAAACCTCATGAGATCTGTACATAGACTAGGTTATGTGTGTTAGGGGGGGTATACCGTTTATCGGAGGAGTGTGCCCGTATATCCTGAAAAACAACAAATTCTCGGCTTTTTAATGAGTTATGAGTGAAAAATAGGAAAATAAGTTGTATAGACCGATGGGGTTAGGGCGGTAAAAAATCATCCAGCCTGGCTTGCCTCGAAGCTCACAGAATCGGGCCCAAATCCGGCTCTAGAGGGATTCACCCAGCAGCGATTTTGGCAAGGCGAAGACGACCTGTTCCTCTTTCCCCTGGGCCTCGATGACCTTTTCGGCCCCCCATTCTTTCAGCTTCTCTAGCACATTCTCGACCAGGATCTCCGGTGCGGAGGCCCCCGCTGTGACCCCAATCTGGTGCTTGCCTTCCAGCCAGCTTGGATCGATGTCTTCTGCACCGTCTATGAGATAGGCTGGTGGGCCGTTCTTTTCCGCTATCTCCCTTAGACGATTGGAGTTGGAACTGTTTGGGGATCCCACCACCAATACCAGGTCGCACTGTTTGGCGAGTGCCTTGACCGCGTCCTGGCGATTTTGCGTGGCATAGCAGATATCATTCTTTTTCGGCCCGATAATGTTCGGGTATCGGTGATGCAGGGCGTTGATGATCTGTTGCGTGTCATCGATGGAGAGGGTGGTTTGAGTAACGAACGCGATCTTGTCGGGATCTCCGATCTCCAGCTCTTCCACATCTTCCCGGGTAACCACCAAGTGAATGCGGCTGGTATCGCTGTCGGCCATGCATTGCCCCATGGTGCCCTCCACCTCGGGATGACCTCTGTGACCAATCAAGATCACTTCATAACCGTCTCGACAGCGGCGGGCGACTTCCAGGTGTACCTTTGTCACCAGTGGGCAGGTGGCGTCAAAAATCCTGAGTTGCCGCTGTTTTGCCTCTTCACGCACAGACTGGGGGACACCGTGGGCACTGAAAATAACTGTATGGCCGTCTGGTACATCTTCCAGTTCATCCACGAAGATGGCACCACGATCCCGCAGACTCTCGACCACAAAACGATTATGCACCACCTCGTGGCGGACATAGATAGGGGCTCCAAGCAGTTCCAGTGCACGTTCCACGATCTCGATGGCACGGTCGACACCGGCACAAAAGCCTCTGGGGTTGGCGAGCAGTATCTGATGAGTTTGCTTCATGGATAACCTGGGTTTTCTCTATGATTTGTTAGAGCCGGTTTTGCCGGTGTCGTTCCCATCCGGATCCCGGGCTTGTTCAACGTCAAGGATGGTGACTCTATAACGGAATTGCCTGCCCGACAGGGGGTGGTTGAAGTCGATCTGGACACGCCCACCCTCGACCTGCAGCACAGTACCGGCAAGCTCCTCTCCTTCGGGGGTGGAAAAGGCGATGATCTCACCCGGATTCAGGGATTGGTCCGGGGCAAACTCCTGCCTCTCCAGCCAGTGGATCAGGGTGTCGTCTCTTGGTCCGTAGACATCATCCCCGGATACCAGCAGGTCCTGTTCGTCACCTGTACGCAGACCCAATATGGCGAACTCCAGCATCTGTTCCATGGTCTCCTCACCCAGGGTGAAGTCCAAGGGTTCACCGCCATAGGTTGAGATGATTTCGGTAGCGTCGGGCAAGGTCAGGGAAAAGTGCATCTTGACCCGGCTTTGTGGGGTGATCTTTGGTTTCAACGCAGCCATTGTTCAGCGCTCAGTCATCCACTGCTCCAGTTGCAGCAGTTGCGGTTGATAGTGGCGTAGGCGTTGGGCACTGGAGCCTGCCCATTGTAAGCCTGCAGGCGCACAGCCCACCTCACCAATAGCGATTAAAACGATCTCATTTTCCACCATATGACAGCTCGACCTTGCCGGGACCCTGGAGGTCGCATCATAGCGGATTTGCATTATTTTTATAAAGGTCTAACATATCTTTAAGTAGGAGGATTAATAAACATAGGCAGTGCCATGATTAATAAAGAAATTATTATCGAAAACCAGCTTCCTCTCTATGATGTACAAGAGGTTTCCCTACTCGATGCGATGTTACTTTTGAAAGGCCGCGGGGTATCTGAGCGTGAATCCTCGATCACACGCGCCGCAGAATTGATGAAACACCGCAATAGGTCACAATCCATGGAGACCCATTGGCCCATGACGGGTACTTAGTGGATTGACTGGATTCAGCTGGCAGCGCAGCTTCAGATTTTGTTTGCCGGGTCTTTATTGGGCCAGAAGAAGCTCGCTATATCGTACAGAAAGACTATATAAATCAACGGTCTAAACCAGTATCTCCTGGGTGACAAAGAGGAACCCTATGGAGACGATGACCACCGCCACCGCCAGGTATTGAAACAGAATACAGATGCCTGGCAGGTCGTTGCAGACTTTGCTGAAGCGGCAAATCTTGCAGTTTTTCATTTTTACACCTCACAAACTACAGAGGTCGGCAGCTCACGATCAAGACGAGCCGACCGTTGCTGCATGTTTATATCCTATCGATCGGGCGGTCGTTATCCCAGAGGGAGTAGAACGGCAGCAAACAACTGCGCGACATGGTCGCATACTTTATAGGGTGTTGGAAGCGGGTAAATCTGCACAAAAATACCAGGGAAGATCTAAGTAATTGTTTTTAGTGAGTTCACTTTGATGAGATCTGTGATCGTATTAACATGTCCCGCAATTGAACTTGAAAGAGGGTGAAGCGGATGCTGATAGAGGGTCCTTTGAAGATAGGCGTACTGGATGATCCTGAGCAACCGGGGCGTGAGCTGCATATCAGTTTTACCGAAGAGTTTCAGGCACTTGAGCAATCCGATCAGACGCAATCCTTTAGCGAGTATTTACAACTGCTGGGACGCAATATCGATAAACTGCCGGTGCAGGATCCCAACCGGGCGGGGATGTTGATCGTGCAGCAGATCGCGGAACAGCTGATGCCCCATCTGCACACCGGTGATTTGGAGATCGGGGAAACCATCATCGTGGAGATGGGACGTGACTACGCCAGTGATTCCCTGATGGGCCTGCTCACTTGATGAGCGATGTGGCGTACATCCTGGAGGGGACTGTCGATAATTTCGACCGGCTGGTGATTGAGAATTCCAAACAGGGATTGGTGATAGCCGACTTCTGGGCCCCCTGGGTAGGGCCTTCACTGAAGCAGCGTGAGATCTTGGTCGACCTGGCGAACCAGTATCAGGGGCGCTTTCTATTGGTATCGATCAATACCGATGAACAGAAACCCTTGGCCGAGCGGTTTGGGGTGCGCAGCCTGCCCTCATTCAAGCTGTTCCACCAGGGTGAGATGGTGGCTGAATACCATGGTGTGCAGGTGGAATCCGACTATCCGCAGATTGTGCAGAAATTTGTCCAGAGACAGCCCGATCCCGTGAGTCGCGAAGCGATAGCTGCGTGGCAGGGGGGAGAGCCGGAAAAGGCACTGCAACTGCTTGCCGAGGCGGTGGTGGCCGATCCTGAAAATCTCGGCTTGCCCGCATTGATGGGCAAGATACTCATGCGTCAGCAACGCTTTCGGGATGCCCATGCCCTGCTGAGTGCGCTACCGGAGCAGGCGCAAGAGGCGGTGGAGGTGCGTAACCTGCTGGCGCATCTGGATATCATCGTTACCGCCGAGGATGTGCAGGAGCCAGCCCTGCTGAAGCAGCGCTTGCAAGCAGCCCCCGAGGATGCCCATACCCTCTATCAGCTCGCCGCTGTTCACCTGGTCGGTGACGATGTAAAGCCGGCCCTCGACCTGCTGCTTGAGATCACCCGCAAATATCCTGACTATCGTAATGGCATCGGGCGTCGATCCATGCGTGCCGTTCTGGATCAACTGGATGCCGGCGATGAACAGGTCATGCAGTATCGGCGTGAACTCTACCGACTCGATTACTGAAGCAGATAAAGATGAGTGATACCCCACCCAAAATTGGTTTTGTCAGCCTGGGCTGTCCAAAAAATCTGGTTGATTCGGAACAGATACTGAGTCGACTGCGTGCCGAAGGGTATCAGCTATCGGCCAGTTATGACGGCGCCGACCTGGTGCTGGTGAATACCTGCGGTTTCATCGATGCGGCGGTGGATGAGTCCCTGGAAGCGATCGGCGAGGCGCTGCAGGAGAACGGCAAGGTGATTGTGACCGGCTGTCTGGGTAAGGATGAGAGACGTATTCGTGATGCCCATCCCCGGGTGCTGGCGGTTACCGGACCCCACGCATACGAAGCGGTGATGGATGCCGTCCACCAGCAGTTGCCGGCGCCCCATGACCCCTTTACCAGCCTGGTGCCGCCCCAGGGCATCAAGCTGACCCCCAGGCACTATGCCTATCTCAAGATTTCCGAGGGCTGCAATCACCATTGCAGCTTCTGCATCATTCCCGATCTGCGGGGCCCCCTGGTGAGCAGGCCTTTCGGGGAGGTCATGCTAGAGGCACAACGGCTGGTTGAATCGGGGGTCAGGGAGCTGTTGGTGGTCTCCCAGGACACCAGTGCCTATGGGGTGGATATGAAATATCGCCCCGATTTCTGGCAGGGCAGGCCGGTTGCCACGAAATTGCAATCACTGGCTGCTGCACTGGGGGAGTTGCAGGCCTGGATAAGGTTTCACTATGTCTATCCCTATCCCCATCTGGATCATCTGATTCCGTTGATGGCGGAGGGCCATATCCTGCCCTATCTCGATATGCCACTGCAGCATGGCAATGTGCGGGTACTGCAAGCCATGCAGCGGCCTGCGGCCACGGAGAAGGTATTGGCCAGGATTGAACGTTGGCGCCAGGCGTGTCCCGATTTAACCCTGCGCAGTACCTTTATTGTCGGTTTCCCCGGTGAGACGGAAGCGGAATTTGCAGAGCTCCTGGGATTTCTGCGCGAGGCACAGCTAGACCGGGTAGGCTGTTTTGCCTACTCCCCGGTTAAGGGAGCCCAGGCCAATGAACTCCCGGATGGGGTGCCGGACGAGGTCAAGGAGGAGCGCCGTGCCCGTTTCATGCAGGTGCAGGCGGAGATCAGCCGGGAGCGCTTACAGGCCAAGATCGGCCGCAAGTTAGTGGTGCTGGTGGACGAGGTCAGAGAGAAACAGGTTATCGCCCGCAGTGCAGCGGATGCCCCCGAAATCGACGGCCGGGTCTATATTCCCGGGGCCTGGGATCTGCAAGCGGGGGATTTCATCGAGGTAAAAGTCACCGCAGCAACCGCCCACGATCTTCAGGCAGAACCGCTGGAAGTGGATGAAACGGAGATCGACTAGGCATTTAAACTGGCGCATCCGTGCGCCGCGCCAACCTACCGTGTTGGGACGAATGCCCAAAATTGGTTAGGCTTGCAGTTCAGAACGCGGATCCGCTCTGTTTGCCCATCATCCTTAGAATTGTAGCCAATGGACAGAATCCAGTGAAAGCAGATTGTAAAAGATTGAGTCCTACAAATGCGGTCAAGAAGAGCCAATAGGGGTGGTGGAAGTGTGAAAGCACTACACTAAGCAGAATGACCACACCTGCAAAAGCGAGAACAATTCGGTCGATATTCATGGATTTGCCTCTAAACTATCTATGATTGTCCAACCATCACATCTGAAAATCCTGGATCAGGCTGTGTGATTGATGGATTGAGCCGTCGCAGAACATGTCTGCGAAAAAATTGGACGCTATATTAGCACTATCTAATATTTAGTCAAGGACCTCACCAGTTATGACACTGGAGCATGAAGATTCGGATCTGCAGGAACGTTTGATCGGGCGATTGGTTAATTGTCCGGCATGTTTTGGTGATCCTGAGGGCAAGGTCGAGCATATCGAGACCCACATATCACATCTATTGCTGGCGGGGGATCGGGTCTACAAGATCAAAAAGCCACTTGATCTCGGATTTCTGGATTTTTCAACCCTGGAGAAGCGTCGTCAGTGTTGCGAGGAGGAGTTGCGGCTCAATCTTCGCCTGGCGCCAAACCTCTATCTCGGTGTGGTGGGTATCGGCGGTACCCTTGAGCATCCGGTGATCGACACCGATCAGGGCGTGATCGAGTATGCGGTGGAGATGCGCCGGTTCAGACAGCAGGACCTGCTCAGCCATGCCCTGCCGGATAGGGAAGCCATCCAACGTCTGGCTTCCATCATGGCCGACTTCCATCAATCCATACCCTCCATCTCCAACGGCATGCCCTTCGGCACGCCCGATCATATCATTCGGCCCGTGTTGGAAAACTTCAGGTTGATTCGGGGATTGAAGCAGCCCCTGTTTGAGATAGAGCGACTCAATACCCTTCAGACCTGGTGCGAGCAGCAGAGTGTGGTACTGCAGCCGATCATGGAAGAGCGCTATTTTGCCGGACATATCCGAGAGTGCCACGGTGACCTGCACCTGGGCAATATCGCTATATTCGAAGATCAGCTCACCCCCTTCGACGGCATCGAGTTCAATCCGGGATTGCGTTGGATAGATACCCTCAGCGATATAGCATTTCTGCTCATGGATCTGCAGCATCGCGGCATGACACATGCCGCCGATCTCCTGTTGAACAGTTACCTGGAGCGAACCGGCGACTATGCAGGTCTGCCTTTGTTACGCTTCTATCTCCTCTATCGTGCCATGGTGAGGGCCAAGGTCAGTGCTATCCGTGCCATGCAGTCGGGCTTGCATCATGAGGAGTGGGAAAAGCAGTTGGAAGAGTACCGCGGTTTTCTCAATCTGGCGGAGTCGTTTATACGCCACCCGCCCGCCTCTCTGATCCTGACCCATGGCGTCTCCGGATCGGGAAAGAGCACTGTCAGCGGCTGGCTCGCTGAGCAGTTGATGGCGATCAGGATTCGTTCCGATGTGGAGCGCCGGCGGCTCTTTCCCACTCAACGCTATACTGAACGGGCAACCAGGATAACCTATAACCATCTGGCTGGAATGGCGAAGCAGCTGCTACGCACGGGCTTTTCCGTGATCATCGATGCAACCTGTCTGGCACATTGGCAACGGGAGTTGTTTCAGCAGCTGGCAGAGAGTCAGCAGGTGCCGGTGGTGATCGTCGACTGTCAGGCAGAGGAGTCCCTGTTGATGGATCGGGTTCGGGATAGGTGCGAGCGGGGCGGGGATGCTTCCGAGGCCGATCTCAACGTACTCAAGTTGCAACTGGAAAAGCGTGAGCCCTTGACCTCGTTGGAATTCGAAAAGACGATCGCTGTCGACAGCGAGCATTTTCCGCCTCCCGGATTGTTGGCAACAGTTCTGCAGCGGTTGATGAAATAGCAGCGGCTTTCGATCTACGCAGATAGCAAGATAGATTGTATGCTAGGCATCGAGATCCACGATTGAATCAGGTTTGAATATGCGTTTTCCCCATCTCAAGATAGGCCAACAATTCGAATATCAGGGCAAGCGATATACCAAGACAGGTCCTTTGACAGCCTCAGATGCAGCGACAGGTGCAAGTGCGATGATCCGGCGTTCCGCGGAGGTGACACTAGTTGAAGCTGCGGCAGCACAAAAACCTCAGGCGAAACCAAAGCAGCATTACAGTCGGCAGGAGATGCTCGAACTGTGTCAGGTGTATAAATCGAACCTCAAACATAAACTCGAGTTGCTGGCTGAGAAGGAGCAGGATTTAGAACTCGATTCTGTACTAGCTCTGATTGATGTCAGCTTCGACATTCCTTAACAAGCCTTGGTCCCAATAGGGCCGATCCCCAAACAGTTCACGAAAATATTCGGCCAGCACCCTGACCCGCTGGGGTATGAAGCGGCGGTTCGGGTAGATGGCGTAAGCGGTTGTCACCGGGACTTCATAATCAGTAAGGATCGGCACCAGACGCCCCTCGAGGATGGTCCGGTAGGCAATAAAAGTGGGGGAGAGGCAGATGCCGTGTCCGGATGCGGCAGCCTCGAGGATGATCTGGCCGTTGTTGGACTGCATGCGATTCTCCACCCGCACCGTGTGTAAAGTGCCCTCAGTGTCGAAGAATTGCCATTTTTGCGGCTCTGGCAGATTTGCATAGCAGAGGCACTGATGATCCGCCAGGGCCTGTGGTGTCTCCGGGGTGCCGTAGCGGGCGAGATAGCCGGGACTGGCACAGATCACCGCACGGATCGGCGCCAGGGGTTGGGCGACCATGGTTGAGTCCTCGAGCCGGCCGATACGCAGGGCCAGGTCCACCCCCTCCTGGATCAGGTCGACCTGGCTGTCATTGAAATCCATATCCAGCATCACCCCAGGGTGTTGGGTCATGAAACTGTTCAAGGCGGGTGCCAGATGCATCAGGCCGAAGGAGAGGGGAGCGGCAAGGCGGATGCGGCCGCTCAAGGCCTGCTGGGCGGTGGATACCGACTGCTCCGCTTCGGCCAGGTCTTCCAGCAGCTGCATCGCCCGCGGATAGAAGGTGCGACCGGCATCCGTGAGGGAAAGGCGACGGGTCGTGCGCTGGATCAGCAGGGCACCCAGATACTCTTCAAGCTCTGAAACCCGTCGGCTGACCACCGACTTACCTAGTCCCAAGCGTTCCGCCGCCGCACTGAACTGGCCTGACTCGACCACGGCAACGAAGCTCTCTAAGCAGGCTAATCTATCCATTGTTCTAAAAATAGCAACAGTGTTTCCTGAATTGTGGTCTTTATCTTCAAAAATGACAATATAAACTAGTCAATAACTGATTAAATCACTCAGCAATTATGCGAGGAGGCTGTCATGGAACAGCTTGTAGACAACAGACGAGGAGTTAAGCGAATCGTGGTCGGTCAAGAGACTTCAGACGGTGCCGGCGTGCGCCTGACCCGGGTTATCGGTGGACCGCAGTTGCCCCAATTGGATCCGTTTCTGCTCTTGGACCATTTTGTTTCGGATAATCCCGATGACTATATCGGCGGTTTTCCTCCCCATCCCCACCGGGGTTTCGAGACCGTGACCTATCTGTTGGCCGGTCAGGTGGAGCATCGGGACAACGCCGGCCATACCGGACTTCTGGAGACAGGTGGCGTGCAGTGGATGACTGCCGGGAGAGGGGTGATCCATTCCGAGATGCCCCAGCAGCAGGATGGTCTGCTGTCCGGCTTTCAGCTGTGGGTCAATCTGCCTGCCAGTCAAAAGATGGTCGATCCCCGCTATCAGGAGTTCGATCGTGAGACGATTCCAGTAGAACAACGGGGTGAAGGCGTCGAGGTGCGGGTAGTGGCGGGACAAACCTCCCGACACACCACCGGACCAGTCACGGAATTGGTGACACCGGCTCTCTTCTACGACATTACACTGCCTGCCGGCAGTCACTTCAGCGAGCCGCTGCCGCAAGCCTATAATGGCTTTGTCTACGTCGTGGATGGGACGGTAGTGATCGATGGAACGAAACTGGACGGGAGTATCCTAGGGGTGCTGGATCAGGGAGAGAGTATCGAAATAACAGCCCAGGCATCCAGCCGTCTGCTGCTGGTGGCGGGTCAGCCCCTGGAGGAGCCCATTGCCCGACGCGGTCCCTTCGTGATGAACAACGAGGCGGAGCTGCAACAGGCCTTCAATGACTATCAAGAGGGTCGTTTCTGATGCGCCTGGCCAATGACAGGGAGAACTACGGCCTGGTTGCTGTCCTGCTCCACTGGCTGGTGGCCCTGGTGATCTATGGTCTCTTCGGCCTCGGCCTGTGGATGCGGGATCTGGGTTACTACGATCCCTGGTACCAGCTTGGGCCCTGGTGGCATAAGGGCATTGGGGTGGTCCTCTTTGCAGTCCTCTTGCTGCGTCTTGGTTGGCGCTATCTATCGCCCCGACCGGATCATCTGCCGACCCATAAACCCTACGAACGCTTGGGCGCATCTCTGGCGCACTGGTTGCTCTATCTGCTGATCATCATCGTCATGATCAGCGGCTATCTGATTACCACCGCTGACGGTAGACCGCTGGAGGTGTTCGATTGGTTCGCCATCCCGGCGACCCTGAGCGGCCTCGATGGTCAGGAGGATATTGCTGGAAAGGTCCATCTCTATCTTGCCTGGGGCATCGTCATTGTCAGCCTGCTGCATACCCTGGCGGCCCTGAAACACCACTTTTTTGACCATGACCGGACCCTCACGCGCATGCTGGGGATCCGACACCATTCGGAGGAGAGAAGCGGATGACTAAAGTTGCAATCGTCTATCACAGCGGCTTCGGCCACACCAAGTTACAGGCGGAGGCCGTGCACAGAGGCGCTGCGTCTGTCAGCGGTGTCGAAGCCGTGTTGCTTACCACTGAAGAGGCCGGGAGCGACCTGGACAGCCTCGACGACGCGGACGGAATCATCTTCGGCACCCCCACCTATATGGGCAGTATGTCGGCGGAGATGAAGAAGTTCCTCGAGACCGCGGCGGCCAAATGGTTCACCCAGGCATGGAAGGACAAGGTGGCGGGAGCCTTCACCAACTCCAGC
>JBEVVS010000262.1:0-9641 GCA_040507005.1 Candidatus Thiodiazotropha sp.
GGCCAGTTTGCGGATCAGGCCGGCCCGCAGCATCAGCTTGTGGCTGGCGATCTCGGCGTCGGCGGGGGTCTCCTTGACGGTGTGCAGGGGAAACTGGGAAGTACGCATGGGGCTGATTCTACCTGGTTGGAAAAAGCGTGATTCTATCCCGCTTCGGTTGACGGGTCACGGAGCAAGTCGCGAATGGATACCCATCGCAAAAAATGTAGGGTGCGGCTCGCCGCACCGTCAGATCAGCTACCCGAACTTAACCAAGGTAGGGTCGGTAGTTGTCAGCGGACCCACCCTCCGGCATTGATCAGATGCATTTCGCCATCTCCTGTTTGGATTCGCAGGTCACGACGTTGGCCAGGATATGGTCTTGTTGGCGGGTTAAGCTGATGGTGGATGCCTTTTCGTTTAGGCCATAACCCCCAATGGAGAGCTGATAGCTCTGTCCATCGACAAGATACAGCGACTGCCTCACCAGCTGTTCACTCTCCTCCTGACCGGTGGAGAAGGCCAGGATCACCTTGTAGCTCTGATCACCCTCCATGTAGAAGATGCTCGCGTAGCGGTCCGCGAACTGCACTGTGGTGGCGGCCATGGGGGTATCGATCAGGACTTCCTCTGAAATCGCCAGGGGAGTACTGAAGTAAAGGGTGACAGCAAGTAGGGCTCTTAGGTAGTTCATTGATACTTCATCTTTGTGGGTAAATCGAATTCAGCCACTATACGTAGGGTTATATATTAGTCAATAAGAATATGCCGGTATTATTACCTAAATTCTGGTATTGACACTGCTATCGAGGGGCCTCTGTACTTTTGCTCGGCGTGGGTAGATGGTTTAGAAGGAGATCTATAACGCAAAGCGCGCAATGAAACGCAGAGTTCGCAAGGATTAATAAGTAAAAAACTCAGCGGCCTTTGCGCTTCTCTGCGAACTTTGCGTTATCAAAACCAGATAGCTCAATCCTTGATCGAAACCGAATGGGTCTCCTCGATATAGGCCCTCTCCGCCTCGGTCAGCTCGATGTTATCGTAGCCGGTGATCATGGTCTTGATATAGTGGGTCGGCGTCTTGCCGGTGGTGGTCATGTAGACATGGATGATCACGAAGGTGCCCATCAGGTAGGCCGCCGCGGTATGGATGAAGGCGATCACCGTCAGTCCCTGACCCGACCAACTGTAGCCGCTCCACAGATCGTAGAGCAGATAGACGATCCCGGAAGACCAGAGCGCCGGGCCGATCAGCAGCATGAAACTCATGTAGGCCAGGGACTGCAGGGCGTTCTGCTTGCGTTGCAGCCCCTTCTTATAGGGGTGGGGTTCCCCCACCAGGATCCCGTAGGCGTAGAAGCGGATGACCTTCATCACCCCCTCCTTGAACAGGTATTGGCGCCACTGACCGGTGGTGAAGTTCCAGAAGGTGGTGAACATCCACAATATGATCAACGCCAATGCGGCATAGGTGTGGATAGTGACCGCGGTACGAAAATCGAGCCAGTCATGCAAGCCATGCAGCCCCAGTCCGGTGTAGAAGAGGGTGAAGATCAGCAGCGCCTGGGACCAGTGCCAGAAGCGCTCGTAACGGGTATAGAGCATCACATAGTGCTTCTCACCCTTTTGCTTGAGGGTGGTGGTGTTGGTGTGTGCGTGTCTGCTCATGACGCCTCTCCCTGCCGATTTTTCTTGCTGAAGACCTTACGCAGCAGGGCGTGACCCAGCACCCCCAGCAGGGCGCCACCCAGCGCTAGATAGCCCAGAATATCGAGCCAGCGGAAGCTGTCGCGACCAGGCATGTAGAATCCTTCCAGATCGTCCAGGCGGCCGTTTTGGCTATGGCACTCGGCGCAGCCCAGGGCCTCCTCTCTGGGGGCCACCATATGGGTGATGGGCCAGAAGGAGTAGGTCTCCACGAAGCCGAATTCACCGCTGTAGGGGATATTGTTCCTCTGCATGCCCACCTTGATGGCGCGGCCGAAGTCGTAGTTGCCCCAGTAGGAGTCGTCATCGTCCCCCCACAGGTGCATGTAAACCATGGTGTTGTTGCCCTTGTCATAGGGCTGAATCGTATGCATGCGCTTGAATGGCCAGATGCGGGAGACGCCGTCGTCCCGGTCGCCGGTGAAGCCGTTGATCTCCACAGGACCCTGCCGCGGATCGAATTGGGTGTCGATGGTGGTGTAGAGCATCTGACCATCGAACCAGTCGTAGTGGGGTGTCAGATCCTCGCCATAGGTGAAATCACCCTTGATCGATTTATAGGTTGCCCGATGAGCCCCATTGCCCTGGGTATAGTTCTTCTCCTTGAAACCCTCGCCGTTCTTGGTCTTGCCGGCGGTACGCCAGTCCCAGTCGACCATGGTCGCCACACCGCCTCGGGCGATACTGGGAATATGGCAGGTCTGACAGGCGATCTTGTCCACATGGCCATTCAGCTTGATCCCGCTGAGCTCGGTGTTGGCATGGGGGGCGGTGCTGTGACAAGACTCGCAGGTGGCCACATCCCGGCGTTCCCCTGGCAGGCCCAGTCCCTCGGTGTCGTGGGCCATGACGTTATAGCGGCTGCCGGCCCATTGATGCTGCCGGGTGACATGGCAGGTGGTACAGGCGAAGTTGAGACCCTCGGCATCCATGTGGACGTCGAGATGCTTGTCGGGGAACTTCAGGGAAGAGTCCAGGTCGCCGTGTTTGACCCCGTCACCGCCGCCGCCGTAGAAATGGCAGGTGCCGCAGTTCTCCCGTCCCGGCTTGCCCACGCTCTGGGCCACCTTGGCCCACTGAATCGGCTCTTTGTCCTGGAACATCACCGAGCAGGCCTTGTTGCCCATGCTGTTGGGGGTCTTGTAGTAGGTCCCGGTGCGGTCGTGACAGACCAGGCAGTCGATGTTGCTCTCGTCGTCGAAGTCGAAGGCCTCATCCTTCCAGCCGTAACCGGCGTGGCACTGGGCGCACATCCCTTCGTTGCCCCGGGCGTTGGTGCAGAAGGTGTTGATCAGATGTTTCTTGCCCAGGGTCTGCCCGGTATCGGGATTCTTATACTCCCAGGTCCAGTGGATCGACTCCTTGAAGTGGCGCCCCGCTTCGGTATGGCAGGCGAGGCAGGCCTTGGTCACTTCCGGTCCGCTTTCGAAGGGCCCTTCCAGGCTCTCGAATTTGCCATGGTCGGCGGTGGACTCACCATCGTCACGGATACTTGGTGTGTTATCTGTGACGATGCGGAAGTTCATGTCTTTGTCATGACCCGCCTTGGCGTGTTGTTCATCGGCGGCCAGAGCTTGGCTGAAAATTCCCAGGGTCAGGGCTATGAGACAGACCAGGACACTGGAACGGATTCCCGGTTTTGTTTGTTTATGCATCTTGCATTTCCGTGTTGACGGTTAATGACCGCGACACATAAACAACATTGTCCGGTCTGTTTATGCGATGAGCCCCATGGCAGAAGATCAATGGATGGGGCTCTCGATTTGGGAGTCTTATCCCGAATCGCCTTGAGGGTACTCGGCCTCGTACCCCATGACATTGATAATTCCCAATGCGAGGGTCAGCGCGCCGATCGAACCTTGGCATACAGCCGGTAAGACCACCCCGGACAATCCGCGGAGATTGGCTTGCAGAAGCTGTCTGTGGGGCACTAGAAGGGGAGGTAGAAGCATCGATCATTGATGCTCCGCAAAAACATTATGCAGTGTAACTGATTATTTCTATTGATAAAAAATCAATCAATCCCGGGGAGGGTTGGGCCTTCTCTCCCAACTCATGAGGACTAAAAGGTGGAGGAGTTCCAGCCCCATTGGTGGCGTTCAGCAGCGCTGAACTCGATATAGACTCTCTCTGGGGGGATAGCCAATTGTTGCTCCATGAGTTGGCATAGGGACTGGGATATCTTCCGGGTTTGATCATCCGGCAGGCCGATGCTCTTGAGCTCAAGATAGGCCAATAGATCCGAGCTGCCATCGAACAGCATTTGTGGATTGTGGTGGAGGCTGATCATGACATACTTCTCGGGCTTGCCAAGCACAGCGGCCACGGATTCGGAGGCGTGTTTGAGCAGTGCGTCGGTCTGATCCTGATCCAGGGACTGATTGGTTGTGATCTTGAGCAGGGGCATCAGCGGTTGCTATTTACAATATTTTTTTATCTGCTCACGGGCCTGCTGCATCTTCTGTTGACGATCCTCTTCGGTAAGGCGTACATAACCGTCTTCGGTTTTGTAGAGACGGTTTGCCAAGGCCGTGAGTTGCTCCAGGTTTTTCCGGGCGGTGCTGCAGTTTTTCTTGTTTTCTGCCTTGATTTCAGCCTGCTCTTGTTTTTGGGCTTTTTTCAGCGCCCTGTCTTCGGCGCTGTCGGCCAGTTTTTGGCGTAGCTCTTCAAGCCGCTTTTTAGAATCGTCTGCACTGCTGGCTGGTGGGGTTTTGATGTTGACTGTTTCCGCATCGACGTTTGGCGGCGGGGTTTGGGAGTAGGTTACCACCCCGTCTTCGTTGACCCAGCGATAGGTTTCAGCCGCAACCAGGTTGATGAAGAGGAGCAGGAAGGCGAATAAAAAAGTCTTTTTCACGGATATGATCCCTGTGTCATGCATCATCGATCTGGCTCATTATGGAGCATGCTGACCGAATGGCAAGTGGCGGGATAACTTGAATGTACAAAATGAGAAGGGATATCCCCTTGACCTATAAAGATAGTATTAGTATTTTGCACTGTTTCTGTATATTTAGTGTCCGATCAGTGAATCGGCGCAATTGGAGGCCTCAAGGTGGAACTCAGCGGTGGCGAGATCATCGTTCAATGTTTGAAAGATGAGGGAGTGGAGCATGTGTTCGGTTATCCGGGCGGTGCTGTACTGCATATCTACGACGCAATATTCAAGCAGAAGGACGTGAAGCATATATTGGTACGCCACGAACAGGCGGCCGGTCACGCCGCTGATGGCTATGCCCGTGCTACCGGCAAACCGGGGGTTGTGCTGGTGACCTCCGGGCCCGGGGCTACCAATGTGGTGACAGGTATCGCCACCGCCTTCATGGACTCTATCCCGATGGTAGTCCTGACCGGTCAGGTGCCCACCCCGGTGATCGGCAGTGACGCCTTCCAGGAGGTCGATACCGTCGGCATCACACGTCCCTGCGTGAAACACAACTTTCTGGTCAAGCGCCTGGAAGATTTGGCCGAGACGATCAAGAAGGCCTTCTATATCGCCACCACGGGTCGGCCCGGACCGGTGGTAGTCGATATCCCAAAGGATGTAACGGATCCGGGGATCAAGATCCCCTATAAATATCCCGCCAAGATAAAGATGCGTTCTTATAACCCTGTGGTCAAAGGCCATCTTGGGCAGATCAAGAAAGCAGTGAAGATCATGATGGAGGCGGAGCGCCCGGTCTTCTATACCGGGGGTGGAGTGGTGTTGAACGATGCCGCCAAGCCGTTGACCGATCTCGTGGACAAGCTGGGATTTCCCATCACCCAAACCCTGATGGGCCTCGGCGCCTACCCGGGCAGCGGCAAGAATTTCCTGGGTATGCTTGGCATGCATGGCACCTACGAGGCGAACATGGCAATGCACGAGACCGATGTGCTGATCGCAGTCGGTGCCCGTTTTGACGATCGTGTGACGGGTCATGTCAAGCAGTTCTGTCCGGATGCTACGATTATCCATATCGATATCGATCCCTCATCGATCTCCAAGAATGTGCGTGTCGATGTTCCCATCGTGGGCCCGGTCAAGCAGGTGCTCAGGGACATGCTGAAAGTGGTCGATGAGGGTGATGCCAAACCCAAGAAACAGGCCTTGAAACAGTGGTGGGAGCAGATCGAGAAATGGCGTGCCATGGATTGCCTGAAGTATGACCAGAAGAGCAAACTGATCAAACCCCAGTATGCGGTTGAGATGTTGCACAAGGTCACCAAAGGGGATGCCTACGTGACCTCCGATGTGGGACAACATCAGATGTTCGCCGCCCAGTTCTACAGTTTTGACAAGCCACGGCGTTGGATCAATTCCGGCGGTCTAGGCACCATGGGATTCGGCCTGCCCGCCGCCATGGGGGTACAGATGGCATTCCCGAAAGCCCAAGTGGCGGTAGTCACCGGCGAGTCGAGTATCCAGATGTGTATCCAGGAGCTGGCGACTTGCCTTCAGTATGAGCTGCCGATAAAGATCATCCTGCTGAATAACGGCTACATGGGTATGGTGCGACAGTGGCAGGAGTTCTTCTACGAGAGTCGCTACTCCCAGTCTGGCATGAGCGTCACGCCGGATTTTGTCAAATTGACCGAATCTTTCGGCCATGTGGGTATGCGTGTGGATAAGACCAAGGATCTCGAGGGAGCGATGAAAGAGGCCTTCTCTCTCAAGGATCGGCTGGTCTTCCTGGATGTGGTGGTGGATCCTGCAGAAAACGTCTATCCCATGATTGCGGCTGGCAAGGGTCACCATGAGATGTATCTGTCACCGGGGAGTGAGTTGGTCTGATGAGACATATCATATCTATCCTGTTAGAGAATGAGTCCGGTGCGCTGGCGCGGGTGGCAAACCTGTTCACCGCACGGGGCTACAATATCGAATCCTTGACAGTAGCGCCGACCGAGGATCTGAGCCTCTCCCGTATGACCCTGGTTACCAGCGGCAGTGATGAGATCATCGAACAGATCACCAAGCAGCTGAACAAGCTGGTCGATACGGTCAAGCTTGTGGACCTGACCGAGGGGAGTCACATCGAACGGGAGATGATGATGATCAAACTCCGGGCGGAGCGTACCCAGCGCGAGGAGATCAAGCGCCTGGTGGACATCTTTCGCGGCAAGATCATCGATGTCACCGATACCAGTTACACCGTTGAGCTGACAGGGGCGGCGAACAAGCTGAACGCCTTCATCGAGGCGGTGGATGAAGAACTGATCATCGAGGTGGTACGCACCGGTCCCTCGGGCATCGGCCGCGGCGCCAAGGGGCTCGGGCTCTGATTCTGTTGTTCATGCAATGAAATGAAGCGTATAACGCGAAGATCGCGGAGAAACGCAAAGCACACAAAGGCTATTAATTATTTTTTTGCGCCCCTTGCGCTTCATTGCGTACTTTGCGTTATAAATTCACAGCGCTAAGGGCTGACGATATTCTCACAAATTCAAAACCAATATTTTTCCGAAGGAAACAACATGGCTATCAACGTTTATTACGACAAAGACTGTGACCTGAACATCATCAAGGGCAAGACGGTCTCCATAATCGGCTACGGCTCCCAGGGGCACGCCCACGCCAACAACCTGCAGGACTCCGGTGTGAATGTCATCGTCGGTCTGCGTGAGGGTTCTCCTTCGGCCACCAAGGCGCAGAATGCGGGACTGACAGTGAAGTCGATCGAAGAGGCGGTGCAGGCCGCAGATATCATCATGATTCTGGCTCCCGACGAGTTCCAGGCCAAGCTCTATCGTGAGCAGATCGAGCCCAACATCAAGGAGTCCGCGGCGCTCGCCTTTGCTCATGGTTTCGCGATTCACTATAACCAGATCACGCCTCGGGAAGATCTCGACGTGATCATGATTGCCCCCAAGGCGCCGGGACACACGGTACGCGACGAGTATGTCAAGGGCGGCGGCATTCCCGATCTGGTGGCGATCTATCAGGATGCCACGGGCACAGCCATGGAGACCGCGCTCTCCTATGCCTCGGCAATCGGCGGTGGGCGTACCGGCATCATCGAGACCAGCTTCAAAGATGAGACCGAGACCGATCTCTTTGGTGAGCAGGCGGTACTCTGCGGTGGCGCCGTGGAATTGGTGAAGGCTGGTTTCGAGACCTTGACCGAAGCGGGTTATGCCCCAGAGATGGCCTACTTCGAGTGCTTGCACGAGTTGAAGCTGATCGTCGATCTGATGTACGAAGGCGGCATCGCCAACATGAACTACTCCATCTCCAACAATGCGGAGTATGGCGAATATGTGACTGGTCCCAGGGTGATCAACGAGGAGAGCCGCAAGGCGATGCGAGAGGCCCTGCACAATATCCAAAGCGGTGAATACGCCAAGCAATTCGTCTCGGAAGGTACCCTCGGTTATCCATCCATGACGGCCTATCGCAGACTCAATGAGGCACATCCCATCGAGCAGGTGGGTGAACAGCTAAGGGCGATGATGCCTTGGATCAAAAAGATCGTCGATAAGTCAAAGAACTGATCGACCGGCACAGCCCCCGGGTGCGGCGTAGCCGCACCCGGGGGCTGAAGTGGTTTCTACGCCTCAAGCCCGCCCATTGGGCGGCACAACCTAGGCTTGGTAGATAGGCTGGGCGCCAAACTTTTGATGGATCAGATTGCTGACCTGGGGTGTGATCTGGGTTGCCTGGGCCAGACTGTGCAGATATTGCGCTTCAGCTTGAGTGTCGAGATCGATGGCCATCAGCGACATGGCATACACCTGCTGCTCCATTCCCTGAGGTATGGAGCGGACGAAGCCCTCGAGATCCAAGGGTTGTGCCAGTTCATTGCGGACGAACTCCACTTCGTCCTGGGTCACTTCACCAAGCTTGCCGATAATCTTCTGCTGCTCTTCGCTGTCAACATTCCCGTCTGCCTTGGCGGCATTGATCATGGCGCGAATCAATAGGGTCGCCTGATCCGTTGCCTGCTGATAGTCCATGCCCTGTGGCAGGTGATCGCTGGACTTGAAGTGAGCGGCAGTCTGGGCACCCTGTTGACCGCCGAATTGAGACATCGCGGCACCGATCAAGCCTCCCAATCCTGCGCCGCCTGCGCCTCCCCCAAGCAACCCGCCGAGGAGATCCGCGAGATTGCCGGCGCCCGACTGGCCAGATCCCCGCGCACCGCCACCGCCAAACAGGTCACCAAGGCCGCCGCTTCCCTGTTGAGCGCCACCGCCTCCGAGTACACTGCCAAGGATATTTCCGAGTCCACCCCCACCGGACGAGGATTGACCGCCTCCCAGCATGGCGCCGACTACGGAACCCAGGATATTGGAGCCTGAACCACGGGACAAAACGCCGCTGTTAAGTATGCTTCCGAGCAATTTTATCGCATCTATGTTTGCCATAATTCATGATCCCATTTTAAGCAGTTAAATATTAGGTGATTGCTTTAGCCCGTTATATGCGAGCTGTGGCAGGAGCGATTATAGAAAAATGTAAAACAGACTTGATATACAATACACCCTGTTGTGGCGTGCGTGCCAGGGTGACATCAATGTTCACAATTCTAACCCGTTTTGCGGGCCAAGAATATCTATTCAGGCAAGGGTATAAAGAGAGAACAGCAAGGTTTGTGAGTACTGACTAAACCTTACAGAGGATCATTGTTTTAAGCGGAAAATCTGCGCGAACCTGGACCCCGATATTTTCAGCGGCTGCGATCTCTAATTTGCCCTGTAGCGACTCCGCTCTTTCCCGCATACTCATTAATCCCACCCCAAGCCCCTCTTGAATGGAGGTCGGGTCGAATCCTATACCGTTGTCGATGACACTCAAATGAATCGAGTTCTTGTGCAGGGAGAGTGTCACTTCGATCCTGCTGGCATGGGAGTATTTCAAGGCATTGTTCAGAGATTCCTGCACAATACGGTAGATTACGTTTCTGAAGTCAGTTGGTATTTGATCTTCTTCTAACTTGTAGTCAGTAACAATGGTCAATGAAGGAGCAGCGCGT
>JBEVVS010000262.1:9651-22446 GCA_040507005.1 Candidatus Thiodiazotropha sp.
GAGATGGCTGCCAAGACGCCGAGGTCATCGAGAATTGCCGGTCGAATGGCGCTGCATATCGATCTGACCTCACCAATCGCCTCTTTCACCATCTCAGAAATCTGTTGCAACGAGGCCTTATGTTCCTGTGGCGATGGGCATGGTAGAGGGGTGCTGTCACAGTGATCCAGACATTGTCGTACCTGCAACCCTATGGTGGTCAATAACTGCCCCAGTCCATCATGCAGTTCCCTGGAGAGTCTTTTTCTCTCTTCCTCTTCATTGACTGCGGATGAAGATGCAGGACTCTTTCGTTGCTGAGAGTTGCTCTTAATTACTACTGGCAATTGAGACTGGAGAGCGCGGTATCGTTCTGAGTTCTTTTTAGCTACCGACATGATATTTCCCTTTAAAGTTAGCTGTGTAGACCAAATGAGTTCAATGACTTGTCAAGCTAGTTGAACCAGTGAGCGCCTCGAGATCTAAAACAGGATAGATGATATAAAATCGTTCTTGATGTCAGGTCTGTTTTGTTTTTCATTCTTTATTCTTACAGTAGCAGATGACCCCTAGAGTCATTGTTCTGGATCTGGATTGAATGCCGGGTTGCAAAGGTTCACAGGCACATTTTCTCGCCTGATATGCGTTGCAATTCACTCTAATGTAGCGTTAGCCAACCTAATATCTTGAGTACCTTAAATCCTTAATTTAAGTGTTGTATCGATGCTATGTCATTAACATGATTATAAGTTCCGGAGCGGCGGTCCGTGATGCTATAAAAGTCGTCTCGTTCATTAATCAATTGATCTGAATCAACTGAATAAACTCTTTCTATTGTGAATGTGCTGGAAGAACAATCCGATGACTATAGGGTGAAATCGATTGACAGGGATGATCTTCATCACTGTATGACAGTGGTGTTACAAAAAGCGTTGGAATAGCTCAAGCGTGAGATATTCCCATGAGAGGTTATACGGGTTGCTGAATCCCTTCCTCTATCTCGCTGCTCTTTACACTTGAGCGAGAGTGATCCGTGTTGCCTTGATCCTTGTGCTCGATACAGTTACGTCCCATCTGCTTGCAGCGATAGAGCGCTTCATCAGCACGTTTTATCAGATCGTATTGAGAGGGGTAGTTGCCGGAATCAGTGGCCAGGCCGATACTCAGGGTAATGTGCGCGCCGATAGGAGAGTCTGGATGTTCTATTTCCAAGGCTGCGATATTTGTTTGAATACGCCTGGCAACCTTCTCAGCGCCGGTGGTGTCTGTGTTAGGCAGGATGACTATGAATTCTTCTCCTCCGTAACGTGCGCATAGATCATCACCACGTTGTAGCGATGCTTTGATGGTTTTAGCCACTTTAACGATGCATTGATCGCCTTCAAGATGACCTAAGGAATCATTGTATTGCTTAAAATGATCGATATCGGTGATCAATAGTGACAAAGGGATCGAGTTGCGACTGGCGCGGCGATATTCGGTAGCTAGACGGTCGATAAAATGACGTCGGTTCGGGATGCCGGTCAGGACATCGATAATCGATTGTTGATGGACCTTTTCATAGCTTTCAGACAACTTCTGGGTCAGGGTCAGGATTACCAATATGCCGATTACGCCGATGACACAATGTCCGATGATGATTCCTTGGATGGGGGCTGGATGGATATCAGGGATCGTGACGCTGATGCCACCGCGTAGATCACCTTCCGCATAGCCCTGCTTTTCATGACAGCGCAGACAGGCTTGAGTCGTCAACAGCGGCGCCATGTAGAAAAACCGATAGCCGTTCTTATCTGCAAGCAGCCGAGTGAACTCCTCGCTATCTCCGGCTTCGAATTCGAGTAGGGCCGTTCGCTCCCGTGCGCTGGGTTGGTTACTGGGTCGGATCGGATTGAGGCTGGTAATGTGTAATTGAATGCCATTGCTCTGCGTCGCAAGCTCGGCAATCTGGCGGGTCATGTATGCGGGGTTGATCAAGGTCAAGGTCAAATTATCGTCTACCACGATCTCCCGCTTGTCGATTTCCAGATACTGGTTGGGCGGGGAGAGTTCGGTGGCAGGTACATAGACGCCGCCATGGTTAGCATTCCACTCCCTGACCAGGGTGATATGGTTAAATATCAGGCGAGCGGTGTCTTTGAGGAAATGGTGATGTTCCTGTTGCGTATGCTTTACATTCCAACCAAGAGAGGCCAAGACTGTCAGACACCAGGCGGCTAGAAGAAGCAAGGCTAGTTTTTTATAGTCCAAAAGCCGATGCCGTAAGCGCTATTCGTGAATAATCTGCCAACAAGGATTGTTGTAGGCAGATTATAGCAGCTGATAAGTGATGAATTTCTCCATCCGGGAATGGGGTTCCTTTCAAGTGCGGTTGATATGTCAAGCGTCCTCTGACATATCATCTAATTCAAGATGGGTTATAATGGCCTGTTTTAAAGCATCTTTCCTGGGAGATAGCAGATGTCAAAAGATGGCATTAAAAAGGTGGTCTTGGCCTATTCGGGTGGCCTCGATACATCGATAATCGTCAAATGGCTGCAGGATGAGTATCAGTGTGAAGTAGTGACCTTTACGGCAGATATCGGACAAGGGGAGGAGGTCGAACCTGTACGTGCCAAGGCTGAAGCGGCGGGGATCAAGGAGATCTACATAGAGGACCTGACAGAGGAATTCGTACTCGATTACGTGTTCCCCATGTTTCGCGCCAACGCCGTCTATGAGGGTGAGTATCTGCTCGGGACCTCTATAGCAAGGCCCCTTATCGCCAAGCGCTTGATAGAGATCGCCAATGAGACCGGTGCGGATGCCATCTCCCACGGCGCCACCGGCAAGGGTAACGACCAGGTGCGCTTTGAATTGGGCGCCTATGCCCTGCGACCCGATATCAAGATTATCGCCCCCTGGCGGGAGTGGGATCTCAACTCGAGAGAAAAGCTGCTGGCATACGCTGAGACACACGGTATCTCAATCGAAATGAAGCGTGAGGGCAAGAAATCTCCCTACTCCATGGATGCAAACCTGCTGCACATCTCCTACGAGGGGTATGATCTCGAAGATCCGTGGAATGAGCCTGGTAGCGATATGTGGCGCTGGACTGTCTCACCGGAGGATGCGCCGAACCGGGCAACCTATATAGAGATCGGATTCGAAAATGGCGATCCGGTATCCATCGACGGCGAAAAGCTGTCCGCAGCGGCGCTTTTGCTGAAACTCAACCAGCTGGGCGGTGCGAATGGTATCGGGCGAGCCGATATCGTTGAGAACCGATATGTGGGGATGAAATCGCGAGGCTGTTATGAGACCCCGGGTGGCACCATTCTGCTCAAGGCGCATCGGGCCATGGAGTCCCTGACCCTGGATCGGGAGGCTGCCCACATGAAGGATGAGCTGATGCCCCGCTATGCCAAGCTGGTCTACAACGGCTACTGGTTCTCACCGGAACGGGAGATGCTGCAGGCCGCTATCGACCATACCCAGCAGGTGGTCAATGGGGTGGTGAGAGTCAAACTCTACAAGGGGAATGTGGATGTGGTCGGTCGCCGTTCCAATACCAACAGCCTGTTCGACGAGTCGATTGCAACCTTTGAGGACGATGCCGGCGCATATAATCAAAAAGATGCGGAAGGCTTCATCAAGTTGAATGCTCTGCGCCTGCGGGTGGCGGCAAGCAAAGGACGCTGATTATTCAGTCCGCGAAAGAACGCAAATAAACGCAAATGTGGTGCAGGGTTCACCCCACACACCAACTAGCAGAACGGAGGGGGCTGGTGTGCCTCTTTCGTAGTAGCGGCAGGGATGCCGCGTAAGCCCCGTCAGCACAGGGATGTGCTGTTGGGGCGTCGGAGAAAGAGGCGCACCAGCCGCCGTGACTGTTTAACAGTTTAACGGTGTGGCTGGTATTACCTTGCGCGATTGAGATAACAAGTTGAATCAACAAAAATGTATTCGCGTTTATTCGCTTTCATTTGCGGACTCATCTACTCAAGCGGCGCGGCGCGTGTGCTGCGCCAGGTTGAGGGCGGAGATGAGCGATTTCAGTGAGGCACTCAGGCTATCGTGATCGAAGGCGGCACCACTGATACGCCGGCCGTCCACTTCCAGCAGAACATAGGCCACAGCCTCCGCATCCGTACCTTCGTCGATGGCGTGTTCACTATAATCGATGACCTTTACGCTCAACCCATAGGCCTGGGTCCAGGCATCAATAAATGCGGATATCGCCCCTTCGCCCATACCGCGGATAGTCATCGGTCTCTTGTTGTCACTGATCTCCGCTTCGATAGCGTCCACTTCGTTCTGCCTGTCGAGTCGATAGCCGTCGAGTTGTACCGGTGTTGTATCGGCTACAAACCGGCTACGGAACATGCTAAGGATGGTGGCGCTGTCGATCTCTCCTGCATGAGTTTCGCTCGCTTGCTGCACCATAGTGGCGAGTTCCACCTGAATCCAGCGCGGTAGTACAAGGCCGTAGTCACGTTCCAGTACATAAGCAACGCCGCCCTTCCCCGACTGACTGTTGACCCTCACCACGGCTTGGTAATCACGACCGATGTCCCTGGGGTCTATGGGCAGATAGGCTACCTGCCAGGGTTCATCGGCTTGTTGCTGATGCAGGCATTTGCGAATTGCATCCTGATGCGAGCCGGAAAAGGCTGTATAGACCATCTCACCCACCCATGGGTGGCGAGGGTGTACCGGGAGCCCCGTACATTGACCGTAGACCTGAATTATCTCATCAGGTTGCGAAAGGTCGATTTCAGGGTCGATGCCTTGACTGTAGAGGTTCATCGCCATGGTAATCAAATCCATGTTACCGGTGCGTTCCCCATTGCCCATCAGGGTACCCTCTACCCGGTCAGCGCCAGCAAGCAGCGCCAGTTCTGCAGCGGCTACCGCGCATCCTCTGTCGTTATGGGTGTGAACAGAGATGATGACCGAGTCACGCTGCTTAAGATGTTGGCAGAAATACTCCACCTGGTCGGCAAACAGGTTGGGGGTGCTGCTCTCAACCGTGGCTGGCAGATTGATGATCGATCTGTGTTGCGGCGTAGGCTGCCATACATCCATCACCGCGTCACAGACCTCTACCGCGTAATCCCATTCGGTATTGGAAAAACTCTCCGGTGAGTATTGGAACACCCATTCAGTATTAGGGTGATTTTGTGCCTCCTTTTGCAACATTGCGGCGCCTTGGACGGCGATCTTTTTGATACCTTCCCGATCGCTTTTGAAAACCCTTTCCCGCTGCACCGTGGAAGTAGAGTTGTAGACATGCACAATTGCCCTGCGCACACCCTTCAGCGCCTCGAAGGTTTTGCGGATCAGGCCTTCACGGGCCTGGACCAGGACCTGTATCGTGACATCCTGGGGTATCTGATCTTTCTCGATCAGCCAGCGAACGAAATCATAATCGGGTTGGCTGGCGGCAGGGAAGCCGATCTCGATCTGCTTTATTCCAAGCTTCACCAGGAGTTCCCACATACGGCGTTTCTGTGCCACGTCCATGGGCTCAATCAGGGCCTGATTGCCGTCGCGAAGATCAACGCTGGCCCAGATCGGCGCCTTGTCAATCCGGTTATTGGGCCACTGGCGGTGTTGCATGGGCACTGCCGGCATGGGACGGTATTTGCGGTGGTCGAAGCGATTCACGGTGAATCTCCTGATTTGAATTACAGCTTGGTTTACTCGAAGGTTGGAGCCTCTCACTCGCAGGTCCTTAAGCGGGCAAGACTCGGCGGTGAGGTCTCCGCTCCCTGTACCCTTATGGGGTTGTTACTCTCCACCCAGAACTTGTGATCCCGGGGATGGCTTGTACGGCTTGTGGCCGATGATGGAAGAGTACAGCAGAGTGGCCGGCAGGTGATTGCGAATATAATCATTTATCACAAATAAAAAGAAAAAAATATCAAAAAATGCTCTAAATACGCTATAATATGCCTTTAATGAATATATGGAGGCAATCCAGTGAAATTGGACCGCTTCGATCGCCGGATACTGGAAGAGCTGCAACGGGATGGACGAATCAGTAATCAGGATCTGGCTGAGCGGATTGGTCTTTCGCCTTCCCCCTGCCTGCGTCGTGTGCGCGCTTTGGAGGAGTCCGGCATCATTACCGGATACAGGGCGATCCTGGATACGAGCAGACTGGAGCTGGATCTGATGGCGCTGATTCACATCTCCATGGATCGACATACCCCTGAGCGATTTGAAAACTTCGAGAATAAAATAATGAGTCTGCCGGAGGTGCTGGAGTGCCTGTTGATAACGGGACAGGATGCGGACTATCAGGTCAAGGTGGTAGTGCGGGATATGGAGGCCTATCAAGCGCTGTTATTGAATAAAATCACTCGCATCGAAGGGGTCACTGGTGTCCATTCCAGTTTTGTCATGCGCAAGGTGGTTAACACTACGGCATTGCCGGTATGAGGGTAAAAGCCTAGGGTATTGCCAGATGCTTAGGCGCTGTTTTGCGCATCTGACAGCAATGGGGTCTGGTAATAGTGTTGTGACAGCCAGTCGATCGCCTCTTCCCTGTCAAAGAAAGATTTAACTGGAATATCCCTGAAATAGGTGCTGGCTGCGATGCGCGTCATGATCACATCCTTATGGTCTCTTTCGATGAAGGCAACCGCTTTCAGGCGACTTTTTGTCTGTCTCAGGAGGGCGATCTGTACCGGAATCGAGATCGCATAGCGTCCCTTTCTTTCTATCAGCGCGGGAAGGGGAGAATTGAACCTGTCCAAATAGTCGGTGACGGGCTTGATGTCCTGTTCTTCCAGTTCGTCATTTGTATAGATGACAGCATGCAGGTAGTGACCGTCTTCAATACAAAGCGTGACTTTTCCAGTGTCGAGCATATCCATGCTATTGATTATAGCCGATCTTAGCTGGATGGATTCAGAGTTAAGAATGGTTTACAGATAGGCACAGACCTGGTTTCTAGGCGTGACCAAACAGTGATCAGATCTGCTGTGGGCGAAATAGTTGGATCTGCGAATTTACCGGAAATGCATCCATCGTTGCTGATGGGATTAATCCGCTTATGGGGGTTTAGTGCCTTGGAAATGTGTGCCACCTCGCAAAATTTTCTCTCCCGATCTGTGATCAACTAATCTCAATAGTAGGGGGGAATCTTATAAATACTATATAAATCAATATATTGAAAATGACTCACCGACAGTCGCCTTAAGCGTAAGTTAATAAAAATCTACTTGAAGATTTGAAAATTGGTCATATACTCTCGCTATAAATGGGAAATAATTCCCATTTCTTATCTTGTCTCATAGCTATATCCAGTGTTTTAGACAGGCATGTATATAGCGGAGGATGTGAACATGAATCAGTCCAAATCAGGATTATTTATAACTGTTTTACTTGTGGTATTGCTCGCTGCCTGCGGTGGTGGCGGTGGTGGTGACAGTGCCAGCAGCAACGGTGATTTCATAACGGTGGGTAGGATAGATGGTTTTGGTAGCGTGTATGTCAACGGTATCAAGTTCGATACCTCACATGCCCAATACCAGGTCGATGATGAGCAGAGCTACGACGATTCCGCATTGGCGGTGGGAATGAAGGTTCGTGTGGAAGGTACGGTGAATCAGGATGGTACTACAGGTGTTGCCGATATCATTACATACGATGATGACTTGGAGGGTCCCATCGACAGTGGCTCCCTCGTGAGAAGTGGCGATACGGCTACCCTGACTGTTTTAAGAATGGCTGTGCTGGTGGATGCCAATAGCACTGTGTTCGATGACGGAGCCTCATTCAATGGTCTGGCTGAGGGACAGGAGATCGAGGTCAGTGGTTTTTTTGATGGATCTCAGATTGTGGCGTCGCGTATTGAGTTACAAAACGATAGCGATAGCGATTATGAGATCAAAGGCACTGTAACCAGCTATGATGGCAGTGAGATAACCCTGGTGCTGCAAAATGGGGTTGTGGCCGGTCCATTCCCGCTCAGTTCCAGTGTCGATCTGGATATACCCGCCGATCCCCTTGGGCTGTTTGTTGAGTTGAAGCTCGACAACAGCGGAGGGACGCCAGAGGTTGTGCGCATCGAGAGTGACGATAGCGATATGATCGATGATGACGATCGGGAGGTTTCGCTGCGAGGGATAGTCGCAGACGACGGCAGTGGTGGTTTTTCGGTGAATGGGGTGTTATTCGAAGTTTCCCCGAATACCCGTTACGAACCTGACTCCCTTGAGGGGAATATAAGTGCGGGAATGGTGTTGGAAGTGGAAGGCTACATGCAGGGTGATATCTTGATCGCTGATGAAGTCGAGGCGGAAGATAGCGAAATAGAGATCGAGGCTCGGGTAAGTGGCGTTCAGAACAGTGATGCCAAAAACGGCACCATCACTCTGGATCTTGGTAATAGCCAGAGTCTGCCTGTAATAACAGACAATTCCACCATGTTCGAGGACAGCTCCGATTATGATCATGATGATGATGGCAGCTTCAACCTGGATGAGCTCATGGAAGGGGATTATGTCGAGGTTGAGCTTAGGCGCATGGGCGATCAATATGTGGCGATTAGCGTAGAGCGTGAAGATGAATCGTCCGAGACTAAAATCGAGGCACCCATTGAGGCGATCAGCGACCATGTTTCAGTCACAATGGTGGGTGCTGTGTTTACTGTGTATGAAGCCACTGAGTACAAGCTGGATGATGACGAGACCGATGCTGACACTTTTTTCAATCAGGTAAGTGTTGGTGACAAGGCCGAGATCAAGGATAGAGATTGGGATGGCTCCATCGAGGAGATTGAGTTGGAGCACTCAGGATCTTAAAACCAGTACTTGTATAGCATTTATACTGTCAACGTTTTGCCAGAGCTTGGCAGCAGGTACCTCGTAAACAAGGTATCTGCTGCCATTTTTTCGTTAGGGCCTTATATCTCCGATATTGAATTGCGGCAATGGATTGTGCTCTACAGCACTAAACATGCTCTTGCGGCCAGGCTTTGGGGTTTGCCTATGGAAATGTAATTGTTATGCTCTTATGATCAGTGTTTGTAGTCATAGCGGGTGTCTTTAATGCTGGCCAATTGAATAGTAACGGAGTCCCAAGACCCAGTGGATGAATATAATGTCGATAATTAAATCGTTTATTCACCATCTTGGTGAAAATTCCCATATCTATTCGACACGGGAGTTGGATGACCTCATATCCGCTGATGAACATCCGGGCTATATGCTCAAGCATCGTGCCGAATTGCTGCTTGAGAGAATACGCTTTCTCGCTACACTGTTTGCCATCCTTGTTCCCCTCTGGCTGGTGGTCGATTTCTTCTTGTTGCCTTTAAGCTTGTTCTGGCCAATCGTTCTGATCAGGTTGTTGTCGACCCTGCACTTCGTCTATCTGGCGCGTTATAAAAGCGAGCAGATTTCACTAAAATCGAGTCTGATTCTACTGACGGGTATGTTGGTCAATCTTCCTCTGACCTTTTTTGCCTCGGCACACTATTTGGCATTGGTGCCGCCCGAAAGTATCTATCAACTGCCAGTGCAGCTATATACACTGTTGCCCTATATCGCGGTCGCCATCTTGGGACTGTTTCCACTGACATTGCTGGAGTGTTCTGTTTTATCCTTGTTGGTGGCCGTGTTGACTATGACAGGATGGGGATACTATTCGGCGCTCCCCGGCTTGGATTTACTGCCGACCCTGTGGCTGCTGATCATTATTCTCGGGATTGTCTTGTTCACATCCACGATTCAGCTGCAATACATGATCACCATGATAACCCGTGCCGATCATGATCCTGTGACAGGGGCGCAGACCCGCAAGTCAGGGGTGCAGAGTCTGGCGAAGGCTTTTCAGCACGCGAAACTGCATAATGAGTTTTTGAGTATTGCCCTTGTAGATATAGACAATGTCCAGAATATCATTAGAGAGTTTGACTATGGGACCTATGACCATGTGGTTTTAGAAGCGGCGGATATTTTGTCTGAGGATCTGCGCAACAACGATATGCTGGTGCATTGGGGGGAAAAGGTTTTCATGCTGATCCTGCCGGGTACAGATTGCAAGGGTGCCAAGATAATCGCGCAACGAATTCTCAATCAGAGTTTGGGAACCCTGCCGGATGGACGTCCAGTCACAGCAAGCATCGGTGTCTGCGAAAGATCCATTGATGATGCAGCGGAGTGGTCCGACATGCTGGAGCTGGTCGATGCACGCAGGGATCAGGCCAAACGACAGGGGAAGGACCGGTTTGTGCTGTGCGGCGAAGAGAATACGGCGGCTATAGATTAACCCCCGCTCTTGCCACGCCTTCGGATTATTGGCTATTGCAGCCTCAAGAACTCCGGTATCAGCCAGGGGTCGCCTGTCACAACACTCACGTGGTTGATAAGTAACAACACAAGGCCCGTCAACAGCAGGGCATAGCCGGATAGGCGTTGAAGGTCAACTGCTGCCTCTGTCATGGTCGTCTCCTGATCGGTTACAGGTCTCGAGACTATTAATAGCAGCCGATTCATCTAAATAACAGAGTGTTTTAGTGGGGAAATAGGGGGCGCCCCGATACGGACCGGACTGGCCTCCCTCCAGGATGGCCGTATCAGATCTTTTTGATAAAGACCTTAGCATTACGGCGGTAGTTGTAGAGGGCCAGTTTGCGCATGGGCAGACCCTTCAGGTCGGCCTGCACAAAACCCCGCTCCCTGAACCAGTGTGCCGTCTGGGTGGTCAAGATGAAAAGCTGCTCGATGCCCAGCCGTTGTGCCTTATCTTCCATATGCGCCAACAGCCTGTCTCCCCGGTCACTGCCCCTGTAGTCGGGGTGGACAACCACACAGGCCAGTTCCGCCATCGACTCCTTTGGATAGGGGAAGAGTGCGGCGCAGGCGATCGCCATGCCATCCCGCTCCATCAGGGTGAAACCCTCGATCTCTGTCTCCAGCAGTTCCCGGGAACGGCGCACCAATACACCTGACGCCTCGAGTGGTTTCAACAGCTCGAGCAGTCCCCCTACATCATCGATGCGCGCGGTACGGGTCTCTTCGTAGGGCTCTGCAGTGATGAGTGTGCCGATGCCATCCCGGGTAAAGAGCTCTCTCAGTAACGCCCCGTCCTGCTTACGGTCTATGAGGTGAATGCGTTTGACCCCACTGCGACAGGCACTGACTGCCGCCTTCAGATGTTGCTGCAGATCTTGGGGTATTTTTTTCCGCCGCTGTAACAGCGCGTCAACCTGCTTCGGAACAATGTTCGTGATCAATCTGTTGCGTGAATCGGTCAATCCCTTTGCTTCCACAAGGGAGATCAGTTTTTCTGCGCCCAAAGCAACAGCGACAGAGGCGGCAACATCAGCGGCACTGAGATTGAATACCTCGCCTGTAGGTGAATAGCCCAGGGGCGGTACGATGGCGATGGCACCTGCCTGTAAGCGCTGTTCCAGTCCCGCTGAATCCACACGCCGGACTTCACCGGTGTGACAGAAGTCGATCCCCTGTCTGACGCCGATCGGTTTTGCGGTGACAAAGTTACCCGATGCGGCACGTATGCGAACCCCTGCCATGGGTGAGTTAGCCAATCCCATGGACAATAGGGCCTCAATCTCGACCCGCACGGAACCTGCGGCCTCTTTGACGCAAGTCAAAGCGGCATCGTCGGTGATTCGCAGGCCGTCGACATATTCTGTTTTTACGCCCCGGGTCTTGAGACGCTCCTCGATTTGCGGGCGGGCGCCGTGGACCAATACCAGGCGTATCCCCAATCCGTGCAAGAGGGCGATGTCATGCACCAGATTGGCGAAACCGGCATCCATTACCGCTTCCCCGCCAAGGGAGATGACGAAGGTACGGCCCCGGTGCGCATGGATATAGGGGGATGAGCCCCGAAACCACTCGACGAAGCTGTTGGAAGATTTGTTTGTGGGTTGTGTCATACTATTTAACCCATTGTCTATAAACAGAATTGCCTGATCAGAGACTGTATCAGGTTGATCGCGGGTTGAATATGTTTAAGTGGCAGATATTCGTTCGGCTGGTGGGCTTGATCGATACTGCCAGGGCCGCAGATGACTGTCTGCATGCCCATGCTGTTGAGATAGGGGCCTTCGGTACCGAAAGCGACGGCGCCGGCCGGTGAGCCGGTAAGTTTCTCCACGGCTTGCACGATGGCTGCCTCCCGCGCTGTCTCCATGGCCGGGATTCCGTCGAAAACCGGGCTCAGCTCCCATCTCAGATCGGAGTCACGCAAGCGCTTATCGAGTCGCTCTCTCAGCTCGCTGCGCAGATACTCCAGGGACATCCCCGGCAGAGGCCGCAGGTCGAACTGCAGCTCGCACTCGCCACATATCCGGTTTGGATTGTCACCCCCATGGATATGACCGAGATTGAGGGTGGGGAATGCGACCTCGAAGGCCTGATCTTGATAGCGTTTTTGCAGCTCACTTCGCCAGAGGATGACTTCCCCAAGCACCTGATGCATGCCTTCAAGGGCGTTGACTCCGAGGCTGGGATCGCTGGAGTGGCCCGCTTTGCCGTGCAGGCGAATCGACTCCATTGAGATGCCTTTATGCATTCGCACAGGCTGCATGTTGGTAGGCTCGCCAATCATCGCATGGCGCCCCAGCCGACGCTGCAGGTCGGTGAGTGACTTTGCCCCGCACATGGTGCTCTCTTCGTCCGCGGTGGCGATGATGACCAAGGGTTGTTTCAGTTGCTGCAGCGGCAGCTCCCGGACAGCTTCGAGTATCACGGCGAAGAACCCCTTCATGTCGGCAGTGCCCATGCCGTAGAAACGGTCATCTCGCTGTTGCAGTATCAAGGGATCGCTGTGCCACTTCTACTCATCAAAGGG
>JBEVVS010000132.1:0-22068 GCA_040507005.1 Candidatus Thiodiazotropha sp.
AGGGGTGGCGGATACGCCCGAGACGTGCCAAAAGAGGCCTGGAAACCGTTCAAGGAAAAGATCAGCGAAGCGAGAATCTATCTGGAAAAGCATAAGCACCTTAGTGATATCGATCCTCACTGGTATGAACAGATGATCATCATTGCAATGGCGCAAGGTTGGCGCAAGGATGCTTTTTATGAATTGATGGATGAGGCCCTATTGAAACATCCTAAATTCTACGAGATCTATTTTAAGGCCATTGGATATCTGTTGCCAAAGTGGAGAGGTTCCGTTGCGGAGATCGAGAAATTTGCAGATTACGCGACGAAGAAGTCCAGGGCCCATGAGGGAAACGGCATGTATGCGCGCATCTACTGGTACGCCTCTCAAATAGAATTTGGACATAAACTGTTTACCAAATCCAATGCACGATGGAAACAGATGAAGAAGGGAATCGATGATGTTCTTAAACACTATCCTGATCAATGGAACATCAATAACTTCGCCGTCTTCTCCTGCCTGGCGAGAGATAAACAGATGACCAAAAAGCTAATGGACATGATGCAAGGTGAGCCTATCATGACCGCTTGGAAAAAAGATGAGCTGTATACTTACTGTGACAAGTGGACAAAGAAAAAGAGAGTGGCATCCAAATAGATATCTGCTTATAGAGTGCTTCACCTTATAAACAAGGAGGGATGACATGCCTGGGCACGATTGTGAACACTGCAAACTCAGAGATAAGTATGACCAAAATCCCAAGTCCATGGTGGGGCGGGTCTGGCGCTGGCATATTAATTTCTGTCCCGGATGGAAAAAGTACTACTTTTCGGTTTCAGATGAAGAGCGGGCCGAACTGGACAGCAAATATAACTTCACCAAATATAAACAAGCTCACTGATCGATAGTGCACCGGGGGCCGGTCCCTATTTAAAAGGGATACCCCCATGCAGGGATGAATAGATTAACGAGAGGAATCGTCAGCTGTAATTAGTCTTGGCTTAAAGACCTCCAAGGATCCTGTCTGCAGCAGCCACTTTTAAATGGCGCGGATATTGCAGAACTGAAATTGGTCGTTAACAGACTTTGGACGATAACAGTCATCTATAAATTACAGGGACATACCATGGCATGTCATCTCAGCAATATTATTAGCGAATCTGTCACTTCCCTCGACAGCGGTACCGATGTGCAAACCGCGGCAGCCTACATGGCAGAACGGGAGCTCGGCTCACTGGTAGTCACCGAGAACGGGGAAGTGGTCGGGCTTTTCACGGAACGAGATCTCTTGAAGCGTGTTGTTGGTGCAGGCAAAGACCCCACTGCACTAAAACTGGGCGAAGTCTGTACCCGTAACCTGATTTCCGCCTCCTATGACAGCTCCTGTACCTATGCCATCAAGCTGATGCGGCGTAACCGCTGCCGCCGCCTCCTGGTCTACCGCAATGATAATCTCAAGGGCGTGATCAATATGTCGGACGTGGCCCATGCCCTGGCCGATCACAGCTCCTCGAAGAATATCCTGGTCAACTTCGTCGGTGGTATCACCTTGGTCGTGGTGTTGGTGGTCATTGGCATGCTGATTTCTCATATCCCGGATATGATGCAGCTTGCAGATCGCACCCTTAAATAGCTGCTGCCTTCCAGGCGTGGATGGATATTGGACTTCCAAGCGCATCAAGTGAGATCATTATCAACCGATGTGCTGCCTTAGGGATTTCCATTCATTGGATACTTTGCTGAAACTATCGGGCGGTCATCAATTTCATGTCTTAGACCTTGCATCATATGCCTTGGTGACGGACCTATAATCCGACAATCCTGGAATAGATATATCATGCTCGATAACCATCCGTATTGGCGCAAATTACTGATCCTGCCGCCCATTGCATTGGGTCTTCTGGTATTGATGTTAATGGCCAGCAATCGACAGCCGCCCCTGAAGGTCGAACCTGGCGAACCTACCAAACTGGTGCGTATCGTTGAGGCCCAGCAACTGGAGATGATCCCTGTCGCAGAGGGGTATGGGGCCGTACAGCCCGCCCGGGTCTGGAGTGCGGTGGCGCAAGTGGCAGGACGTATTGTGGATATCCATCCCCGCCTCAGAGACGGGGAGATCATCAGTGAAGGCAGCCTGCTGCTGCAGATCGATCCCGCCGACTATCAGCTCAATCTGGCCCAGGCGGAGGCGGAACTGGCCGAACTGGAGGTGGAGGCATCCAATGCCAAGGCCTCCCTGTCCATCGAAGAGCGCAGTCTGGGAATTGCGCAGCGGGAGTTTCAACGGATCAGTAAACTGGCTAAAAAAGGCACCGCATCCCAAAGCGCGGTGGATGATGCGGAGCGCAACCTGCTTAACAGCCGCAATGCAGTACAGAATGTAAAGAACAGTCTGGCGTTGATACCCACCAAACGCAAGGTGTTGGAAGCGAAACGGACACAGGCCCAGCGGGATCTGGAAAATACCCGCCTGCTCGCCCCGTTCAACTTGCGGGTGAGCAATATGAGTATCGAGAACGACCAGTATGTCAGCAAGGGAGAGACCCTGCTCGCGGGGGATGCGGTGGACAGGATCGAGGTGATTGCGCGATTCCCCATGTCCTCCCTGCGTCGACTCTTTATCGGTCATGAGCGGCGTGACATCTCGACCGATATCCTGAACGGTAACCTGGCGGATTTCGTTGCCCTGCAACCCCGGGTCAGACTCGATCTGGGTACTACCATCGCCGAGTGGAAGGCGGAATTCGTTCGCTTCAGTGACAATGTTGACCCGGAGACCCGCACCATGGGTGTGGTGGTTGCCGTGGACAGACCCTTTGAAAAAATCGAGCCGGGTATCCGACCACCACTCTCGAAGGGTATGTTTGTCCAGGTTCTGCTACAGGGTAAGCCGCAACCAGAACGTATCGTCATACCCCGTTCCGCGGTCCGCAACGGCATCGTCTATCTGGCGGATGGGGAGAATCGCCTGCGCCGCCAACCGGTGGAGCTGCTATTCAATCAGGGTGAGATCAGTGTCATTGCATCCGGTATCGCTGCCGGGCAGAAAATCGTCGTTTCCGACCTGGTACCGGCGGTAAGCGGCATGCAGCTGGAGACCAAGACCGACACAGCGTTCGCAGCGGCGATCCTCTCTGCCGCCAAGGGCGAACAATGATCGACTGGTTTGCCCGGCATCCGAACGCCGCCAATCTGTTGATGGCGTCGATAATGATCCTCGGCCTGACCGCCCTGCCCGGTCTGCAGCGTGAAACCCTGCCGGAGATCCAGAACGACAAAGTGGAGATCCGGGTGGTCTACAAGGGGGCAACCGCTGAGGAGGTGGAGGATGCCATCTGCCGCCGACTGGAGGATGCCCTGGAGGGTATCAGCAGTTTGGATGAGATGGCATGCGAGTCCCGGGAGGGTGTGGGCGTGGCCACTGCCGTGATGCTCGAAGGGGCCGAGATGACTCGCTTTCTCGACGATGTCAACGCGGAGATCGATGCCATCGCCGACTTCCCTGCAGAGACCGAACTGCCGGTGATCGAGGAGCTGGGCCGCACCGATGCGGTGATCTCCATCGCGGTGACCGGACCGGATGATCCGGTGGCGTTGAAGGCCTATGCGGAACATCTCAAGGCCAAACTGTTGACCCAGGAGAAGATTGCCGAGGTCACCATCAGCGGTTTCTCGGATCATCACATCCGTATTGAAATCCCTACCTGGCGTCTGCGCCAATATGGACTCTCGGCACAGGATATCGCCAATGCCATCGGCTCCCACAGCATCAGCACCCCCGCCGGTCGTCTCGAGGGGGAGCGGGAGGAGATCCTGTTACGCTTCGACGATCAACGAAAACAGGTGGATGAGTTCTATGACTTGGTGGTGATATCCGGCAGCAGCGGCGCCACAATCCGTCTCGGTGATATTGCCCGGATCAGCGATCGTTTCGATCGTGACGAAGAGAAGATCAGTTTCAATGGCCAACGGGCGGCGATCCTGAATATCGCCAAGACCAGCTCCCAGGATATTCTCAATGTCCTCGCCAGGGTGGAAACATTCGTGGAGAGGGAGAATCAACTATCTCCCGAAGGCCTGGCATTGACACTCACTCAAGACCGGGCATCCGTGGTGCAGGACCGGCTCGACATGCTGGTGCGCAATGGCGCCCAGGGGCTGCTGGGGGTATTTTTCGTACTCTGGCTGTTTTTCAGTTTTCGCTACAGCTTCTGGGTCACCATGGGATTGCCTGTTTCCTTTCTCGGCGCCCTCTTCATCCTGCCGATCATCGGTGTCACCATCAACATGATCTCCATGGTCGGTCTGTTGATCGGCATCGGTCTATTGATGGATGACGCCATCGTTATCGCCGAGAATATCGCCTCGCGCATGAGCAAGGGGGACAAGCCCCTGCAGGCAGCGATCACAGGTGTCCAGCAGGTGCTACCCGGCATTGCCTCCTCTTTCGCCACCACCCTGTTGGTATTCGGCTCCCTCGCCTTCATCACCGGCGATATCGGTCAGATCCTGCGCATTATGCCGATGGTGTTGATCATGGTCATCAGCGTCAGCCTGCTGGAGGCCTTCCTGATTCTGCCCCACCATTTGAGCCACTCCCTGGCACATATGAAACGCAAACAGGTGTCGCGCTTCAGAACAAGCTTCGAGAACGGTTTTGAGCGCTTCCGTGAAGCCCGCTTCGGTCCTTTGCTCGACCGTGCCATCGAATACCGCTATATGACACTCGGTATTGTGTTGATGCTGCTGATCCTGGCCATAGCCATGCCGGTGGGCGGTAAATTGAAGTTCGTTGGATTCCCCGACCTGGACGGGGATGTGATCGAGGCACGGCTCCTGTTACCCCAGGGGACACCCCTGGCGCAGACCGAATCCATCGTCAACGAGATCACCGCGGCACTGCAACGCACTAATCAGGCCTTTATCCCTGACCAGCCTGAGCAGCAGCCGTTGGTGGAAAACATCACTGTCATCTATGGCCAGAATCCCGATGCCTATGAAACCGGTCCCCATGTGGCCCGGGTGGTGGCCGACCTGCTCAACGCTGAAGTGAGAAATGCAAAGCTGGATGATGTGATCAATCGCTGGCGTGAAGAGACAGGTGAGCTCACCGATGTGATCTCAGTCAAATTCACCGAACCCACCTTCGGTCCGGGGGGACGCCCCATCGATCTGCGACTGATGGGGTATGACCTGGAGCGCCTGAAGCAGGCCTCCAATGAACTGCAGCAGTGGCTGAATACCCATCAAGGGGTGAATGATCTGAGCGACGATCTGCGTCCCGGCAAACGGGAGTATCGGCTTCATCTGAAACCGGGGGCGGGTGTGCTGGGGCTGAATGCAAAGCAGGTGGCGGATCAGGTGCGGGCCTCCTATCAGGGTATCAAGATCGATGAATTTCCGGTGGGCCCCGAGACCTACGAGGTCAATCTCAAACTGATCGCGGATGACCGTACGGATGCGGAAGATCTCTACAATCTCAGCATCACCGGTCCCGGTGGATCCCTGATCCCCCTCTCCGTGGTGGCCGATATAGAAGAGGTCAGGGGCTGGGCCCGCATCAACCGCATCAACCGGCAACGGACGGTCACCCTGCAGGGTGATGTGGATCGAAGCCTGGCCAATGCCCAGGAGCTGCTTGGAATCGCCAAAGCCAGCTTCATACCTGAACTGCTCGAGCGCTATCCCGAGATCAAATTCGATATCCAGGGGGAGAGCAAAGAGTCGGCCAAGACCGGCAAGTCGATCATGGGCAATGTCCTGCTTGGGCTGATCGGTGTCTATATGTTGCTGGCACTGCAATTCAAGGGTTACCTCGCGCCCTTGACGGTGATGATCGTCATTCCGGCGGCGTTGATCGGGGTGATTTTCGGCCATATGGCACTGGGACTCGACCTGACCATGCCCAGTATCGTCGGCATGGCCTCCCTGTTTGGTGTGGTGGTCAATGACTCGATCCTATTGGTATTCTTTATCCGTGACTCTCGTGCCGCAGGTATCGCCGTCACTACCGCCGCCAAGCAAGCGGGACGCGCCCGCTTCAGACCGATTCTGTTAACCTCCATCAGTACCATTGCCGGTTTGATGCCCTTGCTGTTGGAAAAGAGCCTACAGGCGCAGATCCTGATCCCACTCGCTGCCAGCATCGCCTTCGGGCTCACTGCCGCCACCCTGGTGGCGCTGTTTTTGGTCCCCTCGGTGTACTGCATTCTGGATGACTTCAATCTGCTCGGGAAACTCCATGAGGAGTCCGATGAGGAGCTCACTGAAGCGGCAACCGAGTCATCCCCCTCTTAAAAAAGGCGCGCATCATCAGCGATCAATCTTGATCTTGCTCTGAATGCTGCAATGAATTTGATAAGCGTTTATATTAAACAGACAAAACAGACTCAATAATTAAAAATCCCTATGCATACCTGGCGAACAAGGGTAATCAGGGTGGAGGAATTCAGATGCGTATCAGTGAATATCGGATTCACTGTGAGAGGTGTCATCTGCTCAGCAGTGAAGAGGGTGAGAGAGGATTTACCATCCAAGTCCCTATCGATAGTGCAGCGCAAAAAGCGCATCTATTCGCGACTATCTTCTGCCGGATCGACAGCGCTTCCCATACCCTCACCTTGCAGGGGCTGCACGACTCGACAGGCCTGGGCGTCACCCTTTCAGAAGCTGAAATAGACAAGCTCACAACGGTGCTTAAAAGTGTGGAAGAGAGGCGTTTATGCGGCAATGCAAAAATCTGTCCGCAACGCATTGTGCAACTGGTGACGCAGCTGCACAACTCCATGAAAGATTGATTTCGCTTTCATTTCACTGGGATATCCATTAGTATTAGCATGTTTTAATATAGGCCGGCAAACGGTCTTGGGTAGAGCCTGAATCTGTGATTCGGGTAAAAAAAATAGCTTACTAAGAAGTTCGATCATACGTCCGAAGACCGGCCAAAAAGAGGTCTCGGCGGCGTCCAAGCAGCTATATTGCCGCGTTCAAAATCGTCGCATAAAAGTCGTAAAGAGCAACCAGTAAGCACCTAACTTCTTTAGGTGAAAAAACGATCATGTGGGACCACATACAGAGTCTGATGGCGGGCTGGAAAGGGGCGTTCATCCCTTTTCTGGAATGGATCGGTGAAATCAAAGACAAGGAAACGATCAGGGCCGACATCATCGCCGGCATCACCGTGGCCCTGGTGCTCGTGCCCCAATCCATGGCCTATGCCCAGCTTGCCGGTCTGCCTGTTTATTATGGCCTCTACGCCTCGTTTCTCCCGCCCATGGTGGCTGCCTTTTTCGGTTCCTCCAGGCAGTTGGCCACCGGCCCGGTGGCGGTGGTGTCGCTGATGACAGCGGCGGCCCTTGAACCCCTTGCAACCTCCCCCGACACCTATCTGGCCTATGCCCTTCTGCTGGCCTTCATGGTGGGTGTATTCCAGATGTTTCTCGGCTTGTTCAAACTCGGCGTACTGGTGGACTTCCTCTCTCATCCAGTGGTGGTGGGCTTTACCAACGCCGGCGCCCTGATTATCGCCACCTCCCAATTGGGCAAGGTGTTCGGGGTTTCGGTTGAACGGGAGGCCCATCACTACGAAACCGTGTGGAACACCATCCTGGCTGCCATCGACAGTACCCATGGATCGACCTTCGGCATGGCGGTTATCGCCTTTGCCATCATGTGGGGTCTCAAGCGTTATGCCCCCAGTCTCCCCGGGGTGCTGATCGCCGTTGTGGTCACCACCCTGATCGCCTGGATGGCGGGTTTCAACGAGGCGGGGGGCAAGGTGGTGGGCGATATCCCCAAAGGTCTGCCTGCCTTGTCACTGCCGATGTTCGATTTCACCACCATCTGGCAACTGATCCCCGCGGCCATCACCATCTCCCTGATCGGTTTTATGGAGGCCATCTCCATCGCCAAGGCGATGGCCGCACGTACCCGTCAGCGCCTGAATGCCAACCAGGAACTCATTGGCCAGGGACTCTCCAACGTCGTGGCAAGCATGTTCTCAGGTTATCCGGTATCGGGCTCATTCTCCCGTTCCGCGGTGAACATCAATGCCGGCGCCATGACCGGATTCTCATCCATCGTGACCGGCCTGGTGGTGATGATCACATTGATCTTCCTGACTCCACTGCTCTACCACCTGCCCCAGGCCACCCTGGCGGCCGTGATCATCATGGCGGTCATCAATCTGATCAAGATCGATCCGATCATTCATGCCTGGAAGGCACAACCCCATGACGCCATCGTCGCCGTGATCACCTTTGTCCTGACCCTGGTATTCGCCCCCCATCTCGACAAGGGCATCATCATCGGTGTACTCCTCTCCCTGGGGCTCTTTCTGTGGCGCACGATGCGTCCCCGCTTTGCTCAGCTCTCACGCTACAAAGACGGCACCATGCGCGACATCAGGGTTCGCCACCTACCCACCAGCCCGGTGATCTCCGTGGTACGTTTCGACGGTTCGCTCTATTTTGCCAGCGCCGGTTATTTCGAAACCAAAATGCTCGGTGTGGTGGCTGCCAACCCGGAGCTGAAATACATCATCCTGGATGGTGAAGGCATCAATCAGATCGACGCCACCGGCGAAGAGGTATTGCACCACTTGTGGGAACGCCTGCAGGCGCAAGGCATAACCCTGGTCATCGCCCGCATGAAGAAGCAATTCATGGATACCATTCGGCGTACAGGACTGAAGGATAAAATGGGTGAGACCACTTTCTACTCTCGAATCGGTCTGGCCCTGACCTATGTCTGGAATCAGCTGGGAGATTCCTACGACAGAGAGAATTGTCCGCTGCGTTCCCCGATTGGCGCCAGTAAGGACTGATAAGATGATGGGGCTGTCAGATACCCGGCCCACGCGGCGTCCCGGGTGTGGATAGTGCCATGCCTGATCTGAGTTATCTGCTTGTCACCCCTTTTGTTGGCGCACTGGCGATCACTTTCCTGCCCAGGGAGGCTAACCGGGCCATCCGTGCCACCGCCCTGTTTGCATCGGCGCTGACGTTTGCCCTTTCATGGGTCTATATCGGCGGTTTCGATTACAACCAGCCTGGCTTGCAGTTTATTCACCAAACCGAGTGGAATACCCGCCTTGGCACCTCCTTTGCCCTGGGACTGGACGGGTTCTCCTATCCCATGGTGTTGCTGGCCACCCTGTTGAGCCTGGTGGCGCTGCTCGCCTCAAACGCGATAAACCAACGCGTCAAGGGTTACTACATCTTGGTACTGCTGCTGGAATCGGCGATGCTCGGCGTGTTCATGGCCCAGGACTGGTCGCTGTTCTACGTATTCTGGGAACTGACCCTGATCCCGCTGTTCTTCCTTATCGACCGCTGGGGAGGCAGGAATCGCCATGGCGCAGCATTGAATTTCGTTCTCTACACCATGGGTGGCTCGGTTTTCATGCTGATCAGCCTGTTGGTTCTGTTCGATGCCGTACCAGGTCACAGCTTCTCCATGTCTGCCATGGCGGAGAGTGGGCGCACCCTGCCGCAACATACCCAGGTGTTGATTTTCCTCGGTTTTCTCATCGGCTTCGGGGTCAAGATGCCGATCTTCCCTCTCCACGGCTGGCTCCCCCTGGCCCATGTGGAAGCGCCGAGCCCAATCTCCATATTGCTCTCGGGTATCTTATTGAAAATGGGCTCCTACGGACTGATCCGCGCCGCGGGTATGCTGCCGGATGCGGTAGTTGCACTGCAGGATATTCTCGCCGCACTCGCCTTTGTCAGCCTGATCTATGGTGGCCTGCTCGCCTGGCGCCATTCTGACCTGAAGGCGATGATCGCCTACTCGTCTGTGAGTCACATGGGGGTTGTGCTGCTGGGCATTGCCGCACTCAACCTGGCCGGACTGCACGGCGCCCTGATGCAGATGGTCGCCCATGGCCTGGTGGCGGGCTCCCTGTTCCTGTTGATCGGCTTACTCTACGAACGTACCCGCACCCGGGAGGTAACCAACTACAGCTCTCTGGTCAGGGTAATGCCACGCTTTGCATTTTTCACCACCCTCGCCTTTGTTGCCGCCGTATCACTCCCCGGCACCGCGGGATTTGTGGCTGAACTCAACACCTTGATTGGTGGCTTCGCCCGCTGGGGCTGGGTCGCTGCCCTGTTGACCATCGGTGTTCTGTTGAGTGCCGCCTATGCCGTGCGCACCATCAGCCAGCTGTTTACCGGACCGGTTCGTCCCGGCATGCAGAAGGTGGAGGATCTGCGTCCAGCCGAGCTGCTGGCAGCGGGCACCCTGGCCGGGGCCACACTCCTGCTCGGATTCATGCCGACCCCTGTGCTCGATCTGGTGAATGCCTCCGCTCTACAACTCTCCAGCCTGTTCTCATCATAGGGGCACTGCCATGCATGAGAACCACAACAAAATTAGCGATATCCGGGAGCAGATCAGAGAGACTATCGAACATCTGCAACATCTGCTTCCCAGTCAGGCGCCGATCCGCGACTTCGTTCACCACAATACCCTGCACGGCTTTCAGCATCTCCCCTTCCAGGAGGCCCTGGCCAGCGCCCGCCGCATTACCGGCGCCCGGGGCTTTTTGCCGTTGCAGCGATACCAGGACTTCTATCGCCAGGGCCGCATCTCGCACCAGGATCTGGTCAGTTGCGTGGCCCAGGAGACCCAGCTCGAACCTGAAACCCAATTGGCGGCAACAGCCCATGGTTCGATCAGTCGCGGCGATATCATCGTGGCGACCATGAGCATGCCCTATCAGCCAGTATCAGGCTGCCAACTCAATTGGCAGATCGAGGAGAACCGCGTGCTTGAGCGACTCCGCCCCGATCTGCCCAAGGCGAGCCGGGATCGTCTGCTCAAGCATGCTCGAAACAACGGCCAGGTGACGGAAACGAAGGCCGTCAGGGACCTTTGGGATGCCTGCCTCCAGGTGCTGCACCTGGAACAGGATTCCACACATCCGGAGGAGTTACTCGATTTAGCGCCGCAACAGGCCGAGACCCTATTGCATGAAATGCTGGATGTCGCCAGCAGCGCGGAGGGCAGCCCCAGTACTACCACCCAACTGATGCAGCAGTCCGCCAATGAGCGCTTCGACAAACTGCTTGAAAGGCTGGGTGATGACATGACCATGCGGGATCTTCTATTGGCCATCACCGGCCACGACCTGCTGGATGAGATACGTCCCCAGTTGATCAGGGATCTGGCAAATTTTCTTGATCAGGGGGTGGCCAGCTGGCGCCCGGCATCCCGCAGCGATGGCTTTTACCACTATTGGAGCAAGAGAGCCGAGCAGGATCTCGACTGGCAACTGCGCAATATCGAAGGATGGCAGCAACATCTGGAACTGCTGCTGAACGACCCCATGGATACCATCATCAGTGAGCTGCATAGAATGGGCTTGCAGCGGGATAACTGGAGCGGCTACCTGGAGCGATTGGCATTGGAGCTTCCCGGTTGGTCCGGCATGGTTCTGTGGCGGCACAACCACCCTGACTATGAATCACTCTCTGCCCGAGTGGATATGATCGATTATCTCGCCGTGCGTCTGGTACTGGAGAGGATCTACGCCCACAATCTCTGTGCGCGCCTGTTCAATATCGAATCCAGTGTCGATATGCTGCGTTGGTATTTCCATCACCAGGCAGATGAATTCACCGTCCGTGAGGCTCTCTTCAACAGCCGCCTGCCGGAATACCTGGCGAGTCGTGCGCAACGGGCGGTGCACGCCCCCGCCAACAGGGATGGGGATGACAACTCGGCGCGATGGCGTCACCTTGCCCAGTTGATCTGGACCTGGCGTCAAAGCAGCGGCAGTTACGAAACCAATACTCAACCCACCCTGTGCCAAGGTGCCTGGCCTCTGTTTCAGCTGATGCAGCAGCTCGGCTGGTGCGGCGAGGAGGTGCGCAACCTCGCCTATGAGCAGATCCAGGCCATATTCGAGACCGTTGACGCACTCGATGAAGACCGCTTGGGTTATATCTGGCTGCGTGCCTACGAAAAACAGTATCGGGATCAGATCCTGACCGCACTCTCCGCAAACCGTGGACGCGGTGCCTGGCCGGATCGACAACAACGGCCCACGGCACAGGTGATCTTCTGCATGGATGACCGGGAAGAAGGCACCCGCCGCCATCTCGAGGAGATCTATCCTGAGGTGGAGACCCTAGGGACTGCCGCACACTTCAATGTACCCCACAACTGGCGGGGTCTGGATGACAGCTGTGCCGGCCCTCAGGCCCCGGTCATCCCGGCTCCGGTCATCCCGGTGCATGAGGTTCGTGAGTCGCCGGCTGAAGATGAGATGGAAAAGGGCAGACGCCATCAGCAGCGCCATCAATTGTTGAAGAAAGGCCAGCAACAGCTGTTACAGAATACCCGCCTAGGCACCCTCCTTCCCGGATTGCTGGGGACGATTGCGGCACCAGCAACCCTGGGTGTATTGATCGGTAAGATCCTGGCACCGAGACCCTTCGGGCGACTGCTGGCCCATCTTAAGGCCTATCTTGAAATGCCGGTAACGACCCGGATTGAATACAAGGCGCCGAACGATAGCCCGGAGGCAACCATAGAGGCGCCCCGACTGGGATTCACCGATATCGAGCAAGCGGATCGGGTACAGGCGATGCTGAACGGCATCGGTCTGCTCAGCGGCTTCGCCCCCCTGGTGGTCATTGTGGGTCACGGCTCGCGCAACCAAAACAATCCCCACGCCTCGGCCTACAACTGCGGCGCATGTTCAGGACGTTTCAGCGGGCCCAATGCACGGCTTGTGGCCGCGATGGCCAACCAGGGAGCGGTGCGCGGGATCCTGGCAGAACGGGGTATCGCCATCCCCGAAGATACCTGGTTCATCGGCGCCGAGCACGATACCTGCGGCGAGACCATCGATTGGTACGATCTTGACCAGTTACCCGCTGAGTTTCGTCCGGCCCAGGAGAAACTGGCGCAGGCCTGCGAACGGGCCTGCCATCTGCATGCCCAGGAACGCTGCAGACGACTGGCCTCCGCGCCTCAACAACCCGAGCCTGCCCAGGCCTTTGACCATGTCTTCGGCCGTTCCCTCGATTTTTCCCAGGTGAGGCCGGAGCTGGGCCATGCCACCAATGCCTGTGCCTTCTTCGGTAGGCGAAGCATCAGTCGCGGTGCATTTTTCGACCGGCGGGCCTTCCTCATCTCCTATGACGCCTCCCAGGACCCAAGTGGTGAAATACTCGAGCGTCATCTGTTGATCAATGGCGCGGTGGGTGCGGGGATCAATCTCGAATACTACTTCTCCACGGTGGATAATGAACACTATGGCTGTGGTTCCAAGGTCACCCACAACCTGACCGGTTTCTTCGGGGTGATGGAAGGCGCCAGCTCAGACCTGCGTACCGGACTGCCACGGCAGATGATCGAAATCCATGAAGCGATGCGTCTCTTGGCCGTGGTGGAGGCCAGCACCGAGAGGTTGACCGAGATCTATCAGCGCCAGCCCCCGCTGCAGGAACTGGTGGGTAACGGTTGGGTGGTACTGGTGGCCATGGATCCGGACAGCGGCGCGTTCCATCTCTTCGAGCCCCAGACAGGGTGGCTTCCCTGGCAACCGGACAAGAGTGCCATCGCCAAAGTGGATCGTTCCGCTGAGTGGTACACGGGCTCGTCAGAGCCGCTACGGCCGGCATTGATCAAAACCCCTCAGGAGGCGATGGCAGATGATTGAACATATCGCCTGGCTTGTTCCTCTCCTGCCCGCTCTGGCCGCCGCATGGATCGGCCTCGGTTATATGCTCAACCTGAATCGCGGTGAAACCGGTGAGCGTCAGACATCCCTGGTTGCACTGGGCGCTGCAAGCGGTTCCCTTCTGTTGGCCCTGGGGTTGGGGATTGAGGCCGTTCGCCTGGGCGCCCCCGGGCAACTGGTACTGGGCACCTGGTTCGAGAGTGGGGATGTGCATCTGCCAATCAGTTTCAGCCTGGATACCATTGGCCTCTCCCTGCTGGTGGTAGTGACCCTGATCGTCTTTCTGACGCTTAAATTCACCATTAACTACATGCACCGTGAGGCCGGCTACCAGCGCATATTCATGCTCTTCTGTCTGTTTGCCAGCGGCATGGAACTGATCGTGTTGGCGGGTAATGCCCTCCTCGCTTTCGTCGGCTGGGAGATCGTCGGCGTCACCTCCTATCTATTGATCGGATATGCCATCGATCGACCCACAGCGACGAAAAACGCGGTTCGGGTGTTCATCACCAACCGGGTCGGTGACAGCGGATTTATCATCGGCATCGCTCTCTCAATATTCTGGCTCGGGGGGGTCGAATGGTCCCAGATCAATACCCAGGCCGGCACTATCGGGACCCTCGCGGCCGGGGTTATCGCAGGCGGTTTCGTCATCGCCGCACTGGTCAAGTCGGCGCAACTGCCATTCGCGCCTTGGATAACCCATGCACTGGAGGGACCTACGCCCTCTTCGGCCATCTTCTACAGTTCATTGATGGTGCATGCAGGGGTCATTCTGTTGATACGTCTCGGACCCTTGTTGCAACAAGCACCGGCGATAATGATCACCATCGCCATCCTCGGGCTATTGACCGTGGTCTATGGCTGGCTGGTCGGCTTGACCCAGTCCGATGTGAAAAGCTCGCTCATGTTCGCCACCACCACCCAGGTGGGCTTCATGTTCTTCTGGTGCGGCATGGGGTGGTTTACCCTGGCTGCCTGGCATCTGAGCCTGCATGCGGTGTGGCGGCTGTTTCAGTTCCTGGCATCGCCGGCATTGGTCAATCAGATAGACAGCGCTACGCCAGCGCCTGCCCCATGGTTGAGCCGATGGCCCTGGCTGCATAACGCAGCCCTGCAGCGTTTCTGGCTCGACCCTTTGAGCGATGCGCTCCTCACGCGCCCGACGGTATCCCTGGCAAAGGATGTCCAGTACTTTGATGAGCAAGTAGTTACCCGGGTCATCGGATTGCCTGTCTATACCCGTAGCGTCTCCTCTCTCACCCAATGGGAGGCGTTACAGAAGAGAAAAACCGACGACCCTGCGGGTAGGGTAGGTCAAGGTACCGGACTTGTCGGTAAATTCATGACATGGTTAGCCAATATCCTCTACTGGTTTGAATCCCATCTTGTGCTCCGCGGCGGTGGCGAAGGATTAATGAAAAATCTCCATCGTGTAGGGGGTGTGCTGGAGCGTGTTGAACAGTTGTTGGCCACACCCCGCTACCTGATCGTGCTGGTGCTGGCCACCTTCGTGGTGATCCTGTGAGGACCATGGCGTGACAATAGAAACCTATCACTGGTCGACACAGATCGCATATCCGATACTTACGGTGATGCAACTGTTGCCACTGGTTACTGTTGTCGTGCTGTGGTCGATGCGTCGTCACCCCTGGCTTGTTCCCACAGGATTAGTTGCCGCCCTGTTACAGCTGTTGCTGAGTATCGATCTATGGCGCCACTACGATACCAATTTGGCAGGCTTTCAGTTCGTTGAAAAGGCTCAAATCATACCTCAACTGACCTACCGTGCCGGCGTTGACGGGGTATCGGTCATCTTCATTATGCTGACCGGATTGCTGACGCTGCTGGTTGCCCTGTATGGTGTAGTGCGGGAGCTAAAACCCTTCAACCGTCTCTATATGGCGATTTTCGCCGTGCAGGCCTGCCTGATAGGGTTGTTCGTCACCCTCAATCTGCTCTGGTTCGTACTGTTATCCGCGGCACAGATCGGCTTCATCGGTTATCTCCTGTGGCGCTGGGGCAACTCACCGGATAAGGAACTGGCACTCAAGCGCTTTTATCAATTCATGTCGGTGAGCATCCTGCTACTGATCGCCGGCACCCTGTTGATGGGCTGGAACTACTCCGACAGTCATGCCGGTGTCTGGAGTTTCAATCTGCTGCAGCTGGCACAAACCCCTGTCTCCGACACCTTCCGCTCAGCCGCCTTCTTTCTGCTCTTTTATGGGCTTGCCATACGCACCCCGCTCTTCCCCCTGCACGGTTGGCTGCCAATGGTCGCGGAACATGGCAATGTGGCCGTCGCACCCACCTTGCTGCTCGGCCTCAAGATCGGTATCTACGGCCTGCTGCGTTTTGTCCTGCCACTGTTACCGACTGCGGTTAATGAATGGCACACTTATGTAGCGACATTCGCCTTAACCGGTATCTTCTACGCCGCCTTTCTCGCCATGATGCAGGACAATCTGCGCCGGCTGTTAGCCTATGCCGTGATCTCCCATACCGGGATCCTGATATTGGGTATCTTCAGTCTGGAACATGCCGCCTTCATGGGCAGCGTGATTCTTTCGGCAACTTTTGGCCTGGCCTTGGCAGCACTGGTCTTCACCACCGGACTGCTGTTTCGGCGCACCCATACAACCCTGTTGCATAACCTGGGAGGGCTGTTCGATAACCTGCCATTTCTCGGCATCACCTTTCTCATCGGCGGGCTTGCCATCATCGGCATGCCTGGAACACCGGGGTTCGATGCCGCGCATCTGATCCTTGAGTCGGCCATTCATAAATTCGGCGCCCTGGTGACCATCGCATCCGCGCTGGGTAATGTGGTGGCTGCCGGCTTTCTCTTATGGGCCTTCCAGCGGGCCTTCCTGGCACCGCGTCCCAGTGGCAGGCAACCGTTTCAGGTAGTCCCCATTTCAAAGCCCGAAATATTCGTGGTCAGCACGCTGATCGTGGTCCTGCTGAGTGCCGGTTTCTTCATAGAACCCTGGCTATCGTTGATTGATAAACCGCTCGCTGCATTGAGCGCCATTTACACCGCCCATTGAGACTGCCGAAAATGGGACCACTCGAAACCATGACTGATCTGCCACTGCTCACGATACTGTTGCTGCTGCCACTTGCGGGTGCGGGACTGATCTGGCTTTTTCCAGTCCCCAAGGCACGTCTGGTTAGCTTCGCCACACTGCTGGGCGGCCTCTTACCAGCGGTGGCCGTGGTTGTACTGCTGGACCCGGATAATCCAGGGTTTCAATTCGTTGATCAATATCCCTGGATACCTGCCCTGGATGCCAATTTCAGATTCGGAGTGGACGGATTGTCCGCGCCATTTCTACCCTTGACGATACTCCTTTTTATCGCCGTGACCCTCGCATCCTGGACCCATATCCAGAACCTGCAAAGAGTCTATTACACTCTTCTGCTGCTCTTCGCCACCGCCACCCTTGGCGTCTTTATGAGCATCGATGTGCTGGCCTTTTTTCTTTTTTGGGAACTGACCCTGGCCCCACTCTATTTCTTGATCAGCCTGTGGGGGATCGGCCCCCATCGGCGTTACGCGGCGACGAAATATACCCTCTTCATGCTGGCGGGTGGCATTCCACTGCTGCTTGCCATAGCGGTTCTGGCCTTCAATCATGCTGAGATCAGTGGCGCTATACCACCGGAAGGGCTCTCATTCGACTATCAAACCCTCCTCGACACCCCCCTACCCGCCGGACTCGAAGTGGTGGTTTTTCTGTTTCTGCTAGTGGGTTTTGCGGTCAAGACCCCACTCTTTCCCCTGCATACCTGGCTGCCGATAGTTGCCCTCGAAGGCCCGGCTCCCGTTGCCGCACTCTTGGTGGGTATCAAATTGGGTGCCTACGGCATCATCCGATTTGCCATACCCCTGGCACCGACAGCCGCGCAGGAGCTGCATTGGCTGCTGGCCGGACTGGGTGTCATCGGCATACTCTACGGCGCCCTGGCAGCGCTCAATCAGACCAATCTTCGACGCATGCTGGCCTACTCTTCCATGAGCCACGTGGGACTGGTGGTCTTGGGGATTGCCTCATTTAACCAGCAAGGACTGCAGGGTGCGATTTTTCAACTTCTCAATTTCGTCATTATCGCCGGGGGACTGTTTCTGCTTACCGGTTATCTGCATCATCGCCTGGGCTCTACCGATCTGATCCATCTTGGGGGTATTGCACAGACGATGCCGTTGCTCGCCGCTTTCTTCATGTTTCTGGGATTGGCTTCGTTAGGCATTCCCGGAACAAGCGGCTTCCCGGCTGAACTGCTGATCCTGATCAGCGCCCTAGAGACCCATACCGGCGCCGGACTCGCCGCCCTGTTCGGCCTCATCATCGGCACCGGTTATCTGTTGAACAGTTATCGCCAGAGCTTTTTCGGGCCGATCACTGACGGCCAGGTAAGGAGCAGTCAGGACCTGCGTCCCAGAGAGCTGACCACTATGCTGCTGTTTTCGCTCCTGGTACTCTGCTTTGGCCTGTTTCCCGGAATAGTGCTGGACTTTATCCAAGCAACAGTCGAATTGTGGTTGACGCGTCTGTGATAGCGCCTAGGGCAGCACCTCCAAATGTCGCGAGTGCCAATTCAATATCGCAGTTTTGACACGCATCTTCTTCGCCAGCTCGGGGTGGGAGGTACGAATCCGGTCAGCCGCAAAGTTGCATAGAAAATTCGACTTGACCTCTGCCCTTGCCCGGTCCACACCCACATCATGGTAAGGCACGGAGGCCAAGAGCAGAAAGCCGTCATCCGGTATGCGCCCAGCCTGCATGTTACTTTCGATTATCCCGGCAGCCTTGTCGATGGGATCTGCTAGGTTCGGACTATAGGGCCCGATGATAAGCGCGAGATTGGGTGTATGCAGAAAGTCGAAGCCGCGGCCAACGCAGATCATCCACTCCCGATGCACAAGATCCAGCTCCCGCTGCATCTCGCGCGCCTCAAACACATGATCGAGATTACCCGCGACCAAGGGCAATAGATCCTGTCTCATCTGCGCTGACATATCCGGATAGAGCGCCTCCAAGCGCGGTAGCAGGGTATCCTTGTCGCTCAAAGTCAGATCCGCCATGTTGAGCTGTTCACCTGTCGAACCATGCAGGATCAATGCATCCTCATCAGTCTCAAATCCACACACGATGGGGTAGACCGTCTCATGATCGGGGCCGAATACCTCTTCCACCTGTCGTTTTATATCATAGGTATGGGACTTTGCCGCCTCGGTATCGTAATTGAAACCGGCGCAGCCACGTTGAGGATCTCCCTTGGAGTAGTGATAGGTGATCAAGTTCAGTACCCGCCTGCCATCGGACACGACGTCCTGCACATAACTCGCCAACACCTCCCCAAGATGCGGCCAGCCAAGGTTGAAGATACCGCCCAGGTTACGGAATGGTTGAATAATACCCTGGGGTGTATTGGTGGCGAAGGGTATATTGATACGCCCGTCCATACACTTCATCACGGCAATCGCGGTGGGGTGTTCTGAAAGATAGCGGGTACGCGCCAGCCAACTGCCAGGGGTGCTGTAGCTTTCCGAGTGGTTGCTGGCATGATTGATCAACCACTCAATGCGTTCCTGAATGGGTTTGCTATGAATATCCATGAACCTTCCTGAAATAAAGACCGGATTGTATTTAGACATATTGTGTTGCCGGGTTGATGACAACATGCCCCAACTGATTAGCAGTGTCAAACTTGCCCGTACAATCAATACCGTGCATAGAAAGCACCATAATCGCTTATCCAATCCACCCATAACTGGCCATAGATTGCAAACAGACCTAGAATGGAGGGCCACTGCAGTGTTGGTGGTTTTATCCAAACAGGGGCAATCCCACACAAAGTTAGAATTAAATTTCCCCTTGGGTGGTGGAATGATGGGGCAACCCTTCTTAAGATTCTCTTATTGGTATTTTTGCATATGAATGATAAAGATCTGATCAATCGAATTAAACAACGCTATCCGGATGCGGAGATCACTGTAGCTGGTGAAAGTTGTAGTTATGAGGTCAATGTCACCACACCCGCTTTTGACAATATGAAGAGTCTGCAGCGACAACGCTCCATCTTAACCCTGTTCAACGATGAGATCGCCAGTGGAGAGCTGCATGCTTTGACGGTGAAAGCTAAAACACCCCAGGAAAATCAGTAGCGAGCCGGTTTTTATTTTTTTCACTAATTACAATATGTTTTTGCCATATCAGTTTGTTTTTATTTGATATTAGCTTATCTGCACACGGCGCCAGGCAAGCGTGCCGATAGCATCTGAGACTGATAACATCTTGTGTCGATGTGAGCAGGCAGATCGGCTGATCCCGGTAGAATTCCAACCGGGATATAATACTTTCTATTGAATTAAATAGACTATTCAAGAAAACATATATAACTATACTTATCGATCCATCCAACGAACTTATAGAAAGAGAGGATTATCCGCATGAAATCCCCCGTAAAAGTCACAATCACAGGAGCTGCTGGAAATATCGGCTACGCCCTGGTATTTCGCATTGCATCCGGTGCCATGTTCGGTCCGGATCAACCTGTGATTCTCAAACTGCTTGAGATCCCCCAATCGATGTCATCGGTGAAGGGCGTGGGCATGGAGCTGGAAGATTGTGCCTTTCCACTGCTGCATGACGTGGTCATGACGGATAACCCGGCGATCGGTTTTCGTGACACCGATTACGCCATCCTGATCGGGGCAAAACCCCGCGGCAAGGGTATGGAGCGCAAGGACCTGATTACCGAAAACGCCAAGATCTTCTCTATTCAAGGCAAGGCGATCAACGACTACGCCTCGCGGGATGTGAAGGTACTGGTGGTGGGTAATCCAGCCAACACCAACGCCCTGATTGCCGCCTCCAATGCCCCCGATCTGGATAAGCGCCAGTTCACCGCGATGACCCGCCTGGATCACAATCGCGCCATCGGCCAGCTGGCAAACAAGACCAACTCCCTGGTTGCGGATATCAAGCGAGTGACGATCTGGGGCAATCATTCGAGTACCCAATTCCCGCATATCGATAACTGTGAAATAGCCGGCAAGCCCGTCTACGACCTGGTCTCGCAGGATTGGGCCATAGACCACTTCATCCCCAGGGTTCAAAAGCGCGGCGCCGAGGTCATAGAGGCCCGCGGTCTCTCCTCCGCCGCATCCGCGGCCGATGCCATCGTCGATCACATGCACGACTGGGCCCTTGGTACACCAGAGGGCGACTGGGTTAGCATGGCCATTCCCTCCGATGGCAGCTACGGTATCGAGGAAGGCCTGGTCTACTCCTATCCTGTGACATGCAAGGATGGTAGTTATGAAATCGTGCAGGGTCTGGAGCTGGACGAATTCAGCAACTCACGTCTCAAGGCATCACAGAAAGAGTTGCTCGAAGAGCGTGAGATCATCGCGGATCTGTTGGGCAGCTAAGCTCACATAGAAAGCACCCTTGCATCCTTTAGCTTGGCATACCCATGACAAGCTAAAGGGTGTATACCCATCCATCCCCCCTCGATCAAGATAGACTCCATCTCATATTCGAACATCCCGCTTCTCAACCGTGCATACTTCACATCTGTTTTGTGAATTTCTCATTCCTACGACGTTCTAGGCTCCGCTAGCATCTATAGCGCAGTATGGATCACTGTCTGTTAAACAGATGGTTTTGTATCAAATGACAAAGACGTCACGTCATCTTTGTTAAACATGTATTTACGTTAAAACTATCTATATCGAGGGAAACGACCATGAAACGACTGATATATTCTTCCAGCCTGTTTGCGCTGATGATAAGCATGCAGGTATCGGCCTCGATCTAACAACCTTTATCTGATAGCAGGTCAATAGCAAACCATTACCACGCCTATTCCGCTGCTGATCACATAACCACTGTTCCACTTCGACTCGCCGGTGAAACCAAGACCACGACATCTTTCTCGGACGATAGCGGTGACAGTTCAAGCCAAAGCAGCAGCTCCGGAGGCTATACCGGTGCGTCTTACGAAGGGGAGTAGTCATCATCCCAGGGTGCAGTGTTGCTGCACCCTGCTTTGCTAGATAGGTACAATCCTCTACAGAGATATCTTTTCTTTGCCACAGCTTCCATATAGTATTCACAGTAAATACTAAATCCCCTTATCTGCATGACAGTAGTCCGTTGAACTCAATACCACCCAGACTCAGTGCATCTGTCCGGCCTGAGGGCAGCTTGGAAGTCCTGTCGCAATTGGAGGTCAATGCCCTCCTTGATACCAGCGCCCGCGGTCTCTATGGCCTGTTTCGCCGTTGTGCCCTGGCGGTGCTCAACTGTGGCAGCGAGACTGACAACGCCCGCGAGATCTTCGAGACCTATCGCGATTTCGGTATCCACCTGATG
>JBEVVS010000063.1:0-21961 GCA_040507005.1 Candidatus Thiodiazotropha sp.
CAATAAATATAAAAACACAACAATTTCAATTACATAACCACACCAATTGACCACTAGTCATTCGCCGGTCCGGGCATTATCATTACTAGGCCATGTGCCTGGCGAATATAATTCACATAACCTATCATGACATTTGGGCATAAAATACCAACTTTACATTTCAACCTGTGACTATGATCGCAAACGCAACGCACTAATTCATATAGATTTATTGTTTCATGATGCTGCTTAAATTGTTCTGGGAATCAATATCTTGAAGACCTTAATCCGAAATGCAATTCTACTGCTGTGCTGCCTCGGTTTCTCACTCTCCGCTGAACCCTTGACTGACAAGGGTAAGGGACTTGATACACAGGTCGAAGATCTGAAAGAGGCTGTAATCCAACTCAATCGCGAACTCTTCATCCTGGAGGAAGAGCTGTTATTCCCAGGAAATACGCAAGTATCCATCTTCCTCTCTTTGGATATCGGCAACTACTTCAAGCTCGACTCCGTGCAGTTGCATATCGATAACAAGGAACTCACCAGCCACCTCTATACCGAGCGCGAGGTGAAGGCCCTGCAACGGGGGGGTGTACAACGGCTCTACCTGGGAAATCTCAAGGCAGGCGAACATGAACTGGTGGCCTTCTTCACCGGGGTCGGCCCGAAAGGACGAGACTACAAACGGGGCGCGACTGTCAGTTTCAATAAAGGGATCGGTCCGAAATACCTGGAGCTGAAGATCGTTGACAGTGTCGCCTTGCAACAGCCGGACTTCGAAGTCCGGGAGTGGGAGTGATAGGGGTGCTGCCAGGCCTGACTTCCCGCCTACTTCTCACGCTCTCTCTCGCCATACCACTCTGCGCTACCGCGGATATCAGTACCGGTGAGCCTGAGGAACTGCGTGATCTACACTATGGCGAAGCCTTGTTCCAGCTCTATCAGCAGAACTACTTTCCGGCAATAGTGCGCATTCTTGCCGCCAGAAAACAGGGCCTGATGCAGGCTTATGCAGATGAACCCGAGTTGCTTCTCGGTGGGCTCTATCTGGCCTACGGCATGCCAAATACGGCAGAGACGCTGTTCAATCGGATTCTACAAAACAGCAAATCTCCACAAGTGATGAATCGTGCCTGGTTACAACTGGGTAAATCCCGCCACCGCCGGGGAAACACCAGGGCCGCAAAAAGCGCTTTGAATCAGATCGGCGAAACACTGGAAGCGGATGCCATTGACGAAAAACACCATTTGAGCGGCCTTATCGGCTTGTTGCAAAAAAATGAATCCGATGCCCTTGCCGACCTCAACAAGATCTCTCAGCAAAGTGAATGGACTCTCTACGGCCGTTTCAATCAGGCCATCGCTTACCTGCGCACTGATCAACAGGAGATGGGCTTGGCGCTACTCCAGGAGATCGGTAGCGGAATCAATGAAAATGATGACATTGAGGCAAAATCCATCCGCGATAGAGCAAACCTCGCCATGGGTTATCTCCTGTTGGAACTGCAACAACCCGAGAATGCCCAGCAGGCGCTGCAACGGATCCGCCTTAACAGTCCTGCCAGCAGTCAGGCGTTGCTGGGTTTGGGGTGGGCCTCGCTACAGCTGGGTCAACAGGAGCAGGCACTGGCGCCCTGGCAGATCCTGGCAGGACGCAATGCCAGCGATCCAGCTGTGCTGGAAGCCAAACTCGCCATTCCCTATGTACTCTCACAGCTAGAGGCGGAACAGCAATCGTTACAGGGATATCGTGATGCGATCGCAACCTATGACGCCTCTTTGGGTCAGTTGGATCAGTTGCTCAGCCAAGTCCGGGACAGCGGGTTCCCTGACAACCTATTGGGCGATGGCGCCAACGATTCCGCATCAGCAATGCGTTCACTGCTGTTATTTGTTCTCTCTGAAAATACCTTTCAGGAACGTCTCCAGGACTATCAAGACCTGGCCCATATGGAGAGCAATCTAGAACAGTGGCGGGAAAAAATTGGCGCCTATCAGACAATGCTGAGTAACCAACTAGCGGCATACAGCCAGAAACTGCCCCGCGTCGATGAGCATCTGAAAGGTGAGAATCTGAAACAGGCGGTTGCCAAAAAAGAGCAGTTAAAAACACTCTATGACCAGGTTGCGACCACGGAAGAGCCGCCCTATGCCCTGGCAAACCAGCAGGAGAGAGGCTGGATTGAGCGAATCAACCGAATAAAACGGATCATCAAACAACACAACACTGGCGGAGAACTGGCAGCGCAAAAAGAGATGGCCCGGCTGATGGAGGGTATTCTCACTTGGCGGATCGCCACCGAACATCCTGCCAGAGTCTGGTCGCTGAAGAAGCAGATGATCGAATTGGAACAAAACATCGAGATGGCCCATCAAAAGGAGGCTGAATTGGCCAAGGCCCGCGCTGAGGCTGAGGGACGCTTCGATGGATTTTCCACACGCATCAAACGACTCGAACAAGAACTCCCAGGACTGCATAAGCAGGTGATCGCACTACGCAAAGACGAGGCCGGGTTGTTACGCGAGATGGCGCTAGAAAAACTCGAAAAACGACGCAGTCTCATCAACAACTATTTGGTCCAGGCCAGGTTTGGCGTCGCTAACCTATTGGATATCAGTACTGCAAGAGCGGGGGGTGAGGAATGAGGTTATCCATCTCGATCGCTCTGCTAGCTGTCGTGCTCTATGGCTGTTCGGGTTTACCCATGTCAGGTAAATCGAAATCAGACGAACCTACCCTTGCGGATATCCAAGAGCAGCCGATTAAGATTGAAAAAAAGGCCCTCTCCCCCACTGATCGCAACGAGGTCATAGAAAACTACCGTGCCATTCTGCAGCTGAATCCCGATCAGCGCCTGAATAGTGAAGCAACCCGTCGTCTGGCAGATCTTGAATTGGAGCGCAGTGAAACCAAACTTCTGGAATCTTCAGACGAACCAGTCCCCAGCGAGGCTGAACTGGACAAATCCATAAAACTTTATGAATCCTTGTTACGCAAGGATCCGAACTATGCATCCCGTGACCTGGTGCTCTATCAACTGGCGAGGGCTTATGAGTTGAAGGGCGACCTAAATGCCATGATGCTGACACTGCGCGCACTGATTACACAATACCCCGAAAGTCCTCATTGGCAGGAAGCCCAGTTCCGGCGTGCTGAACACTTCTTCGTCTTGCAGCAGTTCAACAGAGCAGAGTCATCTTACAACGCTATTCTGAAACATCCTCAGGAGACAGCCTACTACGATCGGGCGTTGTTCAAGCACGGTTGGTCGCTATTTAAGCAACGCAACGTTGAAAAGGGCCTCGACTCCTTCACACAGTTGCTTGATCGTAACCTGGGTGACGCCCCGGAGGCCGATATCAGCAAGCTCTCTGCTGCTGATCAAAAACTGCTTAAAGAAACGATCAGGGTAATTAGCCTGACCTTCTCTGAACTCGGTGGCGCAAAGCGCATCAGCGGTTACTTCGATACTAAAGGCCATCGCAATTATGAATACATGATCTACCAAGGATTGGGGGATCTCTACCTCAAACAAGAGCGCATCCAGGACGCGGCTGATGCCTACCTCGCCTTCGTGGACCTCGCTCCCGACCACCCCCAATCCCCCCGCTTGTCGGTAAAGGTAGTGGATATGTATACCGAGAACGGCTTCCCGGGACGGGCAATAGAGAGTAAAAAAGCCTTTGTAGAGCACTATGCCGTGGGTAGCGATGCCTGGAAGAAGCAGGATCAGGAGAATCAGGCCTGGTTGAATCAACAGCAGCGCAACTATATTAAAGAGCTCGCTGAATATCACCATGCACTGGCACAGCAATATAAGAAAAGCAAAGATAAAAAACTGGCTGCACAGCAAGCTGAACAAGGTGCCGAGGCAGCGCGCTGGTATCGACTCTATCTGGATACCTTTGCCGACGACCCCACTGCGGGCAGCATCAGTTTCCTCCTTGGCGAACTGTTGTTCGAGCTGAAAAAATACCCTCAGGCCGTAACCGCGTATGAGGACAGTGCCTACCGATTACCAGCCCATGACAAGCAGGCCGAAGCCGGTTATGCCGCCCTCCTCGCCTATGCGGAGCAGAAAAAGCAGCTGGCGGAAAACAGGCAGACAGCATGGAATCGACAAGGGGTAGAGAGTGCCCTGAAATTCTGCGATATCTTCCCCAAGGATCCCCGTCGTGCCTCTGTGTTGACGGAGGCGGCCGATCAACTCCTGCAACTCAAGGAGATCGGACGCGCACGCGGCGCGGCCCTGCAAGTCACCAATCAAAAACCTCCGGCAGAGAAGAAGCTGCGACGCACCGCCTGGACCATTGCCGCCCATGCCGCCTTTGAACAGAAAGACTACCCTGCCGCGGAAACGGCCTACCAGCAGGCACTGCTACTGATGCCCAATAAGGCCAAGGAGAAGAAACCCCTCGAGGAGAGATTGGCCGCCAGTATCTACCAACAGGGTACCACCCTGCGTTCCCAGGGAGACAACAAAGGTGCGGCTCAGGCATTTATGCGTATTGCGAAGCAGACTCCCCAGGCATCGATAATAGCCACTGCGGAATACGATGCCGCCGCCAGCCTGATTGCCGCTGGAGATTGGGCAGGCTCGGTTAAGATTCTCGAATCCTACAAAGCGAAATATCCGAAAGACAAGCTGATACCTGAAGTCAATAGCAAACTCGCCGTTGCCTATATGGAGACCAAGCAGCCACTCAAAGCGGCTGCGGAACTTGCCACCCTATCAACCCAGGCCGCCTCACCCGAGTTGCGCCGAGAAGCTGGCTGGCGTTCAGCGGAACTGTATGAGAAGGCGGGCAAGCAAAAGCAGGCGATCACCGCCTACAAACGCTATGTGAAAAGCTTCCCCGCTCCCCTGGAGCAAGCAATGGAAGGCGGTCAAAAGCTGGTCGAGTTGTATCACAAGGGAGGCGAGACTGGAAAACGGGATTGGTGGCTGAACGAGTTGATCAAGCTCGATGCCCGCGCCGGAAAACAGCGTAGTGACCGCACCCGCTATCTGGCTGCAAAGGCATCCCTGAGACTGGCCGATGCGAACCTGCAGGGTTTCCATCGCATCAAGCTAAAGGCCCCGCTGGAAAAGAATCTGAAACGCAAGAAACAGCAAATGCAGACAGCCATCGGCGCCTATAAAAAAGCCATCAAGTATAGCGTGGCGGAGGTGACGACCACCGCCACCTATCAGATCGCCAAGATGTATCAGCAATTCGGCACTGACTTGATGGAATCCGAAAGACCCAAAGGATTGAATGCGGAGGAGTTGGAACAGTATGAGATACTCCTGGAAGAACAGGCCTATCCATTCGAGGAGAAGGCCATCAACATCTATGAGACGAATGTGGAGCGGGTATCCAGCGGCATCTATGACGAGTGGGTGAGGAAGAGTTTCGCTGCGTTGGCGAAGTTGCTTCCCGGACGTTATGCCAAACAGGAGCAGCGGGAGGGGTGGATCGATGCGATCAACTAGTCACCCTGTTCTATCCGGCGCAACCATCAGGCTTGTCTGCATCGCAGTTGCCGCCACCCTGATTATTTCAGGGTGCAGCAGCACGCCCACTCTGGTGAAATCCCCTGATACCGAGCAGAAAACGGCTGCTCCGGCTCCCGCGATAAAGCCGAGCAGTGCAGAGCCACAGCAGCAAAGGCGATTCGACGCAGCTGTAGCATTGATGCGCAGAGACGAAATCGTTAAAGCGAAACAGAGCCTGCAGGCCTTGATCGAGCAGAATCCCGGTTTGGCGGGACCCTATATCAATCTGGGGATTATTCAATTGAATGAAGGTGAACCGGGCAAGGCCGAACAGTCTTTCACCACCGCCTTGCAGCTCAAACCCGACAGCTCGCCCGCGCACAACCAACTGGGTGTTGCGTTGAGGATGCAGGGGAAATTCCAAGAAGCGGAGCAGGCCTATCGCTCTGCCCTGCAGATCAAGCCCGACTACCAGCTGGCACACCGCAATCTGGGCATACTCTACGATCTCTATCTGACCAAGCCGAAAATGGCATTGCAACACTATAAGCGCTGTCAGACGTTGAGTGGTTCCGATGACAAAGAGCTCGGCGGTTGGATACTCGATCTTGAACGACGCATCAAGTCAACAAAGTAACGGTAAGCAGCTATGTTGAAATTGCCAAACAGACACACCTTGACGATATCCGCGGCGGCCCTGTTGCTGCTGTCCCAGCAACTCCATGGAGAGCAGCGTCTCGACCTGGAGGGCACGGCAATATTCGGCAACAAAGAGTCACCCAATATTCTCTACGTGGTACCTTGGCGTTCCGCGAAACGGCTGACCAACATGATGCCCCCGGAAACAGGTCGCAGAGACGAGTTGTTTGCACCGCTGGACCGTGATGTGTTTCGCAGACAGATCGATTGGTACCAGACATTTAACGAAAAACCGTAAAGAATTTAACACTTAGTGCCGTATGACTGAAAACAACCCTATTTCAAACATATGTTGTGTACCGGCCATCAGGCGATGGCTTAACACACTTGCAGCAAACCGATATTGAGGCGTTTAACAACGGAGAATCCTATGGAGCTCATTGATCCTATCATCCGATTTTTTCAGGAAGGCGGACTATTTATGTACCCAATCCTGCTGATCTTTGCAGGCGGAGTGGCGATAGCCATCGAGCGTTGGGTCTATCTGACCATCCAGACCGGCAGCAACAAGCGTACCTGGAAGAAGGTCTTGCCCCATCTCAATGACGGCGACTTCAAATCGGCCATGGCCGCCGCCAACAAATCCAAGACCGCCATCGGCACCATGTTGACCTACGGACTGGCCCGGGCGCGTACCGCAAGGCGCCGGGATGATGTGGAAGTGGCCATGGAGGAGGGATTGATGGAAGCGATCCCGCGCATGGAAAAACGCACCCACTATCTTAGCACCCTGGCCAACATCGCTACCCTGCTCGGTCTGCTGGGCACCATTATCGGCCTGATTCAGGCCTTTACCGCGGTCTCAAACGCCGATCCGGCTGAGAAGGCGGATCTGTTGTCTGCCAGTATCTCGGTGGCCATGAACACCACCGCCTTCGGATTGATGGCGGCGATTCCCCTGTTGCTGGTCTATGCCCTGCTGCAGAGTAAGACCACCGCCATTGTCGACAGCCTGGAGATGGCTTCAGTGAAATTCCTCAACATCTTCAGTGAACAGGCATTCAGCACACGGAGCAAGGCATGAGAGAGCGGCTAAGGCGCCATCGACACGGGGAAGAGCTGAACATTACAGCCTTCCTCAACCTGATGGTGATCCTGATTCCCTTTTTGTTGATCACGGCTGCATTTTCCAGGTTCTCCATTATCGAGCTCTACCTGCCACCTGCCAGTGAAGGCACCCTGAAGGCAATCAAGGAACTGCAGCTGGAAGTGATCATCCGCAAGGACAGTCTCGAGGTTGCGGATCGGCAAGGCGGCTTGATCAGACGCATCAAGAACACCCCGGATGGTTACGACGTAAAGGGATTGAATGAGCTGCTGGTACAGATCAAGGTCCGTTTTCAGGACAAACGCAATATCTTCATTCTCTCGGAACCCAACACCCATTACGAAACTATGGTTCAGGTAATGGATGCGGTACGCATGACCGAGAATATGGAAGCCGGCGCTGTCGTTCAATATGAACTATTCCCGGATATCGCGCTGGGTGACGCCCCCCCGGTAGCCGCGCAGAAACAGGACAAAGGTAACGCATCATGAAGATGTCGCGCCGCGCCAAACGCATGGATCGCCACCATCGGCGAAACAAGGGCCATGCGGTACTGAACCTGGTCTCCCTGATGGATATCTTTACCATCCTGGTGTTCTTCCTGTTGGTCAACTCCGGCGAGGTTCAAGTGCTGCCCAACGCCAAGGCATTGAGCCTGCCCGAGTCGGTGGCAACCCTGAAACCCAGGGAGACATTGGTGGTGATGGTCAATCACAATGAGATCCTGGTGCAGGGATATCGGGTTATGGACCTTTCTCAACCCCTGCCCAAGGGGACCACGCTACCCGCCCTGAAGGATGAACTGCAGCGCCATGCGGACAGGTCCAAATCCAAGGTGATCGATCCCCAGGAACCCTTCAAAGGCAAGATTACCATCATGGGTGAAAAGACGATTCCCTACACCCTGCTGAAACGGGTCATGGCGACCTGTGCCGAATCGGATTACCCCCATGTCTCCCTCGCGGTATTGAGAAAGAATGAAAAGGCCAATGGAGCCAATGGAGGACAGCCGTTGTGAGCTCCGCCTACCGACACTCCACTTATCTGCCCTGGTATACCGCATCCGCAGACGAGCGGCGATTTCAGATCATTGGCCTGGTGGTGCTCATCATCGCCTTGCTGTTAGGCACCATCATACCGATGATCGAACTGCCGGAGAAAGAACGGTTCAAAAAACAGACCCTGCCGCCCCGGCTTGCGAAACTGATCCTGGAGCAGAAAAAGGAGCCCCCCAAACCGAAGAAGATTGTTAAGAAGAAGCTGCCCGAACCGGAAAAGAAGAAACCGGAGAAAAAGCCGGAAGAGAAGAAAAAGCCCGAGCCAGAGAAAAAGCCTGAAAAGCAGGTGGTGAAAAAGAAACCCACTAAACAGGATGCGCGCAAAAAAGCAGCGAGTGCAGGCTTGCTAGCCTTTGCCGATCAGTTGGCCGACCTGCGCGAAGAACAGATCGAATCCAACGTCAGGGGAAGTCAGCGGCTCTCTACCACCGGCAAAAAGACCTATCGCAATCAACGCTCGATCATCTCATCCGGCGTCACCAGTGGCAGTGGCGGTATCAATACCGCGGCCCTGAGCAGGGGCACCGGCGGCACCGGGCTCTCAAGCCGAAAGACCACCGAGGTAGACAGCGCCGCCATCAGCGATGAGACCAAAGCAGCGGCTCGTAGCGGTGGTAAAGGCAAAGACTACAAGGGATTCCGTACCCGGGAAGAGATTCAACTGGTGTTTGACCAGAACAAGGGCGCTGTCTATGCCCTCTACAATCGAGCCCTGCGAAAGGATCCCTCACTGCGCGGCAAAGTAGTATTGGAGCTGACCATAACCCCCGCAGGAAAGGTAACCAAGTGCGTCATCCTCTCATCCGAGCTTAACGATCCGAAACTTGAGCGTAAGCTGGTGTCACGCATCAAGCTTTTCAAGTTTCCCGCCAAGGATGTGGATACCGCGGTTGTCTCCTATCCCATCGACTTCCTGCCCTCCTGATGCATCAATTCACCGCCTGCAACAGCGCTTCGCTTTGCAGGCGGTTAATGATTCCTGGTCTATTCAACCCACACTCCAGTATCGATGATGGATTTCGATGTGGTTGAGATGGCATGATCTACGATGCGGACCTTTCATAAACTTCTACCTTTTTTGACGGCGTTCTCCTGCCTCGTCTGTTTCCAGTCGCTACACGCGGCTTGGGTCAGCGGTGGGGAGGCGATCATGGGCACCCAAATCAGTGTCCAGCTCTGGCACCAGGATCAGGATCAGGGTAAGGCAGCGATACAGGCTGTAATGGATGAGTTTCGACGCCTCGATAGAAAGTTGAGCCCTTACATCGATAGCAGTGAGCTCTCCTTGGTCAACCGCATGGCCTCCCTCGAACCCCTGGTTATCTCCCAGGAGCTCTATCGCCTTCTCGAGACCTCCCTTGAGTATTCCGAGCTGACCGAAGGCGCTTTCGATATCACCTTCGCCTCCATAGGTCACCGATACGACTATCGCAAGGGAATCACACCGACCGATTCCCTGATCGACCGCTCACTGCCCCTGATCGACTACCGCAACATTCGCTTAGACATGGATAAAGGCACTGTCTTCTTCGAAAAAAAGGGCGTCCGCATCGACCTCGGCGGCATCGCCAAGGGCTACGCCGTCGACCGGGGCATCGAACTGCTACAGCGCAGGGGCATACTGCATGCACTCATCAGCGCGGGTGGCGACAGCCGTCTGTTGGGCGACCATCGCGGCAGGCCCTGGCACATCGGTGTCCAGGCGCCGCGGGACAAAAACAGCATGGCCGCCATGCTGCCCCTTGTGGACAGCGCCATCTCCACCTCAGGGGACTACGAGCGCTTCTTCGAACGCGACGGTGTTCGCTACCACCATATTATCAGCCCCAAAACCGGACGCTCGGCCGACAGCCTGCAAAGCGTCACCATCATCGGCACCAAGGCAATCCGCACCGATGCACTCTCCACCAGTGTTTTCGTACTGGGTGCTAAGCAGGGTATGGCATTGATCGATCGATTGGAGGATGTGGATGCGGTTATTATCGATAGGCACGGGAAGATGATAACTTCAGATGGGTTTGCTGATACCTCGCCCTAACTATGTGGGTTGTCTATCCCACGCTTCTCATAAAACAGCGCTGTAAATTCCTGCAACGATCCACTCTCAATCGCCCCACGCAGATCCCCCATCAGCTTCTGGTAGTAATAGAGATTGTGAATGGTATTCAACCGCGCCCCGAGAATCTCATTGCATTTGTCCAGGTGACGCAGATAGGCGCGACTGTAATTGCGGCAGGTATAGCAGTCGCACTCAGGATCCAGTGGTCTCTCATCGTATTGATGGACGGCATGGCGTATACGCACCACTCCCTGGTGGGTGAAAAGATGACCGTTTCGCGCATTGCGAGTCGGCATCACACAATCGAACATATCGATGCCCCTGTGCACTGATTCGACGATATCCTCCGGGGTGCCTACGCCCATCAGATAGCGCGGTTTATCCGCGGGTAACCGGGCACTGAGAAAGTCGAGGACGCGCCAGCGATCTGCAGGGGGTTCACCGACCGAGAGGCCTCCCACCGCATAACCATCGAATCCTATCTCAATCAATCCCTGCAGGGATCGCTCGCGCAGAGACTCGAACATCCCTCCCTGGACAATGCCAAACAGGGCGGACGGATTGTCACCATGGGCCACTCGACTGCGTTGGGCCCAGCGCAGGGAAAGCTCCATCGACACCCGCGCCTCCTCCTCCGTTGCCGGATAGGGAGTACACTCATCGAAGATCATGACGATATCCGAACCCAATTCCCGTTGCACCTGCATCGACTCTTCTGGGCCCATAAAGACCTTGCGACCATCGATGGGTGACTGGAAGGTCACACCCTGCTCGGTGATCTTGCGCATCTCCCCCAGGCTGAAGACCTGAAATCCGCCGGAGTCAGTCAAGATAGGCCTCTCCCAGTGAGTGAATCCGTGCAGGTCGCCATGCTTGCGGATAACCTCGGTACCAGGCCTCAACATGAGATGAAAGGTATTACCGAGTATGATTTCCGCGCCCAAATCGGACAGCTCCTCAGGGGTCATCGCCTTCACCGTCCCATAGGTCCCGACAGGCATGAATGCAGGCGTTTCAACACCTCCCCTGAGAAAGCTCAAACGACCGCGACGGGCTGCATTATCTTCTTGAAATAACTCGAATTTCATAGATTTTTAATAAAATCGTCAAAGAGTGAATGTAAAGTACACTGCAAGCAACTGCCAGTCCTAGGTATTATTACTCGATATAATTAGGGTTTTCCCTTATTTTTTCTTGACAAAACCACCGCCATATAAGAAGATGTTCATGTGCTGAACATCTTCGTTCGGCACTTTACACTCCTCCATCCTCCTTTGGTGGATATATTCAGCGCGGCAACACCTGCCGCGCTTTTTTTTACCCGCCGGATTCCTCTTCGGGCGTCAGGAACATGGCATCACCATAACTGAAAAAACGATAGCGTTTTTCAATCGCATGTTGATATGCGTTCATGATGCGATGATGACCGGCAAAGGCAGCCACCAACATCAGCAAGGTCGACTGGGGCAGATGAAAATTGGTTATCATCGCATCCACACTACGAAATCGATAACCTGGTTTGATAAAAAGTCTGGTATCCCCTTGGTAAGGTTTGATAACACCACCCCTCGATGCCGCCTCTAAACTCCTCACGCAAGTAGTACCCACGGCCACTACCCGTCCACCCCTGTTACGCGTTTCGATAACTTGTTGGCACACGGCTTCATCAACCTCAATATACTCCTTATGCATAATATGCTCATCGAGATTCTCCACCCTTACCGGTTGAAAGGTTCCAGCACCCACATGCAGGGTGACCGTTGCCTGCTTGATGCCCATTTCGGATAGCTTCTGCAACATTGCCTGATCAAAGTGCAACCCGGCAGTAGGTGCGGCAACCGCACCAGGGCTCTGTGCATAAACCGTTTGATAACGTTCCATATCAACAGCTACATCGTCTCGAGCTATGTAAGGAGGAAGCGGAATGTGGCCCAAGTCGTTCATCAGATCGTAGAAGTCATGGCCTTGGGAGCGAAGCAGAAATAGCTCACCTTCTCGACCTGTAACCTCGACATGGTAATCACTACCACTCAGTTCTATCCGGGCTCCAGGTTTGGGGGATTTGCTGGCGCGGATATGGGCCGACGCCAGCGTCGGCTCTAGAACACGCTCAATCAGGATTTCTACTTTTCCACCACTCTGCTTGTTTCCATATAGTCGCGCACGCATCACACGGGTGTTATTCAAGACCAACAGATCACCGGGTGTCAGTAGTGAAGGAAGATCAGTAAACAACAGGTCCTTCGCCAGTACCTCTCCATGCAACAATCCAAGCAGGCGGCTTCCGCTTCGCTCCTTATGTGGAAATTGGGCGATCAGTTCTTCAGGTAAGTGGTAGTCAAAGTCGGATAGTTGCATAGCGCGCGGATAGTAGCACGTCAGGAGCAAGCGGTGAACAATTCACTTTTCTTGGGGCAGGTATTATCATCAATATCCTAGTCGTTAATTCGTACAAGGTATATAAATACCTGCGAACTCGGCTTTTAAACAAGCAAACATGCCAGTCATGGCTGATATCGGGTGATAAGGATGATCGAATGTGGGTTAATATAGTTTTCAGTCTGAGGATAAAACCCACTATAATAGTCTATGCAATCGAGTGTCCATTGCGAGGGGGCGTAAAACAGAGTAGCAGCGTATGACGATAAGACCTATACCGCTATCCCTCAGTCTCTTCACGTCACTCTTCGTGATGCTCTTCCTGATTCTGCTTTTTACTCTCGGTAATCTGACTTATCGGGAGTTTGACAAGTTAGATAGCAGATTTCGTGCAGCCAATGAGCAGAGTGCAGCCAAAGAACTCGAAGCAGCATTGACAAAGAGCATAAAACTGGCCGAAGAAAAAACCCGCCAACTGGCTACCAGGGAAGAAGTTGGGCAACAGCTCAACAATCCAAGCTCATACACTCATTGGTATGACAACAAGGAAAAAAATAGTGCGTACGCCTCTGCATTTTTGCGCGATATTGCAATCTATGATCTCAACGGCGAAGTTCTTGCACCTATCGATACATCATTATTACCCCGGAAGATAGATACAGATAGTGACTTCACCTATATTCAGGTAAGTAATCGTGAACCACTTATAGTCGTGGTAACGCTTGTGCAAGATCCCGTCAGCAAGAAAAAGCTGGGGCATCTCGCTTCCCTAAACCTACTTTTTCCAATCCTGAATGGATTGAGCCATTTCAACTATATCGACAAGGCCAGTATCAACATCGCAATTACAGATAGTGATAAGACTTCAACTGCATCTTTGTTAGAGCATATTGACTACCGACTGACAAGCGATCCCTATGCGGAGGCAATCAAACCGGTCATCAAGGAATCATTGCTGCAACTGGCAGGTAGCGCTCTGATATTGACGCTATTGATCTTTCCATTGGCTGCCTGGCTGGTTAACCGCCCAATTTTAAAGATTTCACAACAGATCGATCAATTACAAACATCACCTCGTACGGCTGTCAATCAAGAGATAGTGAAACCCCTGTTCATCAAGGAATTGGATAAAATACAAACATCACTCAACGCCTACCACAACAAACTCAACCAGGCCAATTCAAACCTGGATCAGAAAACTCAGGAACTGGATGACCTCGCTCAACACGACCCCCTGACCGGCGTCATGAATCGGCGTGCCTTTGACGTCTACTGGAGAGAAGTGAGCGATGTATTCAAACACAGTACCAACGAGATCTGCCTGCTACTGTTTGATATCAACCACTTTAAAGCGCTTAATGACACCTACGGCCATCGCACTGGGGATGAAGTATTAGTCGCCATTGCAACCACCATAAACAGCATTTTGAATAACCGGGAACAGCTTTTCAGGCTCAGCGGCGATGAGTTTGCCACCATCCTCATCGGCGCCACTCCCCGCAAAGCCATGCAGGTCGCCAAGCAGTGTCACCTAGCCATCACCAACTACCCGTTTGAGAAACTCGGCATCAATGAACCAGTACGTATAAGTATTGGTGTGGCCGATACATCAATTGAAAGGAGTGAAAACATCAATGCCCTGCATTGGCAGGCGGATATTGCCATACACTTCGCCAAGCGTCCCGGCTATTCCAGTATTGTTCGTTTCAAGCCCGAACTGGCCGAAAGCGCGCAAGGCCTGTTTTCGAATCGGACTCACAGTGCAGTGTATGATGCGGTCACCCGCGGCACCGGGCTGATTATGCACTACCAACCAATCGTAAACCTGGAGGATGGCGAGCCCCAATACTTTGAGGCATTGGTACGTATTGACCATGAGGGCCAACTCATCATGCCGTCCCACATTTTTCCATTGGTCGAGACACGCAGCCTGGATCAGGACCTCGATTATCACGCCATTCAAAAGATCATCGTCGACCTGCAGGAGGGTGCGATCCCCACCGCTACAGGCGTCTCTATCAATATCTCGGCGCCATCCCTTATAGACAACGAATTGGTTAAACGGCTGGAGGGGTTCAAACCCTACATGGCCGACTATAAATTATTGATCGAGATCACTGAGACCGCCCTCATCACCCAACTTCAGACCGCCAGGATAAATCTTCAAATCCTGCGCGATATGGGATTCAGTATTGCGCTTGATGACTTCGGTAGTGGTTATTCCTCTCTGCGTTATCTCGGTACCATGCCTGTTGACGTGGTCAAGTTCGACATAACCCTGACCCGGTTGGTGGACAACAAAGAAAACAACCCCATCCTCAACTACCTGGCGAAAATGATTACCGAATCTGGCCATCTTTTGGTTGCCGAGGGAATAGAAACCGCTCAAATGGCAGAACAGCTCCATAAGCTGGGTTTCCGTTATGGCCAGGGATACCATTTCGGCCGGCCGATGCGGCTTACCGATAAACCCGCATCTGCTGCTGGTCCCCTCAATTATTCTGCATAGCCTTAAAAAATTATGTATACTTTGCGGCTTCATGACGCCGGGGTGGCGGAATTGGTAGACGCAGTGGATTCAAAATCCACCGGTAGCAATACCATGCGGGTTCAAGTCCCGCCCCCGGTACCATCATCAACTGCCCATCCTGCAGTATTAGAGACCCACTTCTGAAACAATCCGGTTCGAGTGGCATCTTTGATCACTTTTTTTTAAAATTCAATTACTTCAAAAGCCTATATTTTGTATAGACATTGCTTGTTTATTTGATCATGGATCTGAGAAATAATTTTCTTGCCTGAAATAATAATCTGGAGATTTCATCATGGCAGAGAGAAGAATAGGCAAACAACCCACGCACCCTGCTTCACAACGAGACCACGGGATTTCCGTTGGCCTCCAGTTTGGCTGGCACCGGCTGCATAAAAGACGGCCTGCCTGCACGAAAGCCAGCAACGCTGTGACAGCCAAATGAAACCGTTAACAGAGAAGCGCATAGGCATGGGACCGATTCCATCCGAGCCCAAGTACTATCTCAACAAAGAGCAGGTGAACGGACTGGAGGTACTGCGAAAATTCGGCTGGCGTATCGTCTGCGTCAGGCGTCCCACCGTATTTGACACAACAACGATTCTGTTGAATAAACACACCGACAAGCTGGGGGTACTTGGCAGTGACGGGATTCTCCGTATCTCCAACAACCTGAAGATAAGAGAAGATAGCAAAAAAAAGGGTGATACCAGGATTAAAAGAAACCGCCCTCTGCGATTCAGAAAAACCCATAGATCAAGCTAATCTCTGAACGCAGATTGAGATTTTAATAAAAATAATAATCATTTTTATTTATAAGGCACCCCCGCGGCCAGTGACAATCTGCGTATATACGATTCCACGAAAGCGGATGATAGTCTCACCTCGGGATCTAACCTGAATCTCATTGGATAGGTCAGACCACAGAGTTTAGTCTCCTCCAAGATGTGCATCGCCACCTAATCATACATATGGATTTTATGTGTCTGTTCTGTTCAAATGTTAGGGTTATAGGGAAACAATAGGTGCGTGCATTGCGCTGGCGCCGGTGCCCACCGAAACCTTAGATAATCAACAGAGTATGACGAGTCCAGATTCCAAAATACCCGATGAATATGACCAGGATGTGGAGAAGCCGACAAACTCCGATCGGCTGAGAGTGGTATTGGAAATCACCATTGCTGCGCTTATCCTCACGGGTATCTATTTCATATTTGCACCAGAAGATGAGATCGATCTGGCACCTCCTCTGGAGCAGAGTCAGATCGACCCGATAATTCGTGCCCAAATCGACTCGAAAGCGGAACAGCCCTCCCCTGAGGAGCAACCCAGCTCCAGCCAAACATCAACAGTCGAGGAAACGACTGCAAATTTGGACGTCGCGGCGACTGACGATCTGTCCACGGAAACCACTGACATTGAGGGCGGTCCGGCACGTAGTCTGATATCACGTTTGCGCTCTGGAGAAACTCGCTTTGATCCGCAGCAGATCCTCAACCAGGTAGACACCTACCAGAAAGAGGGTATGCTCACCGATGCCTATCTATTGCTCTTTTATGCCGCTCGAGAAGGCGATGGGATGGCTGCCTTCTCTCTGGCCGATATGCACGACCCGAACCATTTTAGCAAAGGCAATCCATTGCTCGAGAAACCTGATTCTTATCAGGCACATAAATGGTATTCAGTGGCAGCCGGCAAAGGTATTGACGAAGCGAATGAGCGGCTGAGATCCCTCAAGAGGACCACCGAAGCGCTAGCCAAGAAAGGAGATCTTGCGGCTCAGCGACTTCTGTTGAACTGGCAGTAGCTCTCAATCAAGGACTAACCGATGGCCATACTCAAATCGACGCTAACGCTATTGATTGTCGCTCTTATTCCTTCTCTTCTGTTTGCGGCTGTTCAACAACGCCCGCTTCTCATGGAAGGGAAACAGGCACTCTACCAGCGTGTCCTGAGCAAACCTGGCGCTCACTTTTATAAAGAAATAGATAAGGCCAAGGGCAAACCTGCCACACCATTCAGTGTCTTCTATGTTTACAAGCGCAAAACTGACAATGGCACCACCTGGTTACAACTTGGTCAAAATCGTCATGGCGAACTCGCCGGCTGGATACCGGAAACCGATACCATTCCCTGGAACCAAGGTTTGACCGTCGCTTTTCGAGATCCCGTGGGGAATGACCGGGTGCTTCTTTTCAATGAGAAAGCCAATCTGAAAGCACTGTTAGATAGCAATGATAAGGAAAAATATCGACAACTCTATCAGGCTGCCGAGTCGGGTGAATTGGATGACAACTCTCCGGTCATTGCAATTCAGCCCAGGACTCATGTGGATATTTTAAAGGATTTCTATCTGGTACCCATCCGGGATCATGAGGACATCTATATCGGCAATGAACAGGCGCGAATACTACAAGTATCCAGCGTACCACTCCTGCCTGCGGTTGAGAGTAAAAAGGCAGATGTCGCGCCGAAACCGGCAAAAGTTTCTGACAAAAAGATTAAGCCCTTCCGCTCCGCCGTTGTGTTTGTTATTGACTCCACCCTCTCCATGGATCCCTATATCGACCGCACTCGAGAAGCTGTGCGTAAAATATATGACACCATTACCAAAGAGGACCTGACTGGGGACGTGAGCTTCGGCCTGATTGCATTTCGCGATAATCCACAGGCAGTTCCAGAACTTGGGTATTTGACACAAACTTATGTCAACCTGCAGCAGGGACAGGATGCGACCGGTTTTTTCAACCAGGTCTCCTCACTCAAAGCCGCTACCATCTCCAGTCGCGATTTCAATGAAGACAGCTTTGCAGGTGTCAACGAGGCCATTGCTGGAATCGATTGGCAGGGTCAGGATGCCCGCTATGTTGTTCTGATCACCGATGCCGGCCCCCGAGGGGCAGGAGACCCCCTCTCCGGAACAGGGATGTCGAGTGCATCGCTTAGGCAGTTGGCCCAGGACAAAGGCATAGCCCTCTCGGTTCTACACCTATTGACCCCCAGTATCATGGCGGATCACACCAAGGCTGAAGAGACCTATCGCGACCTCTCATACTACCCTGGAATCGGCAGTTTTTATTTCGGCGTCGAAACGGGAGATGTCGAACGTTTCGGACGCGTACTTGACGCCCTGGCCACACAGATAACCGAACAGGTCAAACTGGCAGCCATGGCAGCCGCCGGGAAAAACATGGCGATGGAACGTGAGGCCAAGAACAAACAGGCAAAACAAGAAGAAAAGACTGATCAGTTGGCCCAATTCCAGGCGAAAGTCGCCAAACTGGGTTACGCCCTGCGTATGCGTTATCTGCAGCAGAATGACAAACAACAGATACCGAATGTCTTTAATGCCTGGCTTGTCGACCGCGACATTAACAAACCCCAGAGGCAAACCCTCGATGTGCGGGTACTCTTGACCCGCGACCAACTCAGCGATCTCCATGGAATCATGCACCAGGTTCTTATTACGGCCGAAGAGGGGCTGCTCTCTCCGCGTACTTTCTTAAATGACTTAAAGAGCCTAGCTGCCACTATTGCCCGAGATCCGGAACAACTCGGCACGACAACACGGGTGACGGGGGCACGCCAAGGCAACCTTGCGGACATGGGCTTTATGCGCGAATACATTGAGGATCTCCCCTACACCGGAGAAGTCATGAGTCTCTCATTGGAGAATTGGCAGGATTGGCCCGCGCGAGAGCAGATCAGCTTCATCAATCGATTGGAAGAGAAGATAAACTATTATCAGGTACTGCATGACCATACGGATCTTTGGGTCTCCCTTGACGGAGGTCCGATATCCGGCGACTCCGTTTTTCCTATCGCCTTGGAAATGTTGCCTTAACTCTCCTTCACTATGCGCCTGGAGGAGTCCTGGAATTGACCACAACCGTTACCCACCCGGGTGCCAATCAGAGCGGCGAGAGGGTACTCATCTATCATTTACGCGATGTTGTGAAGACCCGGGAAGCCGAAGGCAGTGCTTTTCGTCTCCGCGTACCCAGTTTGCAAATTGCCCTCGGAGAGAAGATAGCCCTGATTGGTGAAAGCGGCTGCGGCAAGAGCACACTTTTAGATATGCTTTCGATGACGTTAAAGCCAAGCGACATCGGATCGTTTCGTTTTAGACCTGAGCCCGGTGCCGAGCCAGTCGATATTTCAAATCTGTGGCAGAAAAAACAGCTCAATCAACTGGGTGATCTACGTCGTTTGAGGATCGGTTATGTCATGCAGACAGGCGGTCTTCTACCCTATCTAACTGTTCGGGAGAACATCAATCTCTCCCGTCGCTTGCTCGATATGCAGGATGATGGGCTTGTGGACGAGCTGGCTAATGACTTGGGTATTCGCAGACACCTGAACAAGCTGCCCCATTTGCTCTCCGTCGGAGAGCGCCAGCGGGTTGCCATAGGACGTGCTCTGGCCCATCGTCCAGCGATTGTAATAGCCGACGAACCCACAGCGTCACTCGATCCTATTGCAGCAGAGCGCATCATGTCGCTATTCATCGAGCTAGTGGATGAGCTTCACATTACAGTCATCCTTGCCAGCCATGCGTGGCGACACATCAACCGCTTAGGTCTGCGCCATTTGGAACACCATACCCATAGAGAGGCGGACGGATCGATGACCGAGACCGTAGTGAGCGGCTGATGCATCATCGTTTTAAGGATATTATCTGGTTAGCCAGTCGCGATTATCGTAACGAGTGGCAGATGTCGACCTTTTTTATCATTGCCCTGGCAGCTGTGCTTGGACCAATGATGATTCTGTATGGCCTCAAGTTCGGTATTGTCGGCAGCATGCTGAACAGTCTTATAGAGGATCCTCGCAATCGGGAGGTCCGCCCTATCGGCAGCGGTCGTTACGACAGCGCCTGGATCGAACAACTCCAAGCCAGGGACGAGATCGACTTTATCATTCCACGAACCCGTGCCATCGCCGCCACTATCGACCTGAAGAGCGAGAAGGCCAGAAACATCATCTCGGTCGAGATGATACCTACAGGCCAGGGCGATCCGCTGCTGCAGTCGAAGTCGATTCCTCAGAGTCTGCAACAGCTTGTACTGTCAGAGAAAGCGGCACAAAAACTCAATGTAAAACCTGGCGATGAGATCAGTGGCAGTATTTCTCGCCGATACAAGGGGCGCAGTGAAAGGGTGCATATATCTCTCCGGGTAACCGATATCGCAAAACTCGCCAGCTTTACCCGGGACGGCGCTTTTACTCACCTGCACCTGCTTGAAGCTGCAGAGGACTTCCGCGATGGGCGCGCGGTTCCCGCACTAGGTTGGAACGGCACCAATCAAACGAATGACAAGCGCACCTACCCCAGCTTTCGTCTCTATACACGCTCCATCTACGATGTCGCACCTATCAGCGATGCTATGAACAAGCTGGGAATCGAAGTGAATACCCGCGCCGCCGACATCGATATCGTGCGGAGCATGGACAAAAATCTAAGCCTGGTTTTCTGGTTGATTGCACTCATAGGACTGATCGGTTTCTCATTCTCTTTGGGCGCCAGCCTCTGGGCCAACGTGGACCGAAAGAGAAAAGAGTTGAGTGTGCTGAGACTGGTTGGCTTTCGTACTGGTGAAATCGTCTGGTTTCCCGTTCTGCAATCAGCATTCACAGCGACATTCGGCTGGCTTACAGCGTCACTGATATATCTGGGAGTGAGTTTCACCATCAACGGGCTGTTCGTCACCCAGACCGAGGGCAGCGAGACAATTTGTCAGCTGTTACCTAGCCACTTTATCATCGCCCTGATTCTGACCCTGGGATCTTCCGTCATCGCTGCCTCCCTCGCGGGCTACCGGGCAGCAAGAATAGAGCCCTCGGAAGGGTTACGAGAAATCTAGAAAGATGCTCATAAAAAAAGCCCGCACAGGCAGAACCTCTGCGGACCTATTCATTCTGTAACAACTATTGATGTATCAGATCTTCCGCCTGACACTGAATGCGATGAACCCTATCAATGCAGAGCCGAACAACCAAACGGCGGCAGGCAGCGGTATTGCCTCAATTACGAGGTCATAGTCAGAATAGATTTTGCTGTCTATGCCGTTCAAAGCGAAACCGGAAATTGTAAAGACATATTTCCCCACCCCTAGACTCAATGTCTCGGAAAACTCTGGACCAAGATGATAATCCACATCATCATTGATGTTTGTCAGCAGCAGATCATCTCCCGCCATCCCCACATGGCCGCCGGAAAAGGTATACGACTGCCCGGACAACTCCACATTGACGTGATATATGTCTGTGAAAATACCGGAATAGGGAGAGGGTATCGGAGGAGAACCATTGCCGTTTTCAATATATTCGCCATTCTCAATATACTCACCATTCTCAATATACTCGCCATTTTCAGTATATGAGTCCGCGTCACTTACCATTCCAGCAAATGCACCGCCAGAAATGATGAGCATTGCCATTGCTATCGTGTAGATGAATTTTTCCATGTCAATTTCCTTAGAAAGGAGCTTCCTAAAAGCCTTATCCTTATCATATACGGTAAGAATAAGCTTTCTATAAAAAAATATTAAAATTACTAACTTTTGCACACAATATTAAAAATTTACAATTTTGCCCAATATATTTTACTGATAAGCCATTAATTTACAGATGTTTAATTTGATTTATAATGTAAGTTTCGATCAATTAATTCCGCAATCAAGAACACTACAGTTCGAGATACGCAACAAACCTGCCACCAGGAAC
>JBEVVS010000051.1:0-1089 GCA_040507005.1 Candidatus Thiodiazotropha sp.
CGACAACGACCTGATGCACACCTGCGGAGAGTGCCTGCAGGAGGCGCTGGAACTGGGCAAGCTGGTCCGTCACCGGAATGGCAGCGCCGGCATCGACGAACTCTGGGGCGAACCGTTCAAGGCCTTCGTCATGTCCATCGAGGATTTCTACCAGTCACGCTACATAAAGATCGCGATGACCATGGGAAATATCGACGAGGTGGCCGAACACATGATCGGTTGTGTGCGCAACAACCAGGGTGGCGAGGAGATGGAGGCGCTGATCAGACACTACGCCTGCATGGCGCGGCGCAAGTGTGAAACCCTTAGAACCGACCCCGACATCTTCGACGCCTGGGTGGAGTTTGTCGCGGCGGGAGAGGCGATTACCGAGTATAGAAGAGAGCCGGGGGAGGCAGAGGCCGGTCAGGGCATCCTCGATGAATTCGATAGCCGTTACATGCTCGAACGGGGTGTCGAGCTGATCGCAGATATCACCCGGGCGAGGACGGCAATGCCGAGCAGTACCGAGGAGTACCTGGGATTGTGCGAGCAATTCAAGAGAAGAAAGAATTAATCCGGGTCAGAGAATGATTCTTTCTAATATCAACGCTAATTTTCTCTGACCCCATATTGTAGCTATCAAATGGAGAAACGGTTATGCATAGGATAATAATCTTCAGCCTCTTTGTACTCTTAATGCCCGGCATTGCCAGCTCGGATATGGTTAAAGAGGTGGCAGGCGAAATGTGTAAATGCGGTGTTCCCCCCAAGTCGGCATGTATGGATAAGTTAGTTAAAAAATATCCTCAAATGAACAACAGTGTAGAGCTGCAAAATAGTGTTATGGATAGGTATCAGCATGAGTGCCTCGCAAGGATGGGTGCAGGGGGTGGCGCCAAAATGGGCATGCCCACAGCTGCTACCGGCGGATCGGCGGATGCCAACAACTGCTCCACCAGTACTTTTACCGTTGAGCCTGCAAAGGGCTGGAAATGCCGCAAGATGGGTGCTAATCCACAGGATGTGACACTCTACGCCTATGGCAACAAACTGAATGTCACATTGGGCAAGAACCAGGGCAAGACCAGCTGCTCCGTCATCCCTGGC
>JBEVVS010000051.1:1099-21784 GCA_040507005.1 Candidatus Thiodiazotropha sp.
ACGCTTTTCACCAACCCGATGATCGGTACTCATGAATACTCGGGACACTTGATAAAAGACGATTCATTCAAATTGACCATTACCTCAAATGCACCCCTTACAGACAAACAGCTCGGTGAGGTAAAAGCAATTTTGGAGTCATTTGAAACGCGATAGCCAACACTTAAAAGTCCCGTCTGAAACCTGACCCTGCTGACTGGCCGGGTGACTGCCCGGCCTGGATAGTGATTATTTTAACCCTCGCTGTCGATTTAGTTTGTTCGCCATCGTACGTCTTGTCTTCCATTTTCAGACCTGTGATGGCGTACATTGGGTCTGGGTTTGATTGACGAAAAAGTGTAACTGGACCGGGATAAAAAATGTGTCTATTCTTCGTCGCTCATCTGAATGCAGCGCTGTGAGGAGTGACACATGGTGAAATTGATAATTGCGGCCCTTTTGGCGCTGCTCTGGGCGCAAAACGGTATCGCCCGGGGGTACGAGACGACAGAACAAATACTACAGGACTGCGCACGTCCGGTCGAAGCAAAACCATCTGCCCAACTCCTCGAGTTTTTGCAGGCGGGGGGCAATACTCTCGCCAGTTTGCCGACAATCGATTGCGTCGCGGTCCTGTTTGGGGATAGCCGTGACGAAACACGGGCTTATGCCATTGCCGCCGATGCTGGTCATTACATCACTCGTCGCATAAAGGCGGGGACCGATAGAGCACGCTACCGCTTCGCGCAGACCCCCTTCGCCTTCGCTGACAAACCGCGGGGCGAAGGCCAATGGCAGATCATCCGCTGGGAGTTCGATACGCCAGAAATCAAGATCGACGACGACACGCCTCTGAAAATGCGCCGAATACGGCCTAAACCCAAGGGCGCCCTACAGGATCAAACGGTTAGCATCGAGCGTCGATTCAAGATTGAGCGGCAGGGAGAAACAGTCGACGAGCTTTGGCTGCTCGTGGACGATTGGGGGCCCTGGCGGCGGCACCTAGATGCCCCACGGGAGAGAAAATGGCATGTCTACTCGACTCGGACGAATGTTACCGTTCTGAGATCGCTACTCACGCCGCTTAGATCCAAACCGAGCAAGATCTCCTGGCATTCAACGGATTTGGCTCAGCTCGTCTATGTGAAGGACGGTAAGGTCGATCTTAGGATAACGGAGGAAGAGCTGGCACCTTTAAGGACGTTCTTGAAAGACTTCGATGTCTGGGCGGGGCATAGGAATTGAACCGATGACACTGAATATTCGGTCGGCAACGGTGATAGAAAATTGGGGATCCCGACCCGCTTGATGAAGCAGCCTATAGTCCAGGGAAAAGCCCTAGGTTATGACAGCTGCAGCCTGGTGGTCATGTGTTAGCAACAGTGGTTGATCGATTTCTACCAATCACTGGGTTTCAAGATCACCAGGACGGCTCCGGTTGTCGATCATCCGGAGATCAGGGTTTCCGGTTACGCCGCACAAATGGAAACATCTGACAATAAGGTTGGTAGGTAATTTACGCTGAACCTATTGAATTTATAGCAACAAGCCTGATACCAGGGTGATGTGCTGGCGCATGATTCGACGGCTCAATCTTCAGGAGTGAATAGATGGTAGCGATTCTTGCCTCTATCCTTTGCAATATACATCGCCTGATCTGCGTGACGGATAAGTAGTTCGGCATCATGCTCATCGGGTGGAACGGTCGTTACGCCTATGCTTGCGGATACAGTCACTTCAATGTCCTCGATTTGAATCGGCATGGCTATGGCATCCAGCACCCGCTGTACCGCATGGGCCAGATCATCGGCTGAATGGTAATTCACCAGGACCAGTACGAACTCATCACCCCCCATGCGCGCGACTGTATCCCCGGCCCGTAGATTTGACTGTATACGCTGTGTTGTTTCGATCAGAACCTGATCGCCGACCTGGTGGCCATATTGATCGTTAATTGGCTTGAACCGGTCAAGATCCAGGTAGCACACCGCAAGGGGTTGTTTCGATCGGCTGAAGATCGAAATCAGCTGTCGCAGTCGGTCGAGTGCCAGGCGTCGGCTCGGTATCCCGATGAGCGGGTCGTGATCTGCGCGCAGCTCCAGTTCGGCTTCACGGCGTTTAATCTGGTTGATATCAGAAAAGACACCAATGTAATTCGACACTGTACCGTCGTCATCCCGAACCGTGGAAATCGACAGGAGTTCGGCATAGATCTCTCCGTCCTTTCTGCGATTCCAGATCTCACCACGCCAAAAACCAGTCGACACGAGGGAGTCCCACAGATCTTCATAGAAGTGTTTTGTTTGACGCCCCGAACTGAGAATGCTGGGATTCTTCCCCAGGACCTCTTCACGGCGGTATCCTGTGATATCCGTAAAACCCTGATTGACTTCCACGATTTCATTGTTGGCGTCCGTGACGATGAATCCTTCGTAGCTGTGCTGGAAAACCCGTGCGGCGAGCATGAACTGTTCGGAGCGTTGTACAATCTCCCGCTGCTTCGCCACGCTTAAAGCCATGAAAGATAATCCAAAGGAAAATGCGGCCAATAGTGCAATGACACCGACCGCTTGCCAACGCTCCTCACGGTTGATTTCTTCGATTGGTTTGAGGACTGCCTCTTTACTTAACCCAAGCACGATTGTTACCGGGTGGTCGGCCAATCGCATCCAGGAGTAGAGACGTATCAACTTGTCGAGGTAGGCGGGTGCTGTGAAAGTCCCGCTGATGGCTGCATTTTGCCCGATAAACGGCGAGTTGGGATCCGCTGATGTTCCAAGTGCCTGTTCCTGGTACCTGTTGCTCGCCAGATATTCGCCGGTATCTCTGAGAATCGCCACGGCATCGTCCGAATCAAGGGTGATCTTGGTCAGCGCACGCTGTAAATAGGAGGGGGAAATCGACAACACCATGACCCCGATGAAATGCTCATCCTGCAGAATCGGCCGTGTGAACTGGATGCTCCATCGCTTCGAGACACGCCCTAAAACCGGTTTGCTGACATACAATTGATCCCTGTATTCATCCAAATGCGCCTTGAAATGGGCTCGGTCGATGATCGTTACCTTTTTCTTCAGGCCAAGGTTGGAATAGATCACATCCCCCGACGAATCAGCAATCGCAACTTGAACCAGTGATCCAACAGGCAGTCTGGCTTCGGTTAGACGCACTGCTGTCTCGAATTGGTCGAAGTGATTCGATGCATAGATTTGTTTGAGTTCGAGTAAGGCATGATCGACAACCTGGAAAAGGGTAGTGACCTGGTTGCCGATCGCAATATTGACCTGATGGGCACGCAGACTTGCTTGATTGAGGGTGGCCGCCCGTAAGCGGTTACCGGCTTCGACTACTTGGAACCAATGGGTGGCCACAAGCACTATCGATACAATCCAAATGAGTGCAATTTCGATAACCGGTATTTGCTTGATTGAAAAATAGTCCCCGAGTCTCATTGTTATCCAAGTACCATAGGTTCTCGAGTACCAGCAACACATTCATTCTCAGCTTCAACCCTGTTTTGGAAACAGGCGGATACCTGCACCCAAATAGTGAATCATGTCGACGATACGAAAATGTGTTCTGCGAATTGAGTTCTCATCCCTTTCCATACTGGGAATCGAGAGAAAACTGGCATTTGTGGATCAGATTTGTTGGAAATAGCGTCAATGCCAGTGAGGATTCCCTTATCTATCCATAGGTTAACAGAAGTTGTCACCAAAGCTAAGCCCTACGGTGACTTGTTCCCCTACCTAGAAGTGGTCTGATGGGTTTGCGTTTTGCTGAAAAGAGAGAGGCAGGATAGCAGGTGTGGACCAGGGTTGTTTAGAAGATCAATGACCCTCTATATTGGTAACAATTGTTCGATGCCACCGAATATGGCTACTGCATCGCTAAGATCTTGTTCTTCATGAGCCATTTGACGCCGCGGGGCCAGGCGTAGTTGGCGCCCATTCTGAGCCCGGTGAAATCGTTGGAAAGGATAGCCCCGGTGCGACTATTCCGGATGAGAATCTGCAGATTGTATTCGGTACGGTTTATCCTGCTGATGATGCCGATCAACGACAGATCGGCGCCGAGCCGCTTGGCTATTGGGGCTTCGCACCGATCGCAGTGTTTGATGCCGCCCGCCGAGGTGATCTCATCGATGCTGCTGCTGGTATCGACAATCCTGTAGCGCCCGGAGTCAGCGAGCATGCTGCGGGCCTTTTTGCGTCGATAACTTTAAGTTCTCAATGTCAATCGCGTCTTTGGCAACAACGCCACCGCCGGCACTCTGGTCAATGAGTTCAAAATCGAAAACCGCGATTGTCTTTTCAGGTGAGTCTTTGACAGGCACAAATCTGTATCCTCCAGACTCCGCCAGCACCATGACTCCAGTCATGAGTAAGCTTAAGCCAAACCCAAGAGAAATTGGCAACTGTCTGATGAAAGATCGTCTGTGACTGTTCCGCATGGCGTCACTCCTCTTTAAGTAAAAGGAATGGTGACAAGGTAAGAACAATATAGACTATATTTTTAACCGATCCGGGTTAACGTCTGTTTTCCCTTGATATGGCTATGTAGGTCCAGGCGAGGAACATTGTGCCAATAACTATAAAAAAAACAGTCCGATAAGTGTTGTGAAAATTGTCTCTAGTGATGCAATATGATTCACTAACCTTCACAGACAACAACCCTGTTGCGACCGCTATTTTTGGCCTCATAAAGATTCTTGTCACAGGTCTTGATCCACTGCTTCCAGTCACTAATTGAACCCAGGCCGGCCACGCCAATACTGACCGTTACCGGACGCCCGGGTATTAATGGAAGATTTTCAATACCCATTCGTATTTTTTCTGCTATGTCGATACTATTGGCTTCATCGGTATTGTAGAGCAGGATCAAAAATTCCTCTCCGCCTATTCTGAATATTTTGTCACTGTCTCGAAGAAAGTCTTTCAAGAATGCTCCCAGCTGCATGAGGACGTTATCGCCGGTGTCATGACCTAGTTCATCGTTAATCTTCTTGAAATGATCAACATCCATGACAATTAGTGTGAATGGAGTATTTGTTCTATTAGTTTGATGAATCGCCTGTTCCAGGGAGTCTTTAAGCAGTGTTCTATTGTATACATCGGTCAGCTTGTCAGTAATCGCCATTTTTTGCAGATCGATATATTGCATGGCTATGATATGAAGAAAAATAGCCGAATAGGCACTGACCAATGAGAATGTTACTGTGAATCTGATGGCTTCGTGTGTCTCAAAAAGGTGCCACACGAGTGGAACATTAACCAGGGCAAATATGACATTCGATATCCATGCCTGACGCTCTGACATCATAAAGTAATATAAGATTAATGTTGAATAACACCAATAGGTACCGGTTATTCCGACTAAATTGGTCAGATAAGCTACAAACAGAGTCGTAAAAGGGGTCAGCCAGATAAAGGTATAGATGGTTTTGTATGTTTTCCTATAGCAGCTCCAGGCAACCAGGTAGAGACTCACCGAGGTAATCGCAGCACCTATACCAATTCCCACGTGTTGATGGGTCAGGTGATATAAAGCAAAAGGCAATATCAGGGTGGCGGCGGTGAGAGAGAGCCAGAATGTGGATTTAAGATGAAAATCCGTTTGATGCCGCGAGTAGAAATCATCCATGAAGCTGGAGGAACCTCTGATTAATTTAAATGTTCAAGCAATAATGGCATTTTTTGAAAGAGATCAGAATCTATCACGCGCCAAGAAGATTGTATGATAACAGCTTAGAGAAATTCAGTAAAAAGAAACGCTAAGAGCTGTTTCTTGATAATAAAAATCATCTTATTCCTATACGAAACCTATCGTTGCCATTATATCATCCTATCCAAAGCCAAAAGACGAAAATACTCATAAAAGTAACATAAACAAGGACTATATTAGGATGGATCGACAGTGCAAATTCAATGGAGGAGATTCACTGTGATGGGTAATTACAACAATGTTATTGCAGCTCGAAAAGAGGGGGTCGAGAAAAAAAGGGCCTATCTTGTAGGTGGTGGTATTGCATCGCTGGCGGCGGCAGCATACTTGATAAGAGATGGCCATCTGGCTGGCGACAGGATCACGATCTTGGAGCAGACCGATATTAATGGCGGTTGTTTGGATGGTAGCGGCAATGCCATCGACGGCTACATTATGCGCGGCGGCAGGGAGATGGAGGCCCACTATGAGTGCACCTGGGATCTGTTTTCCCTTATCCCTGACCTGAAGCGTAAAGATCCCGATACGCCATTCACCAGCCCCGAGCCGGAACTCGTTTCCGATCCGCAGCGTACGGTTTTAAAGCGGATTCGAGATGTCAACCAATGGGACCCCAACTCCTCCAAATGCCGCTTGATGAGCAACTGTGGCGAGCCGGATCGTGACACTTCGTTAGGACTATCTCTGGGCCATGTGATGGAGCTGACGAAGTTGACCCTGAAGACTGAAGAAGAGCTGGGCGCCACAACCGTGGAAGAGTTTTTTTCAGACTCTTATTTTAAAACCAATATGTGGTATTTCTGGACGTCCATGTTTGCCATGGAGAGATGGCACTCGGTAGTCGAGATGCGGCGCTATATGCAGCGCTTCATGCACCTGATGCCGTCGATGAGCAAGCTGGAACATATTCTGTTTACCACCTACAACCAATATGAATCCATGGTCCTGCCGCTGCAGATCTGGCTCAAGGGGAAGGGGGTCAACTTTGATACGAAGACCCAGGTCACTGATCTGGAGATCGACATTGTCAACGGTGAAAAGAGCGTGACCGCTATCCATCTGCTGCGTGGTTCTGCAGAGACTAGCGAAACAATTGCCACCACAGAGGACGATCTGGTGTTCGTTACCAACGGCTCGATGGTGGAGAATTCCACCACAGGCAATAACAGTGAACCCGCAGTTCTTAATCGGGAGCCCGGTGCCTGCTGGCAGTTGTGGAAAAATATTGCTGCAAAAGATCCTGCTTTTGGCAGGCCTGAGGTCTTTTGCTCAGATATCGATAAAAGCAAGTTTATCTCTTTCACCATTACCGCCACAGACTCGCCGATTGCGGATTTGCTAAAAGAAATTACCGGCGTGGATCCCTATTCACACAAGGCTGTGACCGGCGGCATCATGACGATCAAGGACTCCAGCTGGCTGATGAGTGCAACCTGCAACAGGCAACCGCAATACAGGAGTCAGCCCGTCGGTGACTACCAGCCAAAACAGCACAAGGATGAGCCGGACAAAAACGTACTGGCTATCTGGGCCTACGGCCTGTTTCCAGACAACACCGGTGACTTCGTGAAAAAGAAGATGACTGAATGTAGCGGTGAAGAACTGCTTGCAGAGCTACTCTACCATTGGGGAGCCAAAGATCAGATCCCCGCTATCATGAAGACGGTCAAGGTTATCCCTTGCATGATGCCCTATGTCACCAGCCAGTTTTTACCAAGGGTCAAAGGTGACCGACCGGAGGTTATTCCTCAAGGTAGCAAAAATCTAGCGTTTTTGGGGCAGTTTACCGAGATCCCGGATGATTGCGTATTTACCGTTGAGTATTCGGTCCGCTCGGCAATTATGGCTGTCTATAAGTTACTAGGCATAACGGACAAGACCCCACCGGAAATTTACCCTTCAAAGGACGATGTGCGTGTGATTATCAAGGCTAGCGAAACCATGCACGACGGTGAAATCCCCGGAGAACACCTTCTGAGCCACCTGTTGAAAGGTACTAGCCTGCAAGGCTTGCTGAAATAATTGGAGGTTATCTTTCCTGTGACGGTACACCCGATTATTGGGGCTAACTGGATTAGTGTTAACAGGCCAAGCAACTACTTGAAAAACAACGGCTTATGTTAAGATAACTCAGGATGAGCTTATGAATAAAAAGCCTTTTGTTCTATTTCTATCCATTATTGTTTTAAGCGTCTGCAGCACCGCCGGAAGTGCAGCGCAAAACACAGCAGAGCCACAATCAGGAAAAATCATCATTTTGGCGATTGATGGAGGGGGAATCAAAGGCGTTATTCCCGCGACGTTTATTAGGCATATTGAATTCTCATTAAAGAAACCCTCTTACCAGTTGTTCGATGTAATAGGAGGAACCTCTACCGGCGGCATCATCTCCGCTGCACTCACCACACCCAGAAAAACCACCGGCCACCCTTATACCGCCGAAGAGATTGTAAGTATTTACAGTAATGATGGTGGCAAAATCTTTCTGGCTCAGGACTGTAAGATCGATCAGTGCGCAACCTACTATGCTGATAATGGTAAAGGCGGCGGCGTTGAACTCTACATGCAGAATATGTATGGGCCGGTGGTATCACTTGTTAGCAGTCAGATAAAAATGCAAGCTTTAGCCGGTAACCGTGTGAAGCATATGTTCACCACTTCCTATATTGTGAACAACAGCCAAAACAGAGTTTCAGAACCAGTTCGCGGCGCTAACTTTGGACCATATCTCTTTAACTGGTTTGATGCCGCCAACAGCCCTGCTACCGACAACTACTATGTATGGGAGGCCGCCAGGGGAACGAGTGCCGCCCCAACATATTTTCCCATTGCCAATGTGGGTGGCAAAACTCCCCCCAGGTCTGCAGCAGCCAACAAGTGGGTAGTAGACGGTGGAGCCATGTCCAATAACCCCGCCACCTGGGGCGTCACGGAGACCTTAAGAACAGGTATCGCCTCACACCTGGAAGATATTGTTGTTATTTCCCTGGGCACTGGAATATATGCAGGAGGTGCAGGTGTAGGCATTAACAGCAATGCGGTAACGGATATCGTTCCAGTAAGTGGCAATTGGGGCACGATCCCCTGGATAGTCGAGAAGCTGGACGACCTTGAGGGCGCAGATCACAGCAGAGGCGTATTGATGAGCATCGTGCTCGATGCGGTACAGATGGTTACAAACAGCCAGTTGACTGCCTTGCAGCAGGCAGGACTTAAATATTATCGTCTCGAACCAGAACTCACCTACGCACAAAGTCATATGGATAACATAGATCCGCGCAACATCCAGTCGTTAATTGCAACTGCCAATGCATACATAAAAGGAGAAGGGGCAGAAATATACAAGGCTATTTTGAATGAATTGCAATAAAAAGTGGTAATGTGAAATGAAGATCACACATATCGGATGAGGTCTTGGGGTTTGTTTGCGGGAATAACTCCCACATAGTACTAAAAATGAACTTAATGCTTGCTGCATCAATTGGGGTCTGTGCCAGGTTCATTACTAACAGAATTACAGCAGCCTGCTATACTAACGAGCCTCAAATAACTGGCTCAGCAGCAGTTTGATGGATTTATTGATTTGATCTTTATTGACGTTAAGTTTGCCCATCCCGGCAATTGAGAAAATCTGCGCACTCAAGAGTAGTGCCATTGGCGTAACATCTCGCCTGCTGCCCTTGAATTCGGCTTTCAGATTCAATTCAAACAGTTTCTGCAGGCCTTGAAAGTCTTTTTTTACTTGCCGATTGGCGGCACTCTCCAGGAGATCCCGTTCACTAATGCTTAATACCAGCAGGCAGCCTTTTGTGCTCGTGTCGTGGGCAAGTTTAGTCAGAAAATCAATGATGTTTTTCGACCCCAGGGGTTGCCGGTTCAAGAGGGCTAAGAGAGGCATCCGTTGCTGGTTGTAGTGATCCAATGCAATATTAAAAAGTTCTTCCTTGCTGCCAAACTCATTGTACAGGCTTTTCTTGTTAAGCCCAGTGATGGCGGTGAGATCACTCAGCGAGGTGGCCGCATAGCCATTGAGCCAAAAGGCGTGCATCGCCTGCTCGATCACCTCTTCTCTGACATAGTTTTTTGAACGTCCCATGGTGAAACTCTAACATACTTGACCCCATTTTACACCAATCGGTAAAAAATACTTGACATCCCTGCAAAAGCGGCGAAAATAGATATTAAGTAACCGATCGGTGTATTTAATATGGCTCAGGTACCAAAAACTACTCCGTTCGTTCTATTTTGTCTCATCATGATTGCGAACAGATATTGTTAAGCCTTATGACCTAATAGGGGGATTTATGAAGATTTCACAGAATTTACTGACTTCAGATAGTTGGAGCGAACAGGAAACAGCAAACGTAAAAACCATCAGCGAGTTCGTACAAGCGTTGATGATCGGTCACGAAGCCGACAAGGTGATCAGTCAATACGACAACAGTGACTATACTCAGCACAATCGGAATATTCCTGACGGCTTGACCGGAATCGCCGACTTTGTCAGAAATTTTGCCAAACAATTTCCTGACTTTACTTATGACGTCAAGAAGATAATTGCTGATGGTGATTACGTAGTATTTCACTCTCATGCAACGATCAAGAAATCCCATCGGGGTAATGACAAAAAAGGTATGAACATCACCGATGTATGGCGGCTAGATGACGGCAAGATTGTTGAGCACTGGGATTCCATTCAGGCCATCGACTTGTCCATGAGAATCTACGCCTTGCTGAATGGCGGTAAAATAAGAAACGCAAATGGAGTTTTTTAAGAGGATAGATGAGGACAGAGGGTAAAGAGGGTCAAGTCAGGTATCCCATCTGACTGATGCTCTATGCCTCCAGGGTAGAATCGTGCTTGACTTAGCGAAGTGCACCTGGTTAACTATTGAATTCAGCTCTCGCTACAGTCTTTAAAAAATTATAAATATATTTTATACTTTTTTTGCAAAATCGTATGCAAGTGTCCGTAGATTGCTATTGAATAAAACTACTTTTCCCTTTGTTATTAAGGAAAGATCAAATAAGCAAAATATTTAGCTATGGAAAACATAATAGGTAAAAGGACTTATGAAAATTACAATAATACTACTATTTTCTCTTTCACTTCTCGGTTGTGGATTAAGTAAAGATTACATTAGCAGTGTTCCAACCATGGGTGAGAAGGTCCGTGGTCCATTGAAAATCATCCACAAGCCGGAGTTGGCTATTCATCTAAAACCTAACAATGATTTACTAACCAATCAATTTGCATATTTTTTGTTCCCTATATTTCCTATAGGTTGGGATACTGATGATAAATTATTAGTCGATGAACCAAATGACACTTTTAAGATACAGTTGGCTCTATTTGCATACCAGGATAATTTGTTTCTAAATTTCTCTGATATCAGATTAAATCTACAAGAAACTACCCACAAAGTGGCGAATGTTGTGCAAAATCCTTATGCCTACAATTCCGAAAGTCAGGCACGCTCTATTGGGGATAAAGATATATATTGCCAAGCATCCAAAAATGTTATTGATCTAGATTTCAATACAAATCAAGCGCTATCAAATGACGGTCTATGGGAATGCTATGATCTTGTTTTCCCGGTGAGTGCGCCATATCCTGAGGTGCATTTCCAGATGGAATTCTCTATCAAAGAGGGAACTACGGATAAAGAAATATATTATAAAATCCCATTTGAACATAAGGAATGGGGGTTTGCAGATTCGTTTCCATAACATACGATAAAAGGGTGCTGACGCCTTTTCCCCGGCTGCATGCGTTTGTTAGCAGCCATTTTGGTTACTCATACTCAACGTCTAAACCTAGCTCTTCAACAGCTTCAATCATAAACATAAATGCTGCCGCTTCATCCGACATAAAGCCTTCCGGAAAACTGTCTAACCATCTATCGATGGTACCGAGCTTTCCAGATAGTGCTGATGTAAGTTCAAGTTTTTCTGTTTCGGTTGCCGCTTCAGTTACATCTCCTCGAATTGCATCATCACTAATGCCCCATTTTATTGCCAATGGAAGAAGCGCTTGTAATTCTATTGGTACATTATTTGCCAGTAGATTTGTTCGATTTCTATATTCTCGTAAAGCTTCCTCATCACTTATTGGAGGTACTTCGTTTCCACTTGCCTTATCCAGTAAAATAAAAAAACCTTGGAAGAGGTTAACAATAATATCTAAAAGAGGCCCTGTAACATACTTGTGAGTATAAAAAGATATTCTTGTTTTCCACCCGACTATCATTTGATGTATATCTTTGCTGCTAACAGTGTCTTATGTGGACGTCACAAATAATGACTTATGACGACGGCGCAAATAATGTGTAATGTGGAAAAAAGTTCTCATCTCTTTCCTCATCAGGGAACCGAGAGAAAACTGGCAGTCGTGGATCAAGTGTGGTAGAAATAGCGTCCTGCCAGAGAGGATTCCCTTATTTATCGATAGGTTATCAGAATTCCTGGCAAATGCCGATATTCTAAGGAAATAAACTCCGGTTCTACAGGGTACTTGTACCTTCTTTGAGATAATGCTGTAGCGGTCTTTCCACTAATATGTTTTATATAGCCGCCGTCAAGGTAAACTGGTCGGCTTCAACGCTTTCCCATTCGCCTTGGTCAACTCAATCTCGTAAGCATCCGCCAGATTCTTCTCATTAAGCACCGCTTCCGCAGAACCTTCAGCAAGGGTCATCCCCTGCTGTATTTGTCCCGCCAAAGGTACGTGTATTTATCGACTTTTTGATCGAGCGTTTTTATTCTGAATATGATTGGCGACGTAATCCCAGCGAAATATCGTAGTTAAGATGGAATCTTAATCGGACACCCATTTGTAATTGGCTAAATTTAATTGACTTTGGCAATCTGTAACCCTGATCCGTTATCAAGGAGTGATACGATGCCCAAGTCAAGGAAAGCCCTTGTTCTACTAGAAGAAACCTCCTTTTATCATTGCGTCTCCCGCTGTGTACGTCGTGCCTTTCTCTGCGGTGAGGACTCCCTTACCGGTAAGAACTATGACCATCGACGTCAATGGATCGACGATCGCATCCAGCAGCTGGTAGAGATCTTTGCGATCGATGTCTGTGCCTACTCCGTGATGTCAAATCACTACCACGTCATACTCCATGTGGATACTGAACACGCCAGCGAGTAGAGCGAGCAGGAGATCATCACACGCTGTGAGCGTCTCTTCTCCTTACCCGTGCTCGTCCAACGTTATCTTTCCCAGGACGCTATGAGTCGTGCTGAGCGCGATACGGTATCGGTATTGTTGTCAAAATAGCGTAATCGATTACACGACATCAGCTGGTTCATGCGCTGTGTTAACGAACCGATTGCCCGTCAAGCGAATAAAGAGGATGGTTGTACGGGACGCTATTGGGGAGGTTGATACAAATCAAGCCCTGCTGGATGAAAAGGCACTGATGGCCTGTATGGCCTATGTGGCATCAATCCAATCAGGGCAGGGCTGGCGCAGACACCGGAGGTATCGGAGTATACGTCTATTGCAGAGCGGACAGATCAATTAAAATGGAATCGAGCTCGAGAGCATGAGAATCAAACACCCTGCGGTTTAGCGCCATTCGTTGGCTAACCGTACTAGGAGATGACCAAGGGACTACCGTTCAAGCTCAGTGATTATCTTGCGCTTATCGATTGGACGGGGCATGCGATCCTTGAAAATAGGCGCGGCTATATAACTGACAACCAACAGCCCATGCTAGAACGGTTACGGATTGACTCCAGGCATTGGATCTATATGACCCAACATTTCGAGAATCGCTTCAAAGGGTTTGTCGACATGAGTCACAGGCTGATGGCCACGTGTCGTAAATTAGAGTATCGATGAACGCCAAGCCTAGGGGCTGTGCGGCTACTGCTCACTTAAAACAACTTCGAGTCGAAACGCGGGGCATCAGCGTAAGCTGAGGTTTAAGCTTGTTCAAGCATGTGATTTTTGGTCTTTTCGCTCTAAATCATGGCCATATATAAAGCTATTTCCTTTCCTATTTGCCTTGATTGATAGCGAAACGAGTTGACCCTTGATGAGATGAGCTGCCGCTAACTGAACCGAGGCGGGCAATTCTTAAATAGATCGAGCATGTCTATAGTCGGAAACGACGGTATTCCTATTGAAACTACAAGTTACCGCCCAAGTATGAGAGGATAAATGTTGCGTTTCAATTAGAGTGTTCGATGATATGAGTGAAGATCACTCCACCCCCTTTTTTCTATATTAATTTACAGCAGGGTAGATGAAATACGTCGTAAGTATCAGTCTGGGGAGCGGTTTGCGTGATCAGACGTCAGAATTAGAACTTCTTGGGCAGCGTATAATACTGCAACGCGAGGGCTGGGGTGGAGATTTTGCCAAAATCACAAAACGATTTGAAGAATTAGATGGTCAGGTAGACGCCCTCGGTATGGGCGGTGCTGATCTCTGGGTTTATTCAAAAAATAAACGCTTTCGCATGCATGCTGCACACAAGCTTATTCGACATGTTACCCATACACCCATTGTCGACGGTAGTGGCTTAAAAAACACGCTAGAAAAGCAAACCGCAGAGGTTATTGAAAAGGCAGTAGGTAAACGTAAGCGCGTATTGATAACCTGTGCTTTAGAACGGCCAGGAATGACACAATCCTTTTTTGAGCATGGTTACGAAGTGTTGTGTGGTGATCTGGGATTTTCCCTTGGAATTCCTTATCCTATCTATACGCAAAAAGCCTTGAACTCACTTGCAAGCTTTCTGATGCCGGTTGTTTCCCGCTTACCTCAGAGCATGCTTTATCCAATAGGAGAAACTCAAAATCAAATAAAGCCAAAATTCCAGGATTGGTATAACTGGGCAGAAGTAATCGCTGGAGACTGCCTATACATCAGGCGTCATATACCAAAAGATTTGTCTGGAAAAATTATTGTTACCAATACAACCACATCAGCAGACAGAAAACTATTCACTGATCGTGGTGTAGAAAGGCTGTTCACGACTACCCCTATTATTGAGGGTCGGTCGTATGGAGCAAATGTATTAGAAGCTGCGCTAACAGCGCTAAAAGGCCTCAATCGTCCATTGAATGCATATGAGTTACAGTCACTGATAAATCAGCTCAGTCTAAAGCCAACTTTAGCTATGCTTTGAGATGTTTAATTTTAATAACAAGGAATATCGTCTGAGTGTATAGATGCCATATGCTTGGGATTTCTTTTTGTCAGGAAACTCCCATGAGTGACGTATGTTGTTGTTAAAAAGTCTTCGTTAAGCTTGGGAATTCAGTCTGACCCCATTGATCCTCGGTCAGTTGCTGCTTAAATAGCACATAAGCCATCACATGTCCGGTCGTCCAATGCTTCGGATAGGCTGTTCATATAATCCTTGATGGTTGCAGGGATTGATTTGCTGTGCTCAGAGGTAATGGATTGGATGCTGGCCCGCATCTTCAGAGGTAGGATAGAAACCAGTTCCGATGCCGATTCCGCCAATGCCTTTGCCATTGCAAGCCGGTAGGCTTCGTCGTAGGTTGCATCGGCAGAGCTTTGTAAACCACCGATAATCAGCTGAGCGGTACCTCTCTGCGCCTTCCGCAATCCTTGGATGCGGACCGGGGTCATCTGCTCAGTGGTTAAGCTGCTCACGAAATCACTCATTGGTTTTGACTGCTTAGCCATGCATCGGATCGTGAATGGTTGAAGATAAAGCAGCTGATTGGTGAACGAGCGTATGTTGCTTTGCATCAGAGAAATCGTCTGTGTGGTGGCCTTCTCGCGATCAGCTTTGGGATCGATATGGGACTTCAAATCAAACAGTACCAAAGACATGACTGCCTGGTTTGAGAGACTGCAGATTTGAATCAGATCCCCTAGGTTATCTTTGGAGTAGGTTTTTGTTTGCAAAAAACGCTTTTCGTCGGAGAGCGCTTCGACAAGTGCATTCATTGTATTGTTATGGAGCAGGTCCGTATCATGTTTTTGTGCAGCTTCAGCAACCAATGCGGCCAGTTTCTGGCTGTTTTCAAGGTACCGCGACAAGTCATCGTTCGCAGATAATGAAGACCACCAAAAGAAAATAACAAATGTAACGATTAATTTATTGAAAAGCATTAGTAAACCTAGTGTGTACGGTGTGTTTGTTCCCCATGATTCATGGGATTATGGCTGCGGGTTTCGTCGTCGTCCTGACGCATGCCTTGAAAATAGTACTGATAGCTCAGAACCAGATCAAGCAGCTTAATCTAACCCGTTTGTAATTTGCCAAATTAGTTAACGTTGGCAATCTGTAGCGCTCATCCGCTAACAAGCGATGATACGATGCCAAAGCCAAGGAAAAACCTTGTTATACTTGAAGTAACCCCCTATTGTCATTATGTCTCCCACTGTGTAAGTCTTGCCTTTTTCTGTGGTGAGTGCTCCCTTACCGGTAAGAACTATGAGCATCGACGTAAATGGATTGTCGATGCTAGAACGGTTACAGATTAATACCGGGGATTGGTTCTATATGACCCAACATTTCGAGAGTCACTTCAAAGGGCTTGTCGGCATGAGTCACAGGCTGATGGCCGCTTGTCGCAAATTAGAGTATCGACGAACGCCAAACCTCGGGGCTGTGCGGTTTCTGTTCACTTAGAACAATTTCGAGTCAAAACGGAGGGTATCAGCGCAAGCTGAGGTGTAAGCGTGTCCGTGGCTGCGATTTTTTGCTTTACACCCCCACTGATGGCTATTTAACAAGCCATTTCCTTCTAGAAGAACAGTATGAGTTTAATGTAAGTGTCTAAGTGGATTGGTCATCTTGAAGATGGTGTATAGATTGATGGGGTTTTAGGCTGGGTCTCTTCTCTATTTTTTCTCTATTTGTTTGTATATTAGAAGATTCGCTAGTTCACTTCCGGTTCGGTCCTTTATGGCGTCGACTTTTTTTACACTATTCAGTGTGCTTAATCGATAAGTCATTGTTATTTATGGAATGGCACAAAATTTGCTAATGTTCATTTTTGTCGATTTTTGACTTAATAACCAATAACGAAATGGAGTTGATTGTGAAAAGATTTATTGTATTTACTTTGTTGGGGCTATTGCTGTCCGCCGGCACAGCCAATGCCCTGCCTCTGTTCAGCCATAGCGAAGATAGCTCAGGATTCATGCTGTTCACTGCTGATGCTACCAATGAGCCATCCGATATGGTTACGCTAGACATTTTCGAAATGATAGGCGTAGAGATGCTGGGAGGTGATCTTGGGGCGATGAGGGGCCCTCGGGACGGTCTGCCCGGCTATCTGCATGCCATTGATGAGACCCCGGATGACCTGATTTCGTTTCTCTTCGAGCCCACACTTTCCGGTGACGCTGGATACCGTGGTAGGGTTACCTATTCAGATCAGACCGTTGAACTGTTTACCTACTACCTGCCCTCAACTGATCCGAATGACCTGCCTCCAACATCAAGCGTACCTGAGCCCTCTACCTTTCTTTTGTTAGGTGCTGGTTTGATCGGCATGGCTGGAGCCCGTGCGAGAAAGACAAGACGTTAAGTTAAATGTCTCTTAAAAAAGGGGACTGAGGGACTAATATGTATCCAGGATCCCTCCCTCCCCTTTTTTTATGCTTTGATAAACATATAGCCTTTGTTTCTTACTGTCTTGATGCGAGTTGATTGGTTTATATCGCTCATCCGACTTTACCCACCATAAGTAATACCACGAAGTGACTTGAATATCTCATGGCGTGGTAGAAAATCTTACCGGCTCTTTGTGCCAAAAACCAAAGAAGATCGCAGGCGAGAGTGGTTAGATTAAGCTCTTCGCTGGACAAGATGACCCGACGTCCACCATTAACGATTTCCATATCACCGTCTTTTAGACACTCATTCTGGTGGTCCGTAATCAATGGGATCAGACTGAACCCCCCCGGCTTTCATAGACACTCAGATAAGGGGATACAACCCCAAGGAGTGAACTATGACTATCAAACGCAAACGCTACACTACAGAATTCACTTATCGATTGGACGGGGCGTGCGGTCCTGGAAAATAAACACGGCTATATACCTGACAACCAACCGCCCATGCTTGAGCGATTACAGATTGACTCCAGGCGCTGGATCAATATGACCCAACATTTCGTGAGTCGCTTCGAAGGGCTTGTCGCAAATTAGAGTATCGACGAATTTAACAAGCTATTTCCTTGTAGAAGAACAGTATGAGTTTAATGTAAGTGTCTAAGTGGAGGAGTCCTGCTCTTGAAGATGGGATACAAATTGGTTGGGGTTTAGGGTGGGTGTCTTATTTATCGTCTTATTTATCGCATGGTATAGCAACAGAAGTGTAGGCGGCTTGTTTCCTAAGGGAAGCTGTAGAGCCAGATGGGTAGTGGATTCTGCCGTAAACACAAAGGATTGAGTGTGTTGAGGTCACCTAGTCGGGTGTCTTAACTCTATTCTGCCACCGCTCACCTGCCTTGATAGGCAGGGAGGTTGCGGCTATTCTCTATATACTTCTGAGAGTGATTACAGTAAAACGGGGGTGCATTTGGCTTTGAAACGGCTTGGTATCAATCCTTTCTCTATACCAGTCATTGGTATCGACACTATCAACCAGGCGCGTGGCGCTATTCCCACAGGGGGGCAAGCAGTTAGTTTTACCTATCCTGCTTTTGGTAAGGAGGGGGCTGAGTATGCCCCGCGTCTACTTAGAGGAGAGGCGCCGCCCGAACAGGTTGTCATGGAATCAGTCATGGTTGCAAAGAAGAATAGAGAATCAGTTGATCCTATTTTCTGATGAAGTTTCTCCAGCCAAGCCTCCAGATCAAACATAAGTTACTGCTTTACTGGTTGATTTCTATCGTTTATGCGCTTCTGTTCTTGGGGTTTTCGCTCACTTGGTTGGTGAGCGACCGCTACCACGAGCATGCGCGTGGGAAGATCGGTGAAGATTTCAAGATACTCTCTACGGAATTGGAATCGATTAGATCCAGATTGCGTCTAATCACTAATGTGTTGGCGTCGCAGCCAGACGTGGTTTCTGTCACCAGTTTGGTGGACACCTATCAAGATATCGACAACTACAGGTCGCTGGTGTTCGACGGAGAGAAAGAACGTTTAGCTCTGATGCTTTCACAGCAGGCCCAGGCTGGTGAGCTGCAAAGTGTTGCGATTTATGACAGCTCAGGCCGTTTGATTGCCTACAGCTGTACAGGATCAGCAGGCGAGCGCTTTGCCGGTTATTCCACGGTGGTGGAAGGCCAGCGCATCCATCGAGGTGTTGCTCAAGATCGAGGGTCAACAGGGCACTGTCCTCAATGGAAAGAAAAGCGTTCTGAATTAGCCGGTAGTGAGCAGGCGGTCGGCTTTCAAGTCATGGGGGATGAACTGACAATTATATCCTCAAGCCCTGTGATGCACCGTCTATCAGACGGCAGCACTCGTTTGATCGGCTCTGTACATATCCATGAACATTTGAACGAAACTTTTTTCTCCCACTTACGCGAGCACACAGATGATGATTTTATGCTGGACGTGGGCAAGGGAGTGCAACTGGGTAGTTTTAAACAACAGTTACCTGCAGTTTCGTCCAAGGATCTACCCCGCCTGATAGAAGTCGTAAACGGAGTTGGTTCAGAGAGCGGTTGGCTCGATACTGCAGATCACTTCATCGGATTGGCCCGCATGGACATGGTGCCGACTGGGCCGGCGATATTTGCTTTCGGCATCAGCGAGGAGGGTTTGGCGAAAGATTATGAGGACCTCAAAAAGTCGATTATTTTGATATTGTTGTTAGCTGCGGTCATTGCCCTGCCATTCGGGTTGGTGGTGATTAACCGTGTCATCTCTTGGCCGATTGAACAGCTTGCCTTTGGAGTACGGGCGTTGGAGCGAGGCGAATACGTTGAGCTTGAGTCTGAGGAGGGAGAGGATGAGCTGAGTAAGCTGGCTAAATCATTCAATGCTATGAGTGCTGCATTACAGAGTAGAGAGGAGGGACTGCGTAAGCTCAGCATGGCGGTAGAGCAGAGTCCGGTGTCAGTAATGATTTCCAACCCGCAAGGTGTTATCGAATATGTTAATGAGAGTTTTGTGGAAAATAGCGGCTACAGCAAAGAGGAGGTGATCGGGGGCACGCCAAGTTTGCTTAAATCCGGTCACACCAGCCAGGCACAGTACAAACAGCTTTGGGAGACGGTGCTGGCGGGTGAAGTGTGGCGTGGTCAACTCTGCAATAAGCGCAAGGATGGAACTCTGTACTGGGAGGAGGCGATAATCTCCCCGGTAAAAGATTCAGGTGGGCAGTTAACTCACCTGATTGCGGTGAAAGAGGATATCACCATTCGTAAATCTTACGAGGAGCAGTTGCTGCGCCAGGCAAACTATGACAGTCTCACCGACCTTCCTAATCGCTTGCTTGCACTGGACCGTCTCTCCTTGGCGCTGGCTTATGCAAGGCGTCATGAGCTTGCGGTTGCGGTTCTTTTTGTTGACCTAGACAATTTTAAGCGAGTTAATGACACCCTTGGACATGAGGTAGGCGATAAGCTGTTGGTGGAGGTGGCCAAACGTTTCTCGCAGGTGATGCGTGACGGCGATACGGTGGCGCGCCTTGGGGGCGATGAGTTCCTAATAGTGGCGCCAGATGTGGCTGGACCTTATGAGACAGAGAAGATCTCCGAGAAGATTATCGACACATTAGTGCAACCGATAGAGCTGGAGGGAAGAGAAATCTATATCGGCACAAGCGTGGGTGTCAGTCTCTATCCGGATGATGGTCAGGACTCCTCTACTCTCATGCGTAACGCCGACACGGCGATGTATATGGCGAAGGAGAGTGGGCGTAATACCTTCCGTTTCTTCACTTCAGCCATGAATGAGTATTCTCAACGGCGTATGGAAATGGAGCCTCATCTGCGCCTTGCCCTAGACAAGGGTGAGTTTAGCATCCACTTTCAGCCCCAGGTCTGCGCGCTTACAGGTAATACCAAAGGGGTAGA
>JBEVVS010000097.1:0-21659 GCA_040507005.1 Candidatus Thiodiazotropha sp.
AGAGAATTTACTCATTATGATCACCCTCAAATAGGTTGGTATTCAGTAACTGCAGTAAAAATAAACAGCAACCCAGAACATCAGCACAACGTTGTTTGTCTTTAACTTGTCGTTGTTTATGGTGGTAGGTCTGTTATCCACTGAAGACCGGGTTAAATATTACAAAACAATTACAAATATATTCCAAAAATATTACAGTATTGTGACAACTCGGGATTGAATCAGAATTAATTTAGATCAATGCGTCAGGTGGTGAATTGAGTTATGGATTAGGCGCGATATATTTGATCTTGTTACTGAACCAATTAATAGAAAGTACATTAATAATAATATTTAACTGCTTGTTTATTGGTAAATATAAAAACCAAAAATTCTTGTGACAGGGTAAACTTAATCGCTTAATCAGGGTCTAGAATATAGATAACAACATAGCGGAGTGGGTTGTGTCTCGATATCCGGTGTCACTGTTTATTCTTGCCATCCTCTACTGCGGCGCTCTTTCTCAGCTCCATGCCGAGGGGAGTAGTCCCAAGGGGTTCCTGCTCGAGGTTTCCGGAGCCATAGGCCCAGCGACCGCCGATTATCTGGAGCGCGCCCTGGACAAGGCCGAAAGCGAAGACGCGGAGCTGGTTGTCCTGCAAATGGATACACCGGGTGGCCTGGATATTTCGATGCGGGCCATTATCAAACGTATCATCGCCTCCCAGGTTCCCGTGGTTACCTATGTAGCTCCCAGCGGTGCACGTGCCGCCAGCGCCGGGACCTATATTCTCTATGCAAGCCATATCGCAGCCATGGCGCCGGCCACCAATCTGGGGGCCGCCACGCCTGTTTCCATGGGTGGCGTACCGGGTTCAACACCGGACAAGGGCAAACCTGAAACAGCGGGTGAGGGGGAAGGGGCGCCGCTAAAGGACGCCAAGACAAGCAAGGTGGTCAACGATGCCGCCGCCTATATACGCAGCCTGGCAAATATGCGTAAGCGCAATGCGGATTGGGCGGAGAAGGCGGTGCGGGATGCCGCCAGCCTCTCCTCGGAAGAGGCGTTGAAACTGGGCGTGATCGATCTGATCGCGGCTGACGTCAACAGCCTGCTTGCCGAGCTGCATGGCACCGAGGTGGCGCTTCCCCGCGGCGGCAAGACCCTCAATACCGAGAATATTGTTATCGAAAAACTCCTGCCCGATTGGCAGAGTCAGTTATTGAGCATCATCAGCAATCCCAATCTGGCCTATATCCTCATGCTGGTGGGTATCTATGGGCTGATCTACGAGTTTGCCAATCCCGGTGCCATTGTGCCTGGAACCATAGGCGCCATTGCACTGCTGCTGGCCCTCTATGCCTTCCATCTGCTACCCATCAACTATGCCGGGGTGGCATTGATTCTGCTCGGGCTCGCGTTGATGGTTGGGGAGGCCTTTGTGCCCAGCTTCGGCACCCTGGGTATAGGCGGGGTGGTGGCCTTTACCATCGGTTCACTGATTCTCATCGATACCGACCAGGCTGGATTCGGCATATCGCTGCCGTTGATCCTGGTTGTCGCGGTGGGCAGCGCATTTCTCATGGTATTCGTCATCGGCATGGCGATTAAATCCCGCAACCGCCCCGTGGTGAGCGGACGCGAGGAGATGTTGACCAGCGAAGGCGTGGTGGTGGAAGACTTCACCGGTGATGGTGATATCAGGGTGCATGGAGAGATATGGCGGGCCCGCTCCGAGCAACCCGTAAAAAAAGATCAGCTGGTAGAGATTACCGGCAGAGACGGCCTGGTGTTAAAGATTGTCCCGGTTGATAAGGAGAAGGGATCATGACGCTCTATTTCTATGCGGTTATTCTGTTTCTGATCATCGCGTTTCTTACCTCGGCGCTGAAGATATTGCGTGAGTACGAACGGGGCGTGGTATTCATGCTGGGACGTTTCTGGAAGGTCAAGGGGCCGGGATTGATTATCATCATCCCGATAATCCAACAATTCGTCAGAGTCGATCTGCGCACCATCGTGCTCGATGTGCCCTCCCAGGACGTCATCTCCCGGGATAATGTTTCGGTGAAGGTCAATGCGGTGGTCTATTTCCGGGTCCTGGATCCGGAACGGGCCATCATCCAGGTGGAGGATTACATGGCCGCCACCAGTCAACTGGCCCAAACCACCTTGCGTTCCGTGCTCGGACAACACGAACTGGATGAGATGCTGGCAGAGCGGGAACGACTCAACAACGATGTGCGGAACATCCTCGATCAACAGACCGATACCTGGGGGATCAAGGTATCCAATGTGGAGATCAAGCATGTGGATCTGGATGACAGCATGATCCGGGCGATTGCCCGCCAGGCCGAAGCGGAGCGGGCGAGACGGGCAAAGGTCATCCATGCCGAAGGCGAACAACAGGCCGCTGAAAAACTGGTCGAAGCGGCAAGCACCCTGGCCAAACAGCCCCAGGCGATTCAACTCAGATATCTGGAGACCCTGACCGAGATTGCCGGGGACAAGAGCCATACCCTGGTGTTTCCCCTGCCGATGGATCTGCTCGAACCGCTGCTTAAAAAGCCTGAGACTAAGGCCGAGTAATACAATTCGGGGGCTGACGGTTTCGCTCAATCCGCCTCTTCAAGGGTGGAGACCAGTTGTGCAAAGTTGGTCACCACGGAGGTGTATTCAAAATCCTGCAATCGCTTCACATTATCCAGGTCAACCTGTCTTGGGTAGACCATCACCGTTCCCCCGGGCGCTTCTGTCTCCATTTCCGGCTCGGTGTCGCAAGCGAAGACGATGCTCGGAATCCGGCACTTGCCCGCCTGGGCATAAATGTTGGTTACCAAGGTGTCTGCGATTCCCCAAACCATCTTCGCAATGGTATTGGATGTGGCAGGGGCGATTACCAGACGCCTGTAACGGCCCTGATAGAAGAGACCCACCGGTGAGGCGCTGGCAGTGGTGTCACGAAAACAGGTGAAGCGTTCGCGCATGGATTTGACATCAAAGTCATACATTGGCAGCACTTCAGCCGCTGCCTTGCTCAAAAACAGGTCCACGTCGGGTCGATCTTGTATCAGCTCGAGACACTCTTTGAGATAGTGGCCGGAACCGGTTATCGCCCATGCTTCCCGTGACTTTGGTTTCGAGGATGATTCATTCATAGTGAGGGTATATTAAAAGATACGGGCACAGTTTTCAGCCGCAAAGCGGACCCCACCCTCCATGGTGTTCGGGCCATAGCGAAAAATATCCTAGGTGATTGCAGGAAGTGAATGATTAGCGGGGAGGTGATATACCGAACCGTTTCATGCGCCGATAGAGGGTATTGCGGCTGAGGGCGAGCTTCTTCGCGACTCTGCTGATATTCCAATGCATCTCTTCGAGTTCACTCAAGAGGGCGTCGCGTTCGGCAATCGCCAGGGCATTCAGATTGGCTTCCGCTGCGTCGGGAAATTCATCGTCATAGACAATGTTGCGAATCTCCTCGGGCAGATCGTTAATCGTTACCAAGTTGTTTTCACACAGTGCGGTACAGGTGCGGAGCACATTTCGCAGTTGGCGTATATTGCCGGGCCAGGGGAAGTTCTCCAGCAGTTTCAGTGCATCGGGTTCCCAGCTCAATTCCGCGGAAGAGCCTGCTTCCAACTGGGCGATATGTTTGATCAGTTCAAGCTTGTCGGTACGTTCCCGCAAGGGAGGCATAGTCATCGATACACCATGCAGCCGGTAGTAGAGATCCTCACGGAAATCACCATCTTCGACCATGTCCTTGATGTTATGGTGGGTGGCGCTGACCAGTTTGAGAGAGACCTTGATCGGTTTTTCCCCGCCCAAGGGTGTGACTTCACGCTCTTCAAGCACCCTCAACAGGCGTGCCTGAAGGTGCAAGGGCATATCACCGATCTCATCCAGAAACAGGGTACCGCCGTCAGCTTGTACGATCTTGCCGCGGCTGCCGTCCCGGCTGGCTCCGGTGAACGCGCCTGGCCTGTAACCAAACAGTTCACTCTCGATCAGGGATTCAGGCAGGGATGCGCAATTCACCGCGACAAAAGACTTATCGTGTCGGGAACTGGCCTGATGCAGAGCCCTGGCAAACATCTCCTTGCCGGTTCCGGTCTCGCCGAACAGCATACAGGGGACATCCCTTTCGATCAGTTTGATGGCGGTCTTCACGTTGCGCTTCATGCGTGGCTCGTCGAAGTGCAGCGCGTCCAGGGAATCGGAACTGCCTAGGTAGTCGTTCTCCCCACTCTTATTGTTGTATGACGGTCTTGCCTTGGATTGAACGGTGTTGTTCCGGCAACTCTTCTCCGGTGCCTGTAAGGTCGCAAAGAAACGCTTGCCGTGTTGCGATTCCCGAATCGGGAAGGCATGGGTATTCACGTTATTCAACAGAGAGCCGAGGGAGGTGGTGAAGAGTTGCTGGATCGGGTGCCCCACGATCTGTTGCGGCGACTCCAGGTTCAGTTGGAACATGGCGCTGCGATTGATGGCCAGTATGTTACCTTGCGGATCGAAGGCGATGGCCCCCTCGCCAAGTGTGCTGATGAACTCTGAACGGGAATGAAAGCGCAGCACGAAAGACTCTTTCATGGCACAGAAGAAAACCCGGTTTTCAATCACCTGGGCCGACATGTTCAGCAGCACCATGGTGTGTTGCTGGGCCATCTTCGACTCACTGGAAGCATCCAGCACCGCCAGGATATCCCCATGAGGATCGAATATGGGAGCTGCGGCGCAGGTCAGGCTGGCATTGCGGGAGAAATAGTGGGACTGTTTGTGGATCACGAGGGGTTTCTGTTCAACCAGGCAGGTGCCCATTCCGTTGGTACCCTGAACAGATTCGCTCCACACAGCACCCAGTTGCATACCTGCGTGTGCGGCTGCGTCGGTGAATTGGGGATCGCCGATAAAATTTAGCAGGATGCCGTCCTTGTCGGTGAGCATAATGGCATGCCCTGAACCTGCCAGTTGCTGATAAAGATCGGTCATCTCGACCCGTGCGATGTCCAGGAGACGTTCATACTTCTGCAGGCGATCGCGCAGATCCTGGCGATCGATTATGACGGGATTGGGCGACATGCCGGGATCGAGTCCGTATTCATCGCGGCAGCGACGCCAGGATCTGAGTGTCAGGTCGTCTATATCAGAAGAGTGGATGATGTGGCTGCCGTCGAGTGCGGCACGCACGAACTCTTCGTGATTGGAAATATCATTGTGCAGGATGGCTTTTTCCACCTTCATGTTACCTCTGGTCGCAAACAGCCCCTGTTATAGGAGCTTCCTTGCCACCACACTTTAGTTATTATTCAGGGGTGATTATAAATTTTATCAATGAACTTTATTTATCGTGTTGAGTGTATGCCAATATGGGTCGATTGACAAATCGCAATCTGTCTGGTTATTAGGGGTAACCCTATGGTAAAGCTTGATTTTTCACCCCCTCTCATCATGGGAATTCTTAATTTGACCCCGGATAGCTTTTCCGATGGGGGGCGCTATGAATCTCGTTCCGCAATTCCACGTGCCATGGAGATGGTGGCAGAGGGGGCAGACATCATCGATATCGGTGGGGAGTCAACTCGCCCACAGGCATCGAGAGTCGATGCCGCCGAGCAGAAACGCCGGGTTGTAGAGACCATACAGGTGTTGCGAGAGCGCCTGCCAGATGGGTTTCCGATCAGTATCGATACCACCTTGAGTGAGGTTGCCCGTGAGGCCATCGACGCAGGCGCCAGTATGATCAACGATGTATCAGCCGGTCGTGATGATCCGGAGATGTTCGGCTTGGCAGGAGCGGCGGATGTCCCGCTGGTGTTGATGCATATGCAGGGTACACCGGAAACCATGCAGCATGCACCGACATACCGGGATGTGGTTTCTGAAGTGAAGTCGTTTCTTGAAGGGCGGGTCGAAGCGGCACTAGGGGCTGGGATTAAACCCGAATCCTTATTGCTGGATCCGGGGATCGGATTCGGTAAACAAAAGCGACATAACCTGGCGTTACTGGCCGGTCTGAAGCAGATCGGCGAACTGGGTTACCCCCTGCTGCTCGGGGTGAGCCGAAAACGTTTCATGGGAGCCATCAGTAATCGGATACAGCCTGAACAATTGATACCCGCCACCTGTGCCTGTACGGCCTTGGGCGTGATGGCTGGGGTGAAGGTGTTTCGGGTGCATGATGTTTGGCAGAATCGACAAGCCCTTGATGTGGCCTGGGCCATCCGGAATAACAACCCAAACGGATGAGGTTGTGGTATGGTTAAAAAAAATGCCCCCTGTGGCTAGGGGATAGCCACTAGAAGGGCATTAAGGGTGGAGGAAATCTTTGCAACAAACGAAGCAGAATCGATGGCAATCCATACGATTCAGGTCTGGCTTCCCCATTAGCTACGCAGAATGCGGGCCAATATGTGATAAAAATTCATAACATACTGAATGATAAATAAAAAAAATAATATCTTTGTATGCGTTAGTAAGCTATAGATTATTCGTTGTTAGATATCTCGAAAAACTGTTACAGATGTGTCACACCTTCTGTAACCATGCTCAACTTTCGCATTTACCGGCCCGCTATAGGGTTGAATCCTGACCAGGCTTTACCTGGATGGCGCAGAATTTGAACTCGGGTATTTTCGCCGCTGGATCCAGTGCTTCATTGGTCAGCAGGTTAGCCGCCGCTTCGTGGTAACAGAAGGGCAGGAATACCTGACCGGGTGAGACGCCTTCGTCGGCACGGGCATAGGCGGTTACCACCCCCCGTCTGGATTGCAGCATGATCGGGCCACCGGGTTCTACCGCGATGCGTGCGAGTTCCTGGGGATGCAGGCTGGCAACCGGAATCGGTTCGATCTTGTCGAGTACCTCTGCACGCCGGGTCATGGCCCCGGTATGCCAATGCTCCAGCTGGCGACCGGTGATCAGGACCCAGGGATATTCATGATCCGGCAGTTCGTCGGCGTTGGTAAAGGGTGCGGGTGTGAAGCTCGCCTTACCGGACGGGGTTGGAAAGGTCTCGGTGAAAATGACCGGCTGTCCCGGATCTTCTGCATCTTCACAGGGATAGGTTATGGCGCCCTCCTGCTCCAGGCGCTGCCAGGAAATACCGGCGATGCTGGGCATTGCTTGGCGCATTTCGGCAAACACCTCCTGTGGGTGTTCGTAGTGCCAATCGAGGCCTAATCTGCGCCCCATCTCCTGGATGATCTGCAGATCCTGTCTGGCCTCGCCCGGTGGATCGACAGCCTGACGTCCCAGCTGTACCCGCCGATCGGTATTGGTGAAGCTGCCGGTCTTTTCGGCAAAGGCGGAGGCGGGCAGTATGACGTCTGCATACCAGGCTGTCTCGGTCATGAAGATGTCCTGTACCACCAGATGTTCCAGGCTGGCCAGGGCCTTGCGGGCATGGTTCAGGTTGGGATCCGACATGGCCGGATTCTCGCCCATGATATACATACCCCTGATGGTGCCTTCAGTGATGGCATGCATGATCTCGACCACTGTAAGGCCCGGATTGGGATCGAGGCTGGTTCCCCACAGGGTTTCGAATTTGGCACGGATCTCCGGGTTGTCCACCCGCTGGTAGTCTGGGAAGACCATGGGTATCAGCCCCACATCGGAGGCCCCCTGTACATTGTTCTGTCCGCGAAGCGGGTGCAGTCCGGTGCCGGGCCGGCCGATCTGGCCGGTCATCAGGGCCAGGGAGATGAGTGCCCGCGCATTGTCGGTGCCATGCACGTGCTGGGAGACCCCCATGCCCCAGAAGATGATTGAGGCCTTGGATGAGGCATACAGACGCGCCACTTCACGAATGGTGTCGGCGTCGATGCCACAGATAGGCTCCATGGACTCCGGGGTGAAACCAGCCAGGTGATCCGCCAACTGCTCATAGCCGCTGGTGCGGTTAGCGACGAAATCCTGATCCACCAGCCCCTGTTCGATCACCGCATTCATGATGGCGTTGAGCAGGGCCACATCGGTATCGGGTTTGAACTGGAGGAAGTGGGAGGCGTGTTTTGCAATGGCAGTTCGTCGTGGATCCATCACGATCAGGGTCTTGCCGGCATGCACCTGATTCTTGATAAAGGTTGCCGCCACCGGATGGTTCTCGGTGGTATTGGAACCGATGATCAGGATCACCTCTGCCTGGTCCACATCCGCCACCGGGTTGGAGACGGCGCCCGAGCCGATCATCTCCAGCAGTGCCACCACGGAAGAGGCATGACAGAGTCGGGTGCAGTGATCCACATTGTTGCTGCCAAAGCCTGTGCGAACCAGCTTCTGAAACAGATAGGCCTCCTCGTTTGAGCCCTTGGCAGAGCCAAAGCCCGCCAACGCGCTTGGTCCCAGTTCATCCCTCATCTTACCCAGCCCGCCAGCGGCAAATGCCAGGGCCTCCTCCCAACTCGCTTCGCGGAAAGCGGCGAAGGGATTGTCGTGATCGAGGGCCAGCTCGGCCTGTTTGGGGGCATCCTCACGGCGAATCAGCGGAACCGTCAGACGGTGCTTGTGGTGGATATAGTCGAAACCGTAACGTCCTTTGACACACAGGCGGGAGTTGTTGGCCGGTCCGTCGCGTCCGGTCACGTAACGAATACGATTCTCGCTTACGTGGTAGGTGAGCTGGCAGCCAACCCCGCAATAGGGACAGACCGAATCGATCTGCTTCTCGGTCTGCTCCAGTCCCAGACCGTTGGCCGGCATCAGGGCCCCGGTGGGGCAGGCTTGCACACACTCACCACAGGCCACACAACTGCTTTCGGCCAGGCTCTCTTGCGCATCAAAAACAATCTGTGACTCAGCGCCTCGCCAGGCATAGCCGATTACGTCGTTGACCTGCTCTTCACGACAGGCACGCAGACAGCGGGTGCACTGAATACAGGCATCCAGATTGACAGCGATGGCCGGATGGGAACTGTCCGGCGACGGTTGTCGGCGGCCGGGGAATCGGGGCTTGCCCAGGTCCATCTTTTGCGACCATTGGTCGAGCTCATTGTGATGGCTGTAGCAGGTCTCGGCCATGTCCGATTGGAGCAGCTCCAAGACCAGCTGTTGTGCCTTGCGCGGTCGCTCTCCCTGACTATCCACCACCATTCCATCGCTCGGCGTGCGGCAACAGGAGGCGGCCAGGGTACGCTCGCCCTCGATCTCCACCACACAGGCCCGGCAGTTGCCATCGGGCCGTAGACCCTCCTTGTAACAGAGATGGGGGATTTCGACCCCGGTGCGTTTCGCTACCTGCAGCAGGGTCTCTCCAGGCAGGGCGCTTTGGGGCTTGCCATCCAGGGTGAAATTGATGCTGCCCGGTGGGGACTGTGGATCATTCGCCATCTTGCAACTCCTGAGGAAAATATTTCAGCACGCTCAACATGGGGTTGGGTGCGGCTTGACCCAAACCACAGATGGAGGCATCGATCATCACAGTCGAGAGCTCTTCGAGCAGATCCTTGTCCCATTCGTTCTGCTGCATGAGTGCGACCGCCTTCTCGGTTCCCACACGGCAGGGCGTACACTGACCGCAGGATTCGTGGGCAAAGAAGCGCATGGCGTTGATGGCCGCCTCCCGCGCGCTGTCGTGCTGTGAGAGAACGATGATGGCAGCCGAACCGATGAAACAGCCGTAGGGTTGCAAGGTGTCGAAATCGAGGGGTACGTCGGCCAGGGAGGCGGGCAGGATGCCGCCGGAGGCGCCGCCCGGAAAGTATGCATAGAGCTCATGGCCTTGCGGCATGCCCTCGCAATATTCATCGATGAGTTCACGCATCGTGATACCGGCGGGGGCCAGATGCACACCGGGTTTATTCACCCGCCCGCTCACCGAGAAGCTGCGCAGGCCATGGCGGCCGTTACGTCCCTGTCGGGCAAACCAATCGGCGCCGCGTTCCACCAGCTCCCGCACCCAGTAAAGGGTCTCCATGTTGTGTTCCAGGGTGGGACGGCCGAAGAGCCCCACCTGGGCCACGTAGGGGGGGCGTTGTCTGGGCATGCCGCGCTTCCCCTCGATGGATTCGATCATCGCCGACTCCTCGCCGCAGATATAGGCCCCGGCGCCTCTGCGCAGATGAATGGGGGGCAGGGGACAGGGAGGGTTTGCTTGCAACAGTTCGATCTCCCTCTCCAGGAGCTTGCGGATGGCGGCATACTCGTCGCGCAGATAGATGTAGATCTCACTGATGCCAACCACCCGCGCGGCGATCAGGGCGCCTTCGAGAAAACGGTGTGGATCCTGTTCCAGATAGTAGCGATCTTTGAAAGTACCCGGTTCGCCTTCATCGATATTCACCGCCAACAGACGCGGAGCAGGTTGTTCACGCAGAATGCGCCATTTGCGTCCGGCGGGAAATCCGGCACCTCCCAGGCCCCTCAGATTCGAATCTTCCAGGCATTGGATCACCTGCTCCACCGATAGGGGGTGCGGCTGTCCGTCGTAGTCAGCATCAGCGTCGATTTTTTTCAGCAGCGCATAACCGCCGCTCGCCAGATAGCCCTGGTAATCCAGATAGTCGGGTAATGCCGGTTCGCGATCACCGGATTCAATCCGTTGCTTTACTTTTGCGGGATCGGCTTGGGGGATCGGTTGTTTGTCCACCACTGCCACGGGCGCTTCCTGGCAGCGGCCGACACAGGGCACCCGTTGTACTCGCACGCCACTACCCAGGCTCGCCTGCAGGTCACTGATCAGCGCTTCCGCGCCGACCAGGTTACAGGAGATGGAGTCACAGACCCGGATTGTCAGGGGTGGCGGCGGTGTCTGTCCCTGTTTTACCAGATCGAAATGGTGGTAAAAACTGGCCACCTCATAGATGTGGGCGGAGGAAAGGTTCATCTCCTGGGCGAGTGCCGCGATATGATCCACTGAAATATAACCAATACCATCCTGAATACGGTGCAGTATTTCGATTAACAGGTCGGGTCGGCGTGGAGTGTCTCCCAACAGTTGCTGAATTTTGCTGAGTACTGCCGGCTTTATGCTGCGGCCTTTTTTGCGGCCACGCCTGGGGTTGTCTTGTTTCACAGCTGATGACAAGTGATTATCCATGGGTTGTGTGTGGTTGGGCTCTGTTTTTTTAATCAATACTCGTCACTGATGTGCAATTCGTGTGCCATTGTTTAGGTGTGTTAAGGGATGACCTTAAGATCCAGGGTAATACAAAGCAGTGCCCCAGTTTTCTGGCACATTGAGCACTAGCTGTGTCTTCAGCAATACAATGGTCGGCCTCATGCAAGGCTATGACCCTTAGCAAGGTGTTGGCAGTAAATGTGCATGTTCCTGTTGACGGGTGTTCGGCGCAGAGGTGAATAGTCAAGTGTTCTCATGCTTTCTAAATCGCGGAATGATTCAGGTGAATACCAATCTGCCGCACCTGACAATGATGGTGGCGCTGTTGCTCTACGTTGCCGGTCTTCAGGCAAGCACAGCTGCGGTGATGGAGATAGCGCCGGGGATCTTCATGTGGCCGGGACATCAGGAAGTATTCTCTACCCACAATCAGGGGCATATCGCCAATACCGGCTTTATAGTCGGCAGCGAGCGGGTGGCCGTGATCGATACCGGCAGCAGCTACCAGGAGGGGTTGGCGCTACGTAAAGCGATTCGTGAGACGACTCAACTGCCCATCGAGTTTGTGATCATTACCCATATGCACCCCGACCACGCCCTCGGTGCCGCCGCCTTCAGACAGGATAAGCCGGTTTATATCGGGCATGCGCAGCTAAGCGATGCCCTGGCAAGGCGCCAATCGGTCTATCTGGAAAGGATGCAAGAGCTGCTGGGCGCAGTCGCGCAAGGTACAGAAGTGGTGTTTCCGACCCGCACTGTCGCTGTTGATCAGGGCTTAAAACTGGATCTTGGTAACAGGATACTCCGTTTGCATGCCCATCCGACGGCACATACAAATAACGATTTAAGTGTATTTGACCAGAAGACGGGAACATGGTGGCTTTCGGATCTGCTGTTTATCCATCGAACCCCGGTGGTGGATGGCAGCCTGTTGGGCTGGTTGAAGGTGATGGATAAGATCAGCAGCCAAGGTTGCTTCGGGAAAGCTTCCGAACAGACAGGGGGGGATGGGCAGTGTCAGGAAGTTAAGCGAATTGTTCCCGGTCATGGCCCGGCTACAAGCCAATGGCGAAAAGCGTTGGCCGATCAGCGACGGTATCTCGATTTCATTGCGACGGGTATCAGAGAGGTCATCAGCAAGGGAGGAAACATTTCCCAGGCTGTGCAGAGCGTGGGTTGGGAGGAAAAGGAAAACTGGCTCTTGTTCGAAGAGTTCCATGGTAGGAATGTGACTGCGGGATTTGCGGAATTGGAGTGGGAGTAGGGGATATACCCCATGAAAAATAGTGATATACGAGCGCTAATGATATGCACTTTTTGGGGTAGAAGGGATTCACGATCTTGTATATACACTCATATGGCCTTGTTACAGGCCAGAGATTGGCGTTGACCGGTCAGAAAGCTTTTTTCTCACTGGAACGCTTGTTAAGAGTTTTGATCTAACACTGAATGAATGGCAATGATTTACTGGTGCCAGCAAAGTATTTTTATCATTTGAGGATAATTGCTATGACAGCTGTCTCGACGATGAAACACAATGGCTGGTTATGGAAAGCCCGGCTTAAATTCACCATCAGCCTGTTATCTATGTTCGTTGTCGCCAACACTGCATGGGCAAATGATGATGGAAATCGCTGGTTTCAGATAAAGACCTCTCTGTTTGGGGATAAAAGCATCCAGAGCGGTGGAGAGATCCTGGGATTGGAGACACCGGGCAGGGCCATGGACGCAGCAATCGTACCCATCTCCATCGATTCGAAGATCGAGCAGACCCCACAGCGCTATATAAAGAGTCTCTATCTGGTGATTGACAACAATCCCTCTCCGGTGGCGGCCGTCTTTCATTTTCCCGGCAAACACAGTTGGGAAACCTTGTCGACCCGGGTGCGTATCAATGCCTATACTGATCTGCGTGCCATTGCCGAACTCAACGACGGCAATCTCTACATGGTTAACAATTATGTCAAGGCGTCAGGGGGGTGCTCAGCACCTTCACTAAAGGATCCCGCGGCTGCCGCGGCACAATTGGGCAAGATCAAATTCCGCCTGCCAGAGAGTTATAATCAAGGAGATCTTCTCGCCACCCAACTGATGATCAAGCACCCTAACAACTCAGGTCTGCAGTTCGATCAGGTGTCACGTTTTTACATCCCGGCGGATTTCATTCGCACCATACAGGTCACCTACAATGGCGATGAAGTCTTTACCGCTGACACCGATATCTCCATCAGTGAGGATCCGAACATCCGTTTTGGCTTTACGCCGGATGAGGAAGGTGTGCTCGAGGTGCACGTGAAAGACTCCAAGGGAAGAACTTTTTCCCATAGCGTGGACCTGCCGTCAAACAGCAAAAGCTGAGTCTAGAAACACTGCAAGGTGGAGTCCGCCTGGACGTCGCGCAGTTTGGCAACTGCCTTTTGCGACCAGGTAGAGCTTTTGTATACGGCGTTTCTTCCTGCGGCAGTCATCTGTTGCAGACTCAATAACGTCGATATATGGACATACTCTGCGTAAGGAATGGCCTTGGCTATGAGATCGATGCTACATGAGCACTTCTGCATCATCTCATGGGACTGACCGTTCGAAGCCATGCAGCCGATCACATAATCTACCCTGGCGGAGGTTGGGTAGTCGTTACTGGTCGAGGCATCGTTGCACTCCTCAGCAATGGCCAGGGGACTACAAAGCAGGCCGAACAAGAGCATGGCAGAGATGGATGTTTCTTTATTCATGGTTGAAGTCAATCTCCAATAAAGTCCACATTAATATGCAAGGCTTCCACTAAATCGCCGGTGTGATGCTCCGGAAAGTCATGTCTTCGTCTATCAACACACTATCGCCTTTCTCGCTGGGCACCTTGGTATGGATACGGTAGATACCTCCTGGGACCTGCTCGGAGAAGATAAATTCATAACGTTTATTCACATAAAGCTTGAAGTTGTCAGCGTAGGGATCGGCAACAAAGGGCGTAACCACGACTTCTGTTCCGCTAATCTCCTTGCCGTTGAGTTGAAATTTTATATCACGTACTTCGACAGGCTTTTTAAACGAATCTCGAATTCGATTGCGAAAAAAGCCGATGTTGCCATCGGTATTTTTGGCCATCTGGGAAATGTCACGCTCCAGAAAATGAATGATGACCGGATTACCTGAATATGACTTGGCAGGGCTGAAGTCGATGTGATTTTTACCGCTCAGGAAGTTGAATTCCAAGTCCCGTTTACCTTCCTCAATCACGTCCACAACCTTGATTTCAATTTTATCGTTAAAACTGTCAGCGTCTTTTGTTGTGCTTTTAAAGTTATAATCGATTTGACTGCCTTTCGGTACACCCTTGAGATGATCTTTAAAAAAAATCAGTTTCTGTGCATCATTCAATTTCGGTGGTGGTAACACCTTGGTGGCAACCGAGACTGCGGGAAAGAAAAGCAGCGCAAAAATAAAAGCGCTAGTAATGCTGCGTCTAAGCATCTAGGTTAACTCCTAAAAATATTACTTTTCTGCTACTACGTCAGGTCTCTAACCTGATTCTACCGAAAGCGTGATCATGCGCTACGAAACAGGTCGAAAAACTTGGATAAGAATCCCTTTTTAGCCGTATTCACCTGTCGTGCTTGTGCCGTTGCTGTAGAACGCGTGGCTTGCGATCTTGCTGCCGGGCTTGGACGAACAGAAGGATGGTTGCTCAGACTCATTGCATGCCGATGCAGGATCGAATCCGTAGGTGGAGTCTGAAGCCACATGTGACGCTTCATCTCGACAGTCGCTTCGAAGTGGCGTTTGAGGATGGAATCCTCTGGATGTTTTGTGTGATACATGGTTTGCTCCTCCTGCATCTTGATTGGTCATAAGACGCTTTTTATGTGTTTACAAATTCCCACAGAACGCGCTTGGTTAGCCATGCCATCCTGTTATTACGATCCGCCAGCCACGAATACACCAAAGGCCCGCGGACTTTCACCAGTCGGGATCTGCTTGATGATTTCCAGGTTCTCAGCATCGAGCACGACCAGTTCATTGTCAAACCAATTGGCAATGTAGATTCGGTTATGGCTTGGGTCAGCAATGATACCTTCAGGAAATTCACCGATATCCAAGCGACGAATCTCCCTCAATTCAACGGAATCTATGACAGACAGTGTATTCTCATGCTGATTGGTAACGAAAACCCGCTTGTTATCCGGCGTGACCGCGACACCGTAGGGGGTGCTGCCGACGGGAATCGTGGTGATGACCGAGAGACTCTGCAGATCGATGACACTCAGGTCATTGCTTGCAACATTGGCGATATAGAGTCGCCGGTCATCGGGGCCCAAGCGGATGCCGAAGGGTCGATTGCCTACCGCTATGCGTTTTGTAACGCGATTGCTCTGAGTATCGACGACTGAGACCATATTGTCGTCTCTATCCGCAACATAGAGGGTTTTGCCATCCTTGCTCACCTCCAGTCCAGATGGCGAATCGCCCACTGCAATGGTTGTCAGGATCCTGAGATCGGAGGCATCGAGTACATACACCAGGTCCTCGTACCAGTCGGCAACATAAACCCGACGATCATCGGGACTCAGGGCAATCCCCAGCGGACCTTTTCCAACGGTTTTATGGGTCAGTGCCTTAAAGGCCACACCATCGAGCAGATAGACATCACGGCTTTCAGGATTAGAGACATAGATACGACTGCCGTTGCTGGATACAGCGACACCGGCCGGTTTGGATCCGACCTTGATGGTTGCGGTGGTGCTTAGATCTGCCAAATCAATTACAGAGACGGAGTCATCACCCTGATTGGTGACGAAGGCAAAGGGTGCAGCGCTTACCATCATACTGCCGCTATAGATGTAGAGCACAAGCAGCAGATAGATCGACCTGTAACCCAAGCTCATGCAAATTGTCTCTGTTGTGTTTTTCATGGTCGGATTTTGATCATGAGCCCTTTTCAAGCAATTTCTTGAGGTTGGCCAGACCACTCTCGTAAACCCCTTTCACGGCATCTTTGGCGGCCTGATCACTCAGTTCAGGTGGCGGTTCATTGTTGGGATAACCACGATAGAAGGCACCCTTCCAGGTAACCAGGCTTGCTCCATTCTCAGCAGGTTTGACGCTAAACCAGGATGAGTAGTTGGTAACAGGCAATACCTTAACGTCTACGGATTCTATTCGATAGAAAAAGGAGTATTTTTCAGGGTCGTATTTCTCCAGCTTTTCATGAATCTGGCCGCCATTGCCAAGGGTCAATATACGGGTTGAGCCGATGGCATTGCCCCCATCACCTTCGGTTTTTGCCACAGCTGGATGCCAACTCATATCATTAAAATTCTTGACCAAATCCCAAACCGCCTGCGGTGGCGCCGAGATCTGTTGCTTCACTATCATCTTTTGCCGGGTCGGGCCATGGGCCTGGGTAATAGCGCTGAACAGCAACAGTGTGCACAGGGCGGAAAGGAGTACGATATTTTTCTTCACTAGCTTTTACCTCTAAATGGGTTTTGTACTGACCTGATTAATCCTGACGGTCGGTTGTATCCCAAGGAGCAATAATCGTGCCCGATCAATTGGGAAAAACTCCTTAAGTCTGTCGAAAGCAGTGTCAACTTTTTTGTTCGCCCGGAACCGCACGAAGTATGTGGATAAAACCTATTATCTGGCTAGTGTAAATTAGACTAAGATGAGATGAAGGCGGGCGGTGCTGGCATGCCTAGCCAAAGCTCTTTGCAAGAGACCCGTATTGATACAGTGTGTCACCAATGACACTGATTGATTCAATTAAATTGGCCGATGGCCCGTTTTTGAGCCCGTATCATGGATGGATGGCCCCCTGTTCCGTGGTATGGAACTTGCAAAATTACACCCTGAACATAACTTCTAAAGCCTAATATTGGAGCTGTTTTGAGTAGATTGGACCCTCACTATAAGAATAAGCCGTTGTGTAAAATTCCTGTTGTCCTCTTGCTCCTTTTCAGCGGGTTGTTTGCCTACGGCATCAGCTCAAGTGCGGCCAATCTCGAAATATCGATTGCCCTGCTGGGCATGGATGAGGAGAAGCACATACCTCTGTCCCTGTTGCAACCGGTCATCGACGACAGCGGCCTGGCTGGGGCCGAGCAGGGGATTAGCGACAACAACACCACCGGGCAATTTACCGGACAGTCTTTTAAGCTCGAGGCTGTAAGGGTGAAAGCCGATCAGAGTTCAAGTCAGGCTTTTCTGGATTTGTATGCGAGTGGTACCCGACTGTTCCTGCTCAATCTGCCCCTCGACAAGCTGAAGGAAGTAGCAGATATGCCCGAGGCGAAGCAGAGCCTGCTCTTCAATATCGGTGCCATGGATGATGAATTGCGAACCCACATCTGCTACCCGAACCTACTGCACACTATCCCCAGCCGGGCCATGTTGGCCGATGCCTTGGCCCAGTATCTGACATGGAAGCGCTGGAACGAATGGTTTCTTGTGGTGGGCCGACATCCCCCTGACAAGGCCTTTGCGAAAGCCCTGCAACGTGCAGCAAAACGATATGGCCACAAGATTGTCGAACAGAAACAGTGGACCTTTGAACCCGGCGCCAGGCGTACCGACTCAGGACACACCAGAGAGCAGGAAGAGGTGAATGCCTTTAGTCAGGTTGGCGATTATGACATTCTGATCGTGGCCGATGAGCAAGATGAGTTCGGTGAGTTTTTGAGTTATCGAACCTATCTTCCACGCCCGGTGGGCGGTACCCAGGGACTCTCCCCGGCGGCCTGGAGTGGCGTCCACGAACAGTGGGGAGCGACCCAATTTCAACGTCGCTTCCGCGAAAAGAATCAGCGCTGGATGAGCGATCGTGACTACTCGGCCTGGTTGGCTGTACGCAGCATCGGTGAGGCCTCGACACGTTCCGCAAGTAACCAAGCGGAAAAGCTGAAGGGTTTTATCCTAAGTAGTGATTTTAATCTGGCTGCTTTTAAGGGCAGGCCGGTTACCTACCGGGAATGGAATGGGCAGTTACGCCAACCGTTGCTGATCTCTTCGCCACGGCTGACCATATCTGTTTCACCCCAGAAAGGATTTTTGCACCAGTTTTCCACCCTGGATACCCTGGGTTACGATCGTGCGGAAAGTCAATGTGGCAAGTAGCTCCGAGCATGCTTGACCTAGAGTAATCGCTGTCGGTCTGGTTAGTATAAATAAGCGGTAAAAAAACGCAGGAGTGTTAAACATGTTTCACCCAACATTTCGCTGTCGCCACGGCCTCAGTCCTGGATTCTATCTGCTGGCTTGGATTCTCTGCATGACAGTGAGCGGCGGAGCTCAGGCCTATACAGTCTATGTGAGCAGTGAGAAGGACAACAGTATCACGATAATCGATGGCGAGAGTCTGAAGGTCCTGGAAACGGTACCGGTGGGGGAGCGTCCTCGGGGTATTGCCCTCAGCAAGGATGGCAAGACCCTGTATGTCTGTACCAGTGATGCGGATCATATCGAAGTACTCGATCTGGAGACACGCAAGGTCACCCATATCCTGCCATCCGGTCCGGACCCGGAACTGCTGGTACTGGGTCCCAATGGTAAATACCTCTATGCCGCCAACGAAGACGACAACATGGTGACCATGGTGGATATTCAGAAACGCCAGAAGGTGACGGAGATCCAGGTCGGGGTGGAGCCGGAGGGGATGGGCATCAGTCCGGATGGCAAGTGGCTGGTGAATACCTCAGAAACCACCAACATGGCCCACTTTATCAATCTCGATACCCTGAAGGTGGAAGACCAGGTGCTGGTGGACCAGCGCCCCCGGGTCGCTCAGTTCACCAATGATGGCAAACAGGTGTGGGTCTCGTCGGAGATCGGCGGCACGGTGAGTGTGATCGATACCACGAGCCGCAAGATCATAAAGAAAATCGGTTTCAAAATCCCGGGCATTCACAAGGAGTCCATCCAGCCTGTGGGGATCAGGATCAGTAAAGACGGCAAACTGGCATTTATCGCCCTGGGGCCGGCTGCCCGGGTAGCGGTAGTCGATACCGCCACCTTTGAGGTGGATAAGTACCTGCTGGTGGGTCAACGGGTTTGGAATCTCGACTTCTCTCCCGACGAAAAGCGCATCTTTACCACCAACGGGGTGAGTAACGATGTCTCGGTGATCGATGTGGATCGGCTGAAGGTCAAGAAATCGATCAAGGTAGGACGTCTGCCCTGGGGGGTTGTGGTCCGTCCATGAGCGCAGCCGCTCTCGCATTGAAAGCTGTCAGCTTCTCCTACACCAAACGCCAGGTGTTGGACGATGTCAGTTTTACCCTGGAGCCAGGTGAATTTTGTGTACTGCTGGGTATCAATGGCGCTGGCAAGACCACCCTTTTTTCTCTAATCACCCGCCTCTTCGTCAGTCGAGGTGGATCCATCGATATCTACGGTTACGATCTACAAAGCCAGACCCGCAAGGCCTTGGCTCAGCTGGGTGTGGTGTTTCAGCAACCCACACTCGATCTGGATCTGACTTTGATGCAAAACCTTCGCTATCACTGTGCCTTACAGGGACTGAACGCGGGCGAGTTGGAAAAGCGCATGCAGACCGTGTTGGATGAAATTGAGCTGGGAGACCGGGCCGATGAGAAGGTTAGGGCGTTGAGTGGGGGGCAACGCCGTCGTGTGGAACTGGTCAGGGCCCTGCTGCATCAACCAAGGCTGTTGTTGGCTGACGAACCCACTGTCGGTCTCGACATTCATAGCCGCCAGGCGATTCTGCAGCAGGTGCGGGCACGCTGTCGAGAGGAGGGTATAGGTGTGCTGTGGGCCACCCACCTGGTTGACGAGGTCGAAGCTGAAGATCGCCTGGTTGTGCTCCACGACGGCAGGGTGCTGGCCCATGGCAGTGCCCGCCAGATCATGCAAGAGACCGGAACGGATAGCGTGAAACAGGCCTTCAACCACCTGACACGAAGTGAAGCGTCATGAGTTTCGTGCAGTATTTCGGTTGTCTGCTGGGCATCACGATGCGCGAATCGTTGCGGTTTCTGCATCAACGGGAGCGCTTCTTCGGCGCCCTGGTCCGCCCGCTGGTGTGGTTGTTTATCTTTGCTGCCGGTTTTCGGTCTGTACTGGGAGTCTCCATTATTCCACCCTATGAGACCTACATCCTCTACGAGGAGTATATCGTGCCCGGACTTGCAGCGATGATCCTACTCTTCAGCGGTATGCAGAGTTCACTCTCCATGGTGTATGACCGGGAGATGGGGAGTATGCGGATGCTCATGGTCAGTCCCTTTCCCCGTTGGTATCTGCTGCTGAGTAAGTTGATTGCCGGCACCCTGGTCGCAATTGCCCAGGTCTATCTCTTCTTGGCCATTGCCTGGTTTTGGGATGTGCAGCCGCCACTGATGGGTTATCTGCTGGCATTTCCGGCCCTTTTCCTGTCGGGGCTGATGCTTGGGGCCCTGGGCCTATTGCTCTCATCAGCCATCAAGCAATTGGAGAATTTCGCCGGGGTGATGAATTTTGTCATTTTCCCCATGTTTTTTGCTTCGTCCGCACTCTATCCCCTATGGCGCATCAAGGATTCCAGTGTTCTTTTGTTTGAGATCTGTCGTTTCAATCCCTTCACCCATGCCGTGGAGTTGATCCGGTTTTCCTTATATCAACAAATCAGCTGGATTGCTTTGTTTGCTGTTGTAGGCTCTCTGCTGCTGTTCCTTGGGGGTGCGTTGTATGGTTACGATCCGGCTCGCGGACTGATGACACGTAAACAGGGTGGAGGTTAACAATGGTGTTATTGAAGATGAAGAGGATAGCTTGCTTTGTTTGGCTGATTACCGGTTGCAGTCTGGCACAGGCCCTGGTGGCAGAAGATCGTCCTCCCGACTGGCCCTGTGAACAGGTTCTGAGAAATGAAGTGCCTGCCGCCGTGGTATGGGCAGGGCCCTCCATAGACGGATTGGGAGATGCCTGGGAAAAGGACAAGGAGGTGAAACGACTGGTGGAGCAGTTCGCCTCTCCCTATTATGATCTGGATGCCGCCGATGCGGTCCTTGCCGATTTCTCCTCGAAACAGGATCCGTCTCAGAAGGATCACAAGCTTACCTTGCTGTTTGCGGGTGTGATTCAAACACTGAATGAAGATCGTAAGAAAAAACTCAACGGTATTATGCGCTATGCGCGGGGACAAGCGGCGCGTGCCAATAAGCTAAGTGAGGAGCTCGATGAAATGGTGCAGCTGCAGGAAGATCCTTCACCAGCGGCCCAAGAGCGCTTGGCGTTGATGGAGAATGAGATGGAGATCAAGCAGCGTATGTTCGATGAACGTGAAGACTTCATTCAACATCTCTGCACTCGCCCGATTGTTGTTGAAGAAAGACTGGGTGTCTTGGCTCGGAGTATTGCTTACTACCTGGATTGATGCCTGATAAACTCATTCCATCGCAATCGGTTGGCTGTTCTCGAGCGGCAGTTCTGCCGCCTCCCACCCGGTCGTGCCATCCGGGTACCAGTAGGTGTTCATGTAACCGTACTCCATCGCTGCCCGTTTCGCCGCATTCCAGGACATCCAGCAATCGGCAAGACAATAGATAACAATCATTCTGTTTTTGTCACCCTTGGTTAGCCGTTGCAGATTCTCTTTAAAGTAATTATCCAACTCCACGGAAAGGG
>JBEVVS010000044.1:0-21347 GCA_040507005.1 Candidatus Thiodiazotropha sp.
GCAGAGAAGGATGTATTGCATCGGATGTTTCCCACCCTTGAGGAGATCATGGATGGCATATCCTCACCGGACTACGAGAGCATGATGCTGCAGTATAAGGATGTTGTGAATCTCAAGGTGTCTGATCTCATGACCCCAAATGTGATCACGGTCAGCCCGGATATGCATATACTGCGTGCCGCCACTATTATGGTTCGGCATAAATTCCGCCGCATCCCGGTTGCCGATGCCGGGCAGTTGGTGGGAATGTTGAGCCTGGGCGATATCCACAAGGCAATTTTTCAAGCCAACCTGGCTGAGGGCATCGGTTAAGATTTCGAGGGGTTAAGAATTCAGGCTGCAAATGGACGCGAATCACCGCAAACTAACGCAAATGGTATTTTAGACATCCATTTGCATCGGGTTCCTGCCGGGATGGCATGGATTGCCTTGTAAGCAATCCTTTGCGCCTTTGATATTTACGGTATTCGTGGTGATTCGCGTTCATTTGCGGTGAATCAGAACTCGCCGGTGGCACCGGCAACCATCACGTCGAGCATTGCCTGGTTGACCCGAATGGCGATCTCGGTCAGTTCAGGCGGTAGAAGTTCGCTGTTGATCAGCATATCCAGGTTCAGCATCATCAACCAGAGCCTACACTCTTTGTCCTCCACCATGGCGATACGGCAGGGCATATAAGCGGCATAGATGGGATCGTGCAATATCATCTTGCGCGCATCCTCAGGGTTACAGAACTGAAAGATATCCAGATAGGGGGTTTTCAGTCCCCGCGCCTCCAACTCTTTTGATACTTCTTGTCTGGCGACGTATTTCAGGTTGATCTCCGCGGCGCGGGACATCAATGCCTGGATGGCATCCTCTTTGGCGACCCCATCTTTGACGCTCATTTGCACCACCGTTTGATTGATATCGGTGATGTTGATTTCAGGCTGATCCCCAGCCACGGCGGTTGTGGATATGATCAGGCCCAACACCAGTGCGAGTCCCAGTGCTTGTATCGATTTCATAGCATTCTCCCGAGTGTTTCGGTTCTTAAATTATTGTGTATGGTGTCAGGGTTACTTTTTATTATTGGGGGCAAGCGAAGAGATATAGGCAAGCAAGGCCTCTATATCCTGGTCCTTCAGTTCATCGAAGGTTTCATCTTCAGGATCGTCATCGTGCACCCGTTTATCCCACTGGAACATCTTGATCTGGCGGAACAGGTAACGTGGGTATTGCAGCGCCAGCGCGGGGATACCCTTGCGGGATCTACCCATGCCGTTTTTGCGGTGGCAACTCTTACAGTCGCCATTATATAGCGCTTTTCCCAGTTCCACATCGCCCGGCCAGAGCGGGATGTTGTTCAATACCGGATTTATCTTATCCAGGTTGATGCTTTCATAGTAGGCGGCGATGTCGTCGATATCCTCCTCGCTGATGGAGTGAAGGGAGGAGGTGATCAGCATTCGGGGATTGATTCTCTCTTCTTTGATATAGGCCTCGATCTGCTTGATCATATAGCCGGCTGGGGTGCCTGCGAGCCTGGGCGAGGCAGGTCCTGGGGTTCCCTGCCCGTAGTGGCCATGGCAGAGGGCGCAACTGCGTGCCTGTTTTTTGCCGTTTTCCAGATCGATTGCCTGGGCAAGCATGGGGAGGGTTAACAGGAGGATGATGAGTAGCCTGTTCATAGTCTGCGGCTCCTTCTTTTGAGGATGGTCGTTATAAAAAAGTTTTTTTGGTATATAAACCCAACAGTGGAGCAAAGAGGATCCGTCCTCCATTCCTTTTAGGAAGGAGGTCAAACTAGATTTCGTGGCCCTCTTGGCACCCTGGCTGATGGTTTTTCTTAGTCTTATTTTTCGGCTTCGTATGAGCCGTTGATCGTTACATCCGATCTTTTTTTATCCCGCTCAATTTTCACAAAAGCGTCTGTAGGGCGCAATTATTCTTATTCCTTTCAACCATGCATAAATTAATGAAATTGGTTTGTATCAAGCTTTATTTATTGTGTCATTGCGATAGCCTCGCTATATTACATTGTTATATTGAACACAATCCAAAACAGTGATTGGAACCCTGACCCGGGTCTCCATCCCTATCAGAAAGAACGCTGTTTGTTGAGTTGGTGGCATGGCGTGCTACTTCTGGTGGGACGGCGGTATAACGATAAATCAGATATGGAGTTTCAATGAGAAAGTCTATCTTTGTAGCCTCAGCGGCCATGTTGCTGATGGGGCAGGTGATCGCAGAACCAGCCAGCGATGCAATGCGCGAATATGAACAGGCGATGGAATTGACGCCAAATGTTGAAAATGGAAAGCGGGTCTACAGAATCTGCTCTGTCTGCCATACACCAGAAGGGTGGGGACTCGAGAGCGGCGCCTATCCTCAGGTGGCCGGCCAGTTGCCCACAGTACTGATCAAACAGTTGGCAGATATTCGCGCCCGCAACAGAGACAATCCAACCATGTTCCCTTTTACCTCGCCAACCCTGCTTGGGGGGGCGCAGGAGATCGCCGATGTGGCTGCCTATATCTCCCAGTTGCCCATGTCGCCACACAATGGGGTGGGGCGCGGCAATGATCTGGAAAGGGGTGAATTACTCTATCAAGACAACTGTACCGAGTGTCATGGTGAGATGGGGGAGGGAAATCTGGAGGATCATATCCCGGCTATCTATGGCCAACACTATCGTTATCTGCTGCGCCAGTTCGAATGGATAAAACTCGAGCGTCGTCGCAATGCGGATAAAAAGATGGTTAAGCAGATTCATAACTTCACCCACCGGGATATCCGCGCGGTGCTCGACTATGTATCACGCATCAAACCACCCCAGGAGAAGCTCGCTAAAGAGGGATGGAGAAACCCTGACTTTCCCAATTTCGCCAGACCGGCGGATTTACACTCAGGTGCCGGTTACGCCATCGATCAGCGACCTATGAGGCCCGGGCGACCGGAATAGATGGAGAGCTTGGATTGTTGAATCAAGTTTTCGAGGGATAAAAAAAAGCGGGGTTTGACCCCGCTTTTTTATTGCGCCGATCCTCGGCATCAGTGGGCTTACATGAAGATATCGTTGGTGATATTTGTAAACCAGCTATGGGCGTACGCAACTTCCCTCGCACGCATCTCCGGTGATGCGTCGGTTGGGGTCAAACCGCCAGATACCTTGGTGATCTTTGAGCCGTCCTCGGCCAGCTGATAGACAGCCGCCACCGAGATACCCCAATCCTTGCCAACGATTGAGTAACAGGTGTTGACATAAGCCGGTGTGCCGGGCTCTTGGCCGTTCAACAGGGCTGCCACGCTTGCGGCGCATACCTTGGCTTCGGAGTTGGCGGCGTAACCGGACTTAGGCATACCTTTGGCAATCGAGGCGTCACCGATCACATGGATGTTCTTGTGAATGGTGGACTCGAAGGTGTGCAGGTTGATGGGGCACCAGCCGCTGTCATTGGTCAGGCCAGCAGCGAAGGCGATCTTACCTGCCTTCTGGTTGGGGATGACGTTGAGCACGTCAGCCTTGACGGTGTCATCGAAACCGGTGGTGACGGATCTGGATCCTGCGTCGACCTTGACAACCGCATTGTCGTTGGAACCCTGGGCACTGCCACGCCACTCGATCATTGAGTTGTCGGTCTCATAGCCGTAGAGCGCTTTCCAACCCTGGGTGAAGAGGCCCATCTTGGAAAATTTCGGCTTCGGATCGAGGATGATGATCTTCGACTTCGGCTTGTGATGTTTCAGATAGTGTGCAATCTGAGAGGCACGCTCGTAAGGTCCCGGAGGACAACGGAATGGGTTGCCTGGCGGTGCAATGACGACTGTACCGCCATCCTTCATGGCTTCCAGTTGCTTGCGCAGGGTTACAGTTTGTGAGCCGGCTTTCCAGGCGTGAGGAATATCCTCGGCAACCTTGGCGTCGTAGCCTTCGATACCTTCCCACTTGAAGTCGATACCAGGGGCAACGATGCAGCGGTCGTAAGCGAAGCTCTGTCCGCCGGCAGTCTTCACGGTTTGGCCTTTGGCGTCAATTTCGGTGACCACATCATGGACCACGTTTACGCCATGACCACCTAGTCCGCTGTAGCCGAACTTAATGGAATCGATGCTGCGTCCACCGCCCAGCACTTCATTTGACATGTAGCATGTGTAGTAGTGCTTGTTGGCTTCGATCAGTGTGACTTCAATGCTCGGATCGGCCATGCGCAGGTATTTTGCCGCTGTGGCGCCACCGGTACCACCACCGACAACCACAACCTTCTTGGAAGCGCCCATGGCGATGTAGGGGGTGCCCATCATGCCGATGGCTGTGGCCGCACCCGCGCCTTTAACAAATCCTCTTCGAGTAATCTTCATATCTCTTATTCCCCTCTTATTGCTTGCCTTGGGCGTAATAGTTGAAGAGCGCCTCGAAGCCGGCGTCGCCCTCTTTCTTGATCAACTGATTGACCTTTTTCTTCATCTTCTTCGTCATCTCGCGATCACCCGCTTTGTAATCGGACAAGGTGTAGTGAAGATAAGGTGTCAACTGACCCATCAGGATGCCGGAATCGTCTTCCGCCGATGTGCCGCCGTCTGCGTGACATTTCTCGCAATACTTGTCATGCAGTTTGGCGCCTTTCTTGGCTAGCTTGGCATCGAACTCTTGCTTTGCAGGCACGAAGGGCTGTTTGCTGAAGAGCTCACCCATGGCCTTGATCTCGTCATCGGAATAACCTTTGGCGATACGACTCATGATGGTGTTTTTAACCGAGCCATCTTTAAAGCCCAGCATGACTTCTTCGAAATAGACAGCGGAGATTCCGGCGATGCTAGGGGTGGCAGGGCCTGCGCTCGCACCGTTAGTGCCATGACAACCAGCACAGGTAACGGCCAGCATATTGGCACTAGCGCCCGTCATCGTCTTGGGCTTGTCAGCAGCGAAGGCCGCAGATGAAGCACCAATTACCAGTGCGCCGATCAGGGCTCTCTGTAGTTTTTTGTACGCCATGTTACCTCCTTTGGTATTGAAAACAGGCTTACATTATTAGAACAGGGTACTAGGTGTGCCCTGCCATTCGAACCGGAGCAGCGATTAGGACTGTTCCTGTTGCAGTAGACTCAGATGGGTATCCTCCACACCTCATGAGAGGCAATTATAGGGAAACGCATTTCCCCACCTGGTTAGTGCTCTTTTTATTTTAGAAGGCCGGCAACCTCGACATGCTTTTTCCTTTCAGCGATGTCCAGGGCCGTGTGGCCTTCATTGTCTTTATTCATTTTGTTTGCGCCGTGTTGCAGCAGCAGCTTCACCATCGGCTCGGAACCTTTTCTTGCAGCTTCCATCAACGGGGTAATGCCGTCAGCATCCGCCAGATTGACATCGGCGCCGGCCTCGAGCAGCAATTTCGTTGTCTCTAGTCTGTCCTGGCCTACAGCCCAGATCAGAGCGGTAGCCCCGTCCTGGTCTTTGGCGTCAATGCTGGCATTATGCTCGATGAGGGCCTTAACCACATCGTTATGTCCGCTATCGGCGGCAAGAATCAATGCCGTGGAGCCATTCTTGTCACGGCTGTCGATTTCCGCATTGTGTTTGAGCAGCATAGCACAGGTGTCGGCATGTCCTTTTTCCGCAGCCATCATCAAGGCGTTGTGACCATGCTTGTCTGAAGCCTTGGGATCGGCCCCTTTGAATAGTAACTGTTCCACCATGTCGGTGATGCCGTAGCGGGATGCAATCATCAGTGCGTCCCAACCGGCCCGGGTGCGATCGTGCAGATGAGCGCCACGCTCCAAAAGCATGGCGGTCAGGGCGGGATGGCCGTTCTCGGCGGCGAAGGTCAAAGCCGTACAACCGACCGTGGTTCGCGCATTCACGTCTGCACCACGGTTCAGCAGCAGTACCACCGCTTCGAAATTATCGTTCTCCACCGCCATCATCAGGGCAGTTTTACCGAACTTGTTTGCAGTGTCGACCGGGAGGCCTTTGTCCAACAGGACTGTCATGGCCTCGACATCGCCAACACTGGCGGCCAGTCGCAGGTCTTTTTCATCCTGTGTATCACCCCCATACAGGGGTGTGGTCAGAAGAATCACAATGATTGCAAAGAGCAGTCTGGTGTTTTTCATTGCATTCCTGTCAGGAGACTTATCTTCATGTTTCATCCAAGAGAAGCCATTGTACTATTTCAAAGCTGTTGCTGGACCGTCAAGACTCATCTTCATCTGGCTCATCCGGTTCCTCGTGAGCGATACCTTTATGGCAATCGATACAGGCCTTGCCCTCATCCATTGCCTTCGGGTGGCGTCTACGGGCGCTGCGATCCTGTTCACTCAGGTCCATGTTGGTAAATTCATGACAGGAGCGGCACTCACGGGAGTCAGAAGCACGCATTTTTTCCCAAACCCTGCTCGCCATGTCCCAACGGTGGGCTTCGTACTTCTCCCTGGTATCAATGGTGCCCATAATCTCGTGGTAGACATCCTTGGCGGCCACAACCTTGGCTATCATCTTCGGGACGAAGGGTTCCGGTACATGACAGTCCGAACAGGTAGCCTGCACACCCGAAGCGTTTTTGTAGTGAACGGTCTCTTTATACTCTTCAAAATTGACTTTCATCGAGTGGCAAGAGGTACAGAACTCCATTTCATTCGTATAGGCAAGGCCCATGCTGAACAGGCCTGTGAACAATATGCCACCGATGAAAATGATGCCCGCTAGTATTATTGATATTTTACCTGCGGAACCGTAGCCAGCACGCTCTCTGAACATACTCCACCCTCAATTATTATCCAAGGAAAGTATTTGACTTCCCCAGTGTCGTTTTTTGCTACCCCACACAAATTGCTGCATGCAGGGTAATTTTTCTTGACTGGGGGATGTTACGTCAAGTCGAATGTCAATGCAAAAAATACCTTGTAAACAATCGCATGTGAAACTATTAGCAGGAACTAAACTAGTCCTGACTCAGCTGTTTGGAGGGGCTGTTCCCAGGCAATTGTCGATAGGACTGCGTTCTATGATTGATCTCATACGGGCCCATGAGTTCCCCTGGCAGGCGGGATTGTCTATGCCAGGATAGAGGCCTCGATACCCCGGGATATTGCTCTCCTTGACAGCCCGTACAATCGACCTGTGAGGTGTTGGTTTATCGGGTCGTGAGGTAGGCGATAATAACCTTAAATATAATCAGGTTATTGGCCTGCCTGGATACGATACCTAGCAACCGTCGCAGACGAAGGGATTGCTGCGGCGCTCTTCTGCGAAGGTGGATTCCGGGCCATGTCCGGGGATGAATCTGACTTCATCCCCCAGCGGCCAAAGTCGATCCCGGATGGAGTGGATGAGGGTAGCATAATCGCCCCGGGGAAAATCGGTCCGACCGATGGAACCTTTGAACAGGACGTCACCGACCTGGGCAATTTTCGTGGCTCGATGAAAGAAGATTATGTGTCCCGGGGTATGGCCGGGGCAGTGATGGACCTCCAAGCTCTCATTGCCAATGGTGACTTCATCCCCCTGGTCGAGCCATTGATCCGGTTTGCAGACGCTACTGTTGCCGAATCCGAACATGGCGGTCTGTTGCTGCATATTGTCCAGCAGGAAGGCGTCATCACGATGGGGTCCCACAATCGGCAGGCTTAGGCGTTGAGCCAGTTCATTGGCGCCGCCGGCGTGGTCCAGGTGGCCATGGGTAAGTAGGATCCGTTGCGGTATCAGATCCAGGGCCTTGAGTTGATCCACCACCTGTTGGGTGTCCCCCCCGGGATCGATGATGGCTGCGTGCCGGCTTTCATCGCACCAGAATAGGGTACAGTTTTGCTGGAAAGGGGTGACTGGGATGATCTTGTAGTGCATCAGGTTATCTTCTGTAACAGAGACTTTAGCTGTGATTCGGTTTTTGCGCCCAGAGCCACATCCGTGACCACGCTCTCTTTCATCAGGACCAGCGTGGGTGTGGCCCTGATATTGAATTGCCTGCCTGTGGCAGGGTCCTTGCGTACATCCACCTTCACAATGCCATCGTGTTGTTCCGCCAAACGCTCTATGATCGGCGTCATGGTGCGGCAGGGCGGACAATTTTCACTATAGAAATAGAGCATTCGGTTGTTACTCAGATCACTGACTATCTTCTTGCCTACCAGGCGTTTAGCCGATAGATAGCTGAACAGTGGAACAAGTATGAGAAAACTCCCGATCAATAGCAGGACGATCATTACCCAGGACATGGTGATAGTCTACCCCGTAAAGACAAGTTCAAGTTTAATCTATGGTTTTTTCATCCAGGCCAGATACAATGTCAAGCAAATTTAACCGAATATTGGGTTAAAGGTTATCAGTTTTCCAACCTCTGAGGATATCTTTCCGCATCTGCATGGTCTGCAGGCCTCCTCTATCGGAGAGGTCAGGAGCCAAGCAGTGGGCTGTTTGGCGCTGGGAACGGGGGGAATCGTGCCTGTAAACAAATGGGTTGCTAGATGGATCAAATGACAATTATCTTTGCAGTAGGAGGGTTGTTGGCCCTCACCTTGATACTGGCGAGTGTTGCTCACCGTTATCATGCCTTCGTGGAAGAGCGGCGACAGCATGTGCAGCGCATCCTGAAGCGGGTGGAAGAGATCCATGGACTCATCAGGCGTATGGTCGGACTGCCCATACCGGCCGAGCTGGAGCGGGTGTTACGCCGGGATATCCTGGCCCGCCTGCAAGCAGTGAAAGGTGTGCATGCCCGATATAAGGGAATCAACGAGATGATCGCCCAGGCGCAGCAGGCGGTTGAGCAGGTCGCAGTGAGCGCGGCACCCGTGGATATGAGTGAACGGAATGTGGAACGCTTTACCCGCCTGATTGGCGAGATCGAGTGGCTGCTGAAGGAGAACAGGCTGTTGCTGGCCTTAGACGATCAGGAGAAGGGAGAGTTGTTGGAAATGATCGTCACACGACGAACCGAAACCCTCTACAGCTATCATATACGTGAAGGGAAAAGGTTAGTGGAGGGCAACCAACTGCATCAGGCCCAGTGGCACTGCGAGCAGGTGAAGGGATTGCTTAAAGATATCCAGATCCAGAGTGATCAGCTCACCAGCTGGCGTCAGGAGGCTGATCAGCTGTGCCAGCAGGTTGCGCAGCGCCTTGCTTAATTGCCTGTCTCATCCTCGGAATGATCCCCCATGGGTTCTGAGATGCGGTGATTTTCATCGAACCAATCCCCAAGATCGATGAGACGACAGCGCTCACTGCAGAAAGGGCGCCAGGGAGACTCCTCTGACCAGACGACAGATTTACCGCATGTGGGGCAGGGGACGGTTCGCTGCTGTTTGCTGCTCATGCTTCTAAAATATACAGGCAGTCAACTGGAAATCCACGTCTTTGGTGGTCTGCACCGGTTTGCTGGTCTCAACGACCTCTAGAAAGCGTATGCTGAAGCGGTGCTTGTTGCCGCTGATCTCGGTGAAGATTGAGGTGTTTCTGGGAAGCCCCACGCGAATCAACTGGGCCGGTGATGAGCTGTCCAGGGTCTTCTGAAAGAACCCCTGCAGGGCTTGCTCCTGGGTGGGCAGGTTGCTGCCGCGAACCAGATTCAATAACAGTACCACCGCCTCACGCACCGGGTGCAGCTCATGCATCCAGTCACTCATCTGCTTTTGCCGGAACTCGTGGGGCTGGTTCAACCAGTGGTGATACTGGGGCAGATCGAAATTGCAACCGCCTCCCGGGATACTGCTGCGCTGCAATATGGTGGTGAGAAATTCGTTACTGCGCAGCTTGCGGGCAATCTGGCCATCCATCCGGTAGACCTGATGTATCGCCTGTTCCAGATCGTCCAGTACTTGTCCCAGCGCCTGCATGTCCACTCCTGGTTGCTGGCGTACCCGCTCCAGGTTCGATGTGTGGCGCTCCAACTCCTTGAGAATCTCGGTCTTCAGATCCGAACGGCCGAAGATGGTGATGATACTCAGCAGGCCGTCTATGGCAGCCCGGTTGCTCCAGCCGTCAGCCATCGGGCGGAAATGATCCACATGCAGAAACAGATGTTCGAGTCGAAGAAAGGTGCGAATCCTTTCGTTCAACGGATGCTCAAAGTGAATCAAATCGGTCACGAGAGATCTGTTATCCATTAGCTGTTGAAAGTAAAAAGAATATCCGAATACGATGGCGAATCAGCCGCAGTGTCCCGGTTTTATTGTTCATTATTATGTCAGGGCTTGAGGATTACTGCTAACCTGGATCGGATTTATGGGCGCTTTTGTTATCGGGTTTGCAACTACTGAAATTTAACTGCGCACGCCGGGACTGACCGTGAAGCTGTCTATGATATTCACATAATTGACCCGTTCGAAGGCGCTGGGATCGGCGACACTGATCTGACTGACCCTGCCGCGGAACTCACCGATCGACTCGAATCCCTGCTCCTCCATCCACGCCTCGATACCAGCAACGATGGGACGGATCGCCTTCGGCCCCTGTTCCAGCAGCAGACTGCACATGTGCACCACATCGGCACCCGCCAACAGCAGCTTGATGGCGTCCTCCTGGGTGTGTACGCCACCGGTGGCTCCCAGGGAGAGCAGGGTACGGCCATGCAGGATGGCGATCCAGCGCATCGCCAGCAAGGATTCAGCGGAGGTGGAGGTCTGCAGGCTGGTGGTGAGCCGCATATTGTCGATGTTGATATCGGGCTGATAGAAACGATTGAACAGTGACACGCCCCCGGCTCCTGCCAATTCCAGCTGTTTCACCATATTCGCCATGGCGCTGAAGGCCGGGGAGAGTTTCATGTTGATGGGTATGGAGACCTGCTGTTTCAGCTGTTTGAGCAGTTCGATATAACGCTGTTCGATCTCACTGCCACTGACACCGATATCGGCGGCGACCTGATAGATATTCAGTTCCAAGGCATCGGCACCCGCCTGTTCCATCTCCCGGGCAAGGGCAATCCAGCCGCCTGGGGTGGTGCCGTTGAGACTGGCGATGACCGGGATCTCCAGGGCCTGTTTCAGGGCCATAAGATTCTCCAGATAGCGCTCCTGACCATTGGAAAAATCGTAATGGTTCGGCAGGAAACCATCCGCCTCGGCAAAACCGGTCTCCTGATGGTGGAGAAAACGCACCATGGTCTCCTCTTCCTGCGTGACAGCCTCTTCGAAGAGTGAATACATGATTATGGCAGCGGCACCCGCATCTTCCATGTGCCGTGCATCATCGATACTGCGGGAGAGGGGGGAGGCGGAGGGCACCAGGGGATTCTTCAACTGCATGCCCAGGTAATGGCTAGTCAGATCCATAACATTCTCTCGGCTGGTGAAGTAGTACAGGTCATCTTACATGGTATATGTCATGTCATATAATTTCGAGTCACAAGATAGAGAGTGGGTCAAAGAGATCAGTGTTGGTGCTGATCACATATTTGGCGGCTAAAGCGAGCAAGCGCTGGCGCCATGGCAGTTGAGTTTTAAATTTCTAACTTTTCGTGCAGCTTGAACTGCTTGCGGAAGAACTCCTGTACCAGTTTCCCCTTACTGTGTGAGTCCAGATTCTCCGCCAACACTATCTTCCCTTTCTGGCTCAGCGCGATGACCTGATATTCGATCTTATGGGTGTTACCGCTCTGGGTCGACGTGGAACCCTTCTTAAGCGCTATCTCCTGCAGTTCATGGTAGTGGACGTTCTTCCAGCGCACCGTGATGCCCAGCAGGCGCCGAATAGTCACCACTTGCCTGCCGTCCCAGGCCACATAGAGGCTGTTGAAGGCGGTGTAGAGACCAGCCAGTGCCACCAGGCTGCCCAGGAAGGTGAATATACCGGCCATGAAGTAGAGTGACATACCCTCTTCTGCCGCCTTGCCCCAAAGCATCGCACCGGCGATGGCGAAGACCCCGCCAACCACTGTGAATAGGGTGGCGAGCAGCGGTTGGCGCAGCATCGGGTAGTAGAGCTCCTGCAACACGCCATTGCGACGCAGTGGCAGCATCATTTCGGCAGTCAATTCAGGCATCCCCTGTGGCGTCTCCCGCCCTGAGTCGAGATGCTGGAAACGGGACTTCTCCGCGGTGGCGTAGACCGGTATGGTGTAGGAGCGATCCAGATCCATCCCCGGCTGTTCCGCCCTGATGTTCAGGCGCCATAAATAGTAATCCCCCGTCTCCTCCTCGCTGGGATTCAGACCCTCCGGCACACTGAAGCGAAAACCCAAGCGTATCCCCCGTGCCGCCGGCTCCACCTGGGCATAGCCGCTGTCCTGCCACTTCACGCTCTCACTGCGGGAGCGGTTCTTGCCGCTGCCGGACTCATAGCTATAGATGGAACTCAGGGTCACTTCACAGACCAGACCCATCACATAGGGTATGTCGACCTCGATCTCGCCGCCCACATCACCGCCGATAGCGCCGGGAAAGGGATCCAGGGTCAGCGGGGTGTAGCCAAAGCGGCGCCATTCCAGGGTCTGCTTCACTGTCCAGTAGAGGAGCCCCATGCCGATCAGGGGAAAGAGCAGGACCAATAGGGCCAGGGCGCCCTCCTTGCGCCAAACCTCAGGTACCGCAAACGCCGCCGGGATACTCAGGGCATTCCAAAAGATGGTGAAACCCCAGAACATATACATCCCAAGGCGGGCGCCGGAGAGGATGCGGTTATCGGCCCACTCCGGGCGTGCCAGCCAGGGCTTCTCCGCGGCCTCCGGGGTATCGATGACACGTTTGCCGAGCAGACCGAAGATAATCAGGCCCAGACCGGCACCGCCAAACACAATGATGAAGATGGCATTGAAACCGATCATGCCCCAGCGTATGTCGCGGTTAATCACCGCCTGGTTGGGATCCGAGGGATTGTAGTAGATCGTCACCGGCTTTTGATTGCGGTAGAGGTGTTGCAACTGCCGGCCGAGCTGCTGCTGAAAGTCGCCGATGTTGTCGTTGCCGCCGTGTATCGCCACCCGATCACCGGTATAGTCCACACCATCGACCCGATAGCGATAGCGGGCTTCGGCTTTGTAGGTGGTCGTGTCGTCAGAACGATGGTGGCTGGTCTCTGCCGAGATCAGTGTGCCCTGGGTTTGTTGCCAGGCGGCCATCTGTATGGCGTCAAAGAGAGAGTCCGCGGTTTTATAAATAAAAAAAACACCAACAGCAAAGAAGGGCAGACCGAAGATTGCCAGAAACCAGCTTCGTATACGTCTCTCTTTTCTCATCACTCTCGCTAAACCTAACAGACGCTGTCATATGCGCCCCATTGATTACAGGAAACATAGTGTTTCTATTTCATCGGCCGTTAGGTGCGACTGTTAAGGGGAATCTCGGTTTTTGTTCGCCCGCTCCCCAACCCCTCTCCAGTCAAGGGAGAGGGGCATTTATGCCGGGTGTTAGACCTGCAACGCTTCCAAGAGGGTGAAGATCTCCAATAACAACTGCTCCACGGTTTCGTCATATTCACCGAAACTGCCACTGGCGCAGAGAGTGATAACCGTATCCTTGCTCTCGACAAAGAGCATCTTTGTTTGATAACCGGGATCCTTGCCGCTATGGGAGTAGATGGTTTCACCGCTCTGTTCGATCTCCCTGATTTTGATCCCCAGACCGTAGCTCGAGGGTGGGGTGCCGAGCAGGGAGGGTTGCAGCATCTCTGAACGCATGCTGTCGTTGAGCACCAGATCGCTCTTTAGCAGGCCACGGATGAAGCGGGCAAGATCCACGCTGTTACTCTGGATGCCTCCGTCCGCCAACCCGTAGTGGCTGTACCAGGGATGGGAATCGTAACGCTCGTTCTCGTCACTGAAGTAGCCGTGTACCAGCCCGGCCTGGCCGATCGCCTCGTCCCCTTGCAATGTATGCGTCAGACCGAGTGGATCGATGATTCGCTGGCGGATGGCATATTGTACTGGTTGTCCCGACACTTCCTCGATGATGAGTGCCGCGAGGATGAAATTGGAGTTGGAGTAACTGTAGTCACTGCCCGGCTCGAAGTGCAGCGGCCTATCGAGAAAGAAGGGGAGGGCGTCCCTCTGGGTCCACTGGCGATCGGGTCCCGAGACCAGGAAGAAATCGTTGTCCCAGGCATCTCCATCGTTCTGGAAATCGTAGATACCGGTGGTGTGATTGAGCAGCATGCGCACACTCATATGATCACTGGAGGGGATACGATGGGTGATCTCCCGGGGTAGCCAATGGGTGATTGGGTCATCCAGGTCGAGCAACCCATCCCCCGCCATCTGCACCAGGGCGGCGGCAAGGAAGGTCTTGCCGGTACTGGCCACATAGAAGCGGCTATCTTGGTGGACTGCATCTCCATCGGTCAGGTCGGTAACGCCTGAGACCCCTGAGAAATCGATATTGCGTCCCTGGATGGTGACCGATACTGCTGGTAGGCCTCGCGCCACAGCCTCGTCCAGGACCGCCTGAAACTGTTCATTCGGGGTGGCTTGCTGAATGTTGGAGGAGTTGCAGCCGGTCAACATGGAGGTGCCGAGGCCTGTTATGCAGACGATTTTTACCAGTTGCCTGGTGAGGTTTGATAGCTGTTGAAACATGGTAATTCTCCCATCTGTCGTGTTTTGAAAAGTGTTTGTGGACAGCCGTTGCTGTTGGGAGAAGTTTGTGGCAAATCGGGGTAGGTTTCGTCCGTCCGTGTAAGGTTGGACTTATTTATTCTCTTTTTAGAACAGGAGGTTAGTCTTGAGCGCCAGGCGTATCCCCTGAGCGTCGATATTGCGTTGGGGTCTGCCCGGTATGGCGTTTGAAGGCGGTGTAGAAGGCGGACTTCGAGTTGAAACCGGCATCCAGGGCGATGGTGAGGACGTTGCCCCTTTCCCCCGTACCGGCCAATGCAACTTTTGCCTCCTCCACCCGGTAGCGATTGACGAAATCGAAGAAGTGCTGCTGACCCTGTTCGTTGATCACCTGGGAGAGGTAGTTGGGAGAGATGCGGAGCTGGGCAGCGAGTTGTGCGAGATTGAGTGTGCTGTCCAGATAGGGCTTTTCCGTTTCCATGTGTGCCCGTAACTCATCGAACAGCATTGAGCTTGTCTCCCTGTCCAGGGCCGATTTCTCGTACTTGCGCCTCTCTTGATCCTGTTTTTGTTCAAGCTCTGGTTCTGGAGGGTGTTCGCTGACAGTGGATTCAGACGCCTGAGTCCGGTGACGGGAGAATATCTTGGGTTGGCGAAGACCCATATAACCCATGATGTAGATCAGGACGACGATCATGGGGTAGTGAATTCCAGGCATCCCGTCATAGAGCTCGAGGATGCCGATGAGGAAGATATCCAGGATGTAGAGCAGGTAGAGCAGTGCCAGTGCGAACAACAGATTTCTCAGCCAGTTGAGACTGATCCGCTCTAGAAACGAGAACTCCTGCTGGATATTGCGCCGATGACGAATTAGCCTGCGGATGGCGACGAAGAGGTAGATAGCCATCTGCAGGATGGAGCTGACGCCCACAACAATGCTCGAGACCTCTGCCCAGAGTTGCTTGGGTTCCAGTGATACTCCATCCAAATAGAGGAGGGTGATCAGCTGCTCCTGCTCCAATCCATAAAGGGGGGCAAGGAGCAGAAAGCCTAACAGGAAGGGGAAGAAATGAAGCCACTGCTTGGGGGTGAAACGGTATTCGTCCCGATTGCTGAGGACACGCACATAGAGATAGGTAAGGGGGCCGAAGAGATAATCGATATTGAGGTCGAGGGTCAGCAGCCAGGGAAAATGGATGAGGTAGCGGGAGTGTTCGAGAAATGCCAGTCCCAGATCGAGGGTGAAGACCAGGGTCAACAGGGCCAGAAACCAATGAGCCTTCAGGTCTCCTGCTTTTGCATTGAGCAGGACAATGGTAAGAAAGAGGCCATGCGCCGCACCCAGTAGCAAGATAACTGCATAGAGGTCGATTGAGGGTTCCACGGTTTCTCGGTCAAGCTCAGTGTACATCTTGGCGATTAAAAGAGTCGCACAATCATATCAGCTTTACTCCGGGGCGCGATTGATTGCCTAAACACAGTATCAGGGCTGACTACAATCTGTTACACAGCAATACCTGTGGTAACAGGCAGATGGTCTTGTGCGTGCTAATGTAGAGTTTGTGGGAGGCTGTCGTGACCGCGACAGTTTCCTGTGTGATGGGTGCGTTGTGCAAACAAGGGTTGCAGTGATAGCTTGATATGGGATTTCTGGAGTGAGGCATTCAATGCAGAACAGTGCCGAGTCCGGACCCGCCAGGGTCCTGCTGGTTGAGGATGATGTGGAGCTGGCCGAACTGGTGCAGGAGTATCTCCAGCGCTATGAATTCGAGGTGAGCCTGGAACATCGGGGTGACACCGCCCCGGAGCGGGTACGTGAGTCCCATCCCGATATCCTGGTGCTCGATCTCAATCTCCCCGGCCGGGACGGTCTCGATATCTGCCGGGATCTGCGTATGGAGTACCAGGGCCCGATCGTGATGTTCACCGCCAGGGACGAGGATGTGGATGAGATCGTGGGCCTCGAACTGGGGGCCGATGACTATCTCACCAAGCCGGTTGAACCGAGGGTGCTGCTGGCCCGGCTGCGCTCTGTATTGCGACGCTTTCGACAGACTGAAAACCCAACCCAGGCAGAAGATCAACTCCATTTCGGCACACTGCGTATCGATGCCAGCGCGCGGGCGGTCAGCATCAATGATGAGGAGGTGGAGCTCTCCACCGGGGAGTTCGATCTGCTCTGGCTGTTGGCGGGAATGGCCGGCAAGGTGGTCAATCGGGACAGTGCCCTGAAGACCCTGCGTGGCTTCGGCTACGACGGCTTCGACCGTTCGGTGGATATCGGCATCTCCAGGTTGCGGCGCAAGCTCGGCGACGACGCCAACCACCCCTACCGCATCAAGACCGTACGCGGGCGGGGCTATCTGTTTGTGCCGGATGCCTGGGACTGATCGCCATGGCGCGACTCTACATCACCCTCTACAGCATACTCTTCATCACCATCGGGCTTTTCTTTGTCAGCCTGACCTGGATTCCCGATCTGGTTTTGCATGGTACGGTGAAGCGCTACTATGAGCGGGCCATGCTCGGCGCCTACGAACTGGTTGAGAATCGCCTGCAGGGCAAGCCTCCATCCGGCTGGGAGGAGGTAATTCGCGATCTGGAACCCCATTTTCACTATGGACTGGGTCTCTATACCCTGGATCAGATCGAGGCCTCCGAAAAGCAAAAGAGCATGGTGCAGGCGGGAGAACTGATCTTCCAAGAAGAGGTGGAGCAGACCCAGTTCTTCAGGCGCGTATTCGATTCCGACCAATATCTGATGATGGTGCTGGGCCCTAATCCGGAGCAGGAGGAGCGGGATCAGGTGGCGGGTATCGTCTACCTGATCGAGTCAAAGTTCCTGGCCAGTGATGCCTCGGATTGGCCCGCTGTACTGATGGAGTTGGACAAGCTATTCGATATGCCCTTGTCCCTCCTGCCCATCGATGATCCGGCGCTGCCCCAGGACCGCCTGGCCGACATCGAGGCGGGGAAGACCGTGATCCTGGGCCTGGAGGAGATGAATGAGACCTACTACAAACGCCTGGGAGAGTCCGGCCAGGTGTTTCGCGCCGGTCCCTTTCCCCTGCCACCCCTGATACGTTATTTCAATCCTATTCTCTATTTCCTGCTGGCGCTGCTGGTCGCCATCGCGGTCTATATCTGGGTGCGTCCGGTGTGGCGGGACCTCACCCGTATCGATCGGGGTGTGCGGGAATTAGGCACCGGCGATCTGGACACCCGCCTGCTGGTGAGACGGCGCTCGGCACTGAAACCCTTGGCGGACGCCTTCAACACCATGGCGGATCGCCTGCAGCGTCTGATCCATTCCCACCGGGAGTTGACCGGCGCCGTCTCTCATGAACTGCGCACCCCCATCGCGCGCCTGCGCTTCCGGGTGGATATGTTGGAAGAGCCCCAGCATGAGGGTGACCGGGAGCGCCACATCAATGCCATGCGTAAGGATATCCAGGAGTTGGAAGAGCTGGTGAGCGAATCCTTGAGCTACTCCAGGCTCGATCGGGAGCGCCCCGACCTGGTACTGGAACCGGTGAAACTCAATGAGTGGTTAAACGAGTTGTTGATCGATCTGGAGGAGTCGCTGCCAAGCCAGCGCGTCTTTTGCGAGTGCTCTGGGGACACTATCAATGGCGTCGTAAAATTGGATAACCGCTTGATGGGGCGGGCGGTGAAGAATCTGCTGCGAAACGCCTACCGCCATGCCGGTTCCAAGATAGTGTTGCGTGGCGACTGTCAGGATGGCGTAGCGAGCATCGCCGTGGAGGACGATGGATCGGGGGTGCCAGAAGCGGAGCGGGAGAGAATATTCGAACCCTTCGCCCGCCTGGACAGCGCCCGCGATCGGGAATCGGGAGGCGTCGGGCTCGGTCTCGCAATTGTCAATCAAATCGCCCGTTGGCACGGCGGCCGGGTTTGGGTCGAGAGCTCCGACTTCGGTGGCGCACGTTTTATCATCACCTGGCCTGATCAAACCGTTGCAAACGCCAAACAATAGAGACATGACAAGATTTAAGGAACAAAGAAGAATAGACAAAGCGATCGAGTATAAAAATCTTGAGGAATTGAATTGGGCACTAACCTACTGTAGGTCTAGGCTGGGTATAGCTCCGCTTAAAAGTCATATAAAGCACTGGGAAAAACAAATAAAGCTAATTAAGGCTGCAATTGCTAATGCAGAGTATAAATAGACATTTTTCAAGAGAAGTAAAAATAATGATAGGCATCTTTGTGGCCCCGCTCATTATTGGCGTGATTGCTGCATTTGTCGTTCCTTACCTGTCACAACAAATAGAAATCGATAAATGCCTTGATTCAGGAGGTAAGTTCGAATATCACAATAGTCGCTGCATAGGAAAAGACAAAAGTGACTAGGATGAAACTAGATGGGTCGTGCTTGGCAGGTGGCTTCTATCGGACTGGTGCAAGCTCCGGCTTTGCTACCCCTTTCGCCATTCGTTGAGCCAAGTGATAAAAAAAGAAATGAAGACCATAGAACTTGCCAAAAAGTACCTCGATATTTTCTTCGTGACCCATGATTTTGATGCGCTTTATGAAATATTTCATGAGCAACTGGATTTCAAAGGCCCGTTATTTGAATCAAGTAATGCAACAGACTATATAAGTTCCCTGGCTGCAGACCCTCCGATAGACTGTGAATATGAGCTGGTGGGTGAGTATGATAGTGGTGAAAGCGCCTGCTTGGTTTATGATTTCACCAAAGCCGGGAAGGCAACCCTAATGGCGCAAATATTCTGGAGCGACGGTACAAGGATCAGCAAAATCAGGCTTGTTTTTGATCCAACTAAAATCACATGAATATCTTAAAGGGTGCTAACCCCTTTATTCAAACAGTAAAGTTCTGGCAAAAGCCGTACCTATGATATCACTATCATACGGACGATTGCTTGAGTGATATGCAGTGTGAGAGTGTAGTGAATAAGGTATTGGTTTTCTTTGTAATGATGGGGGTCTCCATGTTTGGGTTTGGGAAAGAGAAGAGCGAAGTTGAAGTTCGATTCTACGAAGGAAAAAGTGAAACTCCTTTTGCTGTTTCCAATGTCCCTATTGATCAACTGCCCGATACCTTTGAAATCGACACCACCATGCATTTAGGCGAGGATGATTGGCGTGTCATAGGTGCTGAACCAACTCAAAAAAGTCAGTTTGGAAAAAGTGGCAAATTAGATCTTTTTTTGCTTAAAAGCGAAATAACCCAAATTGATCCAAATGAGCTGCTCTATAGCCTGCCTACAATCAGTAACCATATCGCTGGGGTTGAGAATGCGAAATCGTTAGAAAATATTCTAGTGCTTGCAGAGGATGATTGGAGACAATTTGAATTCATTGATCGAAGAAATGAACCACTGATAAATGAAGAGTTCGATGACATTAAGAATATATATGAAAAACATAGGGAAGGAGTAGGCTTCAAAAACCTGCACCTTAGGAAAAAAATAGACTCCCCTTTAGAAGTTATTGGGTTAACTCTCAATGCTCTTGAACAATCCTTTGAAGTAATAAAAAAATACAACGGCGTTGCCTTCAGTAATGCAGCGGCAACAATTGTCGGTGGATTTGCGCTACAAACCAAATCGGGCTGGTTGCTTTGGGGGCAGGTAAACGAGAAAGGTGGCATTACGGCTTTAAATCTCTCGCATACTAAGGAGTCAAATATTAAGGGGGTTGCAAACGAAATTGACACTTTTGTGGAAAAGTACGGATTATATCTTGTTGACTGGGTTAGGTTGTTCTGGTGTGGTCCAAGTAAACTAAAATTTTCAGAATATGATGAGTAATGCATAAATTAGAATAGTGAGATGGGGTCTCGTCAATGTAACTGCTAGGACCCTGTTGAAATGCGTAACAAACGCGAAATAAGGCCATTTAAACCAGCAGCCGGGTGAGAGAAAAATAGTCACTAATATTGGAGCTTATCGTTCTCTGGCCCGCTTTAAACAGTCAAATATGAAAAATAGAATCCATTCAATTCTCGTGTTGTTTATATTGAGTTATTCTCAGTTATTAAATGCGGAGATAATTATAGAAGGCTCGAGTGATTTTCAGGCAAAGGTCAGAGGGAATCTGGCTGAAGCAAGAACTGCCTCTACCCATTTGGCCAAGCTGATACTGAATGCTGAAAGAACCCCCGCAAAAATTACCATCAAACCAATCACGGACGATCGATCGACATGGCATAAAAGTGGCAAAAAATCGCGCTCTCACACTAAGGCCCTGGATAACAAGAGGCGTGGGGCCGAAAGAGATTCGTCCACAGATTCCATTATCTACATAAACAGAAACAGAATTACGCGATCCCATAAAACATACAAAAGCGGCACACTCATTCATGAAATAGTCCACGCCCTTGATCTGGCCAATGGCAACTACCATGGCAGATACCCACTACGCGAGAAAAGAGCTGTTTTCTTTCAGAATATATGGAGAGACAAGCAAGTAAAAAAATTACGCAGTGACTATCATGGTCGTTTTAAAACCATTGAATATCAAAATGCCAAAAAGGCAAGGCAAGTAAACTTTTTTGTAGATTACTATTTTGAAAACAATGACATCCCTTGAAAACCAGCCAAAAGCTCTCCAGAAACAAATAGGTCGACCCAGGTCGTAAAATACATAACCCAGCACTCTGTTACATCCCGATACAAACCCACACAACCCCACCACAGACGCCGCCGTAGTCTCTCCTTAAGCTGTAGTCATCGTTTGGATCAACAGTGGAGCAGAGAAGATGACTACAGGACGCAACAGTCGAACTAACAAACATACCCTTACAGCCCTGGCGGCCGCAGTGGTTCTGGCATTGGCCTCGCAACAGGTTTCTGCGGGGGAGTGGCGGGTCGGCGCCAACGTCGCCGGTGGTAC
>JBEVVS010000014.1:0-21273 GCA_040507005.1 Candidatus Thiodiazotropha sp.
GCCGGGAAATTTCTGCGTAAAAAGAAAATTGGGAGCTGATTAATTGTGAATTATGAATGTTGAATTTTGAATTGAGGAGCGCGCTTTGCGCGGGATGGTTTGGCCCCCTCTCCCCAACCCCTCTCCCGCGAGGGGAGAGGGGCTTTCAGGAAGCACTTAGCTCACCGGGCAGATTCCCTCTCCCCTTGCGGGAGAGGGCCAGGGAGAGGGGGAGATCAAAGCCCGTGAGCGAAGCGAACAACGAAATTCAGAATTCAAAATTAAGAATTCAAAATTGGTAGTAAAGAAATGACACAGCTAGCACTAGTAATCGACCTAAACGTTTGCGTCGGCTGCCACGCCTGCGTGACCAGCTGCAAGGAGTGGAACACCTCCGGCTGGGCCGGTCCCATGACCGATCTGCGTCCCTATGGCGAAGACCCCACCGGGACCTTCTTCAATCGGGTGCAGACCTATGAGGCGGGTGAGTTTCCGAATACGGAGACCTACCACTTTCCCAAGTCGTGCCTGCACTGCGAGGATCCCCCCTGCGTACCGGTCTGCCCTACCGGGGCTTCCTATAAGCGGGAGGACAACGGTGTGGTGCTGGTGGACTACGACAAGTGCATTGGCTGCAAGTACTGCTCCTGGGCCTGCCCCTACGGTGCCCGAGAGATCGATGAAAAGCAGCGGGTGATGAAGAAGTGCACCCTGTGCATCGACCGCATCACAGACGAGAACCTGCCCGAGTCCCAGCGCAAGCCCGCCTGTGTACTGGCCTGTCCCACCAGTGCGCGCCTCTTCGGTGATGTGCACGATCCCAACTCACAGGTCTCGGTGGCGATCCGGGAAGAGGGTGGCTATCCATTACAGCCGGAGTGGGGCACCAAGCCGGCCAACCACTATCTGCCCAGGCGCAAGACCCGTATCCAGATTCACAAGGATGAACTGGTAAGGGCCGACAATCCGCTCAAGAAAGAGCAGTTGCCGACACCGGAGGCGGGGGAGACGCTGGACGACGTAGCATGGTGATTTTTTATTAATTATGAATTTTGAATTATTAATTTTGAATTGATGAGTGCGCTTCGCGCGGGGTGATTTGGGTCCCCCCTCTCCCCAACCCCTCTCCCGCGAGGGGAGAGGGGCTTTCAGAGGCACCTGACTCTCCAGGCAATTCCCCTCTCCCCTTGCGGGAGAGGGCCAGGGAGAGGGGGAACAAAAAAGTGAGCGAAGCGAACACCGAAATTCAACATTCACAGTTCAAAATTTTTTTTCGGAGAAAAAATAGATGCATCCCGCATTCTCAGTAATATTTTTAACCACCCTGATCGGCGCCGGCCAGGGCCTCTTTCTCGCCCTATACACCGGCCAGCTCTACTCTCTTGCCCACCTGCTACCGGTACAGAGCGAGCAGTTCTATGCCCTGGGGAGCCTCACCTCCCTGGCGTTGCTGATCGGCGGCCTGATCGCCTCGGTGTTTCACCTGGGCCGTCCTGAACGGGCCTGGCGCGCCGCCACCCAGTGGCGTACCTCCTGGCTCTCGCGGGAGGTGATCGCATTGCCGGTGGCCATGGGGCTGACCTTTCTCTATGGCCTGTTCCACTACCTGGGCTGGACTCAGCCCCTGTTGGTGGTCTCGGAGACCCTGCCGGTGGACATCACCCTGATCATCGGTGCCCTGGGCACAGTGGCGACCTTTGTGCTCTTTCTCTGTACAGCGATGATCTATGCCAGCCTGCGCTTCATTAAGGCCTGGTATTCACCACTCACCGTGGCCAACTTTCTTTTTCTTGGCATTGCTTCCGGATTCATGCTGGCTGCTGCCCTGTCGGCCTACAAAGGCACTGGACTGGTGACGTTTTATGGCACCTGGGCGGTGGTGGCGACCCTGTTGGGTGCCATGAGTCGAGGTGCATCCCTGTATCGGAACAGTCGCTCTCGATGCAAAGTGGCCTTGCAGTCCGCGCTGGGCGTTCACCATACCCAGCTGCATCAGAAGGCCCAGGGATTCATGGGAGGCTCATTCAATACCCGCGAATTCTTTCACGGTAAATCCGATGCGTTTCTCCTGTTGCTTCGCTATCTGTTTTTGTCGATGGTCTTTGTAGTGCCCATTGTGTTGATTGTGCTCGCCTATTTGCTGGAGTCATCGAACCTGCCTATTGCCGCCTTCGGCATTCAGTACGCCGGATTGATTTTGGAACGTTACCATTTCTTCACAGAAGCCAAACATCCGCAGAATCTCTACTACCAGAGTATGGCTTAATGGACCATTCCCTAAGGAGGTTGATATGAAACGATTGATCTTGTCGCTGATATTGAGTCTGACCAGTCTGCAACTCTCCGCCGACGTGGCGGTGTTGATACACGGCTATCTGGGTAGTGCTCACTCTTGGCAGCACAGTGGTGTGAATGCGGCGCTGGTGGGTCAGGGTTGGCAGCCGGCAGGTATTATCACCCCAAGGGGGTTATTGCCTGCCCCGGTCGATGCGGGGGCCAATAAGTTCTATAGCGTCGAATTGCCTTCGATGGGGCCGGTGGGATTGCAGGCCGATGTGCTGCGAGGCATGCTCGGTCTGGTGTCACAACGGCATCCTGGGGAATCCGTCATCTTGATTGGACACTCCGCAGGCGGCGTGGTGGCCAGGATGGCATTGGTGCAGGGGGGTATCAATCCACCCCCCAAGGCATTGATCACCATAGCATCCCCACATCTCGGTACGGTAAGAGCTGTAGAGGCACTGGATGAGACCGATGATCCTTTTCCGATCAGTGTCATCAAGGAGTTCTTTAGCGGTGAAATCTATGACGTTGTTCGCGACTCATGGGCAGTGTTGCTGGATCTGGTGCCTGAGCGACCCGGTAATCTGCTGTTCTGGTTGAACCGGCAACCCCATCCCTCAATCCGCTATGTATCGATCGTACGCACCGGGCCGATTGGTGTGGGTGATGAACTGGTACCAGCTTTCAGTCAAGACATGAACAATATTCAAGCCTTGAATGGCCAGTCCGAGACGCGTCTATTCTCCGTTAGTCACGCCTTGCAGCCTTTGGACGGCAGGGTCTTAGCCGAGCTTTTAGCGGAACTGTAACAGTTCCGGTTGGACGCTACCGCAGTGTAGGGGGCTGGTGTCTGAATTACACGTGCAGCAAAACTGACGGCTAAATGATCTCAATCACACGTGTAATGAGCTTATTTCTGCGCCTATCGCTTGTGCGGCGTTCTTCACCAGTGTTCCAGTGCTGCGGTTTTATACGTCTGTCCCGGTTTGGAAACCTACGGTAGTAGCGGTGAGGTTTGAGGAACAACCCATTTACGGTTTTACCATCCAGATTCTCGATGATCGTGTTGGCCATTTTGGGGGACTCGACCTGCACGATTCCATGGTACTCCACTAAATCCGTATTCAAATCCATTATCTGGATTATTTTTGAACGTTTGATGGCATTTTTCTTTTTCACCGGTAACAGTGACCAACCGGATCGGGTGCCCCTCATCGTAGCTTTCCAAATCTCCTTGGAAGACACACCCCGTGGGAGGTGTTTAAAAAAGATCCACATGTGCTCTCCTTACTTAACCTATACATGATGGTCTCTTCCACAGTGATCGAAGGATCATCGTTATCATCCGCTGAAACTCTGATCCTCCATAATCCTTGGAGCTATGAAGTCGTTTCTTATCAATAGTGGCAGGAGACTGTGATTCTAGTGCCACAATATTGCAGAGACCGTTCATGATTGTTAATTTTGTTGTTGGCTGTAACAGTATAGCTACAAAAGTTACGTAAGCGCGAGCCACATATTAAAAGATTTAGCTGTAAACAACCTCCCCTGATTTGTAAAAAAGGTTTTAACCTGTTTTAAAACATGGTAATTGTCGTCAATACAACAACTACCTAATATTGGGTAGTATGGGTGGTAATCAACACCTTGTTTAATATGAATTTGTCCTATGCTTTTCTCTGTTCGCCAGAGTTATAAACCCTGTTTATCTCCCTGCGTACGGCCGGGTTAATTGACTGGAATGATGATTTTCCCGAGCCCGGGGTGGAATAGTGACTGAACTGAATCCGGAATGAACCATGCACCAGATTGTTGCCTTCTCACTTAAGCAACGGGTCTTCTACAACCTGATGTTCGTAGTCCTGATCGTTGTTGGTTTCATCTCCCTGTTTGCGCTTCCCGCCGAACGCTATCCAAATTTCGGCTTTGGAGAAGTCATCATTTCCACTGTTTATCCAGGCGCCTCTTCGGTGGAAGTTGAGAGTCTGGTTACACGAAAAATAGAAGATGCCTTGGAAAAAGTGGATGACGTGGAATGGATCAGTTCCACATCATTCAATGGACGCTCGAATATTCGTCTCAAATTCGTGGATGATTCCAACTACGATGAGCTGTACAACGAAGTACGCTTCGAAGTTTTGAATATCATCAGTGAACTCCCACAGGGTGTGGACCCGCCGTCACTATTGAACGCCAAGGTGCAGGATTGGCTGCCGGTTATCGCTATCAACCTGGTGGGGGATCACAGCAATCGTGCCTTGGCACTGATGGGGGAGGAGATCAAGACACGCTTGTTGAAGATCCCCCATGTGCAACAGGTCGACTTCTCCGGCAGGCAGAAACAAGAGTTTCATATCTATCTCGATCCACAAAAGTTGCGTGATGTCGGGATCGGCTTTGAGCAGGTAGCACTGGTATTGAGTTCGGCCAATCTCAGCATACCGGCAGGCAAGTACACCAATCAAAGCGGTGAATACCTGATAAAACTGGATGAGCGATTTCACTCCCTTGAGCAGGTGCAGTCCACCGTGGTTCGAAGAGATGCGGATGGCAGCTTAGTGCGGATTCAGGATCTTGTCAGCCGCATGGGTATGGGATATCGCGACCCCATCGTAATTGCCTCTGTCAACGGAAAACCTGCTTTGGCGCTGAAGGTGATCAAATCCGATCAGGGCAATGCAATGGAGATCCGCGATCAGGTTGTGGCCGTGATCGATGAGTTCAGTCCCGTGCTAAAGGCCCAGGGTGTGGATGTGGTGTTGACCCAGGACTCAACCATCTACATCAAAGACGGTTTGACCACCTTGGGTATGAACATGTTGGTCGGAATTATCCTGGTATCACTGATCATTTGGTATTTCATGGGTGTGCGGAATGCCGGTTTGGTCACTATCGGTATTCCCTTTTCATTCATGATCACCATGCTGATCATGTACCTCACCGGTAACAGCCTGAATGAAATCACCCTGTTCTCCTTCGTCTTGGTGACCGGCATCGTGGTGGATGATGCGATTGTCGTGACCGAGAATATCTATCGTCACGTACAGGAAGGAGAGTCTCTGCGAGAGGCGATAATCAATGGCACGGCTGAAGTGGCGTTACCGGTTATTTCCGCCACCATGACTACGGTAGCTGCATTTTTACCGATGTTGATCATGTCGGGTTCTACAGGACAGTTTTTTGCTTTGGTGCCCAAGGCGGTGAGTTTCGCCATTGTCGCTTCACTGGTCGAGTGCCTGTTGATTCTGCCGATTCACTATCTGGATTTCGGCCCGCGTCAACAAAGCGCCGTCGATCTGCTGGAGCGGGACAATGCGATGATGAGGGTAGCGCGGAGATTTACCGATTGGCTGTTATCCTTGACCTTGCGGTTTCGACTCATGTCGGTACTGGCAGTCACTCTGCTGTTTGCCGTTTCGGTAATGATTCTCGGGCTTTCCGCGAGTGGCAAGGTTCCGTTGATCAAAATCCAGTTTTTTCCTGACGACTACAAACTCTACTATGTCGACATCGTGGGGCCGAGTAACGTCGCCATCGAGGAGGTGGATCAACGGGTAAAACGCATTGCAGAGACAGTCATGGAGGATGGGCCGGGCATGGCCAGTGCGGCAGCGGGGCTATCCGGTCTCTATTTCAATGAAGACTATGAACCTATTTATGGCAATAATCATGGTTCTGTCATGGTCACCATGCCAAGTGCTTCCGAGCAGAGCTTCGATGACCCGCTGGCGCATCTAGATCGCATGCGCAAAAAATTAAAGCCGATCTATGAGACGGATGGTTATACCCTACATATCCACCCACAAAATGACGGTCCGCCAAGCGGTAAGGATATCAACGTACGGATTGTGGGCGCCAATGTGGATGCGGTCTCCGGACTCGCCGCTGAGCTGTTGGCCTTTATGCAGGAGTCATCGGATATCGGTCCCCATTTAATCGGCCTGGATGATGATCGTGGCGTCCCTAAAAGGTTGTTCCGGCTCTCGGTGGTGCAGGAGAGAGTCGCCGAGTACGGCCTGGACAACAATCAGGTGGCAAGGCTGGCAGCGAGTGTCTTGGATGGCCGTTATCTGGGCAAGTACCGGCATATCGACGAAGAGGTCGATCTGAAACTCCGGATCGACTCGCAGGCCCTGCAGGACCCGGAAAATGCCCTCTACATTCCGCTGGTGGAGGATGCGCAACACCCTGTCTATCTGGCAGATCTGGTGTCTGTGCAGGCAACCAGCGAACCGGGTGAGATCAAGCGCTACCAGGGGCAGCGGGCGATCAGTTTGAAGGCGGACATTCGTGAAGGGGCTCCCACCTCGACACCCGCTGTGGTGAGCCGCGTCAGGGACCATTTCGAGACGATTCGCGATCGCTATCCGGGGGCGACAGTTACTTTCGGGGGTGAGCATGAGGATACCCAGCGATCGTTCGAATCCCTTGCCTTTGCCTTTATCATCGCTGTTTTGGTGATGTATGTGATTCTGGCGACACAGTTTCAGTCTTATCTGCAGCCGCTGATTATTCTCTCCGCCGTCGTATTTGCCCTGATCGGGGTCGTATTCGGCAAATTGGTTACCCAATCACTCTTCACGGTGAACAGTTTTATCGCTGTGATCGGTGTGGCGGGGGTTGTGGTCAATGATGCCTTGGTGCTGATCGATTTTATCAATAAGCGCTATCGCAAGGGGCTTTCCCGGCATCAAGCGATTATCGAGGGGGTTCATATACGCCTGCGCCCGATCCTGTTGACCACATTGACCACCTCCCTGGGGCTGTTGCCGATGGCAATAGGATTTCCCAGTTACTCACTGATCTGGGGAACCATGGCATCCACTTTTGTCACCGGTCTGGCCACGGCTACAGCATTGACGCTGTTTATCATTCCCGTTCTATGGGATCTTTTGCAGGGTTTTCAAGAGTGGCTGCAAAAACGCAGATTGGCACAGGCGCAAACATAGGCAAAAAAAACGCCCGCATCTAGCGGGCGTCCGTATTGCGAGGAGAATAAACAGATTAAACGTTTTTCTTTCTGTAAAGGCGCGAGGCACCTACACCCAGAAGACCCATGCCCAAAAGTACAAGTGTTGAGGGCTCCGGTACATTCACTTCAACTTCCTCATACTCCTGTTCCGGTGAGTCGTCGTAGAGATAGCTGACATATACGTTGCCGCTCCAGGCGTTGTATTTATTGCGTTGCGCACAGCTGTCATAGCGACCGCAACGGGTCAGGTCTGCAACCAAATTACGCACGATTCTCAAATCCAGGGAATTACTCCCGACGAATTCCTCGAGACCGAAGCTCGAGAGATCGAATGCCTCGCTGAAGTCACCCGATTCCAAGCTGCCTTCCGAACAACTCAGAAGGTCTCGGCAGTTGTTTCTGATAACCTCGCGGTTGATCTCTACTTCCCGGTTGGGGTCGACCAGGCGCACCGCTTGACGGCTGATGGAACGGCCGGCGCCAGTGGCGGAAGCTCTGAATCTTGTGTCATAGGAACGAACCGCTGAACCCAGGCTCCATTCACTCTCAAGCCAGATTTCCACGTCCAACAATCGACCCAGTGAACCGTCGAATCGATCCAACGTAACTGTCTGCACATCTCTGCGCTCTGTCCTGGCACCCTCTGCAGCAGAATAATCGAAGAGGTCTTGGCTGCTGAAGCTGAAAGAAGCCATGTCTCCGATACTCAGGATGGTTGCGCTTGAAGTGCTACTGAAGGCGCAGAGTGCTAAGATGGCACTTGTCTTGAGTAGAGTCTGCTTAATGTTCATGTTGAGTCCTCGAAAATAATAGTTTTAACTCCTACCCTTTGTTAATACAGATTCCATGCCAAAAATTAAATATCTATATTATTCAGTAAGTTGCGCGGCTTAGTCGTTTAAGTGAAATGAGTCTGTAAACTATTTCGACACCTGGGTGTTTCCGTGTTTATTCCTTTATTTATAATGGGTTATGTCAATTACACCTGGGAGATTGGGAATAATTCTCATACAAAAAGGTGGTGTTTAGTTTTGGGGTGTAAGAGTTTTCAGAAAAGATGAAATTGATCGCCATAGAAACCGCAGCCGAAGCCTGCTCAGCCGCACTCTATCTCAGTGGTGAGATATCGGTGCGATACAAAATTGTACCCCGTGGACACAGTGAGCTGATCCTCGAGATGGTGGATGATCTTCTAAGCACGGCGGATCTGATCCCTGCATCCCTGGATGCGGTGGCCTTTGGCCGCGGCCCAGGCTCGTTCACTGGTGTGCGGATTGCGACGGGTGTGACACAGGGTATTGCCTTTGCGGCGGACCTGCCGGTGGTGGGCGTATCGACCTTGGCGGCGTTGGCGCAACGGGCCTATCGGGAGAAGGGGGAGCGCAAACTGCTTACCGCCTTTGATGCCAGAATGGGGGAGCTCTATTGGGCCGGTTACAAAGTCGGCGAGAAGGAGCTTGTGGTACCCGCCATTGCGGAACAGGTCGGATCCCCGCAGCAGGTCGAGATTCCATTTGATGACGAGTGGTATGGGGTCGGTTCCGGTTGGGGCGCCTACAGTGAACAGCTGGAGCGGCGTCTTGGGAGCACGCTTCTGGGTTTTAAGTCAGAGATCTATTGCAGTGCCCGAGAGATCGCATTGTTGGCGGCAGAGGATTATCAGGCAGGCCTGGCGGTTGCTCCGGAGCATGCGCTCCCGGTCTATTTGCGCAACCAGGTCGCCAACAAGATGTGATCCCGGGGTATCGCGATTCAGAAGCTGATGCCGATACCGCCGAAACCCCCACCACCTGAACTGGCGCCAAAACCGAAATGTATGCGTGGTTTCGATCTCGGTTTGCTCTCAGGCCAGAGCGTAATCTCATCACACTGCAATAGGGGGAAGGCATAGCTACTATCGGCAACTTGCCCTTGACGGATCGCGGAGAATATACCGGTTGCCGTTACCTGCCGGCCAGTCCTGTACTCGACCAACTCGAGATAACCTGGCTGTTGCGCAATAAAGCGTCCTATGGAATCCGCCTCGGTGTCGGGGCGCCCATCCTCGTCAAGGGGATAGGCCAGAATCTGGATCTCTGTGGTATCGCGTAGATTACGGGTCTCTATGATGACACCCCCCCATTGCAGGGGAGGGCCGTCGGGATTCGGCTGCGTGGAGGAGGCCTGCTGCGGCGTGACGGTAGGGTCAGCGACGGGTATCACCGGCTGACTGCTGCAGGCCTGCAGGAGTGCCGCAAGAAGCAAAATTCGAGACCAGTACATGGGGTTTGTTACCAGTAGTAGTAGGGGTATCTACGCCAGTAGGGATAATAGAACGGGTCGTAGAAGGGATCGTAGTAGTAGGGATGGGCGTAAACCTTCTCTTCCGGCCAGAGGTAATAGGCCTCTACATCGACCACCGGGTAGGGGTAGGGATAATCGCCGACAGCTTTTTCCACCACTTCCACGATCCGGCCGGTGACGGTGATCTCCCGGTTCTTCGGATACTCCTCCGGCTCCAGATAACCTTCGATACGAGCTATAAAGCGGCCGATACTGCGACTATCTCCTTTTGGTTCGCCTTCATCGTTGAGCTGGCGGGAGAGAATTTCAATCCGGGTCTCCGTCTCCCGGTTTTCAACCGAGATGATATCGCCGCCCCAGCGTATCTTGGCGTCCAGGAACTGTTGTTGACGCTGCTGTACCTCATCTACCTGGATATTGCCGGCAGGAGGTGTGCCGATGACCTTTGGCACATTGGAAGCGCACCCCGCTAACAGGAGTAGGCAGGGGATGCTGAGGGATAAGAATCTGTAGCATCTTTTCTTGGTATGAGTCATCTGTTTACAGTGTTGCAGTGTCTATCCTAATTCGACTCTACAGATTCGATTAAATTCCTTTAATAACAACCTGTCAGATGCTTGCGCCTGGTACTACTGGACAATACGCTCCTTCTCGGCATCTTCCTGGTAATAGTAGTCATAGTTTTGGTGCATATGGTTGGTGAAGGACCAGGCTTCGTTATATGACAAGCCGCTGTTTTTGGGGATGATGACCTTGACGTAGAGATCGTCGTCCTGCTTTTTTAGGCGGCTGAGATTTTTTTCCAGTTGTTTGCGGGATATTGATGAAAAACCCGTGTCGCCAGGGCCTTTGTAATCAATGCGGAAGTATTTGCCGGATTTGGTATAACGCACCTCCACCACAGTCTTGCCTTTGGCGGTGCGAGCCGGTCGCAGCAGTTTGTTGTATTGAATCTCGAGCTTTGAGAAGTCCTGTTTGAGATCGATCAATTGCTCATCCGCTTCCTGGCTGCGGGTCAGGGCTGCAAGTAGCTCCTTGTCCTTTTCGCTCAGTTTTAAGCGCAGCTGTTCCAGGTCCTGTTGTGTGCTTTCTTGGCGGGCATTGGCCTGTTCCAAGTCGAGCTGAAGATTCTCTATGTTCCGGTTGGACTCGGTGATCAGGTTTTGCAGTCGGTCGGTCTCCTGGTTCAAACGTGTCACCTGAGTGGTTAGTAACTCACGCTCTTGTGTCAGCAGTTTGTTCTTACGATCGATCTCATCCCGTTCGCGACTGAGATTGGTGATCTGGAAGCGTTGGCTGGAAATTGCAGCCTCCTGCTCTTCGGAGCGTTCAGTCATCTTCATCAGTTGCATGCGCAGCATAGTGATCTCATGCTCACGGGCAATCAATCGCTCCTCCAGGGTTTCATTCTCCTGGTCAGTGGTACGCACCAGCTCCATCGCCTCCTGCTCCGATGCGATGGACAGTCTGAGTTGGCTGAGCAGTTCCATGTTGCGCAGCAACAGAATCACCATCGCGAGCAGGAAAATCATCACGATAACAGTCATGATATCCGTGAAGGAGGGCCAGAAACTGTCATCCCCCTGATTGCCTTGCTGATTGAAACGAAGATCGATGAAGTTATTATCCATCAGGCTCAATCATCCTCGTGCAGACGGAATCCGACCTTCAAGACATGTTTTATCTCCGCCATGTCGTTATGCAGCCCCTCGCTCCGCTCTTCATAACCTTGCAGGGTTTCCAGAATGCGCTGTTCCACGCTTTCAAAGGTCTGCTGGGACTGCTCCATCTGGTTGACCAGTTCCTGCAGGGAACGTACCAGACCGGTGAATTCATACAAGGCGCTGTCGGTTTGAACCTGGAACCGGGGGATCAGTTCATTCACCGTAACCTGCTCTACCGCGCTGATCAGATTGGTTTGTACATCACCCAGTTTGAGATGGAAATAACCGAAGAAGATAAAACAGATGATCGCGGTGATAGTAGTCGAGAGCGCCGTGGACATGCCGTGGACCACCAGGCCCATGCCGCTCACATTGATCGAGGTGGCGAGTTGATCGGAGGCGCCGATCAGGGCTATGGACAGGGAGACGATGGTGCCGAAGACGCCGGTCAATATGAGTATGTTGTTGATGAACTTAGGCAGGCTGTTACGGGTGCTTTCATTGGCAATCAGGGTGGACGCCAGGGATCCATGATTGATTGGGCAGTTCGCCTTGTGCAGTCCCAGCATGGTCCGATAGCGGTTGGCGATAATGGCCTTTTTATGGATCCGATTCAGCGGGTCTTGCTCACCTTCACGCAGATTGCGCAGGAATCGGATCAGGGCATTCTCTTCCGCCGCATAGTGCAGGAAGATGGTGATCATGCGCAGAATACCAATTGCGAACAGCCCGACGATGGTGCCATTGATGATCAACCCGGTGCTGGTGAGTTGATTGCGGAAGTATACATCGTTGATGAATTCGTACTTCCAAACAATGAGTGCTGCAATCACAGCAGAGAGGAGTATCATCCTTATCAGGATATTACGGCTGAAGTTTCGACGTAACTGTATGCTTCCCAACGCTCTGCTCCCGGCAATATAGATTTTCGTTATTCAGTCACATAGTGCGGTGAGGTCAATGGGGCGGATTGCACGGTTGTTGTTCAGTGGGGGAAAGGATCCTCGGTTACGGCATATCTGAAAATGCTATAGGTCGTTTCCGCTATTTGAATCAATCACTTGCAATATTTGGCCACTGTGAGCCCGCGATTTTTGTGTGTCACAGTGTAACCCAGCCAAGTGGACCTCGCCATAATCCTGTCATTTTCTGCCACATCCAAGGGGATTGTAAATGTCATCAGTGGAACACCAGTCACAGCATCGCAAATCACTGATAGAGATCTATCAAGCTGCATTGAAACGGGTGGAGGGCCGGGAATCCGTATCGAACTGGTTGAAACAAAACCCGTTTCCCGGTCCGCTAAGGGTAATCGCCATCGGTAAGGCCGCCCAGTCCATGGTGTGGGGCGCCTACGATGTGCTGGACCGCCAGATCGAACAGGCCTTGGTTATCTCCAAGTATGGGCATATCGACCAGACATGGTGTCGTGAATATGGTTGCTTGATGCATGAATCCGCACATCCGGTACCCGATCAGAATAGCCTAAAGGGTGGTCAAAAGCTGTTGGATTTCATTGCCAGCGAGTCCAGGCTGCCACTGCTGTTTCTGATCTCCGGCGGGGCCTCGAGCCTGGTCGAAGTGAGTATCGATGGTGTGGGGCTGGACGAACTGGCGCGGGTGAATAGCTGGTTGCTGGGCAGTGGACTCGATATCCTGCAGATGAACACCATACGCAAAGGGTTGTCGCGGATTAAGGGGGGCGGGTTACTCGCTTATCTGGATCAACCTATGGTCAGGGGATTGGCCATTTCAGATGTGCCGGGTGACGATCCCGCCGCAATCGGATCAGGCCTGCTGACCCCGGATGAGGGCCTGGCTGGGCGTCTGCGCTCCTTGTCCCTGCCATCCTGGCTGCAGGATATACTGGGCAGGGGGGAGCGACGGCAGGTGGGCAAGCCGGCAAGGCCGCCGAAGATTGAGATAGTCGCCAATCTGCAACTGGCCAGAGAGGCTGCTGCCGAGCATGCCGCTGAACTGGGCTACAGGGTCTCCCTGCGGGATGAGTTTCTCGATGGGGATGCCGCTGCAACCGGGAAGTCATTGGCGCAAGCGCTGTTGCGGGGACCGTCGGGTATAGTTGTATGGGGGGGTGAAACCACGGTCAATCTGCCTCCCGAGCCAGGCCAGGGTGGCAGGAATCAGCACCTTGCCCTTGCTGCGGCGCGTGAGTTGGCCGGTCACTCGAATTGCTATCTCTTGGCGGCAGGCACCGATGGTAGCGACGGACCCACAGAAGATGCCGGTGCGCTGGTGGATGGTGGAACGGTATCCCGCGGGGCGTTGCATGGGATAGAGGTGGATGGATCCCTTGCGGATGCGGATTCCGGACGCCTGCTGGAAGCCAGTGGTGACCTTATCGCTACCGGCCCTACGGGCACGAATGTGATGGACCTGGTGATTGGTCTACGGGTGTGAAATGGGTATAGAGACACAGAGTCTGTTTCAGTCAGCCAGGGATTGCCTGTTGTCTGAAGCGGTGGATGAAAAGCTGCAACTCACCGAATTGACGGCAGATGCATGGCTGGCCGGCGAACTGGCGTTAGCGGATTGGACGCCCTGCGAATCAATCATCCGGGCGGGCCGTCCAGAAGCACCTGAGTTAGTCCATCCAAGCCGGCTGCCGAGGCGTGGCCTGGGGAGTGAGCAGGGTCGTCTGGCACTGATTCATGCGATTGCCCATATCGAGTTCAATGCCATCAATCTGGCCTGGGATGCGGTGCAGCGTTATCCGGAGATGCCCAGGGCCTACTATGATGATTGGATCCGGGTGGCACGGGAAGAGGTCTACCATTTTCGTCTACTGCGTGAACGGCTGCATGCCGGGGGAGCGGAGTATGGAGATTTCCCGGCTCATAACGGGTTGTGGGAGATGGCCCAGAGGACGGCCCATGACCCCTTGATCAGAATGGCCTTGGTGCCGCGCATGCTCGAGGCCCGGGGATTGGATGTGACACCGGGCATCATGCGCCGTTTCGAGGCCATTGGCGATCATCAGACGGTAGCGGTACTAGAGATCATTCTGCGGGAAGAGGTTGGGCATGTTCAGTTCGGCAGCCGCTGGTTCCACTATCTCTGTCAGCAACGGGGTTTGGATCCGGAGCAGGCCTATTTTGACCTGCTGGAGAATTTTCTGAATGGTGAGATCCGTTGTCCGCTGCATCATCAAGCGAGGCGGGAAGCAGGTTTCAGCGAGCAGGAGTTGAACCGCCTGGAGGCGTTATGTGCGGAAGATTGATCAGGGTCTGCCTGACTTGGATAGTACTGCTATCCGTCCTGGTGCCGCAAAAGGAGATGCTTGCTGACGAGAGTCGGGCCGGACTCCTAAAGTTTGCTGTCCAGGAGGCGAACGGTAATCAGGTGACACGCCGGCTGCTGGTGACACCGAAAATGTTGCGCATTGAGCAACTAGGGCAGGATAAGGGTTATATTCTCTATGACAGAGAGGCGATGACCATCTATAGCGTTACCCCGGAGGAGCGATCGATCCTGGTTATCCAGCCTCAACCCGAGAGTGTGCAACCCCCCCAGGGGATGAGACTGAAAGTGGAACGGCTGGCCGACTTCGATGGCCCCGCAATCGGCGGTAACAAACCGCAACACTGGCGCCTGATTGTGAATGATACAACCTGCCGCAACGTGATTCTGGTGCCGGGCTTGATGCTGGATGCACTCAAGGCCTATGGGGATTATTTAGCCCTTCTGGCGAATCAACACTACCTCAGCCTGGGTGCCATTCCCGACGAATATCGCGATTCATGCGACGATGCAATTCATGTTTTCGCCCCGGACCTGCTATTGAAGAAAGGACTGCCCATCCGGGTGTGGGACCAGCTCGGTAATCGGGAAAGGTTGCTGGACTATGCCAGCCGGTATCAGGTCAGCTCCAGTCTATTCCAATTGCCTGCAGACTATGAATTTGTGCCCATGAGGAGTGTGCCTTGACGGGTTCTGTTCGGGGCGGTTCAGTGTTTGTCTTTATGTGAATGTCTCTCTGCTCAAACCATCAGCTGTGATACAGAGCATCTCCCCGTGATCCTTATGCCATTCAGCCAATACGTGCCGGTAACGGGATTGGCCCGCGAGCTCGATGAGATGGTCCCCCGGTCGATGGGTATGGCCGTGGATCAAACGTTCGGCCTGGTACTCGCTGAGATAGGACGCAACAGTCTCCTGATTGACGTCCATGATCGATTCCGGTTTCAGTGATTTGGCCTCGCCACTCCCGGCCCGGTAGCTGTTTGCCAGGGTCAGCCGATGTTGAATCGATTGCGAGAGCATGTGCTTGATAGTCTCCGGATCACGTATTTCGCGACGAAATTCCATATAGTCGTGATCATCGGTGCACAACAGATCGCCATGCATCAGCAGGGTTGGAGTGCCGTACAGATCCAGCCGGGTAGGGTCCTGCAACAGCCTGGCCCCGGTCTCCCGGCAAAACTCCTCTCCAATAAGGAAATCCCTGTTGCCATGCATCAACCACAAGCGGGTGCCGGATTGGCTGAGTCGTGCCATGGCCTGCTTTATGGTTGGGATGGGCGGGGCCGCATAGTCATCCCCCACCCAGGCATCGAACAGGTCGCCCAGGATATAGAGATGGTCAGCCTTCGGGGCACGGTCTGTAAGGAAACGAAGGAATAGCTGCACCCTGTCCGTCTGCTCGATGGACAGGTGCAGATCAGAGATGAACAGCTGTTGGGTCACTCAGAGATTTCAGCCTTCTCGATAACGATGTCCTCCACCGGCACATCCTGGTGTCCTGCCTGGGTGGTGGTTTCCGTGCCTTTGATCTGATTGACCACATCCATGCCGCTGGTGACCTTGCCGAAGACGCAGTAGCCCCAACCATCCTGACCCGGGTGATCGAGGAATTTGTTATTCGCCACATTGATGAAGAATTGCGCGGTGGCGGAATGGGGTTCCATGGTGCGCGCCATGGCGATGGTGCCAATCTCGTTTGAGAGGCCGTTCTTGGCCTCATTCTCGATCGGCTCGCCGGTCTGTTTCTGGATCATGCCGGGCAGAAAGCCACCCCCCTGGATCATGAAATTATCGATGACCCGATGAAAGATGGTGCCGTCGAAGAAGCCGTCCTGCACATATTGTTTGAAGTTTTCGCAGGTTTTCGGGGCATTGGCCTCGTCCAGTTCGATGACGATGGGGCCGAGATTTGTAGTCAATGTGATCATGGAATGTCCTGTTTGCAGTAGCTTGAGTGTAAATAGGTTTATTCGAGAATGGTGACCTTCTCGATAACGATGGGAGTTTTGGGCACATCGCGCATGACTGCGCTAACACCGACAGGTTGTTCGGCAATTGCGTCTACAATCTCCATGCCCTTGGTGACTTCACCAAACACGGCATAACCCCATCCGTCTTGTCCGGGGTAATCGAGAAACTTGTTGTCTCTGTGGTTGATGAAGAACTGGGCCGTCGCTGAATGAGGTGCGGAGGTTCGTGCCATGGCGATGGTGCCGCGTCTGTTTTTCAAGCCGTTCTTGGCTTCATTTTCCACCGGCTCCCGGGTCTGTTTCTTATCCATGGTTTCGGTGAAGCCTCCTCCCTGGATCATGAACTCTTTGATGACCCGGTGGAATATGGTGCCGTCGTAGAAACCATCTCGTACATACTGTTCGAAATTGGCGACTGTTTTTGGCGCCTTCTCTCTGTTTAGTGATAAACCGATTTCGCCCATGGAAGTCTTCATCAACACCTGCACCTCGTCAGCCCAGGCATTGGCGGACAAAAATGTCAGGAACAACAGGCATGATAGTAGGATGGGGGGTGATTTTTTCATGGCATCCTCATGGTTAGTGCTTTCCAGTCGCTGCATGATAACGGTTCGCTGGCGCCTTAAAAAGGGGGTATGGGTCTATTTGCAAGGCCCGGCTGAAGGTTGTTGCAACAAATAAAAAAGCCATGCTGTTCGGCATGGCTTTTCATCTGTTGAATATAGGGTTATTTGAGGTCAGTTGTTTTGAGCACCCTGAGCAATCCAGTTTTCGATCATGGCGATCTCCATTTCACTTAGTGCTTCCTTGCCATGGGGCATGCGAATCGATGGATCAACCTTGCCGGCAACCAGACGATAAAACGAGCTGGAAAGCGGGTCGCCGGCCACCACCACAGGACCAAACTTGGTGCCCTTCATCAGGCTTGCATAGTTCTCGGTGATAAAACCGCTAGCCTCAGCACCTGCCCCCCCGGGTAGATGACACTCAGTGCAATATTTGTCGACCAATGGTTTGACCTCTGACTTGAAACTGACCGGTGCCGGTCCGGCACTGCAACCTGCTAACAGTGAAGCGCAGAGTGCCGATGAAAGTAAGAGGGTCGTGCTACTAGACATGGATGTGCTCCTTAAAGAATCTATTTATAGGATTGACTGTTATTACCGCGCACAGTAATCCACTTGGTATATCCAACCTGAAGTACTACCTTTCCATTATAAGGAAGAATAATTTTGCCTGCATACCCAAAATATGCAGAAGGGTTCATCGGAGCAAAGACGACACCTATTTAAGGGTCATCACCCAGTTGACCACACCCTTTATATCGTCCAGGCTCGCCTGACTGGGAGGCATGGCGACGCTACCCCAAACCAGGGGTTCACCAGGTGTACTGCCTGCCTTCACCTTTGCCGCGAGGCGGTCGACAGCCCCGGCATCACCGCTGTATTTTGCAGCCACATCCTTGAAGGCCGGACCAACCAGTTTGGCGTCGGCTTTGTGGCAACCAAGGCAACCCGAGCGCATGGCCAGGGTCTGATCAGCCACTACACCTTGGGTAAAGAGTGTTGCCATAATCATTGAAGCAATTGCGATTTTGCGCATCAGAGAACTCCAAAACAGTTTTGTACCGGTCATACCGATGTGTGACACGCCGGCAGCTGACCCTATTAAATCTACATACACTGTGTCGGGAGACGCCGCAGATTCTTTAGCACTCTACGCGCTGACAGGGTTGAGGCTCATATAAATAGGTGAAAGAGCCATTTTTCGTTTGAAAATCTCTACTTGCAGCTGTCGCTTTTGATAAATCTCACCAACCCCCCCGAAGTCATTACTTTGGGCAGATATTTTTCTGAACATCGGTAAATTTACTCAAGAGTTTCCCTATGTTGCCGAGAAATAGAGACAGATACCCAGTTTGTTTCATTTGAGAGAAGGTTTGACCATGAGTAAGTACATCTCGGTGCAGTGGAAGATTCTGACCCCGATGGCCCTGATTTTTATACTCATTATGTCAGTTGTAACCATCTATTCCGCACAACAGCAAAAGGACCGACTGTTAAGACTGACGGAGAATCAGATATTCGATGTGCTGCATGGTTACCTCGACAGTATGAATGCCATGATGTTTACGGGGACCATGGGCAACAGGGAGATGTTGAAACAGAAGATCGAAAAACGCGACGGTGTGTTGGAAGTACGCATGCTGCGCGGAGAGGCGGTAAACAAGACGTTTGGCCCAGGATTCGATCATGAGAAACCCTTGGACGACCTTGATAAGCGTGCCTTGAATGGTGAGCAGATTATTCAAGTGGAGGAGATCAAAGGTGAGCGGATTGTCACCATTATCGAGCCCTTTGCCGCCGTATCCGACCGAAACGGTACCAACTGTTTGACCTGTCATGCGTTGCCGGAAGGGACGATCCTGGGTGCAGGCAGGCTGACATTCTCTCTGGGAGAGCGGGATAAGGCGATCGATCACGAGCTGCTCATCAGCGCTGCGATCAACTTTCTTGTGCTACTGGCCGGACTTTTCATTATCAACATAATCATGCGCAAAGTTGTGATCAAGCCACTGTATGGTCTGCGCAGCACCATGGAGCAAATCGGTGCGGATGCGGATCTGCGTCCACGGGTCACCCTCGGCGCCAATGACGAGTTTCATCAGGTGGGAACTGCGGTCAATACCATGCTGGACAAGTTTCAGCCGACGATAACCGATCTGGCTCAGACCATGGATGGATTGGCAAACTCCGCTGAACAACTGGCAACGGTCACTAAGACCACCCGTGACGGGGTGGATCAGCAGGAGAAAGAGACCAGCCAACTGACGGTAGCGATTGGTGAGCTTACCCTGGCGGCTGAAGAGGTGGCGAAAAATGCGGCGGGCGCCGAACAGGCCGCTGTGGAGGCGAGATCCAATGCGGGAGACGGCAGTGACGTGGTCGCTCAGGTATCCGACTCCATCAAGCGACTGGCCAAGCGGGTTGACGATGCCGCCGTGGTGGTACGCCAACTGGCAGAGGGTACGCAAAGCATCGGACAGGTCTCTGAGTCGATCACCGCGATTGCCGAACAGACCAATTTGCTTGCCCTGAACGCGGCAATCGAGGCGGCGCGGGCCGGTGAGCAGGGGCGTGGATTTGCCGTGGTTGCCGACGAGGTCCGTAACCTGGCGCAGCGCACCCAGGAGGCGACCCATGAGATTCAGGATATCATCGAACAGTTGGTATCCGCCTCCAACCAGGCGGTGAAGGTGATGGATGGCAGCAAGAAAGAGGCCGACCAGAGCGTCAATGACTCCAACCGGGCCGGCGATGCCCTGGCCCAGATTGCCCACGCGGTGGAATCCATTAGTGAGATGAACTCCCTGATCGCCACAGCTGCCTCAGAGCAGACCTCCGTGGCCAGTGAGATCAACAAGAACATCATTGCCATCAATGAAGTCTCGCACCAGACAGCCGAGGGAACCTGTCGTACCCTCAAAGAGAGTGAAGAGGTCGCCCAGATCTCCGCTCAGCTGGATAAGATGGTCAATCAGTTCAAGGTTTGATGGGTAGAATCGGGACCGCCCGGCGCGAGCCGGGTTAGGTCTCCCGATTCAAACTTCCCTGCAGCAATTGGCGGCGAGTGATCAGCTTCTCTTCACTGCTCTGCATCGCCTCCGTGTCCTGTTCCGCAAGGGCAAAGCCGTCGATATCGACCTCAACCTCTTCTTCCCCTCTCAATATGCGTCCCAGCAGCTCTTCGTCGTAGGGATCTTCATCCGGTTCTTCCACTTCGACCATCAGGGTCTGCATGAAGCTTCTTGCCGCCGCCAGGGCGTGCTCCTGATTGGCGAACTCATGCATCGGCGAGTAGAGGGAGTGGGTCTGGCAACGGCCGATACCCTCGATCTCGTTGACCATGAACTTGTATCGGTTGGCAGGAAAGCGGTGCGGTTGCTTATCACCCAGTTTCATCTCGCTCCAATCCTCGTTTTCCGCCGGGAAGAGGATAAGGTTCATCATCCAGGGGGTGATGATGATGCCGACAACCCGTCCCTCGAACTCCTGGAAACCCAGGGTCTCAACCTTCAGCATGGGATTGAGCAGGGGAATGCCCTGCATCTGTTCGCTTTCGATCTGCTTGAAGACGTTCTCAATCTGCCGGGTCAGTGTTTCCAGTTCGGTCATGTCGACTCCCAAAATGAACACGGATGTTATGAACATCCCGTTATATGCGTAGGGTGCGGCTTGCCGCACCATTGTGCCTCGATGTTCGGATCTGAATCAGCCCTGGTTCATATCCGGAAAGTAGTGATCCACATCGATCTCCTCTTCACCGCTCATGATGGCGCTGAGACCGTCCAGGGCCTGGTCGATCTGGCGGGCGTCCTGTTCAGTGATCACCTCCCGGGCGGAGCCGAGAAAGGTCAGCAGCCAGGTCCCCACGGGCTGGGACCCGGTGAGCATCATATTGATCTGCTCCTCGCCGTTACGGGTGCGGCAGCGGGCGACAAAATCACCGGCCTCGATCACCTGGGCAGGGATGCCTACGCACATTGTTGTTTCCTCGTTTATGAATGAGTCCGCAAATGAACGCGAATTAACGCAAATATTTTAAATCTAGGATGCGGCAAGCTGCACCTACATCTGGTACGAACCGAATGTCTGTGTTTGACGATCGATCAACTGACCCTAACTGCATCAAGACAAAAATCTTATTTGCGTTAATTCGCGTTCATTTGCGGACTGAAAATTCTAGCTAACCAGACCCGCCGCGGCCTCGAATTCGGCCTCCCGTTTCCAGTGGCCGCTGTTGCGCTCACTTCTGGGTTCGAGTTCGTAGCCCAGCGCCGCCAGCTCTTCCACCAGCATCT
>JBEVVS010000218.1:0-20871 GCA_040507005.1 Candidatus Thiodiazotropha sp.
TGCGTATCAACGCCTCCATCCAGGTGCCGAAGAAGGCCCCGGCCTGATCCTCAGCCTCCTCTTCGAAAACATCGCCGATGGACATCTTCAGCAGGTCGGCTTCACTGTAGTCCAGCATCTTGCAGGCGGCGGGATTGACCGATTCGATCTCCCCCTCGGGATTGAGCACCAGCAGCGCCTCACCCATGTAGGTAATGATGTTTTCCAGGTGCTGATGGGCGGCTGCCAGCTCGGCGGTTCTCTCCGCCACCTTCTGTTCCAGGATCTTGTTGAGTTCACGCTCTTTTTCAATGAGTCTGAAATAGGTGCTGATCTTATTCAGCAGTTGGTTGTCATCGATGGGTTTGAGCAGGTAGTCGACGCCGCCCACCTCATAGCCCTTGAGCTGGAACTCCTCAGTTTTGAACGCGGCGGTGAGGAAGATAATTGGGATATCTTTGGTCTTTTTGCGGATTTTCAGCATCGATGCGGTCTGAAATCCGTCCATTTCCGGCATCTGCACATCCAGAATGATGAGATCGATACCGGGCTCTTTGACCGCTGTGTCTAGGGCCTGCTGACCCGAAGTGGCCTCCAGTATCTCCACATCCATATAACGTTCGACCAGTGCGCGCAGGGTAAACAGGTTGTGCGCGTGGTCGTCCACGATCAGGAGTTTGAAACCGGCGTATCTCTTCATTCTGACTCTAAATAAACCCTTAAAAGAGCCTGAAGCTTCTCCGGGGTGACCGGCTTGGTCAAGACGTCGTCTGCTCCGGCCTCCAGGCACTGTTTACGGTCTTCAGCCGTATTCTTGGCGCTCAGCACTATCACTTTGAGTGTCTCGAGCTGCATTTTGCTGCGTATGTGTCTGATCGTATCATAGCCATCCAACTCCGGCATCATGATGTCCATCAACACTATGTTGAAATCCGGGTCATCTTTCAGTGTGTCAATGGCTTCCTGGCCATCACCTGCGGCGGTTACCTCAAACCCCCAGTCCTCCAGCAAAGGGGTAAGCGCCAACAGGCTCTGCAGATCATCATCCACAACCAAAATGCGTTGGCCGGCGAAGGGGATTGTCAAGGGCTCCGGCTGCGAGGTGATGGTCAAAGTGGGGATCCTCTCCTGCATCAGGAGCGGCTCCTGGGTCGTTTGCAGCTCCACTTGATGGGAAGAGAGGCTATTGTGGTCGAGTTCCAGGGGCAGGCACAGAGTGAATATGGCGCCGGCCCCCTCCTCACTCTCGAGGCTGACCTCGCCGCCGAGCAGGTGAGCCAGCTCGCGACTGATGCTCAGCCCAAGACCGGTGCCGCCGAAACGTCTGTTGGTGGAGCCATCCGCTTGTTTAAAGGCCTCGAAGATCAGTTCATGCTTACTCTTGGGAATCCCCACGCCACTATCCTCGACGCTAAAGCAGAGCGGATGCATTGTTTCCTCAGGACGCATATAGATGCGCAGCTTGGCACCCCCTTGCTGGGTGAATTTGAGGGCATTGGAGAGGAAATTCTTCAGGATCTGACGAACCTTGTACTGATCCGAAAGGATGGTTTCCGGGAGCGAGTCGGCATATTCGTGGGTCAGCGCTAGGCCCTTTGCATCGAACTGGGGTTTGACCATTTCAATGAGGTCCGTCACCAGGAGTTTGATGGGGATCTGCTGCAGGCTGATACTGGCTTTTCCCGCCTCGATGCGTGAAAGATCGAGGATGTTATCGATCAGGGCCCGTAGATCCCGTCCAGCCTCATGAATCACCTGCAGCTGTCCCCGTTGTTCGGTAGTGAGATTTCCGGGGGCCTCATTGAGCATCTTGGAGAGTAGCAGGATGGAGTTGAGGGGGGTCCTCAGCTCATGGCTGACATTGGCCAGAAACTGGGATTTGTAGCGATTGGACTCCTCCAACTGCCGTGCATGTTGGCGCTGTGCCTCGGCTTGCTTTGCGTGATGTTCAGCCAGTTCTGTGAGCTGCTGCCCCAACTGCTGTAACTCCTGGGACCCACGCCAGTTGAATACCACCGGTTCGTCTTCACGCAGCACCCGTCCGACCCCGTCCCGCAGTTTTTTGCCAAACTGTTCTGCCCGCAAGGCGATAATCCGGGCGACGATGAAAAGGATGACCAATGCGACGATGACAATGGTCATGACCCGGCTTATCAGGACATTGCGAAATTTATGCAGGGGAGAGGGGTCCACAGGTCGTCCAACCCATAAGGGGCCCGAACCCTCGGTACTGAAGAGAGGTACCCAGATGACCTGTCTCCCTTGGCCTCCTTCCCAGAGCGCCAGGCTCTTTTTATCAAAGATCTCCTGCAAGCCGGTGAACTCTTCGAAGGCGCGCGGCTTTGCGCTGCCGTTGAGGCGTTCATCCAGATATGCCCCATCGTTGGTCACCCAGAGTGTGTTGCGGTAGGCGCGAGCCATACCGCCAACATCGATATTGATCACTACCGCACCCAATGGGGCCACCCGCTCCTGACGATCCGGTCCAATTATAGGGCTGATCATGCGCAGGGTCATAAAGCGTCGGGGGTCGAGCTGGGAGGCATTTGGATTGAGGCTGATCTTGCTGACCGCAACCCGGCCATATTCCTGGTGAATATTGTGTTGAAAAAAATCTCTGGAAGGCATGTCCGGTTTTTTGATGGTCGGTTCCCATTGCTGGGTGCGGCTATTCAACTCCAGCCAGAATCGGGGATTGCCTTCAAGATCGAGGAACAGGATCTGGAAAATATCCAGATGGTCTCGAAGTATCTGATTGATCCAGTTTGTGTAGCGCACCCTTGATTGGTCGATCTGTTCACGTCCCTCATCCAGTTCTCGCTGACCAAGAATAAGGCCTGGTTCAGGGAGTTTCGCGAGCAGCCGCAACATCTCATGACGACTTGCCAGGTGTTCGTCAAGGTCACGGAAATCGGCGCGCAGGTTCTGCAGATAGGCCTTGTGATAGAAAAATTCGAGACGTTCCAGAACAAAAGGCAGATTCGTCAGTACCATAGCTGTCAACGGTGCGAAACCGAAGAGAAACAAGAGAATCAGAATCTTTGTACGAATTTTCACTGCTACATCATGTTTGGTCAGCCACTAATTATGTGAGCTTTTTGACCTTCTCCAGGACCTGGGCAGCATGCCCTTTAGGTTTTACGTCATACAGCGCCTCTCTAATGATACCCTTTTTGTCGATGATGAATGTCGAGCGAAGAATGCCCATTCTTTTTTCGCCGTTTTTCTCCTTCTCCCGCCATACATCAAAATCGTTGCACGCCTCTCCATCGGTATCTGCCAGCAACTGTACAGTTAAACCGTGTTTGTCGCGAAATGCAGCGTGGCTGACGCAGCTGTCCCTGCTGATACCTATTACCTGAGTGTCCATGGCTGAAAACTCCTCAATCAGGTCAGAGAGTTCCAGTGCCTCGATGGTGCAGCCGGTGGTATCGTCTTTGGGATAGAAATAGATCACCAGATTCCGGTTACCGAGAAACTGACTGGATTTGATGATGTGCATATCAGCATCTGGCAATTCAAAGAGTGGTGCTTTATCTCCAGGATTGAGCATCTATTTTTCCTCGATATTGTTATGTCGGTCGTTTATCTAAGCCTTGGCATCCTGCCTGATCTTGCCAAGCTGAAGGCAGGATGGGCATAGTGGCAAGATAGTAGACTCCCAGGATCTGGGTCAACTGCTGTTTGTACAATTTTTCATTCAGCTGTAAGGGTGTTCAATCTTGTGAATTGGTTGTCGCTATCCGTGCAAGGCTGTATTCGCCAATAAGGCGGCTGCTATTGGTACTTCAGAGGAGTGATGTTGGGCATTTTCCCCTGCCTCACGGGTATGCCATGGTGTGAATTCTGCAATTTAACTGTCATAAAGTCGTTTTGGCGGGTGGTAGGCAAAACAGTTGATTCATAGCATAATGTCAGGATTGAGGGATGGCTCTTGACGCCTTGAACCAATCAAATGACCACATTCATTAGGGTCTTTGGTCTCGTAAGTGATTGGTTGCAAGCGCTAGCAAGGAAGCCCTGATACCAGATAAGGCAAATCCACATGTATGATGATTTTTACAAGCTTGACGGAAAACCATTCCAGCTGACGCCGGATCATAAGTTCTTCTTCAATAGCAAAGGCCATAATCGGGCCATGGCCTATTTGCGCTATGGTCTTGAACAGGGAGAAGGTTTTATCGTCATTACCGGCGGTATAGGTACCGGCAAGACCACCCTGGTACGCAACCTGTTCGACGAATTGAGCAACATGAATGTGATGGCGGCGCAGCTGGTCACCACCCAGGTGGATCCGGACGATATGCTGCGGATGGTGTGCGCCTCATTCGGTCTGGCCCATGAGGGGCTGAACAAGGCAACCCTGTTGCATAATCTGGAGGCCATAGCCCGCGCCCGGCACGCGGAGGGGAAACAGATGTTGCTGGTGGTGGATGAGGCGCAAAATCTGCCCCCCCGGTCGGTGGAAGAGTTGCGTATGCTGTCCAACTTCCAGGTCAACAACAAGGCCCTGGTCCAGACCTTTCTGCTCGGTCAGGAGGAGTTCAAGCGTACCCTGCAGAGTCCGGGCATGGAGCAGGTGCGGCAACGCATTATCGCCTCTTACCACCTGGATCCGTTAAGCATGGAGGAGACAGAAAAGTACATCTTGCATCGACTGCAGCTGGTGGGCTGGAAAGAGGACCCCACTTTTGCAGAGGGTGTCTTCCCAATGATCTACGAGTTCACTGGCGGCGTGCCACGCCGGATCAACGCAATGTGTGACAGGATGATGCTGTATGGCTGTCTGGAAGAGCTGCATACCCTGGAGAAGGATGCAGTACTCTCGGTAATGCAGGAGTTGGAGCAAGAGGTCAGCTTTGATCCGCCCACTGGGGAGAGCGAGGAGCAATCACCGCAACTCGCATCCGTTTCCCCGCTTCATCCAGGCGCGGCGGGTGTCAATGGCAACCAGGCGACGGCAACCCAGCCCTCTCCGCAGACGGTGGCCCATGCCGATGAGCTGGTGTATCGGATACAGGATCTTGAAAAAGAGATCAGCAGCCTGAAAAAGACCCTGAGAAACGAGCAGAAGCTGCTGCGCAAGGCGATTCTGCTGCAGATGGATCTGGATGAATACGAAGACCTTGACTGAAGCGTTGTAGAAAACCCCGTTTCAGCCCCCCGGGCATCAGTCCAGGGCGGGTCCGATCATCGCCTCGACAGGCTCGAATCCGCGTGCCTCGAGGGCCTCCGCGATGTCTTCCCAACGGTAGTCGCTGTTTGTCTCTTCTGCCTGAGCGATGATCCCGGTTGCGAAACGATAGGCCTCGTTTGTATCGAGATCCTTCGGCACCTTGACCAGCCGAATCTCATCAAAACGCGAGCTGGGCAGAACCATATACTTTTCTTTCATGTCTATTCCATACAGGATGTTTATGGTGAACAATTTGCCATATAAATCCTCCACATTCCAGCCGAATGCCTGGCGTGGTATCACAAAATATAAGCCAGGGCGATAGGGATGGTGGCAAGGCTCGCCAGGTTGCCGAAAGCGACTATCGCCGCTACCTTCTGTGGCGCTTGCTGGTAAATCTCCGCTAGCAGGTAGTTGATCACAGCAGGCGGCAGAATACTGTAGAGCAGCAGCACGTCGGCGCTTTGGGTGTTCGGTTGCAACCACAGGATGGCCAGCCAGGCGCCCGTCAAGCCAGTCAATGGACAGAGCAGGGCTCCCGCCACCCCCTCCCTCCAGTAACGCAGCTCGATATGAATCAGACGAACGCCGAGGGAGACCAGCATCAGTGGAATGGCCACCTCGGAAAGCATCACCAGGCCGGGTAGCAGGATCCTTGGCATATGCCAGTCGAAGGCATAGGCACAGACACCCGCCAGGGTTGCCAGGAACACCGGATTACGCAACAGTTCGTAGGGATGAATCCGGCCGCTGACGAGCCATATCCCCATGCTGAAGTGGAGGCTTGTGGTAACCACGAAAGCGACGACCGCGAGGGGAAGCATAGCGTCGCCGAAAGCAAGGGCAGTCAAGGGGATTCCCAGATTGCCTGAATTATTAAACATCATTGAGGGTAACAATACCCTTGGTCGAATCTTCAGCAGCCGTGTCAGAGGCCAGGAGATGAGGCCGGAGATGATGACGATAAGGAATGCGCCCCAGGCTATGGTTTTCCACTCATCGCTATCCGGGATCTTCTCGGAGAGGACATAGAACAGCAGTGCAGGTACGAAGAGCTGCATATTGATTCGATTGACTGACAGGATGTCGGAACCGCACAAGCGACCGTAGAGATAGCCGATAGCGGCGATACCGAAGACAGGTAGTGTCACCTGGAGGATTTGTTGGAACAGTACCAATTGGATCTCTGCCTAGTGTTGGATCGGCTCCCCTGCGCGGGGTAAGTCAGCAAGGGATAGGCTAATGCAATTTTCCGCCGAACGCACCTGAATTTGTTGATTGGGGCCTGTACCACAGCAGGTTGTCTGTGGTTTTGGTGGAGGTGGAAAGGCGTAGCAGCAAAGGTGTCAGGATAAATGTGCCGATCAGTGCCAGCAGCATCACAAGTGCGCTGAGCAGTCCAAATTCCAACACCGGAGGGAAGGCGGAAAATGCCAGCGTGGAGAAACCCAGGGTGAGAGCCGATGCGGTTATGATAATTGGTTTTGACTCTTGTCTGATGGTTTGTGAGAGGGATGCCGAGGGGGTCGCGCCCTCGTCTAGAAGGCGTTGGTAGCGCACCACAAAGTGCATACTGTGATCGACGCAGATCCCGAGAGCGATGGCGGCAACCATGACTGTTCCAGTGTCCAAAGCAATGTTTGAATATCCCATCACCCCGAACAAGACAATTATCGGGAAGAGGTTGGAGACTACAGCAATCGATGCGAGCCTTGCATTCGCCAGCAACAGGGTTATGAGCAGAAATATTACACCCAGCATTAAGATCAGTGAACGAGTCTGCCCCTCGGCCATATAGTCGACTGCCTGGCTATTAAGATAGCTGCTTCCGGTCACTTTTATATCGAGATAGGGATCGAGATGATTGTGGGCGAAGGCAAGAATATCCTCTACCAACCTGTTGAGTTGCCTGGATGAGCCGATGGCATGCCGAACGACTATCCTGGCTTGGTTAAAGTCCTCTGAGACAAAGGGCTTGGCACTTTCGTGCCCGAGTAACGACATATAGTTGCCAATGACTTCGTCGCTCTCTGGAAGATATACCTTACCCGGTATGCCTGCATCGATACCGCTATGCACAACAGCGATAAAGTCGGCAAAGGAAAAGCTTTTATCAAATTGCCCGGTCTCCTCAAGGTGGTGTTGTAACAGCTGCAGCTGCTTGAGATTGCGGGTTTTCAGGAAGGCCTCATCGCTCCCGTTCAGCAGGATGATTAATGACTCTAAGCCAGATAGCCTGGAATGTATCAGTTCAGCCTGGTCAGGTACTGTTGAGCTAGAGGGGAAGTGTTGCATGACATTGTTGTTGATCTCGATTTGTGTGGCCCAATAGCCGCAACAAGCCGTGAGCAGGGCGAGACCAATCAGCAGCTGGCGTGGATAGTTGTCAATCCAAGACAGAATTGTTGCGCTGAATACCGAGACGCTGAATTTTTCCGGCCGGGGTTTTTCAGCGCGCAGTGAAAGGCCCTGCAGGCAGGCAGGAACGAGTGTCGCTGTAATGATGAAATTGAAACCCAGTCCAATGGCGGCAACCAGACCGAACTGTTGTAAGAGATCGATTCTATTCAACGATATCGATAGAAAACCGAGACAGGTGGTAAAAAAGGTCAGGAATATGGCGGTGCCCTTGTGGCTGGCCATACTGAATGTGGCTTTTGCCGCGGACAGCCCGCGTTGAATCCCGGATTGGTATTCACTGATGAGATGTACATCCTCTGTGGAGCCGATACTGATCAGGAGTGCCGGAATGATGGATGTCATGACATTTACAGGGATTGCCAGGAAAGCCATTGCGCCCAGGGTCCAGATCACACTTAGACCTGCGGTTAAAAGTGGTATCAGGGCGAAAAATGGCTGTCTAAAGACTACCCAGAGGGTCAGCATCAGAACGCTTAACGAGAGTGGCAGTATGCTCTTTAAATCGTTGCGGATCTGCGCGCCAATGGCAGAACGGATCGACGGGTCACCGAGGTGAAAGACCTGACGCAGCCGGGATTGCAGTGGTGCAATGGCTGCATCCAAGGCGGCTGAAACGGCCTCATAGAGGCCACTTTGGTAGTCTGCCATCTCCAGATAGACATTAATCGCCATGACCGTCCCATCCCTGGAGAGAAGATTTCGTTCCACCAGTGGGTTGAGCAGCGCGGCGTCGGAGATTTTTTCTGCTGAGGCTTTGGAATTTGGTACGCTATGCAGGTAGGGACTGGTGTGGGTGAAACCGTTTTCGTCACGCAGATAGCGAATTGAAAATAGGCTCGTAGTATGTGAAACCTGGGGGATAGCCTCGATTTCACGCAGCGCCTGGCGGATGGCGGCCAGATTGCCGGGCGTCATGAGATCCTTGTCTTCCAGGTAGACTACTGTGATCGTATCACTGCCAAATGTTTCTAAGTTTTGCTCGTAGACCGCCAGCGACTCCGGATGGTCCACCATCATGCCTTCCGCGGTAATCTCGAGACGCAGGTCTGCCAGCTGTGTCATTGCCGCAAGGGTAATGGCAGCAAGTGTGGCAATAACCCACCGCGGGTGGCGCCCTGCCAAGGTGATCAGTCGCCGCATACGTATATCCCTGAATCCACCGGTTTTGCCGGAAATTGTTGATCCAGTCTTACACGTAACGAAGCTATTTCTTATGAGATGTGCAACACCTGAACAGTGATAAATTCACACTCTTTAGGCTTAACCAAGCCCGGTGTCTCGACAATCGCTGTTAAAACGTTTTCAGGAGCGGCCTTGATCAGGGCGAATCAGGGCTTTCTGCTGGCTGCCTTTGAGCGCAGACGACCCCCTTGGGTCGTCTAGCTAATCTGCTCTTTTCAGTGGCTTGGAGGGTAAGAAATCAGAATTGATCCTCGGCCACCCCAAGGCTGCCCGGGGCCTCCACGCCTTCTGTGTCGGAGAGGCGTATCTTCAGGGACAGGTTATTGCGCGAGTCAGCATGGGAGAGTGCCTCTTCCATGGAGATCTTGCCCTCTTTATAGAGTTTGTAGAGTGATTGGTCGAAGGTCTGCATTCCGCGCTCGGTACCCTGTTCCATGACCTCTTTGATGGTGTGAATATCCCCTTTCTGGATCAGTTCGGAGATGTAGGTCGACAGCAGCATGATCTCCACCGCGGGGATGCGCTGGCCGTTGATACCCTTAACCAGGCGTTGGGAAATGACTGCCCGGAGGTTGAGGGAGAGGTCCATGTAGAGCTGGTGATGGGCTGAGTCGGGAAAGAAGTTGATGATACGGTCAAGGGCTTGGTTTGAGTTGTTTGCATGCAGAGTGGATAGGCATAGATGGCCGGTTTCCGCGTAGGCGATAGCGTGCTGCATGGTGTGCATTTCACGGATTTCGCCGATCTGTATCACATCCGGCGCTTCGCGCATGGCATTCTTCAGGGCATTCTCGTAGGAGAGTGTGTCGAGTCCCACCTCGCGTTGATCGACCACCGATTTTTTATGCGTGTAGAGATACTCGATGGGATCTTCAATGGTCAAGATATGCCCGGCTACATTTTGATTGCGGTGCTCAATCATCGATGCCAGGGTGGTCGACTTGCCTGAGCCGGTTGCCCCAACCACCAGGACCAATCCCCGGGGTTCCATGATCAGATCCTTGAGGATAATCGGCAGATTTAGCTTCTCCACGGGAGGGATCACACCCTTGATGTAGCGAATGACCATCGCCGCATCCCCGCGCTGCTTGTAGACATTGACCCGGAAGCGGCCCAGTTGGTTGACTGAGATGGCCAGATTGCACTCGTAAGTGGCTTCGTACTCCTTGATCTGATCATCGTTCATGATGCCGTATGCGAGCTTTCTGACCTGCCCGCTTTGCATGGGGGAGGAGCCTATCGGGCGGGTTTCACCCTCGGTTTTCAAATGCGGGGCGGCACCGGTGCTGAAAAAGAGATCTGAGCCGTTTTTCTGCACCATCAATTTCAGATAGGGCACGATATCCATTATTTGCGTTTCCTCGAAGATTGCTTGAATCGCTGTCCACTAGCGGGCGATTGTTATGTATGTTCAGCCCTATCTATCGGCAGCTGAGCTCAAGAATGTAGTCTTGCAGGGGTAAATATAGGAAAAAAAATCTATTTGCTTATCAATAGTGATCAAGCCTTGTATTACATTTACCGGCCAAATAGCCCTATATGTGTGGCGGGTTTAATGAACTTGGGGAGAAATAGATTTGGCTAATCCAGGCAACCTTGCCTTGCTGGTGATTCGATTTGGCCCCAGCTTGGCAAAGTCCTCACTGATGGTCCCTCCACCGATCCGCTTGCCAGGCACGTTTGGTGGCCTTGGATGTCCCTGTCAGCCGGCAATAAATGGGGGCATTAGGGGTATTGTCCGGGCTATGCGACCATCTCCACCATCTCGAAGTCAGCTTTAGTGACGCCACACTCAGGACATTCCCAATCTTCCGGGATGTCCACCCATCGGGTGCCGGCGGCAATGCCCTCTTCAGGAATGCCCTTGCTCTCGTCGTAGACAAATCCGCAAACGATACATTGAAACTTCTTCATCTCTTCTCCAATCCATAACTGAGTTGTCTAAATGGTTTTTCTCAAAGATAGCGTCAGTCGCAGCCCGACTCCACCCTTTAAAGATTGGGGAAAGGATATGCGAGGGGTGCAGCCTGGGGGCCTAATCGTCGTATTCCGAGGCCCGCCTGGCATCGCCAAACACCTTATCCGCCGGATAGCGTGCTTCGTTGATGGCAATCTTGCGCTCAACCGCATCGATCAGGTCGATATCTAGGCGTTCTGCGCATCTGATCAGGTAGATCAGGATATCCGCCATTTCCAGGGCGACTTCATCCTGTTTCTCCTGGGGAAGATTCATGCTCTGTTCCGGGGTCAGCCATTGAAAATGCTCCACCAGCTCCGCACACTCGGCGATCAACGCCATGGTGAGGTTTTTCGGGGTATGGAATTGCTCCCAATTGCGGGTTTGGGCGAAGGCCTTTAAGCGGCGGTTGAGGTCATCCAGGCTATCTTTGGGCATGCTGTTTTGATCGCTGAGGTTAGGGAGTTGAATATTTAATACCACATGCCGTTGCGGTGCCAGCGCGGGCGATAGGGATTGAGCGCAAGCAGACTGCGCAGGTCCTCAGCAGTGATCACCGCGTCCGCCTGGGCGGCATCCCTATGGGTGAGCGCCATCAGGCGCGCCACCCGCTCAGCGGTGGGCGGGTGAGTGCGCAACAGGGAAGGGTCGGGAATGCGCGGGCCCGGGTGGAGCAGCCGTTCGAGCAGGCGATGCCGGGGTGGTTCCAGCTTATTCAGGGCAGAGGCCAATCCCCTTGGATCGCCGGTCAGTTTGGCCGCGCCCAGGTCCGCCTCGTACTCTCGACTCCGTGACAGGGCGAGTTGTGCCAATGCGCTCAAGGTGGGTGCGATCAGCAACAGCAGAATCGGCAGCCAAGGCAGGGTAGTCTGGCCGAAGAGCAGCAGCGGCAGGTTGATCAGCAGCAGCAACTGTCCGATCAAGGAGAGAAAGCCGGTTATGCGGCTGGTGAGATCGGCAAATGCCATCAAGCGGGTATCCTGATTGACCACATGCATCAACTCATGGGCCAGGACGCCTGCCAGTTCCCGCCACTGCATACGGCGCAGCAGCCCATCCGAAACGGCGATTGCAGCACTCTTTTGAGTGCCTGTGGTAAATGCGTTCATCACATCCGATGGCAGATAGTAGAGTGCCGGCACCTGCTCCAGGCCGGCACGCTGGGTCAGCTGCGACATGAGCCGGTAGAGGTCAGGGGCTTCCCTGGGATCGAGTCTGCGAGCGCGAAAAAGACGCATTGCCCACTCCGGTGATGCGACCGGATTGATCTGATAAGAGATCACTATCACCAACGCCATGACAATGGCCATCGGCAGGCCGCCGAGAAACCAGGCCAGCCAGGCACACAGGCCTCCCAGGCTAAGGATCAATAACAGTGATTGCAGGCTGTTTTTTACCTTGTGCTGATGGTAGATGGCCTGTTGCATGGTTGAGTTTGCTGGCGGTGATTAAAGAGTTGGATCTACAGGAATGGTAGTTCACCGGGTATAGGTTATCACCCAACATGTGCGACAATATGTGGCTCCGGTCTAACGACTAAATTGAAACTGCTGTTCAGGTGGAGTGCAATGCTGGGAATTAATGGATTGCTCACATGGTTAAGTCATCACGAATATATGATGATGTTGGTGATACTCGTGGTGAGTGTGGCTGGAACATTGGTGTTCGTTGGCAATCTGTTCGCCATTATGTATGCCTTCGGGCAGAACGTCTGGTGGGGGGTCTTGGTGTTGTTGATCCCTCTTTTCAGTGTCGTCTACTGTGCCCGCAACTGGGACAGGGCGGGATATGCCGGCAAGATGCTGTATGCCGGGCTTGCGGGTATTGCTGTCACCTATTTCGCGCTGCTGGTGATGGTGAAAACCAATCCAATCTGACCCATCCCGCCCCACGGGCGCCCTGGAATGGCGGTATCCTTGTGCATCAGGTCCCGCAAGGGATTCTCATACGGCGATCAGCTCAATAGTGTTTTGATCGGGGTCACGGCAAAATAGCGCCCGTCGGCCAGATCGACTCAGGGTGTAGTCGATACCCGCCTGGTCGAGCCTGTTGCGGATGGCATCCAGGTCATCCACCAAAAAGGCGGTGTGGCGGTCACGCCCGCCATGTTCGGGACGCTGCTTGAGGGAGTCGGGATTGTCGAGTTCCAACAGGTGAATCTGCTGATCGCCCACCTGCAACCAGGCGCCGGGGAAACCCAGATCCGGACGCTCGGGATCGATCTCCAATCCCAGCAGATCACGGTAAAATGCCAGTGAACGCCTGGTGTCTGCCACCAGTAGACTGACATGGTGCAGCCGTATCATCCCGCTGTCAGATTCCGAGCCGCGCCCGGGCCCGTGCAATGGCGCTTCGCACCTGGTTGGGGGCGGTGCCGCCGATATGATCCCGTGCCGCGAGGGAGCCCTCGAGGGTAAGGATGCGGAATACATCCTCCTCAATCTCAGGGGAGAAGCCCTGCAGTTCCTGGAGTGTCATCTGGGATAGATCACGACCTTCGGCGACACCGAATGCAACTGCCTTGCCTACCACTTCATGGGCGTCGCGAAAGGGTATTCCCTTGCGTACAAGGTAGTCGGCCAGGTCCGTGGCAGTGGCGTAACCCTGCATGGCGGCTTGGCGCATGGCCTCTGCACGACAGTTGATAGCGGGTACCATATCTGCGAACACCTTCAGCGAACCCTTCAGATTGTCGACGCTGTCGAAGAGGGGTTCTTTGTCTTCCTGGTTGTCTTTGTTGTAGGCCAGTGGCTGGCTCTTCATCAGGGTCAGCAGTCCGATCAGGTGGCCGAAGATACGCCCGGTCTTGCCCCTGATCAGCTCTGGGACATCCGGGTTTTTCTTCTGCGGCATGATGGATGAACCGGTGCAGAAGCTGTCGGAGAGTTCGATAAATCCAAATTGGGCGGAAGACCAGATAATCAGCTCTTCCGAGAATCTGGAGAGGTGCATCATCAAGATACTGGCTGCGGCACTGAACTCGATGGCGAAGTCCCGATCCGAGACGGCATCCAGGGAATTCTCAGACGGCCGCGAAAAGCCGAGCAACTCGGCGGTCAGGTGGCGATCGATTGGGTAAGTGGTGCCGGCCAATGCCGCTGCACCCAGGGGCATGACGTTGAGCCGCTTGTTGCAGTCGGCGAGGCGCTCCCGGTCCCGTTCCAGCATCTCGAACCAGGCCATCATGTGGTGACCGAAGGAGACGGGCTGTGCTGTCTGCAGGTGGGTAAATCCCGGCAGTATGGTCTCCACCTCCAGTTCGGCCTTGTGAAGCAAGGCTGTCTGCAAACCCAGGATGGCGCTGCGTATCTGTTCAATTTCTTCCCGCAGCCAGAGCCGGATGTCAGTGGCAACCTGGTCATTGCGTGAACGGCCGGTATGAAGTTTTTTTCCCGCGTCCCCGATAGCTTCGGTGAGGGCGGACTCGATATTCATATGCACATCTTCCAGTGAGACCGACCATGAGAAGTCACCCTGCTCGATGCGATTGCGTATCTGTTCCAAGCCAGCCACGATGGTGTCACGTTCAGCGTCACTCAGGATGCCCTGCCGGGCCAGCATCGTGGCGTGGGCGATGGAGCCTTGAATGTCATATTGGTAGAGTCGATGGTCAAAGCCGACAGATGCGGTAAATGCCTCTACAAAGGCATCGGTGGGTTCATTGAATCGGCCGGACCAGGGTTTTGCGGGCGCGTGACTGTCGCTCATGTAAGGCTATCCTGAATTTGTAAGCAGGGCGGATTATAACAGGCGCCGGGTGATTACAGCAGCGTCAAACACAACCCGAGGCAAAAGCGCCAAGCCCATCACCATCAACCTTCGTCCCTGGAGCGCCACTGGACCTGGATCAGATGCATGTTTATTCTTAGATTGCTATCGCTGTCAGCCAAAGGTGTCCCGGATGAGGTCAGGGGTCCAGCCAAAATGTATGGATTACAACAGGTTGAAATTGCATGTTTCTGAAATCCGTAGAAATTAGAAATATCCGCTCGATCGAGAACATCCAATTGGATTTTCAGGATTCCGCTGCCAAGCAAGGGAATCGCAAGTGGACCATCCTGCTGGGTGAAAACGGCACCGGAAAGAGCTCAGTGCTGCGCTCCATCGGCTTGCTTCTGGCGGGGAGCGATGCATTGCCCTTCTTGCTCGGCGAACCCGATTCGTGGATACGTAACGGTTGCGACCAAGCCGCTATCCTCGCCACCCTTCAGACAGCGCGTCACGAGGATCGCTGCATCGAGATACATTTCAAGCAGGGGATGGATAGATCGGGGTTTGTTGAGCACAATCGAAAAGGCCTCGATCAGCTCGATTCGGCGTTGGCGCATACGGAACGCAACTACTTTGTGGTCGGCTATGGCGCATTGCGCCGACTGGCAATGCACGATATGAACATCAGCCGCCGAGGCAATGACCCGGTTCGGGCGCAATCCTTGGCCACCCTGTTCGACCTGGACGCTACCCTAAACCCCTTGCAGTCCTGGGCAATGGGGTTGGAGTACCGAGACGGCGAGCGTGGTACGCGGATCATAGAGCATGCCATGAACGGGCTGTTGCCGGAGGTGAAGTTTCGCCGTATCGATCGCCGCAGTGGAGATCTGCTGTTCGATACGCCGGATGGCGAGGTTCCGTTGAGTATGCTGAGTGACGGATACCAAAATGTAGCGGCCTGGATAGGTGATTTGCTCTATCGAATCACTGAATCGTTCGATGATTATAAAAATCCGCTGCAGACCCGTGGATTGTTGCTTATCGATGAGATCGATGCGCATCTGCATCCCAAGTGGCAGCGGCAGCTACGTCGCTATATCGAAGATAAATTGCCTGAGTTCCAGATCTTAGGAACCTCTCATTCAGTGCTGACGGCACAACAGCTGGAAGCAGATGAATGCGTCATTTTGTATCGCGACAAGAAGAGCGGTGGAGTCTCCGCGAGAACCTTCCCCGGTGTGCCCGCGGAACTGCAGGCCCATGAATTGCTCGAAATCGGATTCAATGTGGAAACACTTGATTCGGTGAGGGTCAGCAATGATAAAGACAAATATCGATCCCTGTATCGCAAGAAGTCAAAAACGGCGCTGGACAAGCGGGAAATGCAACGTCTTGCCGAGCAGTTCAGTGTTTTGCCGGAGCGAGACCTTTCATTCAGAAACGAGGCGATCATAGAATCGCAGCAGAAACAGCGCAAAACAATCGAGGATCTTATTGCTCAGATAGAGGGCATGAAGTCAGACGCGCCGAAAGGCAAAAAAAAGACAACCAAGCGGGTTGTGCGTAAGCAGGCCGCCAAGAAGTCGCCAAGCAAGAAGAAACCCAGGGCGGTACGCAAGAAAACCCAATAGTCCAGCATGATACAACTTAAACGCGATCGCTCATCAAGGACAGTCAAGGCCAAGTACCGGAATCCGGCTCGGGTCGATCACGGCGTCGATCTCATCAAGGGGTTTCTAAGGGGTGAGAATAAATTTTACAAAGACGGATTCTGGAAGCTCGCCAAAGATCACCTGAAGCAAGAATCCCACGGCAAGTGTGCATTTTGTGAAACCCCGACAACAGCTGTCTACTTTGGGGATGTAGAGCATTTTCGACCCAAACAGCGTCAAATGTACTGGTGGTTGGCCTACTGCTACGACAACTACCTATTTTCTTGCCGTATCTGTAACGGTTTCAAGAGCGATCAATTCCCATTCCTCGGTAACCAGTTGCCGCCGCCGGAGATACCCAACAATCCGACAGATGCCGAACTGCAAACCATTAGTCGGGGCATGACCCCCAATCCTTTGGATGATGCCGAATTGGCGCAGTATGACCAGGCATGCCTTGACGAACAGGCGGTACTGCCCAATCCCTATCAGGAGGATCCCTGGGAGTTATTCAGGTGGGAAGTGATTGAGGGGCTTGCGGAGGTGAATATCACCCATCGCACCGATGCGGACAAACCACTTGTCGAGCCAACCATCGAGATACTGCGGCTCAATAGGGACGCACTGCGTGCGCAACGCTATCAGACATATATCCTGCTCAAGGCCTTTAAGGAGCTGTTCGAAATCACCACCGGTGACGCTCAGGTGATCGCCCTGAACAGCCTCAAGGAGATGATGAGGGCAGAGCGGGAATATTGCGGCATGGCGCGCTACTTCGTTTCCGAGGAGTGGCAACTTGATATTCCTCTTCCCTAGCGTAGGTTGGATCGCCGCATACAAGCCTTGGAAAATCGAGTGCTTCAGGGTAATCGAATATACTACGCGCCATAGATTCGGCGTTGTCGAACAGGCTTGAAGTTATTTACCCATATCGCCGATAGCCTGAGTGTGGTTGGTATAGAGCTGGCTCGATGAGCTTGAAAGTTGCACAAGTGGAATGGTGGATGCATGCAGCAGAGTGACAGACAACCTGAGCGGAAACGATCGGTCGATGCTGATGGATCGGTGATTTTCATCCCCAATCTGTGTGCCATGCGGCCGGTGTTTGTAGTGGTTGTCATCTGTGAACTGCTCGCCATCCTCCTCTCGTTGGCGATGGTGGAACGACTGAGTAACTTTTTCCCGGTCTTGAGTCTGACCTCCCTGATGGTGCTCTGGATTGGACTGACCACTGCAGTGTTGACCTGCATGCTGCGTCCGCAACTCAATAGACTGGGTAACTGGCGAGCCGGTCTGAGTGTGTTTTTCCTGTTGCTGGGGGTGGCCTGGCTTGTGACCCAACTGGTGATGTGGGTGAACAGCAGCATGGGGCTTGGGATATTGCAGGGCATTCAAACTGACCTGATATGGCGGGTGTTGGGTATCAGCGCCATCATTGGCATCCTGGTGCTTCACTACCTCTACCTGCAGTACCTGTGGCGGCGCCAGGAGGAGGCCGAGAACAGTGCTCGATTGCAGGCCCTCTACTCTCGCATTCGTCCCCATTTCCTCTTCAACAGCATGAACACCATCGCCAGCCTCACGCGCAGTGATCCTGAGATGGCTGAAGAGGTGGTCCAGGACCTGGCGGATCTTTTTCGCGTCTCCCTGGGTGATGCCAGCCAACTCTCCACCCTGGGCAAGGAACTGGATCTGGCGCGCCAGTATCTCGGTATCGAACACTACCGGATAGGCGAGCGGTTGAATCTGGTGTGGGATCTGGATGACCTGCCGGAACAGGCCAAGATCCCGCCCATGATCATACAACCGCTGCTGGAGAATGCTGTCTACCACGGTATTGAACCTGCCGCCCAGGGAGGTACGATCACGATTACCGGCCGTTATCGACGCAATCGGATAAATTTGAGTATTCGCAACACCTTGCCGGAAGGTGACCAGCGCAGCCATCGGGAGGGGAATCAATTGGCGATGGAGAATATTCGTGCACGCCTCGCGGGGGTGTACGATGTGGAGGCGAGCTTGACCGAGTCGAACATCGACGGAGATCATCAGGTGAGACTGGCGATTCCGCATCCCTGGTGGGATTAATGCGATCAGGCCCGAGGAGGATGGACGCGTGAGAATATTGGTGGTGGATGACGAAGCCCTTGCCCGGCAGCGTCTGGTTGCGTTGATCGAAGAGCTTGGCAGTCCCTATCAATTGGTCGCTGAGGCGGCCAATGGGGATGAGGCGCTGCAGCGTTACAACGAATGTGGCGCCGACCTGGTATTGATGGACATACGCATGCCGGGTATGGATGGATTGCAGGCCGCGCGCCGCCTGGCCGAGAGCGATAAGCCGCCGGCGGTGGTCTTTACCACGGCCTATGAGGAGCATGCCCTTGAGGCATTTGAGTCCTCTGCCCAGGATTATCTGTTGAAGCCGGTACGCCGCGAGAGGTTGCTCGCGGCCCTGCAGCGCAGCCAGCGTCTGACCCGAAGTCAGCTTATCTCGGCCGCCCCGGATGAGAGAGACGTTCCACAGCTGCATGCCAGCTATCGGGGTGGATTGAGGACTGTTCCCTTGGACCAGGTGATCTATCTGCGCGCTGACTCCAAATATGTCATGGCTCGCCACGGGGAGGGTGAGCTGTTGCTCGAGGAGAGCCTGAAAGGCTTGCTCGAGCGCTATGGAGACTGGTTGCTGCGCATCCACCGGAACGCCTTGGTGGTACGTCGTCACCTGTCGGGACTGGAGAAAGGCACTGACGGTATATCCAGAGTGATCCTGCGCGGTTGCGAGGAGAGACTGGAGGTCAGCCGACGTCACCTCCCTGAAGTGAGGCGCGTATTGCGGGGAGAGGAGTGACCAACAACCGCGATCTGCGAACTGAGAGATCCTGGAAGTGGCTCATCTGGCTGCTGACCTGGGTTTGGCTGCAGCAATTTTCCCCCGCGGGCCTGGCAAATGATGTCATTGACCCCCAAACGGAACGGCCCCAAGCCACCCCATTGACGGTGCAGTCCTGTTTTCCCTGTCACGGTCCTCAGGGCCAGAGCGGTTCTCCGGCGATTCCTTCTCTGGCCGGGTTGCCGCGGGATTATCTGCTCGAGATGATGCGGGCCTTTCGCCATGGAGGCCGCTTCAGCACAGTGATGGGACGCCTGGTCCAGGGCTACGATGAAGATGAGTTGGCCGCGATGGCGGACTACTTCAGTGAGCAGCCCTTTACAGCGCCCAAGCAGACAACGGATTGGCGCCTTGTGGATCTGGGCAGACGTCTGCATCGCTACTACTGCCGAGAGTGTCATGGTGACCCGGAAAAGCCCGCCGAAGCGGGGGTGCCGCGGCTGCATGGGCGCTGGATGGCGTATCTGCGCTGGACCCTCAGAGACTATCTGGTAGGGATCAATCTGGGGGATGAGGAGATGTCGGATCGGCTTGCTCATCTGCTGCGCAGGCAGGGCATGAAGGGGGTTGAGGCGTTGTTGCACTACTATGGCAAGGGGAAATTGTGAACCCTGATCGATGACCGGCAGTAGACCGATGACCGGCATCGGATAATTGCGTGTACGCCTCACAGGCTTTAGCATAGGCCCCCATCCATGAGAAGCAGAATCAGCCCACAAACGCTGCGTTGTACCCTTTCCGAATTTTGAGGCCTCCCATTCATGTCCCAGACGATAACCATCGCCACCCGAAAATCACCCCTGGCTATGTGGCAGGCAGAGCATGTCGCTGCTGAGTTGAAAAAGGCCCATCCGGGGATTCAAGTCGAGCTGATGGGGATGACCACCCAGGGTGACAGGATCCTCGATACCCCGCTGGCGAAGATCGGGGGCAAGGGATTGTTTATCAAGGAGCTGGAACAGGGTTTGATCAGTGGAGAGGCGGATATCGCCGTACACTCCATGAAGGATGTACCGGTCGAGTTGCCCCAGGGATTGCATCTGCCGGTAATTATGCGGCGCGAGGACCCGCGGGACGCCTTTGTCTCCAACCGTTTACAAACTATCGACGCACTTCCCCAAGGGGCCTGCGTGGGGACCTCCAGTCTGCGCCGGCAATGCCAGTTGGCTGAAATGCGCCCTGATCTGACGATCAAGTCCCTGCGAGGCAATGTGAACACCCGTCTGCGTAAACTCGATGAGGGTGAGTATGACGCCATCATCCTGGCCGCTGCCGGTCTGATACGGCTCGGATTCGAGTCCCGGATAACCGCCTTGATAGGCCCCGAACAGAGCCTGCCGGCCATTGGACAGGGGGCGGTGGGTATTGAGTGCCGCGTGGATGATCCACGGATCAATGATCTGATTGCACCCCTGCACGATACTGAAACCGCCTTTTGCGTGGCTGCAGAGCGGGCCATGAACCAGCGTCTGAATGGTGGCTGCCAGGTTCCCATCGCCGGTTACGCCATGCTGGAGTCGGGTAATCTCTGGTTGCGGGGGCTGGTCGGTGAGCCCGATGGCAGCCGTATCATCCGTGGCGAAGTCGAGGGAACCACCCAGGAGGCGCAAGCCATGGGCGAGGGCTTGGCTGATCGGCTGTTGGAGTGGGGGGCGGATGGTATCCTGAAAGCCCTTTATGACGCCCACTGAAGGATAGTGATCATGCCGGGCTTCCCTATAGGAGGACCATGTCGGATTTTGATTTGAAAGACAAGGGTATCCTGGTGACACGGGCCGCTCATCAGGCGGCCGGCCTGGCGCAGCGGATTGAGCAGAGCCATGGCAGAGCCATAGGTTTTCCCGCGTTGGAAATCCTTCCCGGCCAACACCCGGACCAGGCACGGGATCTGCTGCTGCAGCCC
>JBEVVS010000246.1:0-20846 GCA_040507005.1 Candidatus Thiodiazotropha sp.
TGCCAGTATGGACGTTTTGTTCGCATGGTATGTATGTAACCCTACTGTCACAGCTCATCAGACCCTTGCAGTTGTGCAAGGACAGCTTGTGTAGACAAACCAGGTTACGCATTTCATGAATCATTCGAAGCGTACTGAGCTGTTTATCGCGTAGTCCTTCGTTGTGAAGCTGCACAGCTCAGGTTCGTAATCCCTTTGTATATATCAATAGGTCTTATACAGAACGTTCACATGCATGGTTAGGGGAGTTAAACAATGTATTAAAGATAGTGTGATCTAATCTTGTTTATTTCTCCTGGCTATTCCACACAATATTCACCAGCATATTCTCGTGGTCTGTAAATTATAATTTCGGCACTCTGATCAGAGCAAGGAAGCACAGTATGTTACACCTGAATGATCTAATCTCACCTATAGAAATTTCTCCAAGTTAGTTTGTTAGACTTGGGATGCCAGTGTTAGCGCATAACGCTACTTAATCATAATTCTTATACAGTAGATTGCTTTAATAATATGCTTATCATCAGGTGGTCTATTGAGGTGTTTTAGTTTAGATCAGCGAATTTAAAAAGGTTTGTTGTTTAACCTAAAAAAATCAAGGAGGTGTATTAAATAATAAGCTGTTTACAGTTATAGATAATATTGTTGGATAACGTATTTGTCATACGTCATGTATCAACTCAGCAAGTTTCACTGCTACCAGCTAGGGACAGAAGGTAATAAGCTATGAATTCAATCGAGCATAAGAGAGCATTTTCAAAAGCAATTGCCGTTTTAGGATTAACTATTTCGGCGCTTTTTTCCATTCAATCAGCATACGCGGGTACGGTTATCTGCTCACCGGGAGCTACTTGCTTTAAGGATTATGAAACCAGCCGATGGGGTCAAGTATTTTATAACAACTATGACTGGGGAGCTTTTGGTTGGGATGATCGCGCGGATCTCTTCTGGAATAATGGTCGGACCCACAATAATTGTCTTCATGCGGTTTCAGCCCATGATCCGTCATGGGCCTCAGGGCTTAGTGTTTTACTCTACAGAGGGCAATGGTTGACGTGGCGTAATACTGTTTCTTCAAATTTTTGGACAACAGGAGGCTGTGAGTTTCGCCGCTGACATCACTTTTTTTCAGGCCCGGTGTTAAATTCTTTTCAAATAGATACGCTGACACCGATTCCAAAGAGTAGTTGAAGCCGGGCCCTGTTCGAAACGTAAGAAGAAAAAGCACCCTGAATTCCCAGGACTTTACAATGAAAAAGAGCCATTCAAGCAATTCGTATCGAAGTGCATTTCGGGCTATTTATTTTCTTCCTGTTGTGGCGATTGTACTTTTTTTTGTCCACTACTTGATTGGAACTTCTCAGAATGACAGTCCAGTGAAAGAAAATGTAACAACAAAACCAAAAGCCGATTCGGTTATACAGAAATCTTCCCGTGAGATTGAACGAGAGGTTATGTTAGAACCAGGACCAGATCTGGTTACGGAACTGGCTAGTGTGAAACAGGTTTCTATTCAAAATGATGACAGGGGTCCGCTTAAAGAACTGGTTCCAACGGGTGCGCAATCGCAGTTGTTATATGAGGCAGAAGAAGCTCTTGTCCAAACTTGTATGAATGAACGTGGATTTGAGTATATAACAAATTCCTTTGACGCCGAAACCATACAGGAAGGACAGGGACCCATACTGCCAAAGCCGGGTGATATAGAGGCAGCGCGAACACAGGGCTATGGCATTGCAGAATCTATAGAAATGGGACAACCGATCAATGCCGATAGTAAGGAGAGCTTCAACTCAGACAAAGAGGCAGCGATCAAAAATAGCAATAACACGAACTCACAGACAGATCCTAATGGTGAACTACTCGCAAATATGAGTCCGGAACAACAACAGGCATGGAATAGAGCATTTTTTGGGCGTATGGACGACAATTATGGGGAAAGTACTGATGTAGAGGGTTCCATTATTACTGTGGAGTTACCTTCTGGAGGCAAGGTCCAGTGGGACTCGAATTCATGTCTGTCGAATGCGCGACGTGAAATCTATGATAGCAGCCTGAAGCAGATGGAAAACCAAATTGCTACGCAAACTCTAGTTAATAATATTGTCGCAGTTGCCAGTCAGGATGCGGAGTATCAGGCCGCATTGGAACAATGGCGAAACTGCATGTTGAGCCATGGTTTAATCTACCAACATCCGGGAGAGGCGGCCAACGCCCTACATCGTCAATACAGTGAAGGGAAGTTGGATATTATTACTCTGCAAAAGAAAGAGATACGCTATGCGAGCATCGAGGCGACTTGCTACCAGCAATATTCTGTTGGTGATGCGTACAAAACAGCAGAGCATCGTGCGGAAACAAATATCAGGGAAGCTGAGGCCGAACAGATTGATTATTTACATGCAGAATTAAAAAACGCGTTGATTTTGGCAGAAAAATATGCCCCCCATCCAGGGGGTGAGTGAATCCATATTAATGACTCCACAAGTTAGCAGAAAACATTATTGACAGGTAAAAAGGGGCGCTCGAAATAAAGTATAAAACAAGCTAAGCAGATTTAGTCTATTCTCACATGCGTCTAAATTAGGCATCTGATTAGAAATTAATAGTTAACTGATCTCTCACGCTGTACAGGTTAACACTATATGCATAAAGTATCGGATAAAATAGATATCAAATCCCTATCAATAACCACAAGAATCTACTTGATAGAGTTAATCGTGGTAGTTGGATTTTTGTTTATTGCCAGATCTTTCTCTCTGGGAATTGCCATGATATCCATGATGTTCTCACCGATAATTGTTCTGGTTTTGCTGTTTACCAGTTTGAATTATGCGGCAAAGTATAAATGGAAAAAGATTGGATTGAACATATTATTGGGTCTGAATATATTGCTATTGTCTGTAACTCTTCGGGAGGTGCATCTGCTAGTCAACTGATAAAAACATGTCAAGTAGTGGTCGCCAGTATCGAGATGGGGTGAGGTGGCATCGAATTCAAATTCGCTAATCGAGAACTGATTCCAATTTCTGCAGTAATAAATCAAATAGAATGACCCGGCGTGCTCTGCGTTCGGTACTGGTACGCTATTTGACATTCGAAAGGAACTTTTCAGGAGTTTGAAATGGATATCATTATCAATGATAAACATAAAAGTATATTTTCTAAATTGAGTATTACACTGTTTGTTGCCACTGCTTTAGTCGCGTGCGGAGGCGGCGGTGGTGGCGGTGGTGATGATGGAGTAACAGATGGTACAGGTGACGGTGTTGTCGACGACGTCTCTGATGTTAGTGATGTCAACAATGATACGAATACTCCGGTTACCTCCGACGACTATCTGGCCACTGCGGCAAGCGTCTATATTTCCCAGGCAAGTCTGGGTGGCATTTATGCGGTTCAACCTGCCTTTGCCAAGTTGTCCCTTTACTATTCAGAGTCCGGTCAGGAAGTGACTGCATGTACTATCAGTGGTGAGAAACAATTCGATAGACAAAAGTCAGGTCCGGATAGGTCTGTCAGTGCTGGTGACACCATGACTGTGACTTATCAGCAATGTGATGATGGTGACGGTGCTCAAGCAGGTACTATGTCGATTAATATCGTTGAGCACAGCGAGGTTAGCAATATTGAATCGCGAACCCTGTATGATTCTATCGAAAATAAAACTATGAATGGAGTATCTCACATCCAAAATTTGCGTATTAAGGAAGAAGAGCTTGGCGAGGCGGATGTTTCAGGTATCAATTCGGACCGTTACGAGGCCGATGGAAGCTTCAAGGGCAATCCCAACTCAGCCGATCATCCGGCGCCACACTATGAAGATGAAAGTTATCGCTTTACTAGAATGATTTTTGAAAAATACCAAAATGATTCGACAAACGATACTTATCTATATTGGGATATTGATGTTGTTGACAAGGGAACTAGTGCTTTCTCCTACACCACGACTGTAGAGGATGATATTAGAATCAACAATTCCGGTTTATCTTCAGGAAGTTATTCGGTGATCTATCAAGGTGACAAAATAGAGGTCACTATAGCCGGCACCGAGAATATCCAAGTTACGTTTGATCAAAATAACGATGGCACGATTGATGATCAGCAACAAATTACGGATGATGAATTTTTCGCGGCTGGTTTCGTTGTTCCTCAATAATTGATTCCGTTCTATTTTTTTCTCGACATGATCTCGGGGCCTGCCTGCTGTGCAGGTCCTGAGATTGAGATCCGCAACCTGTTGTAACCCGCCAGCATCTCTAGGGCTATGCTTACATCAGCGCAAATAATAGCCACATATAAAGTACTTGGATTGGCTGCAATGCACCCGGGTGGAGGGGAATACAAGGTCTCCTGGGCCATGTATCTATTGGAAAATGGGGTTGAGTGCGACACCCTGGCAGTGCTGGCCAGCTTGTTGAAACCAATCAATGAGTTTGAAGCTGATGATCTATTCAACAAAGTCTTGGGTGAGCTCCATATCACTAAGCCGAGTGATGAGGCCGCTATCGAAGGCTATGTCAAAGTGCTGCTAAACGAAGTCATCGAAAAGTCTCTCTCTCCCGAGATTGGCATCGGAAAAATATATGCGGCCAATATTGAGCTTGGTTACCCGAGATCTCTGGATGCATTTATCTCATTGGAGGATGAATGGTATTGCGAGCATGTGATCGGTTGGTCTAAGGAGCGCCGGGATGCAGAAATTGTAAAGGCCTGCGCGGGTGTGGTTGACTTATTGAAATTTCCAAATGTTTTCAAAACATTAGGCGAGATTGAGTAACCAGGGTTATTCCTATTGAATGGTCAATGGGGGCATCCATGAATGGATTTGTTCGCAATTGCCGCTACAGGTGTCCGTCAATGATGAAGTACCAATAGGCGACTGCAATTACGTCACGAGATTGTTTAAAAATATCACAGTCACACGTAGGTGTACTTAAGTATATGGATGGTCAAACAGCTGGTTTTATCGGTGGCGCAATTGGGGCAATCATGGGTGTGCTCGGCGGTGCGATCGGTACCTAATGTCGGGTGTGTATGGCATCTTGCTGCCATGGGGCATTCGCACCATCAATAAGAATCAGAAGGCCATTCGCGAGGCAGAACAAAACCGCGAGTAACCCCTGGCCTGGTGGTGCTTGGGCGATGCTGTTTGACCGGCATGGAAACGCCGTGATGCTTTTGTGATAACTCCGTGATCCCAAGCGGAAAATCTGCCCCTATACTGTTTTCCATGAGCGATTGGGTTGCTAGGTGTAAATGCAGATTTCCCCGTTTTTTTCCCTGTCTATGGTGGTGAATCTCAGCTTAGAATTCCTGTCAGATGTCTATGCGATCCCTGTATATCGGGGTCGCGCGTGTGAGGAGAAGCGTGATGAAGCGAAGAAGTTTGATTAGGCTGTTGGGTGCGGCGGCCCTGCTGCCAGTGGTGGGTCAGTCGGTATTAGCCAGACAGGATGAGAAGATGATGCAGACAGAGAAATTGGATCTGACCGATGCGCAATGGCGGGAGCGGTTGACACCCGAGCAGTACCACATTCTGCGGGAAGAGGGTACGGAACGGCCGGGCTCCAGTGAGCTGTTGAAGGAGAAGCGCGAGGGGATCTACGCCTGCGCGGGTTGCGGCAACCATCTGTTCGCCTCCTCCACCAAGTATGAGAGCGGCACCGGCTGGCCAAGTTTTTACGACTACCTGCCCGGCGCACTGGGCACCAAAAAGGATTACAAGTTGATCTGGCCCCGCACCGAATACCACTGCGCCCGCTGTGGCGGTCACCATGGGCATGTGTTCAACGACGGTCCGGAACCCACCGGGCTGCGCTACTGTAACAACGGCATCGCCCTGAAGTTCATCCCCGCCGAAGCATGAACGGCTGGCGTGGCATGTTGCTGGGTGGCGGGCTGTTGGCGGCCATGGTCACCCAGCCTCTGCAGGCCCTGACCCTGCAGAGTCCTGTGGAACGGGTCAACCTGCTGGAGCTCTACACCTCCCATGGCTGCAGCAGTTGTCCCCCTGCCGATGCCTGGCTGCGGAAACTGGAAACCCATCCGGGTTTGTGGCAGCAGCTGATCCCGTTGGCATTCCATGTGGATTATTGGGACAACCTAGGCTGGCCGGACAGGTTTGCCTCCCCGGCCTTCAGCAAAATGCAGCGGGATCATCACCGGCAGGGAGCGATCCGTTCTGTCTATACCCCGGGTTTTGTCCTCAACGGACGGGAGTGGCGGCAGTGGTTCTACCGGCCTGAGCTCGATCTGCAGGCCAATGAAGCGGTCGGCGCCTTGACCCTGCAGGTGGAACCCGGGAGAGGGGCCAGTCTCCAGTTCTCGCCCCAGCCCCATTTAAATGGAGTTAAATTGGAGGCCCATTTTGCGATCCTCGGATTCGGTCTCTCCAGCCCCATCGGCGGGGGTGAAAACCACGGCAAGACCCTGAAGGAGAGTTTCGTGGTCTTGAGTCATGCGCAAACAGAGCCGCAGCAAGAGGGTTGGCGGTTTGCCTGGCCCCAACTTTCGGTGGACGATGCAGAGCGGTTGGCTGTGGTTGCCTGGCTCAGCCGCCCGGGCAACAGTGAGCAGGTGCAGGCCGCAGGGGGTTGGCTGCCCTAGGTTTTCTTCTCATACCCTAATTGCGAAGGCGTGCTGCCTGTGCTATTCTTCGCGTCGAATTTGTGGTTGTGTATCGGCCTGAAGCGCCTTGATCCGCTGCAATAACTATAATAAAGCCCCGATAGCGGGGTTTTTTTGTTTTCGCGCGAATGCCCTGGCAGGGATCTGAATCAGCCTGGGCATCGGTTATCGAAGACATCGGATGGGCCATGTGCCCATTTTTTATGCGGTGAAGAAATGCGATCGGCTCCGGAAAAATTGAAGTCCTTGGTGCGTGCTGAAGTCGAGCTGCTGGGCTACGAGTTGGTTGGCTTGGAGATGACCGGGCAGGGCAAAGGCGGCGCATTGCTGAGGGTCTACATAGATCATGCCGATGGCATCGGTGTCGATGACTGTGTACAGGTCAGTCACCAGATCAGCGGTGTACTGGATGTGGAGGACCCGATCAAGGAGCAGTATCAGCTTGAGGTCTCTTCACCAGGTTTGGATCGGCCCCTGTTTGAGCGGGAGCATTTTGAGCGATTCCAGGGAAGTAAGGTGCGGGTAAAGACCCACACCAAAATTGAAGGTCGACACCGTTTCAGCGGTGTACTTCGGGGCGTAGCCGAGAATCAGGTTCTGATCGAGGAAGATGGAAAACTCCATGGGATAACGATTGACCTGATAGATTCAGCACGTTTGATACCGGATATTTAAATTGGGAAACAATTGATGAGTAAAGAGATATTGCTGGTCGTAGATGCGGTTTCCAATGAGAAGGATGTTGGAAAGACGATCATCTTTGAAGCCATTGAAGCCGCTTTGGCATCCGCCACCCGTAAACGTCACGGTGACGATATTCTGGTGCGTGTGGCAATCGACAGGACCACGGGCGATTACGATACCTTTCGCCGTTGGGAAGTGGTTGAGACCTATGCGGAAGATGAGCCGGATGCGCCGCTGCGCCAGGTTATCCTGGATGTGGCCAAAGAGGAAAATCCCGATATCCAAATTGGTGATTTCGTCGAAGAGCCCATCGAGTCCATTGAGTTCGGTCGCATCGCCGCCCAGGCCGCGAAGCAGGTGATCGTGCAGAAGGTCCGGGAAGCCGAGAGGGCGAAGGTGGTCGAGGCCTACCAAGGGCGCGAGGGAGAGCTGGTAACCGGCGTCGTCAAGCGTATCGATCGCGGCAATGTCTTTCTCGATCTGGGAGGCAATGCGGAGGCCTTCATCGGCCGTGAACATATGATTCCCAAGGAATCGATCCGGGTGGGTGACCGTATTCGCGGCTATCTCTACGAAATTCGCTCCGAGCCCCGGGGTCCGCAACTCTTCATCAGCCGCACCATGCCGGAGCTGTTGATCGAGCTGTTCAAACTCGAGGTGCCCGAAGTGGGTGAAGGTCTGATCGAGATCAAGAGCGCCGCCCGGGATCCGGGCCTGCGCGCCAAGATTGCGGTCAAGGCCTACGATCAACGTATCGATCCCGTGGGCGCCTGTGTGGGTATGCGCGGCTCAAGGGTGCAGGCGGTCTCCAATGAGTTGAACGGAGAACGTGTGGATATCATTCTTTGGAATGAGAACCCGGCGCAATATGTGATCAATGCCATGTCGCCGGCTGATGTGGTTTCCATCGTCGTGGATGAAGACTCGCATACCATGGATGTGGCGGTGAGCGAAGAGAATCTCTCCCAGGCCATCGGTCGCGGTGGTCAGAACGTGCGTTTGGCCAGTCAGTTGTCCGGCTGGGAGTTGAATGTCATGGATGAGGCCCAGGCGGCGGAGAAGAGTGAATCCGAAGCCAAGGGTTTCATGGATAACTTCATGGAGCAGTTGGATGTGGATGAGGATGTGGCTGCAATCCTGGTTCAGGAAGGATTCACCAGTGTTGATGAAGTCGCCTACGTTCCGATCGAGGAGATGCTCACTATCGAAGAGTTTGATGAGGATCTGATCAACGAGCTGCGCAACCGGGCCAAGGATTTTCTGTTGACTCGGGCTATCGCCAACGAAGAGGCGTTTCGCGAACCCGCTGAAGATCTCTTGACCATGCAGGGCATGGACAAGCAACTCGCATTTAAACTTGCAGGCAAGGGTGTAGTCACAATGGAGGATCTGGCTGAACAGTCCATCGATGATCTGATGGAGATCGATGGTATGGATGAGGATCGTGCAGGAGAGCTGATCATGACGGCCCGAGCACCTTGGTTTGAAGAAGCGAAATAAGTGGTTGTGAATCCCTAAACCGCGTGAGAGTCCGGTATGTAGGTATAAATTAGGAATAGATGGATAAGGCAAATTCAAGAGGCCTGATGTATGAGTGAAGTAACGGTAGCACAACTTGCAAATGTCGTTGGTATCCCTGCCGATCGCTTGATGGAACAGCTGGAGGATGCGGGTATCCAGGCCAAAACGCCTGACGATAGGATATCCGATGAGGAAAAAGCCAAACTGTTGCACTATCTGCGCGAAAGTCATGGGAAGAAAAAGAGTGCCGGTGTGACAGCGCCTAGCAAGGTCACTTTGCGTCGTAAAACCGTCAGTGAATTACGTCAGCCCACCGCTTCACGCAGTACCATGAGTCGTGCATCGTCGACACCTGCCAAGACAGTCAGCGTAGAGGTGCGAAAAAAGCGCACCTACGTGAAACGCGCCAACGTGGAAACTGACGAGCGTAAGTCAAAAGAGGCGGAAGAGGCGCGCAAGGCTCTCGACGAACAGGCAAGGGAAAGGGCCGCCGTCGAGGCCGAAATCGAAGCCCGCAAAGCTGCCGAGGCGGCAAAAAGGGCCGAAGAGGAAGCAGCCAAGAAAGCCGAAGAGGAGGCTGCGCAGAAAGCCGCTGAAGAAGAGGCCGCGCGCAAGGCGGTGGAAGCGGAGTTACTGAAAGCGGAAGAGCCGGTCAAGGTAGAACCGGAACAACCTGCGCCCAAACCCGAGTCAGGACGCGGCAAGAAGGGACGTAAAGAGAGCAAGCGTGAAGATAAGGAGCTCGAGGGCGAGCAGCGTCTGGAGCGTAAAGAGCTGCACGTGGCTGATGGAGCGAAGGGGCGGCGTAAGAAAAAACCCGCCAAGCAGCGAAGAACCACCGCCGCGGCGGGCAGTGACGCGCAACACGCTTTTCAGCGTCCCACCAGCCCGGTGGTCCATGAAGTCAAGATACCTGAGAGCATCACCGTGGCCGACTTGGCCCAGCGGATGTCTATCAAGGCCGCTGAAGTCATCAAGGTGTTGATGAAAATGGGCATGATGGTGACCATCAATCAACCCCTGGATCGTGACACGGCGATTCTCGTGGTCGAGGAGATGGGACATGTGCCGGTGTTGCAGCGGGATGAAGATATTGAAGCCGATCTGTTGAGCATGGAAGAGGAAGAGGCGGCCGGCGAGGCTGTGGCACGACCCCCTGTGGTCACCATCATGGGACATGTGGATCACGGCAAGACATCGCTGCTGGACTATATTCGAACCAGTCGCGTAGCGGCGGGTGAAGCGGGTGGCATTACCCAGCACATCGGTGCCTATCATGTCGATACCGACAAGGGCACTGTCTCCTTCCTGGACACCCCGGGACACGCCGCTTTTACCGCGATGCGGGCCCGTGGCGCCAAAGTGACGGATATCGTTATCCTGGTGGTATCTGCCGATGACGGGGTGATGCCTCAGACCAAGGAGGCGATTCAACACGCCAAGGCGGCACAGGTGCCGCTGATTGTCGCCATCAACAAGATCGATAAAGAGGAAGCGAATCCCGACCGGGTCACTCAGGAGCTCTCACAAGAGGAGGTGATACCTGAGGATTGGGGCGGTGACACCATGTTCGTGAAGGTCTCCGCCAAGACCGGCGAAGGGATAGACGAACTGCTCGATGCCATCCTGTTGCAGGCCGAGGTGCTGGAACTGACGGCGGTGCAGGACGGCAACGCCACGGGATCGATCGTGGAATCCTCCCTGGACAAGGGTCGGGGACCCGTCGCCACCGTGCTGGTGCAGTCGGGTACCTTGAATCGCGGCGATGTCATCGTGTCAGGCAAGGAGTACGGTCGCGTACGCGCGATGTTCGATGAGAACGGGCGCGCCATCAAGTCGGCAGGGCCTTCCATACCCGTGGTGGTGCTCGGTCTTTCAGGCACCCCGGAGGCAGGTGACGATGTACGCGTGGTCAGCGATGAACGCCGGGCTCGGGAGATCGCCGAACTGCGCCACGACAAGCAGCGGGATACCCGTCTGGCGGCGCAGAAGGCGGCCAAGCTGGATGAGATGTTCACCCAGATGGAAGAGGGTGAGACCCAGACCCTGAATGTGATCGTCAAGGCAGACGTTCAAGGCAGTGTCGAAGCCTTGAAAGAGGCATTGGCCAAGACCTCCACGGAGGAGGTGAAGGTAGGTGTGGTCGCTTCCGGTGTCGGTGGTATCAATGAATCCGATGCCAACCTGGCGGTGACATCAAATGCCATCATTATAGGTTTTAATGTACGTGCCGATGCAGGTGCGCGCCGGGTGGTTGAAGAGCAGGGCATCGATATGCGCTACTACAGCATCATCTACGAGATCATCGATGATGTGAAAAAGGCCATTTCCGGCATGCTCTCACCGGAGATTCGCGAGGAGATCATCGGGCTGGCCGAGGTGCGCGATGTGTTCCGCAATTCCAAGCTTGGCGCGATTGCCGGTTGCATGGTCATCGAAGGCATGGTGAAACGAAACAATCCGATACGTGTACTGCGAGACAACGTGGTGATTTACGAGGGTGCCTTGGAGTCCCTGCGCCGCTTCAAGGATGATGTGGCGGAAGTGAAGAACGGCATGGAGTGCGGTATCGGTGTAAAGAACTACAACGATGTGCAGGTGGGTGACCAGATCGAGGTCTTCGAACGTACAGAAGTGTTGCGAAGCGTCTAACATACTATGCCGCGTGATTTTAAACGAACAGATCGAATCGGTGCAGAACTGCAGCGGGAGTTGGCGGGGCTGATCAGACGAGAGATCAAGGACCCGGCTCTGGGGATGGTCACTGTCCAGGAGGCCCGGGTGGTCCGGGATCTCTCTCAGGCCAAGATATTTTTCACCACCCTGTCTTCTTCCCTTTCCCAGAAGGAGAGTGTCGAGCACCTTAACCAAATGGCTGGTCATCTGCGCTGGCTGTTGGGCCAGCACATGAAGTTGCGCTCGATACCGAAATTGAGTTTCGTCTACGATACCTCTGTGGAGCAGGGGGAGCATCTATCCACCTTGATTGATCAAGCGGTGAAGGAAAACCACACCGACCTGGATTGATCCTTTCTCACGAGTTAGCGAATTAGAGTATAAGTATGGGACGTCGTCGCAACAGAGGGCGCAATATCAGTGGTGTATTGCTGCTCGACAAACCTGAAGGTATGACATCGAACAAGGCTTTGCAGGAGGTGAAATTCCTCTATAAAGCTGCAAAGGCGGGACATACGGGCAGCCTTGATCCCCTCGCCACCGGCCTGTTGCCGATCTGCTTTGGCGAGGCCACAAAGTTGTCTGCATTTCTGTTGGATGCGGATAAGCACTACCGGGTAAGAGTCAAGCTGGGAGAGACCAGAACCACCGCCGATGCGGAAGGCGAGGTGTTGCACCAGGCCGATCCCAGCGGTGTCACGGAAACGATGTTACGCAATACCCTGAGCGATTTTCTGGGTGAGCAGCAACAACTGCCGCCCATGTACTCCGCCATCAAGCATCAGGGCGAACGACTCTACAAACTGGCGCGTAAAGGCGTGGAGGTTGAGCGAGAGCCCCGTGCCATCACTATCCATTCATTGCAGTTGATCGATTTTTCACTGCCCGAGTTTGAGATGGATGTGCACTGCTCAAAGGGTACTTATGTGCGGACTCTTGCAGAGGATATCGGCAAGCAGCTGGGTTGCGGGGCCTATGTCAGTGGTCTGCGGCGTACCGGGGTCGGGCCATACGACGATCAGTCGATGGTGACCTTGGGCCAGGTGCAGCAGGCCTTCTCGGACAAGTTGTTTCAGGAGATGGATGATTGGTTGCTGCCCTTGGAGAGCGCATTGGCCGAATGGCCCCAGGTGGAGCTGTCAGCGGATGCCACCTTCTATATGAAGCAGGGCCAACCGATCCTGGTGCCGAATGCCCCCACCAGCGGTTGGGTGCGGCTCTATACCAATGAGACCGATTTTCTCGGTGTTGGCCAGATTCTCGATGATGGCCGCGTGGCGCCGAAAAGGCTCATGCAGGTAACAAATTGAATTGCAGAAAGAATTTCTTCACAAACAGGGGATATTGGGTTGCTGTGGCGGCCCAGAACGCGCATACTACGCGATCTTTCCAGCTAGAGCCTGGAAAAAACGGTTTTTCACCGGTCCGGCCTGCCTGAACTCATTGTCGGGTAGACCTTAAATGGGGCCAGTTTCAACGACGTAACCAAGAGGAGAAACGTCATGTCAATGAGTGCAGCAGAAAAGAAATCGGTCATCGAAGCCTATCAGCGGACCCCCGGAGATACCGGCTCTCCGGAAGTACAGGTCGCTCTGATGACCAGCCGTATTACTCAGCTCACAGAGCACTTCAAAGAACACAAACAGGACCACCACTCCCGACAAGGTCTGGTGCGGCTTGTTAACTCTCGTCGCAAGCTTTTGGACTATCTGAAAAGTGAGGACCAAGAGCGTTACAAAACGCTGATCAGCCGTCTTGGTCTGCGTCGCTAATCCGTCCTGCAACATCAACTATCCAAGGATTCCAAAGTGACATTAGTTAAAAAAGAATTTGCATGGGGAGACAATAAGGTCTCCATCGAAACCGGTGAGATAGCAAGGCAGGCCGATGGCGCAGTCATGGTCAATGTGGACGACACCGTGGTTCAGGTAACCGTGGTTGAAGCCAAGAGCAGCGTGCCACGGGACTTTTTTCCATTGACTGTGGATTATCAAGAGAAGACCTATGCCGCCGGCATGATCCCCGGCGGTTTTTTTCGCCGTGAAGGTCGTCCCAGCGAAAAGGAGATTCTCACCGCCAGACTCATCGATCGTCCGATCCGTCCATTGTTCCCGAAAGGCTTCACCAGTGAGGTCCAGGTCATCATTACCGTGATGTCCCTGAACCCGGCCGTAGACCCGGAGATACCCTCACTGATCGGTACTTCCGCGGCCCTGGCGATCTCCGGACTGCCCTTCCAGGGCCCGGTGGGCGCTGCCCGTGTCGGCTATAAGGATGGTGAGTACATCCTCAACGCCGCCACCACCGGCCTGAATCCCGATTCTGACCTGGACCTGATTGTGGCGGGTACCGAAGAGGCGGTATTGATGGTGGAATCCGAGGCGAACCAGCTCTCGGAAGAGGTTATGTTGGGTGCGGTTCTGTTTGGCCATGAGAAATTTCAGATCGTCATCCAAGCGATCAAAGAGCTGGCTGCAGAAGTCAACAAGCCAGCAGCCGAGTTCGCCGCACCGGAAGTGGACACGGAGCTTACCGCAGCTGTGGAGGCTGAAGCTGCCCAGGGTATCGGTGATGCCTATCGGGTCGCTGACAAGCTCGATCGCTATGGGGCCATCGACGAGGTTGTGGCAGCAACCGTAGAAAAGCTCTGCCCGGAAGATGAGGCTGAAGCACGCTGGAGTGCCGATGAGGTCAAAGGGGCCATCGAAAAGCTGAAAAAGTGTGTTGTTCGGGGACGTATTCTGGACGGTGAGCCACGTATCGATGGTCGTGACACCCGCACGGTGCGTCCGATCAACGTGCGCACAGGTGTACTGCCGAGAACCCATGGTTCCGCCCTGTTCACCCGTGGCGAGACCCAGGCCCTGGTGGTCACCACATTGGGCACCGAGCGTGATTCGCAAATCATCGACGCCCTGGAGGGCTCCCGTCGTGAGCACTTCATGCTGCACTACAACTTCCCTCCCTTCTGTGTCGGTGAGACCGGTCGTGTGGGTAGCCCCAAGCGTCGCGAGATCGGCCACGGTCGTCTGGCGAAACGTGGCGTACTGGCCTGTATGCCCACCATCGGCGATTTCCCCTACGCGATTCGTGTGGTCTCCGAGATCACCGAGTCCAACGGCTCCTCCTCCATGGCATCGGTCTGTGGTACCAGCCTGGCGCTGATGGATGCCGGTGTACCGATCAAGTCACCGGTGGCCGGTGTGGCCATGGGTCTGATCAAAGAGGGTGACAAGTTTGCTGTCCTCACCGACATCATGGGCGATGAGGATCACCTGGGCGATATGGACTTCAAAGTGGCCGGAACCGATCAGGGCATCAACGCCCTGCAGATGGATATCAAGATCAACGGTATCACCAAGGAGATCATGGAGATCGCCCTGGATCAGGCCAAAGAGGGCCGTTTGCATATCCTGGGTGAGATGAACAGCGTGATCAATGCCCATCGTGACGAGATGTCGGAGCATGCACCACGTATCATCGAGTTCAAGATCAACCCGGACAAGATTCGCGATGTTATCGGCAAGGGCGGGGTGACCATCCGTTCCATTACCGAAGAGACCGGCGCCACTGTGGATATCACCGATGACGGTGTAGTGAAGATCTTCTCGGTGGATAAATCTGCCGGTGAGGAGGCGCGCAAGCGTGTCGAGCTGATCACCGCCGATGTGGAGGTGGGTACGATCTATGAGGGCAAGGTAGCCAAACTGATGGATTTCGGCGCCTTTGTCACCATCCTGCCGGGCAAGGACGGACTGGTCCACATCTCCCAGATCTCCAATGAGCGTGTAGAGAAGGTCAGCGACAAGCTGTCCGAGGGCGATATGGTTAAGGTCAAGGTGCTGGAGGTGGATAAGCAGGGCCGTATTCGTCTCAGCATGAAGGCGGTTGACGAGGCCTGATACCTACCAGGCAACAAAAAAAGGGGCCGATCAGGCCCCTTTTTTTATGCCTGTCTGTTTACTTCAGCCAATAGTCCCAGATGATAAACGTCAATACTGCGCCAAGCGCGGTTGAGATTAGGATGCTACCCATGCCGACGAGTATCTCTGTCCCGGAGATAAACCAGGGCTGATCGGACCAGCGGTTGTGGACGTGTCTCCTGTAGTGCTTATCGAAGAGATATTTCCAACCAACCAGGTAATCGATGTAGGTGGGATTCTTATAGGGTCTCAAGGTGTGAGTATCGCTGCGCATGGTTTGGTCCCCGCAGAGGGTAGAGTAACCCTCAGTCTGTGGATGACTACAGAATGCCACGCCTATATTGCAGAATTATGACCATCGCATGAATTGTCACAGGGGTGTTCCCTGCCTAGGCGGATGAGAGGCATCAGGGTAAAAACAGACCCAGAATGTCGGGTATTTGAATCCGATCCACGATAGCCCTCGTATAGATGTTTGAACGCAGCATATTTCTGTTTCTAACAACCTGACTATACGAGGAATATTACAATGAAAATTCTATTAGCAAGCGCCGCCCTGATCTTGTCCAGCAATCTCTATGCTACCTCTTATGACGATCTGTACGGGGTCATCGGTAACAATCACGACAGCTATATCGGTCTCTCCGAGTCGAACACTCTGCCCACGGCGGTGCAACCCGGAATCGGTGATCAGTATGCTAGCTCTTTTCTCTACTCAGAGGGCTTCTCACAACGTGTCCACAAGGAACAGCCCGGCTTCCGAGATGCCTATGCAAGCAGCCTGATCGATGTGGGTGCGCAGGTAGATTGGTAATGGGTCATCCATTTGAGCGGGGCTCTCTGCCCCGCCAAATGCCTGCTCCCGGGCAACACCTGTGGATCATTGGTTCTGTTTGGATGATGATGTTTAACTAACTGTAATATGAAGAAAAAATTATAATCCACCTGATTGGTGTGATAAATATGATGTGCGGTTCAACATAAAATTGTTGAATTTACCTCTATGGATTGAATCCAACTCTCAATCTCTGTCGTAAAGGTTGTATAGGTGCGACTTACTCCGCCGCAAGGAATAGGGCTCAGTCGATTGGGTTAGTTGGTCCATATTTGATCAGATAGAGGTGATCTGTGCCGCCAATACTCCTGCCATTTCCCGCACTGTTGATAGTGCTGTCGCTCTCATCCTGCGCCACCCTTAACCATCAGGCCGATCAGAACCGGCTCCTCCCTCAGGGTGAGATGACAGTCGTACGGGATGAGTCGATTAAATTGATAACCCGGTTGTTGGAGGAAGAGATAGTACCGGGATTGAGTATTGCTCTTGTGGATGAACAAGGGCCCCTTTGGCTTGAAGGTTTCGGTGTCGCTAGCAGCCGGACTGGAGCGGGGGTCGATATCGATACCCTGTTCAGGGTTGGATCCCTGACCAAACCTGTCACTGCGATTGCTGTGATGCAACTCGTTGCAGCGGGCAGGATCGACCTGGATCTGGCGCTACAGGATCAACTGCCGGACTTTTCCATACGCCATCACCAGCAAGATGCAACACCCCTGACCCCCCGGCAACTGTTGAGCCATCGCAGTGGACTCCCCAGCGACCTGCGCAAGGGGATGTACACGGACACCCCCTTCACCAAGGTGACTACCCTGTTGCATGATGAGTACGCCGCCTACGACCCGGACAGGGTCTATAACTATTCCAACATCGGTTATGACCTGCTGGGACACCTGATACAAGAGCGTACTGGCCGGTCCTATGCAGATGTCGTGCAACAGGCCCTGTTCAATCCCTTGGGTATGCATAGCAGTGAATTTGTGCTTTCAGCTGCATCGAAGGCCAGATTATCCGAGGGACACCTGGACGGCCAGAGCAGGCCCCTACCACCCCTTAGAGACACCCCCGCATTGGGCCTCTATACCACTGGGGAGGATCTTGGCTTGCTGATGAGCGCCTTGCTTGGATCCCATATCCCCGGTCTGCCGGATTCGCTGTTAAAACAGATGTTTCAAGCACAGACGGTAGACGGCCAGGTTTCGCTGGGTGTGGCACCGGGGTTCGGCTGGTTTATCGAGCGACACCCGGTGGTTGGGAAGCGTGTCCGGCATGGCGGCACGACCCTGTTGTTCGGTGCGGAAATGATGTTGTTGCCTGAACATGGCTTGGGCGTCGCTGTATTGGCCAATGGCGCCGATAGCAATCGGGTCGCCAAAGAGTTGGCAGCAACCATTCTGGCATTGGCGGCCACTGCTCGCGGTGTAGTGCCGGATCAAACGCAGGGTCAGATTGCACAACGTCGTGCTGACGGCTATGACACGCCGTCGGGTGCCTATGCCACCGACCTGGGGCTGTTAATGGTTGATGCTGAACAACCAAGGCTGTGTGCCTGCATTATCGAGCGCATACTCGATCTGGTGCGTTTCGAGGATGGCAGTTTGGGGCTGACGCAGGAAAGCATCAGGCAATTGCCGGATGGTTACCGTGTGTTGGGAGATCTGCGATTACGCGAAACAGAGATCAACGGCATGGATGTCCTGGTGGCGGATCGGAACGGCAATGAGATCTTGCTCGGCAACAGGGTCGAAGTCGATCAATGGGAGTCGGTGTGGAGAAAAAGATTAGGCAGTTATCGCACTATCAATTCGGATGGGGAGTTCTCCATTCAGGATCTTAAATTAAGCGATCAGGATGGTGTGCTCTGTCTCCACTATCGGGCGCCCCATCTGAGTGATCGTCTGATTCGAGTGCCATTGCAACCCGTATCGCCTACTGAGGCGGTGGTACAGGGATTTGGTCGTGGGGGCGGAGAGACCGTGCAGATCGTTGAGGTCAATGGCAAGCAGTGTCTGAAGTTTTCCGGTTACATGGGAGAACCCCGGGAAGAGGATTAGGTGGATCTGTGCATTGTTTATCCACCCATCCTCAGGCTGCTGTCGTTAACCGTTGCCAATTCCTCTTGCCGCCATGGCGCCAGGCCAGTAACCTTGTGGCAGGTTTATATCCCTTGGGGGGATCCATGGCGCATGGAGACATTGATCCACAGGAAGCCATGCGGCTGCGCAATCAGGAGCTCGAAGGGTTGCTTGCCGCTTCGGCTCTGAATGATCGTAAGGCATTTTCCCGTCTGTACAGCAGCACTTCGGCGAAACTATATGGCGTGGTGCTGCGTATATTGATTAGAGAGGATTTGGCGCAGGACTGTTTACAGGACGCCTACATTAAGATTTGGAACAATGCGGGCAACTATCGCCCCCATTTGGCGGCCCCCTTGACCTGGATGTCCGCAATCGCGAGAAACCAAGCCTTGGATCTGCTGCGCAAGCGTAAACGGGAGATCACGGAGAGCGACGATAAGGGTTTTCCGGAACAGGTTGACAGCGATCCGTTGCCGTTGGATGGACTTAGTCAAAGCGACGATGGAAGGCGTCTGGAAAAATGTCTGCAAGCGCTGAAAGAGCAACAGCGGCAGGTGATAGCTATGGCCTATTTCAAGGGACTGACCCATGAAGAACTGGCGGCCTATACTGAGACACCGCTGGGTACGATCAAGACATGGATACGTCGAGGTCTGGATCAATTGAGGAGGTGTCTAGATCATGATGCCTGAAAATGAATTGAATATCCTTGCGGGTGAGTATGTACTCGGTACCTTGCAGGGTCAGGAGCGCATCGATTTCGAACAGCGCCTGCAAATGGATATGCAGCTGCAGGACGAGGTTGATGCCTGGCACCGCCGTCTATCGCCGATGCTGGATGGTATCGAACCCGTAACACCGCCCGATGCGGTTTGGGATCAAATCTCAAAACGAATAGAACCTGCTGAAACCAACAGCGAGACCACAAGCGGTTTTTGGGACAGTCTGAGCTTCTGGCGCAACCTGGGCATGATTGCAGCGAGCCTGGTTTTGGTTCTGGGTGCGGCACTCCTGACCACACAGCAGCGGTCGATGGAGATGGATAGCATCATGGTGGTCCTGAATGATCAATCAAAGCCCGGTTGGCTGGTAGGCGCAACCCACCGCGAACCCTATCTGAAAGTGAAGGCTGTAGAGCCCACGCCATTACCGAAGGGCAAGGTCTGTCAGTTATGGATAGAGGACGAGCAGGGTCAACTTCACCCTTTGGGCCTGTTGCCACATGACGGCAGTATGCAGATGGATCTGCCGATGAGCCTAAGCGATCAGCATCGTTTCAAGGTATCTATAGAACAGACAGATCAGTTGCCTAAGCAGAAGCCGAGCAATGAAATTGTGTTCGAAGGCAGCCTGACGGAGATCTGATCGGTGGATCTCCGCCGGATCGATTTCCACTCTCGATCCAACCTCAGCTGATCCCCCGGCTGCATTAGTGGACGAATTCCCCTATTATTAGTTCGGTATTTTCATTCATTAATGACATACCCTTGACTGTATACGCTAGGTATGTGTCTGCTTCTCGGCGACGTTGTGCTTACCCAATGTAGATAGGGCGGAATCATAATGAATAGTCATAACGCACTGTAATGAAACAACTAATAAGAACCAATGGATATGTGGAGCGTTAAAGATCTTAGAGTGGATCTAAATTCCTACCGGGGCCGTTATACGCTGTTTTCCGTTTTGGTCGGCCTGGCACTGGTCACCTTTGCCTATCTTGGCTGGAGCTTGGTAAACAGTACTAGCCAAAAGCAGATTGACAATATCACTGCCAGAACAGTTGCTGCCGGTGTTTTGGTGGATGCCCAAATGCAACTCAATCGCCTGGAAAACGGCCTGCATAGAATCCTCAACGAACCACTGACAATCCACGTGGTTCAAACGGAGAATAGCTTACACAACTTAGAACAAGTGCTCCTCGATCTGGTTGATTCCCTGCAGGCGCTGCCAACTGATGAAGGGGCGTTGGCCGAGGGTTTGCTGGAGGAAAATCATGTGCTCGAACGGGAGGTGCAAAATCTGATCGATGTGCGGCGTGATGTGGAGAGCTGGTTTCCCGCCATGAATCTGATGTTGGAAGAGATGTACCCGCACAACAAGGGTATTCTCAGCGAACTTCAACTATTGCGCCAGGAGGTGGATGTGGGATTTCCCCTGGAACAGCAAGTGGATGCGCTTAATCAGATTGCCACTTTGCAACGGCTATGGATGGGCATCACCGGTGAATTACGTCTCATGGTGGCTAACCAGTTTGGCCTGTTTGCCACCAATCAGGACATTGAGCCGCAAGGGCGGAATGAAACGATCACCGATTTTGCTGAACGATTTATCGCCCATGTGGAGATTCTGGAGAGCGATTTCGAACACCAGGATCAGGGGTTCATTCTTTCCCAGGGTTTGCTGAATCTAAAATCCCACTACAGATCATGGATGAAGGACTACCAAAAGGTTTTGCAGTTCATGGATAAGCCAACCTGGCGCATGGATCTGCATATCGTA
>JBEVVS010000156.1:0-20832 GCA_040507005.1 Candidatus Thiodiazotropha sp.
GGAGCTGGGATAGCAGTGGCTGCCCTCCATCAGGTTCCAACCATAATTGCCTCCCGAGTAAATGATATCTATCTCCTCATAGGCGTTCTGTCCCACATCCCCCAGCCAGAGATCCCCTGTCTGCCGATCGAAGCTCCAACGCCAGGGATTGCGCAACCCGTAGGCGTAGATCTCTGCCGCACCACCCCCTGAAGCGAAGGGATTAGTGGAGGGAATGGTGTAGCTGCCTATGCCCGTCCCCACATCGATACGCAGCATCGAACCCAGCAGGGTCGACACGTTTTGTCCATGACCCTGGGGATCCCCCCCCGATCCGCCGTCACCCAGTCCGATATAGAGCAGGCCATCGGGACCGAAGGCGATATGCCCGCCGTTATGGTTGCTATAGGGCTGGGAGACCGTCAACAGGATCTGCTCCGAATCGGGATCGAGGGTCTGGGTGGCGCCATCGAGGCTGAAACGGGAGATACGCGACTCCAGACCGCTAGCTGGAGAAGCGGTATAGGAGAGATAGACAAAACCGTTGTTGGCATAGTCCGGATGGAAGGCCATCCCCAGCAATCCCTTCTCACCACCGTAGTCGACCCGATCGCTGATATCGATAAACCCTTGTAGGCTATCTACCGCTGGGTCGTTGTGGAAACGAACCACCTGGCCCGTCTGCTGCACTGCATACCATTCGCTGTTATCCCCGGGCACCTGGAACAATCCCACGAGGGGGCTCAACGACGGTAGCGACGGATAGGGTATAGAGAGCTGCACCGCGCTTGTGGCACCGGCATCCTGCGGTGCCACACACTGACCGTTGTTGAGGGGTTTCACATCGAGTCCTGGCAGACCAGCCGCCATGCTACTCACCGTTACCTGTAACCGATCGCTGACAACCAGATTCTGATCACTCACCTCAAGCAGGAGTTCATAACTGCCATTAACCGGGAAGGTGATCTCCGGTGAAGCAAGGGAGGGATCGGTGATCGTAGCAGTATCGGGGCCGAGAGTCTGACGCCAAGTATAGCTGACCTGATCCCCGGCCGGCGCCCCATCCATCAGCACACTGGGATTGGGAATCAGGCTATCTGTCAGGGTAAGCGCTTGGGCCTCCCCCAGATCCACTTGCAGCGGGATAGATGAATCATTGTCGTTACTTCCACCACCACCGCCGCAACCACTTAGCATTATCAAGACGGTGTATAACGTACCTGTCACAAACCCTGCAAGATGGATCTGCATCGCACACTCCTCCGTCCACATGCCGCTCTCGAGGGACACTCAGCATCGAATCGCCGGCAGTCAATGCTGAAGGATCACTAAACCTGTAATAGATAGCATTCTATAATAGCGGTTCAGGTCTGGCAGCGGGGATGAAAAATCGTGACATGGCGCATAAATCACTGGATTGCCACGCTTTTGAAAAGCATGGCGATGCACAGCCATTTAGTTATATATTGTTTGTCTAGGCCTCATTACTGAGACTTTTTTTTTGATCGTTTTGTTGTTCGATATTGGAAACGTCCATTGGCTTTGAAAGGAAGTGTCCTTGTACATAGTCGACACCGGATTCAAACAAAAATCTCAGTATCGCAGCATCCTCTACATATTCCGCAATGGTTTTTTTGCCCAGGGAGCGGGCGATATCGTTGATGGATTGAACAATAGCCCGATCGCTGGGATCCGTTGCCACTCCTCTGACAAACAGACCGTCAATCTTGATGAAGTCCACCGGTAGATTTTTTAAATGGGAAAAGGATGAGAAGCCGCTGCCGAAATCGTCCAGAGCAAAGCGACAGCCAAGGCCATTCAAGCGAGCTATCATTTCATTGGCAGAGACAAGATTGGATACCGCAGATGTCTCGGTGATCTCAAAAATCACCTTCCTGGGATCGATCTCAGACTTAACCACCAGTTCCGCAATCTCTCCGATCAGTTGCTCGTTGGTGATTGTTTGGCCGGATAGATTGATGGTGAACTTTCCCATGTAGCCTGTCTTCTGCAGCAGCGCCAGCTTCTTTAGTGCGGCGTTAACGACCCAGTAATCGATTTTATCCATCATGTTGAAGCGTTCCGCCGTGGGCAGGAATGCACCGGGAAAGACTATCCCCCACACCGGATCGTCGAGACGCAACAAGAGTTCATTGATCTGCTGCTCCTGGGGAATAACAGATAGCAGTCGATCGTAGATCGGCCCCTCGTTATCCAACAACATCTCGGGAGGGATATGCGCTACCGGGATGATAGGCTGGTAGTGCAAAACCAAATGATCCTCCACCAATGCGTTATGCAGTCGCGAGGACCAACCCAGATCCAAATCCATAGCCTTTTTACTGTCACTCTCGGAGATAAACAGGTGGGTGCGGTTGCGGCCTTCCCCTTTTGCGATATGACAGGCGATATCGGCGTTGGCAAGTATTTCGCTGGCGGATTCGGAATCTCTGTCGATCAGGGCGATACCGATAGTTACATTTACCTTATACTGCTTGCCATTGTAGATAAACATATAGTTATCGAGCATCTCACGATATTCGTCGGCCACCTTGTTTACGCTTTTTTTGTCCACATTACACAGTATGATGGCGAATTCATCGCCACCTAAACGTGCAAGCAGATCGGTATGGCGCAAGCGTTGTTTCAGTTGCTGCGAGATCTCTACCAATAGCCGATCACCCGCCGCATGACCGGCGGTGTCATTGATGTATTTGAAGCGGTCCAGATCTATATACAACAGCGCACTGGTCTCATTGCTGCGCTTTAGACGCTCCGCCTCACGGGTCAGCCGCTCTTCGAAGTAGCGCCGATTGTAGAGTTTGGTAAGCGCATCGTGGCTCGCCTGCCAGCGCAACTCCTCTTCCAGTAATTTGCGCTCGGAGATATCGCGGAATGCAACCACTGAACCCTCACGCACATCTTCAATAGTCAGTGGGTAGACCGTACACTCCACCGGTATCGATTGACCGGACTTATGCCAGAACAGGGTCTCCCGCGCACTGACAGGTGCACCGCCCGCATAGCTCTGTTGCAGAAAACAGCGTGTCCCATCGACCGGCTCTCCATCCGCGTCGGCGTAATGGAAAAGCTCCAGTGCCGACTCACCAATCAAGCGTTCATCAGCCTCATAACCCAGGATCCGTCTGCAGGCAGGATTGACAAAGGATATGGCGCCCTCGGAATTCACGCCATACACCCCTTCACCAACAGACCTGAGGATACCGCTGAGGCGTTCTCGCTCTTTTTCGATCGATTTATGCGCTCTGATATGCCGGCTCATGGCGTCGATTCGTGCCAGAAACAGATCATCGCTCTCATTCTTGAACATGCACTCCACAGCACCGGCTTCGAGGGACTGTTTTATTGCTTTATCGAGATAGGTGCCCGTTATGATGGCGGTGGTAATGCCTGTGGTCGTGACATTGTCCCGTAGCTGCTGACACAATACGTCACCCGTGGCATCCGGCATAAAGTAATCGATAATGGCGATATCGAACGGGGACTCAAGGGCCTTTTCATATCCCTCCCCCACAGTGCCGGCAGTCTCTGCATCGTAACCATTGGCCTTCAATAGTCGCTGATACTTCACTCGCACTGTGCGCGAATCGTCAACAAAAAGCACCCGTATCGGCTGCACGATGGGTTTGATAACTATCTGTTTGCGTCTTTTCTCATGTGCATCGACGAGTAGTTTAGTGAGCAGATTCGTACTCTCCCTATACTCCTCCCAGAGCAGAAACGCCCAATTGGGCCTACCCTTCAGGCGGGCGGCGATAGCCGCATCCGATTCGTGGGCGAGGATTAGTACAGGCAGGGATTGGTGTGTTTTACCCTCCAGCAATTTATACAGATCGCTGGCACCGGGAATGGATTGATCCGGCCAACCCAGAACTAGCGCATCAAAGGCGGCCCCATCATCCGAACCTGGCTTGAAGCGCTGTAGCGCGGTATTGAAATCGAGATCCGCCACCACCTCATACCCCGATTTGATTAGTAGATTTCTTTCAATATGCCGAATCGTGGCGGACAGTTCGATCAGCAAAATTCGAGGCACAGCTGCTTTCCCCAGGAAAAAACCCCAATAATTATGACGTTAACGGAATGTGGAGGAAAAACTTTAGAGCTGCTTTTACAATCCCAGGCCCTGATATGGAGAAAGCGAGATGGCGGCACAGGCATGGCCTGGCTAAATCATAGGGATTGACGGCTAACAGGGAACAAAAGAGAACAGGAAGACCATTCCCACCCGACTGTTTCAGATGGGTAATCCAGGATTATGGCTGATGATCAGGCAGGGGCCGAACCGCCCCCATAATCGCAGTGAATTTACTTTCAATTGATTGTCTGCATCAGCACTGCGCCATCAAAGGGAATTCCTGCATATGACCAGATCCTGATGATTCATTATCCCTTTATTTACGATATCAACTATCTCTAAATACCTTCCCCAGGTGCGCCTAATATACTCTTCTGTGTGAAAGCTGGTCTGATAAAAATCGGGCAGGCCATCCGTGCCACCAGCCACCGCGTAGTGGAATCCATGCTCGTTCAACCCTTGTTGAACCTCTTCCGGGGCAAGCTGCTGACCATGGGTTGTCAGTAGCAGATAACCATTCCTTTTGGTCACCCGTCTCAACTCATCCAGCCAATGAATTTGCATCTCTTCCGGGAGATGGGTAAACACCGAAATCGAGTAGATGAAATCAAAGGATTTACTCTCGAACGGTAGAGGAGGCAATGCATCGTTTGCCGTGAATTCACAAATATCCGATAGATTTTCCCGGCACCATGCAATCGCTTCATGGTCGATATCGCTAGCGTAGAAGTGGTTCCCGGCGAACAGCTTGGAGAGATACCTGACAACTCGGCCACAACCACAGCCGAAATCAAAAACATGATTATCCCTCGCCTTTTCGGCATGGGAGCAAAAAAAAGAAAAAATATGATACGACAATAATTTACCTGCATTTTCAAAGTCTTGCAGGCTCTCATCTCCATGTACCCTGGAACGTAAATAATCAGGTGGCGAGATCGAATCATGCGCCCGGCTTTGCATATGCTCGCGCATGGACCGTGGCAGACCGGGACGATCCTCATAGATCCCATACAGCAAACAATGCTCCAAACCCGATGCAAATGACTGGTTTTCCACTGCCGCACTCACATCAGGATTGAGTTCCAGGTAGGTGGATTCATCATAGTCTTTTAGAATTAAGGCGGGATCGATCATGGCTCTCCTTGCTAAATTTAGTCCTTCAGTCCGATTTACAATACAGTCTGCTTCACCATCTGTCCAACGACACACTTAGTCGATATTCATCACCCAGCGCCTCATGGCTCGTGCCTATCCTCTACCTTGCCAAGTCAAAATTTCCCTCATGCAAAGAGCGAAATGCACAGCAGCATGGTTATCTACTCGGCAGCACAAACCATCAGCCATAAACCTGTCTTGGCAGCCACAGGACGACTTCTGGAAAAATAATACAGATCGCCAGGCCGACAGCCTGCAGGAAGAGAAAGGGCAGCGAGGATCGATAGATCTGTCCCATGGTCACCTCGGGGGGCGCGACACTCTTGAGATAGAAGAGGGCATAACCGAAGGGAGGACTGATAAACGACATTTGCATATTGACCATATAGACCACACCAAACCACAAGGGCAATTCTTCTGGACTGATCCCCGGCAAACCGAAGACACCATCGAAGCTCATGGTCTTCATCAGCGGAATGAATATCGGCACTGCCAGCAACAGAATCCCAACCCAGTCGAGGAACATGCCCAGGATGACCAGAATCACCATCATCAATATCAACACCCCATAGGGCCCCAGGCCGGTACCGGCAATGGTCTCGTTGACGAACTCCTGGCCGCCGTTGACCACATAGAATCCAACGAAGAGCGTGGCACCGAAGATGATCCACAGCACCATACCCGTAACCCGCAAGGTGGTCATGGCAGCGGAACGGATGTTTTCAATGGTCAGACGTCGATGCATGGCGGCCACCACCAGGGCGCCGAAAGTGCCGACACCCGCGGCTTCCACCGGTGTTGCGATGCCGGCAAAGATGATACCCAGCACCAACGCCACCAACACCAAGGGCGCAAACATGTTACCCAGCAGGCGTATCTTTTCACGGGTTGTCACCCGCTCCTCTTTCGGCAGTGGCGGCCCCCAAGAGGGTTTTATGGTAGTGGCCGTAGCCACATAGATGATGTAGAGACCGGAAAGTATCAGGCCAGGCACAACCGCACCGATGAAGAGTTCACCTACCGACTGCTGGGCAATCACCGCAAACAGGATGGCCAGGATCGACGGGGGTATTAGAATCCCCAGGGTCCCACCCGCCAGGATAGAGCCACAGGCGATGGTCGGATGGTAGTGTCGGCGTATCATGGCCGGGAGGGCGATCATACCCATGGTCACCTCTGTGGCACCGATGACGCCACACATGGCGGCCAACAGGGTGGAGGCGATAATCGTGGAGATGGCCAGGCCACCGCGCAAGCCCCCGAGGATCTTGTAGACCATGTCGTAGAGCTCTTCGATGATCCCCGCCCGCTCCAGCATCGAGGCCATGAAGATGAACAGCGGGATCGCCGACAACTGATAATTGGTCATCAGGGGGAAGATGCGTGATGGCAATATGTTCAGCATCGCCATATCGCCAAACAGGAACAAAAATACACAGGCCAGGCCGCCGGTGACAAAGGCCAGGGGCAGTCCCGCCATCAACAGCACCAACAGGGAACCGAACATGAGTACGGTCAACCAGACAATATCGATTTCCAGTCCCATGCCGTTACCCTTCCGGCCTTACTTCCGCATCCAAGCTCACTGCGTCGGGCTTGATCACAACCAAGATGTCTTTAATCAATTGTGCGATCCCCTGAATCAACAACAACAACGCACCGACTGAGAGGGCCAGTTTGATCGGCCAATATTGGATACCCCACTCGGAGATAGAGACCTCATTCACCTCATAGGAGTCATAAAAGAAGGTCCAGCCAGTCACCAATAGGGTGAGCATGAAGATAAAAAAGAAGATGGATGTTATGACATCCACAATTGCTTTGGTACGGTTGGAGAATTGATTGTAGATCACATCCACCCGTACATGCGCCCCCTCGCGCAAGACAAAACCACCGGCGATCAGATACTGCATGCCAAACATCAGAAACATGCTCTCATGGGCCCAATTGGTGGGTGAGTTGAAGACATAGCGGGCGATGACTTCATAGTAGTAGACGAATACCGCGATCACCGACCAGTAGGCGACGAACTCACCCGCGATGCCGTTGATGCGGGCGATTATCCGGTTGATTAAAAGGGGTTCGAGCCGATCTTCGTGTTCCGCCTCCACAGCGGGACAATGAAAGCCCTCATCCGGCGTTAAACTTTCAATCTGATTACGCTGTCGTATCAGTTTCGGCATCAACACCAGATCGATCAGCAACAGAAGCAACATACCGCTGCCCAGGATCCGAGCTATGCCGCTCCAATTCTCACTGCCCTGTTGCGCCTCTTCCAGTGATAACCTGGCCCCGGCCAGCTTCTGCTGGGCATCAGCGAGTCGCTGTTCTGCATTGCGGCGTCCCTTCTTGACCGCCTTTTCCGCACGCTGCACCCTGAATTCCGACAGCTTGATCCCGTTTTGCGCAGCGGACAGATCGTCTCGCATACTCCGCACTTCCACATTCACCACCAGCAACGACGTGAAGAGGGCGATGAATGCCAGCGCCCAAAAGCTCTTCAGATAGAGCCTGTGCACACCGAAAATGCCGCCAACGAGTAGCAGAAAATAACCGAGAGCGAGGGAGAGGGGTTCAGTCCCTTGCTTGGGTTTAGCCTTGCGAAACAGCACCATGGCAAACAGTGGAAACAGGATCAGACCACTCCAGTAGAGCCAGTGCGGCATTACAAAGCTGATCTCAGGCATGGGATAGGATCCCCCGACTGCAGCCATCCATGGCGCAGTATTTTTGTTTGCAGGTTTGCGGGTAGAACAGGGCCTGCCCGAGGACAGGCCCCGTCAGCTGTTTACCGGATCACGCCTTCAGGCTATGTCCTTTTATCATCTCTTTATCCACATAACCCAGAGAGCCCGACATCATGTACTCCAACTGGATCTTGAAGGCCTTGGCTGCATAGGCATCTTTATTCGCCCATTTGTACCAGAGGGGTACAGAGAGCAGCGTAAAGGCCTCTACGTCTTCCTCGGTGAGACGGGTGACCTCAGTACCGGCTTCCTCAAATTTCTTCCAGGCCTTCTGATCGGCCGCTTGAATCGCCGCATGATGCAGATCGGAGTAAGTGTGCACCTCCATCTCCACGAACTGTTTCATATTCGCAGACAACTTCTCCCAGGACTTTTTCGAAACGGTGAGATCCATCAGATCCACAGGTTGGTAGATGGACATGAATCCTGGCGGTCCCATAGAGATGTACTTGGTTACCTGATGGAAACCCAACGCATGGTTGATCGCCGGCCCCACATAGTCTGCCACGTCGATGGTGCCCTTCTCCAAGGCCGGGAAGATCTCCGAACCGGGTAACAGGGTAGTCTTCGCACCCGCCGCTTGGAAAACCTCCGCCACCATGCCGCCAGGCAGACGCATTTTACGGCCACGGAAATCGTCAATGGAACGGATAGGCACCTTGGAATGGATGATATTGGGACCATGATGAATCGGTCCGACAAAATGGAGCCCCATCTTGCCAAAGGCCTCCCGCGCCAAATCAAGGCCGCCGAGTCCATAATAGAAGGTGTCCCACTCGTGGGGATTGCGCAACCCAAGGGGATAGGATGAGAGAAAAACCGCCAAAGGCATGCGACCGGCCCAGTAGAGGGTGAATGGATTCATGGCATCGAGAACCCCGTTCTTCACCGCATCAAAGAGCTGGAACTCCCCGACCACATCCTTTGCGCCAAAGGGTTTGAATGCCAGCTCTCCCCCGGTCTTTTCCGCAATTCCGTTACACCAATCCTTGAACACCTCCAGGCCTATTCCGCCGGGCCAGGAGGTCTGGATCTTCCAGGTTGTGGTCTTGGCAGCCGCCGCATTACCGATGAATGGCGCGCCGGTAATGGTCAGTGCGCCGGCGGCGGCGGAGGTTTTGAGAAACTGGCGACGACGCATGTCAGTGGTATTGCCAGGTGCTGTTTTTTGACCCTGACTTTTTTTACTTTGAGTCATGTAACCCTCCTCGTTAGTTATTAGCTACAATCATCGACTGGCCTCTAGCCAGCAGAATAATCTTCCTTTGTACTGGTTATTGCCTCCGTATCCTCATGACCAGACTAGCATTCAGAACCGTTGCAGACCAGTTTCCTAGATTGCAAATATCCTTGTATATAATATTGAATGACGGGAATCAGTGAGTGGAAATGGCGCTCAAACAGATTTGTAGGTTTCAAAAAACTCTTTGCGCGCAATCCGGTAGATCTCCATATCTTCTTGCAGCGGCAAGCTGGTAACGAACATATCGCCTTCCTCGACATATTGGGCTTCACCCCAGGGGGCCGTGATATAGAAAGACCCTTGTTGATTGAAGAGATTGAGAACGCTGCGATCAACTTCGATACCCTTGACTCTCCCCTGCGGCATATAAATGCTCCAGCCGTCATCGAGCCGGCTCTCCTCCTTGTAACGTTGCTCGAATTTTGCACCGGAGACAATATAGAGCTCTTTTGCCCCAGTCTGATTCTCAACCACATAATCGCCCTTGCCAGCTGTATTGACCGTTTCGCGTCCTGAAGCAACGAGCGAAACCACCTCTTCTCCCTCCTCTGCTGGACGCGCTTTGATGAATCGGTATTTTTTGTAATCCACACCTGTTTCCATCAATGAGGTTTTGAGGCCCTGCACGAGGTCTTTTTGCTCGATACTTATATCTGACTTGAAGTCATCGATCAGTCGATGAAAATCACCCCGGGACAGCTCTGGCATCTGCTCTGCCAGAATTTCCAAGAACTCTATGCACAACGCGATTTCCCAGTTAGCCAACTCTTGCAGCGCAACATCATCGGCAAGTTTCTTGGCCAGGTTTAAATCAGTATTGTGGAACGCCACAAGCAGGCGAGCGGCATCTACCCAGTTATCGCCTGTATTGAGCAATTGCTTATGTTCGCAAACCCGTAAAATGTGTGCAGCCATGTCAGACGCGGCATTTTCACTGTAACTATTATCCGCCAGCGGATACAAGACCAAAAGGTTACGTGCGCATCCATAATCGTTAAGATCGAGCTTCAGCCCTGTTTCGTAATGTTTAATCGAAGCCTGCAGCGCCAATCTTTTCTTTCGCGCATTGTCCAGGTCAAAATAGCGCTGTTTATAGAAACCACCCAGCAAGCGACAGCGCTCACCGCTGTTCCCATACTCATCAATCAGTGATTCTATCTCGGCAATTGCCTGATCGACATCTCCGGTTTTACTCTTGGCAAGCGCTATCTGTTCTTGGAAGAAAGGCGTCTTTTGCTGTTTGTTGTTCAGCTGCATGTGGAAATCACGCAATGATTGCCAACCCAAGACGTCTCGTACAAGTTCAAACAGCTCTCGTATTGAATAATCAGGCAATCTAGTCGAGTCATACCTGTCTAATATCGCAAGTGCAGCCTGTTTGGCATCCTGGGCGTTTGTCTTGATCTTACAGGCCCTGACATCTGTCTGAAACTTTATGACCTCGTCTCGCACTTCATTCAATTGAGCGCTTTCACCATTCATCATAAATTTGCGATCTATCAATTCTCGAACGGGATTAGTCGTGATGTTCAGGCTACCCAGACTCTGCATGATCTCCTGCTGTATTTGGCGGTAATCCTGCTCCGAAGGTGTCTCCGAATTCAAGGTATAGCTGCCCCTTCTTACCTGAGCCAGATCAAATACGGGATCGGCCCAGTTGGCACTAAAAAGCAGGCACCCATGGATACTGCCTCCGTGACGCAGCCCCGTCTCGTAATAGACATTTGCATTGGGAATGGATATGTCGGCCACAACAAGATCTGCCAGAATCAGCTGCGCCACCATATCTCGGATTATCAACGAGCCTTCTTGAACATCGGCCCTAACGGGTAGATAACCTTCCTGTTCCAGTGCCGGGTAGTAGGCGTGATTCCATAAAGCATCGAAATCTATCTTGCTCGGAGCACCCGCCTTATCGCCGCAACCGGTCTCCTTGATGCCGAAAGGCATAGCGACAAAGGCAATCTTTTTAAGAGCCATGGTTCTGATTCCACTTCATGCTTGCTGTACGGAAGTCATTGTCCAGTAACATCACATATGTATCTATCTTAGTACACAAGATCGCCCCGCCGCCATCACTGGCAAGGATCTTTTTTGGCCTGACGGATTTGATGATATCCTCGACCTGAGGATTAGCTTGCTGTGTATTCATGGCTTCTCCTTTATTGATAATCAGTTTCATCCATTAGCTATTGTTTCTTGAAACAACATTGCCATTTTCCGATAATGTTCAATGCATCGGTGCGGTATAGCACTCTCCCTACTGATCTAAAATGTATCTGCGGATATTGGCATAATGGTGACAGCCGAATGAATAACCGATTTCCAAAAAGATGAATAGCCCCTTGAATCACCGCCCCAGAAAACGCTTCGGCCAAAACTTCCTCCACGATCCCGGCATCATCCAACGGATCGTCCAAACCATCGCACCGCAGCCGGGGGAGAACCTGGTAGAGATCGGTCCAGGCCAGGGGGCCATCACAACCGAGCTATTGACTCTGGTGGGAAAAATGCACGCCATCGAGCTCGATCGTGATCTGGTGCTTCCTCTCGCGGAACGCTGCGCAGAGCTGGGCGAATTGCAGATCCACAACAGCGATGCCCTGAAGTTTGATTTCTCTCAACTGGCGCAAGCTGATCGCCCCCTCAGAGTGGTCGGCAATCTACCCTACAATATATCCACTCCATTGCTGTTTCATCTCCTGGACCAGTCCGATCTGATCCAGGATATGCACTTTATGCTGCAGAAAGAGGTGGTGGATCGCATGGCCGCGCAACCGGGCAGCAAAACCTATGGCCGATTGACAGTGATGTTGCAGGCCAGGGCCGAGGTCAGTTCGCTGTTCAATATCGGACCCGGAGCCTTCAATCCGCCACCCAAGGTGGAGTCCGCATTCGTGCGCTTGCGGCCAAGCAAACCCTCACCTTACCAGGTTGATGACTGGCCCCTATTCAGCAAACTGGTCAGCCAGGCCTTCTCCCAAAGACGCAAGACCCTGCGCAACAGCCTGAGTAAAATAGTAGCGGCGGACAGCATACTTGCAGCGGGCATCGATCCCGGCAATCGTGCGGAGCAACTCTCGGTGGCGGAGTTCGTCGCGCTGGCAAACCGTGCGTACCATTTGACTGGTGTTGGATAACACCGGGAGCAAAGGCCGAAACCAATCCACACCACCCGGTTATCACCGTTTGTCTATACTTTGTATGATTATTCGGCAGAAAAACATCAAGACATGGAAGTGCAATGAATCTCACCACACTACTCATAGAAACCTTGGGCAACCACATAGAGGAGACCTATCTTAGCCTCTACGGCCCCCAAGAGCCCCTCTATCACAAGGCTCTAAACTACACCTCGCGCATGATTTTGGAACTGATAGCAAACAGTGACGCGCTTTATCACGATGTCCACCATACGGTGCAGGTCACCCTGGTGGGCGAGGCCATCCTTCGCGGGCGTCACATGATTAAACGGGTGAGTCCCAACGACTGGTTACATTTTATGGGGGCCTGCCTATTACACGACATCGGCTATGTACGGGGGGTTTGCCCCGGTGATACAGAGACAGAGTTTGTCATCGATGCTGAAGGCAATAGCATCACACCACCCCGTGGCGCCTCGGATGCCTTTCTTACACCCTATCATGTGGATCGTGGCATCCTGTTCGCCAAAAGCCGGGGGAAAGAGGTCCCCTATATCGACACAGAGCGCCTATCCAGGGCCATTGAACTGACCAGATTTCCCGTGCCGGACTCAGCAGATCATCAAGAAACGGATACCGAAGCCGGCCTGGTGCGTGCCGCAGACCTCATTGGTCAACTTGGCGATCCTGATCATATGCGACGCCTGACCGGCTTGTATTACGAACTGGTGGAGACCGGGACCGCTGAAAAACTAGGCTATACCAGTGCCGCCGATCTTGCGGAAGATTATCCGGTCTTTTTCTGGAACAAGGCACAACCCTACCTGAAGGACGCCCTGCGCTACCTTCAGCTGACCCAGGAAGGGAAACAGTGGATCGCCAATCTGCACTCCCACGTATTTGCCGTAGAGCATGACCAGTTTTACTTGGGCCCGTTCATGGGGAAGAAGTCAATCCAGTAGACCCAATCCAGATTGCAGTAACTAGAGCGATGCCGTAACAATTACCGGGGCATGGCAATGATGGAGACCTCCTGGGCCGGTTTTATGCTATGCACGACTCGCCTGATGAAACGAAAACCGGACTCTCCCAATCCCAACCGGTCCGCCCAGTTAGCTGCAAAACGGTCATAACCAAATCGACGCACACCGCCAGAGGCGATATCAAAACCGCAATCACTCACCAGATTGCCCAGGGTTTGCACATTCCAGGCATAGATATGGTGGTTGGGTTCCTCGGGATCATACTTCTGATAACGCATCTCTTTTTCGTAGGGCACAAACAATAACAGCTTACCGTCCTGTTTAAGCAAGCGGCGTATCTCCGCCAACACCTCGATCGGTACAGGCACATGCTCCAGCACATGGTGGCAAACCATGACATCCACCGAGTGGTCCAAAAGCGCCCCGGTATCGGGTACAAACTCAATCCCCTGCTTCTCCAGCAGTGGCGCCAGATGCTGCGCCAGATCGAAACCCAGACGCTTTTGACAATTCAGCCTGGCGATATTCCAACCGAAGCCGACGCCATATTCCATTACCACATCCGTCGCTTTCACATGCGGTGCGATCTTCTCGTACCTGAGTTGGGTCACCCAGGGAAATGCATTTTCCGGGATTTCCCGTTTCTTGCCGTGATATTCACGGCCCTTATCACCCTGATAACGCTCTTTGATCTGCTCTTCGCTGTTCATCTATTGGCATTCGATAGGATTTGGGACTGATTGGATCCACTATATCACGACCAGCCAGCCACTCCCCGAGTCAGGCAATTTGACCGCAAGCCTCGATGCATGCTTGCGCACAAGATCCAATTTGCCGTTTAACTTGCAAGCGGGCAAAGCGACCCCATATACGATACTTGATCAGCTTGCAGCGCGCTCACAAGCCACAGCAGAAACATAATTTGAGCGCTTTGGGACAGCCACGATTATTTACAACTAAACTTCTGTTCTGATGTAAATTACCAGCTATGGGCAACTAAATAAAAAGGTAGCGGAATGCAGGAAGACGAGAATAGCCAAGAAGAGATTATCGAGGTCATCAGTGGAAACACCCTGGCGCGATCCAATGAGGTGCTGCCCAACCTGATCCATCTATTGCCTGTCTCGGCTAGACCCTTCTTTCCCGGTCAGGCGGTACCCCTGTTGATGGATCTTGCCCATTGGGAGGAGACCATGGACGCGGTAATGGGCTCTCCACACAACCTGCTGGGGGTGGTTCTTTCCGATGCGGAAACCGCCGAAACCGCCACACCCGACAGCTTCAAGCGCATCGGCACAGTCTGCCGCGTGCATCGTGTCCAGCGCTCGGAAAACCGCTTACAGGTGCTGGTGGAGTGTCTGCAGCGTTTCCGCATCGACGAGATCGTGCACCCGCAAACCCCCTTCACCGCCCAGATCGAATATCTACCCGAACCGGCCAGTGACAGCAAGGAAATCAAACCTTATGCAGTGGCAATCATCAATACCATCAAAGAGTTGCTACCTCTCAACCCCCTCTACGCGGAAGAGTTGCGGATGTTCCTCGACCGCTTTGGGCCGGATGACCCATCCCACTTGACCGACTTTGCCGCCAGTCTGACCACTTCCGATAAGTTTCAACTTCAGGGGGTTCTCGAGAGTATCGAACTCCTGCCCCGTATGGAGAAGGTATTGGAGCTGCTGCATCGTGAACTGGAAGTGGTCAAGGCCCAGGCCTCGATCCGCAAAACGGTTGAACAGCGGATGGAGAAGCAACAGCGTGAATTTCTTTTACGCGAGCAGTTGAAGGCAATTCAGCAGGAACTGGGGATAGAGAAGGATGATCGTACCGCAGAACTGGACAAGTTCCGTGAGAGACTGGAAAAGCTGACCTTGACCGAGCAGGCCCAGGCACGGGTCGATGAGGAGATGGACAAACTCGCCGTCCTCGAACCCGGCTCACCGGAATACTCGGTGACACGCAACTACCTGGATTGGATCACCTTGCTGCCATGGGGAGTCCATTCTGAGGACAAGCTCGATCTGAAGTTTGCCCGCACGACCCTGGACAAGGACCACTACGGTCTCGAGGATGTGAAAGATCGCATTCTTGAATTCCTCGCCCTCGGCATCATGAAAGGAGAGATCGCCGGCTCCATCATCCTGCTGGTGGGCCCTCCCGGTGTGGGCAAGACCTCCATCGGCCACTCCATTGCAGAGGCGCTGGGGCGCAAGTTCTACCGTTTCTCGGTGGGCGGCATCCGCGACGAGGCCGAGATCAAGGGCCACCGCCGCACCTATATCGGCGCCATGCCCGGCAAGTTCATCCAGGCGATGAAGGACGCAGGCACCCAGAACCCGGTGATCATGCTCGACGAGATCGACAAGATCGGCGCCTCCTACCACGGCGATCCGGCCTCCGCCCTGCTGGAGGTCCTCGACCCGGAGCAGAACAGCGACTTCCTCGACCACTATCTCGACCTGCGCTTCGATCTGTCGAAGGCGCTCTTCATCTGCACCGCCAACCAGCTCGATACCATCCCGCGCCCCCTGCTCGATCGCATGGAGACCATCTCCCTCTCCGGCTACATCGCCAGTGAGAAGTTGCAGATCGCGCGCAAATACCTGCTACCCAGGCAACTTAAACGGGCCGGTCTCAAACGCAGCGACCTGAAGCTAAACAGCGCCACCCTGAAGGCGATTATCGAAGGCTACGCCCGGGATGCCGGGGTACGTCGCCTGGAGAAACAGATCGGCAAGATCGTGCGCAAGGCGGTGGTAAAGATCCTTGAGAAAGCGAAAAGACCCATCGAAGTCAGTGTGGATAATCTGCAAGACTACCTGGGCGGACCGGTGTTCCGGGATGAGCGCAATCTGAGCGGTGCCGGGGTGGTCACAGGCCTGGCCTGGACCGCCATGGGCGGCGCCACCCTCAATATCGAGGCGGTTTCCACCCACCAGTTCAATCGCGGTTTCAAACTCACCGGCCAGCTGGGTGATGTGATGCGGGAATCGGCGGAGATTGCCTACAGTTACATCGTCAGCCACGCCGAAGCGTTCAGCGCTGACACCGACTTCTTTAAAAACTCCTTCATCCATCTCCACGTACCTGCCGGGGCAACCCCCAAAGATGGTCCCTCCGCCGGCATCACCATGGCCTCTGCACTGCTTTCCTTGGCCCGGGGCAAACCGGTGCGAAAAATCGCCATGACCGGTGAGCTGACACTTACCGGCCAGGTCTTTCCCGTCGGGGGTATTCGTGAAAAGGTCATCGCCGCCCGACGTGCCGGCATCCGTGAATTGATCCTGCCCGAGGATAACCGGGGTGATTTCGAGGAGGTGCCGGATCATATCCGCAAGGGCATCAAGGTCCATTTCGCCTCGGTCTTCGAGGATGTAGCACCCCTGCTGTTTCGCGGCAAATAGCCGCACCCTCATCTTGACACACATCAAGGAGACAAGCAGGTCAGTGGACTAGGGTTCGCCTGAGATTCAATTTAAAAAGGGTTTGAATATGGGAGTGATCCCCCTCGGCGAGCGCCCTGCTCCGTCCACCCCCCCAGCGGGATGGCGGCCTTTCGGCTTGGGTTTTCGTCCCTTTTTCGCCCTGGCCGGTCTCTCCGGGCTGGGTCTGATGCTGCTCTGGATCGCTGCCTGGCAGACGGGCAGCCCCCCCTCTGCCTATTCCTCCCTGGTGGACTGGCACAGCCATCAGATGCTGTTTGGATTCAGCATCGCCATCATTGCCGGTTTTCTGCTGACAGCAGTACGCAACTGGACAGGTATCGAGACGCCGACCGGTAAACCCCTGGCACTCCTGGCCTTGCTGTGGCTTATCGGTCGACTCTTACCCCTAATACCCGCCGTGGCCAGCTGGTTGGTGGCCCTGGTGGACTGGCTGTTCATCCCGACCTTGATCATTGTCCTCACGCCACCGCTGGTGAATGGGCAGAACCCCGTCAACCGCCTCTTCCTCCCGCTGCTGGGTGCGATGGCTGTCGCCAACCTGCTCTATCATCTGCAGATGCTTGGATTCGCCTCAACCGGACAGGCGGGCATCTCACTGATGCTGAATTTGATCCTGCTGCTGATGATCTTCGTCGCTGGCCGGATCCTGCCCTTCTTCACCGAAAAGGCGATCAATGGGGCGAGACCTCGTTTCAACAAGCTTCGGGAGCAGTCTGTCTACGCCCTCTTCATCCTCTGGACCCTGGGTGAACTGCTGATGCCCAACAGCTGGTTGATCTCACCCCTAGCCTTTGGCGTAGCCATTACCCAAGCCTGGCGCCTCTTGGACTGGCACCATCCCGCTGTATGGCGAAGACCCATCTTATGGGTGCTTTACAGCGGGCTATGCTGGCTGGTAGCCGGCTTTCTCCTGAAGACCCTGGCCCTGCTCCAACTCTATCCCAACAGTCTCGCCACCCACGCACTCACTGTGGGCGCCATCGGCGTCTTCACCTTGGGGATGATGGCCAGGGTAGCCTTAGGCCATACCGGTCGTGACATGGAACCCAAACCCTCCATAGTCACCGCCTTCATCTTGTTCAATGTCGCAGCACTCATCCGGGTGGGACTCCCCGTCACGGGTCTCGTCAGCTACCAAGCCTGTATCACACTCGCAGGCGCCCTCTGGTCACTCGGCTATCTGCTGTTTGTTATTACCTATCTGCCGATTCTGCTGCGGCCGCGCATTGACGGGCGTCCCGGTTAAGCCGGCTGCAACCTGCAAATCCGGCATATAGTCTAATACTATGAAAATGAATTAAACGATAGTTTATTTGTTATTGAATATTTAAGTAATTACTAATATTCTTTTACACCATAGTAACGCAGTACCTTACTTCTAACACTTTTCAAAAAACTAACACTGAGGAATGACTCATGTCCAAAATCGTAAAAATCGCAGCCGCTGCTGCTCTGATCGCCGCTTCCGCTTCTGCTTCTGCATGGTGGGGCAATCCTTGGAACAATGGCTGGGGTAATGGCAATGACTTCATGGGTGACGGCTTCGGTGACGGAGACTTCTCTTTCAACATGAGCGGCAACGCTCGTGGCGCAGGCAACGGTTACGGTCGTGGTTACAACAACTACTACAACCGTCCTTACTACGGTTATGCCCCTTACGGCGCTCCTTACGGTGCTCCTTATGGCGCGCCTGTAGCCCCTTACGGCGCTCCGGTTGCTCCTCAGGCAGCTGCTCCTGAAGCTAAGTAATTGGCTTTCAAGAGAGCTTGAGAGTCCCTTTTTAGCGGACTCGAATGAAAAAAGGCGGACCTTGTGTCCGCCTTTTTTTATTTCTCAATCCGAATTCTCACTAGGAAAAGCCCATCAACCCCGGCAACCACAACACCACGCCGGGCATCGCAACCAGTGCGGCGATGGTCAATGCATCGGCGATGAAGAACGGAATCACCCCCCGGAAGACATCCTGCACGCTGCACTCCGGACGCACCCCCGCCACCACAAAACAGTTTAATCCGATGGGCGGGGTAATCAGACAGAACTCCGCCATCTTTACCACGATGATGCCGAACCAGATGGAGCAGCCCACCGCGGAGACACCGAACGCCGACTCCGCCACCGTCACATCCGGACCGCCATTCAGGGCGATCACCGCCGGATAGACCACCGGCAGGGTCAGCAACAGCATACCGATCGCATCCATGAACATGCCCAGCACCGCATAGGCGAGCAGGATCAGCACCAGGGTCACCATCGGACTCTGATCCAGGTTGGTGATCCAGTCGGAAAACGCGGTGGGCAGATCGGCGAATCCCAAAAATCGCACGTATAGCAGGACACCCCAGATAATGGTGAAGATCATCACCGTGAGTTTGGCGGTCTCCATCAAGGCGCCCTTCAGCTCGGCAAAACTCATGCCTTTATAGAGTGCCATACAGAGAATGACGAAGGCCCCAAGGGAGCCCGCTTCCGTGGGAGTACCCACACCACCGTAGATACAGACCACGATGATGCCGATCACAAGGAAGATCGGCAGCGCACCGGGCAGGGTTTCGAATCGCTGCCGCCAGCTGAAACCTCTCACCGGGGGACCGAACTTCTTTCGCGTCGTCGCCATGGCGACCACTAGCCCCCCGTAGACCAGGGCGGAGAAGGCCCCGGGCAGGAAGCCCGCCATCAGCAACGCCCCTACGTCCTGTTCCACGATAATCGCATAGATAACCAGGATCGCCGACGGCGGAATCAGTGAGGCCAGGGTTCCGCTGGCGGCCACCACCCCCGCGGCAAAGCGCTTGTCGTAACCGAGCTTCAACATCTCCGGCACCGCGATGCGGGCAAAGACCGCCGAGGTGGCCACGGAGGCGCCGGATACCGCGGCGAATCCGGCAGCTGAAAACACCGTCGCCACGCCCATGCCACCGGGTAACCAGCCCACCCAGCGTTTGGCCGCCTCGAACAGCGCCCGGGTCAGCCCGGCATGATAGGCCAGATATCCAATCAGGATGAAGGTGGGTATCAGCGAGAGGGCCAGGGTGGATACCTTGGAATGGGGAATGGTGCCGGCCATCTTCAATGCCACCATGAATCCCTTCTCAAAACCCATGCGCGCTGAAAACACCCAGAGCAGTCCGAGAAAACCGGCGATCGCCGCCGCAAAGGCGACCCGCACACCGATCACCACCAGCAGCAGCATCAGGCCAGTGACCCAGAGGCCGATGCTAACCGAATCCAGCTGGGCCATGGTCTCGAACAGGGTCACTCCTGTTCCCCCATCACCGATTCCGCCTCCGCCGCCGCCACCGCCGCCGCATCCTCGATCAGCGGTACGGCCACCGGCCGCTCTCCGCCCTGCCGGGTTGCCCGTGCGTAGCCCCAGATGTGCAGCACCAGGCGCAGCGCCAATACACTCAGGGCCACAGGCACCACAAGCTTCGCCGGCCAGGTGGGAAGATTGATATCCAACGAGGAATCGCCGATCTCGTAGGCGCGCAGAAAGTGCAGCCAGGAGCCGTAGATCAGCACCAGGGTGACCCCCAGCATGAGAAGCGTGGATAGCAATTCCGTGAACCAAAGGAGTCTTCCATGGATATGGCCGATCAGCATATCCATACGAATATGCCCCCCTTCGCGCTGGGTATAGGCGATGCCCAGGAAGGCGAAGAAAGCCATCGCCTGCTCCACCCAATCGATATAGCCGGAAATGGGCAGGGAAAAGAGCCAGCGACCCAGCACATTGGCGGTAGCCAGAAAGACCAGCAGAAAGATCACCACCCCGCCGATGAATGTCAGCAGGGATTCCAGTTTGAAGAACAGGCGATCCGCTTTACTCAGCCGGGAGTCATCTTCAAGAACGGTATGCGAGCCTGCCATAGGGCACCCTATAATGAAAAAAACCGCACTCTAGGTAAGTGCGGTTTTTCTCTCAGCGTTACTGGCGTTTCGCCACCCTGGTCTCTGTGAAAAGCGCCGCGGTAAATTCGAAAAGGGTTTTGGCATCGAATTTTGCGGCGTTCTGCTTGACCCAGTCTTCATGTACCGAG
>JBEVVS010000242.1:0-20497 GCA_040507005.1 Candidatus Thiodiazotropha sp.
ATGGGGACTTCAACGGTGACCTGGACGACGGGGATCAATTCGGCCGCGCCATCGCCCCCCTGGGGGATCTGAACAACGATGGTTTTCGGGACATCGCGGTGGGCGCCCCGCTGGATGATGATGCGGGCACCGACAAGGGCGCTGTCTGGATCCTGTTTCTCGATGGTGAAGGCACGGTCCTGTCGGAACAGAAGATCTCGGATGATGAGGGTGAGTTCGACGGGGATCTGGATGACAATGATCAGTTCGCCCACTCCCTGGCCAATATCGGTGACTTGAACAATGACGGCGTGACCGATTTGGCGGTGGGTGTACCCTACGATGATGATGGCGGGACCGACCGGGGTGCAGTTTGGATCCTCTTCATGAACAGTGATGGCACAGTGCTCTCATCCCAGAAGATCTCCGCCGAAGAGGGGGAGCTGGATCCTGACCTGGACGATGGAGACCACTTCGGCAGCGCCTTGACGGAGATCGGCGACCTGGATGGGGATGGGGTAACCGATTTGGCGGTGGGCGTCAGTGGCGGTGATGACGGGGGTACCGACCGGGGCGCGGTCTGGATTCTGTTCATGAACAGCGACGGTACGGTGGCATCGAAGAAACGCATATCCCAAAGCCGCGCCTCTTTCGATGGAGAGTTGAGTGACAACGACCTGTTTGGCAATGCCCTGGCCAATCTTGGGGATATCAATGATGACGGCACGGACGACCTGGCAGTCGGTGCCAAGCAGAGTGACGATGGTGGTGCGCAACGGGGTGCTGTATGGGTCCTGTTCCTGGAAATCGACGGTGAGGTGGTCTCGACCTCGAAGATATCCTCAACCGAGGGCAACTTCGATGGCGACCTGGATGGGGGTGATGAGTTCGGGGGTTCCATCGCCCTGGTAGGCGACCTGGACGGTGACGATTTGAACGACATGGCGGTGGGTGCAAGCCTGGACGATGACGGGGGTAGCGATAAGGGTGCGGTCTGGATGCTGTTTATGGATGAAGTGGTGACAGAGTATGACCGGCAAGAGGGCGGTATCTTCAATATGTCCCAGGATGACCTGGCCAACCTCCTGCAGGGCACCGGTGGAGCGAACTGATACCAGGGCTTAGAGCATCTCCTGGGGATCCACGTCGATTGACCAGCGAACCCGGCGCGCTTCGGGCAGGTGTGTGATCTCCGAGACCCACTTCGCCAACCATTGATGCAGTGGCTGACGTTGTGCCGATTGAATCAGTAGATGGGCGCGTGTCTTTCCCGCCTTGCGCGCCATGGGGGCGGGTACCGGTCCCCAAAATTCCAGGGACTCGCTGCCATCCAACGCCCTGCCGACCAGGATTGCCTGTTCGAGAAAGCTTTCCGGGTCTGCGGCCTTGGTGGATTCGGCACGTAGCAGCACCTGGTGGGAGTAGGGAGGAAAGGCGGCAACACGTCGTTCATCCAGAGCCTCGGCGGCAAAGGCCTCATAACCCCTGGCGGTAAGCAGCTGCATCAGCGGGTGATCCGGGTGTCGGGTCTGAATCAGGACCTTGCCGGGACGTTGCGCCCGCCCGGCCCTGCCCGCCACCTGGACAACCAGTTGCGCCATGCGCTCTGCGGCACGGAAGTCGGCACCGAAAAGTCCTTGGTCCATATCCAATATGCCGACCAGGGTGACGGCGGGGAAGTGGTGGCCCTTGGCCAGCATCTGGGTCCCCAACAGGAGCGGGAAGTCTCCCGCCTTGACCTGGTTCAGCAGCTTCTCCAATGCGCCCTTGCGGCTGGTGGAGTCCCGGTCGATACGTGCCAGGGGGATATCGGGGAAGTGGCGTTGCAGGCTCTCTTCCACGCGCTCTGTCCCCTGTCCCAAGGGGCGCAGATCGGGACTGCCGCAACTTGGGCAGTGGCCCGGCTCGGGGCGCTGGTGTCCGCAGTGGTGACACCATAGCAGCCGCAATTGCCGATGGTGGGTCATGCGCGCGTCGCAACGGGGGCAGTCGGTCAACCAGCCGCAGGCATGGCAGGTCAGCATGGGCGCATAGCCGCGCCGGTTGAGAAACAGCAGCGCCTGCTCGCCCACGTCGAGGGTTTGTCGCAGCTGTTTGATCAATGCGGGTGAGAGACCGCCATCGAGATGAACGCTGCGTATATCCAGAAGTTTCAGTGGCGGCATGCGGGCATTACCCGCCCGTTGGGTCAGGCTCAAACGGGTGTAGCGCCCTTCAATTGCATTGCGTAGAGACTCCAGAGAGGGGGTGGCCGAACCAAGCACCACCGGGCAGCCGCACTGCTGTCCCCGTACCAGGGCCAGGTCTCTGGCCGAGTAGCGAAAGCCCTCCTGTTGTTTATAGGAGAGGTCGTGCTCCTCGTCGACGATGATCAGACCCAGCTTGGGCATGGGGGTGAACACCGCGGAGCGGGTGCCAATCAGGATCGGTCGTTGCGCGCGCCTAACCTCCTGCCATACCCGCTCCCTCTCCCCATCTGCCAGGGCGGAGTGGAGGACGGCCACGCCCGCACCCATACGCGCCTGAAAACGCTGCAGCAGTTGTGGGGTCAGGCCGATCTCCGGTACCAGCAACAGCGCCTGCTGGCCCCGTGCAACGACCTCTTTCACCAGGCGCAGATAGACTTCTGTCTTGCCGCTGCCGGTGACTCCCTGCAGCAGGAAGGGTTTGAAGCTTTCCAGGTTAACCATGACCTGGTTTACGGCTTCATCCTGTTCCCGAGTGAGGTCTATACCGCCAGGATTGGTCGAGACGGGAGGGGCCGCTTCCGGGATCGGGCAAGCCTCGATCCAACCCTTTTCCAACAAGGAGCGGATCACAGCCTGGGAGATCTGGTGGCGGTGCATCAGTGTTGAACGATCCAGGCCGTCCCTGGCCTCGGCCAGGGCCTGTAGAAGGGCAAGTTGCTTCGGCGCCCGCCCCAGCGATCCGTGATCGACTGTTTTGCCCAAGCAAGTGAGACGGACCCCAGTATGCCTGATTCTGGGATTGCCCTGTTGTTTGCGCAGTGTGACGGGCAGGGCGTGGAAGATCACATCACCCAGGGGGTGTTGGTAGTATCCCGCGGCCCAATTCAGCAGGCGCAGATCCGGGGCCGCAAGCAGCGGTTGCGAATCGATCTGTTTCAGGGCATGTTTGAGCCGCTCCCGTGGCAGCTCGCTATGGGTTTTCACTGCGATCAGGATGCCGGTGCGGCTGCTGCGCCCAAAGGGGATTTGATATCGACATCCGATGTTCGGTGTCTGAATTGAGTCGGTGGGTGGCAGGTAGTCGTAAAGGGCCCTCAGCGGACCTGGCAAAGCGATCTGTAAAATAGAGTCTGAAGCCATGCCGGAGACTGTATCATGGGTGTAGAATCGAGGTGGGATTTTACCTAAATCACTGTCGACGGATAGGAATTATTTTTGTCCACAACATCTGTGGATAACTTTGTGTGTAATTTCATGATATGAGGCCAAAGGCCTTGTGTAGACTGGATTCCTTTTAATTTGACCAGTTTTTCGCCAATTTTCATTAATGTTAGTTTTTACAAGCGGTTATGGCATATAAGATTGTTATAATGTGTTAATAAATTCATGTCACCCGATGCTGTATTGCAGCACGACAGGGTGTGTGCATAAACAAGGCTTTGCACGTCAGTAACCGCTTACGCAGGGGCAAATCTTCGTCCCGTGGGGGGGTGTAAATGGCTGTGGCAGGAATACGACAACACGATTAGATCGCTGATTGTGATTAACCTGGATTTTCATCTGTTTTCATTCATTCCGGGAGTATGATTGATGGTCCCGGCATTTGTCCCAGTTGGAGCAGAGATGAGTAACTGGCAGGGGGTAGTGACGTGACTCAATGGGAAATCATTGCGCAACACATCGCACAGGCATCCGACAAGCCGTTCAATCCACTGGAACCCAGGCACGTGGGCGGTGGATGCATCAATCAGGGGGTGCGCCTGACGGATGGGGCGCGGACCTACTTCGTCAAGCTGAACAGCGCCGCCCTGCTGGATATGTTCGAGGCGGAAGCGGATGGCCTGAAGGCAATGGCCCAGACCCATACGATCAGGGTGCCGGAGCCCCTCTGTTTCGGCTTGAGCGGGAACCAATCCTATCTGGTGATGGAGCACATCGAAATGGGGCATGCCGGGCGCGGCGGCAGTGAGCTGGCGGGACGGCAGCTGGCTGCCATGCATCGCAACGGCCAGTCCGACTTCGGCTGGTTCCGGGACAATACCATTGGTTCCACGCCCCAGGAGAATCAGGCCGCTGATAACTGGATCGACTTTTGGCGTGAGCGCAGGCTTGGGTTTCAGCTGAGCCTTGCCGCGCATAACGGTTACGGGGGCACCCTGCAACGCAAGGGCGAACGCTTGTTGGAGCACTGTCACCTGCTCATCGATCATCAGCCGCAACCGTCTCTGCTGCATGGAGATCTGTGGGGCGGGAACCTGGCCTACACCAAGGATGGCGATCCGGTGATCTTCGATCCGGCCGTCTACTACGGTGATCGGGAGGCGGATCTGGCCATGACCGAACTCTTTGGTGGATTCGGTAACCGCTTCTATGATGCCTATCGGGATGCCTGGCCCCTGGCGAGCGGCTACTCGACCCGCAAGGTCCTCTATAACCTCTACCATATCCTCAACCACCTCAACCTGTTCGGCAGTGGCTACCTGGGACAGGCCTCGTCCATGATCGACCGGTTGTTGGCGGAGGTTTAGTTATCTGAATTCGGTACGCCCCTCAAGCAGCTAGTTTTTCTTGTTGGTGACCGATTTGATCTCCTGGAAGCGGGCTCCCACCACCGGCAGATCTGCTTGGTCGTAACACATTCGTGTGCACATCTCCTGCAGTTGCTTGCCGTACTTCTCCCGCAACTCGGCGTCGTTGCTGGTATCGTTTAAAAATTCAAACAGATCGGTATCCCGGGTAAGCACCGGTGGGATATCGGAGTTGGGCATGGGCATGGATGCCACAAGCACAACCCATTGCGCGCTGGAGATTACACCGAACACCCGATCGACCACCAGGGACCAGGCTTCGACAGAATCGAAACCCGACTGCTTTACCAAGGTTTCCAAAGTGGCGTACTCGGGCCAGCTCTTAAGCTCGTTTGCCATCTCCCGGGTATATTTGCCTTCAAGTTGGGCCTTGGACAACTTTTTTGCTAGGGCGTGGTCTTTTTTGACCTTGGCCTTGACCTTGTCAAGCAGATCGCTGGTGATGGGCACACTCTTCAGGAACTTGTCGATCTCTGCATCTGTTATGGTGGAGGAGAGCGCCGGCATCGATGCGATGAGAAGGGTGATGGTTAAAAGCTTCAAGAGATATTGTTTCATTGTTATGACTCCATCGTTATTACTGTCCTGAATAGGGGATTGCACTCTATCATGTGGTGAGAGTGAAATGGTCGGCCAGTTGATAAAATGAGATCCTGTGGGCCTTGATATGTACGGGCTAGGGTTTCAGCATCCTGTAATTGTTTCTATTTTTTGTCAGTATTGCCCGACGGTAGTATTGCTCACGAAATCGAAACGGTGAGATAGCTTCCATGGCGGACCGGTATTGCTTGAATTCTGCAGAGTCCCAAGCATAGGGAATGTAGATGTGTGGTCGTTGAAACATTCGAAGATTAGGACGGCCAATATCTATGCCGAGTATGGAAACGGGTAGACGATTGGATTGTGTAGGCTGAGGTGAAATATCCAACTCCCGCATTCGAAAATAGTATGCGAAGTGAAGCTGGATCGGACTCTCTTTTTGTTTATCCCAAGTGTCACAAGAGAGCGCAAGGTCGACTGCTGTGAGTATATTCTCGGGAGGAACTATCCACTTGGTCTTAGATTCTGTCACAGAGGTTTCTCCGGGCCCGAGTTTCTCAATGCAACGCTCCACGGCAGCTATCTTAACATCTGGCATGACTCGATTCGGCTGTCCGCCGGCGGAGAGGCGAATTGGATTTTGGCCGAAACTGGTGCCAAGCGCAAAGGAATCCATGAACGCCGTAGTTTCAGACCAAGCTTTGCGCGGGTCCTTTCGCCGAGCCTGATGGCCATAACCAACGGATTTGGGAGGGGAGTAATAGACAAGTTGATCTAATGTGTACATGCCGGACATCCTGTGTGGGGCTATTGTAATTGTTGTATGGCTAGTGCTCATACTCTAAAGGTCCTGCAAAGGTCGGCATAGATTGTGAGCAGAACGGATAGTGTGTTTTACTTGTTCACTGCGATAGGTCTTTGCCAATGCCAGCCCCTTGCTAAGTGCGGCTGGGTCGAGCTCCTTTTCCAACGCTTTCAACGCCAGGTCTGCAGACACCATCGAGGGGTTTTGTGGGTGTTGTTTGATGGCTGTGGTTAACCAGGCGTATGCTTCGGCTTTATTAGTTGATCGCAGGTGACTGCCAAGCATGATTTGTGACATGGCGTCTCCCTCAGATGCCGCTTTGGAAAAATTATCCATGGCCGCGATCTTGTCCTGTATGACACCGGTGCCGGATAGGTAGGCTACGCCCAATAAATAGAGTGCTTCAGGGTCTCCTGTATACGCTCGTTTAGAGATATCATTTAGTGATTCGCCTCGAAGCGTGTTTTCATTCTCCGCTACTGTGCTTGAAATCATGGATATAGTCAGGAGAAAAATCGTCAATAATCTTATCTGCATCATTCCTGATGTCCTTACTCTGAAATATCGGTAAAAGCAATATATGGGTGACAGTCAATATCGGAGATAGCTCATAGGTGGAATATATTGCGCGTGCCTGACCATTTTATTATGTATCGGTGCCGCCACTATGACCTGTTTTTGCAGGTGGTGGAATAAACCAGTGCATATAGCCGCAGTGATCGCAAACAACACACACGGCGTCGCGGTTCATCCAGTCCAAACCGAAGAATGTTGCAGTGCGGGTATTAAGCATCACATCATGCCTCCAAAAGTAGCTATGACTACATATCTGGCATCGTAATGTATGTCCATGTATGTCGACTGTAGTTGCATCCTTTTTGCCCAGGACACCCTTGTTACCACCAAGTAAGTTTTTTAACCAACGCATTATATATTTCCTTGCTAATTGACAGTCCTTAAGAAGTGTTAAATCAACCTGTCAGATCCAATTACCCGTAGTCGTGATAGCATTCACCTGCTGCAGCTGAAGCTGGATTCCCGAAGGTTCCAAGTGCCGTAAAGCTCTTTGTAATAGAGCCACAGGCGGTTACATTTGTAGTCCTCAAACTTGAAGTAGAAGCTCTCTTTCGGGATACCATCCTGTTTGATAGTGACCAAATAATGTCTACCCAGAGGTAAATTCTCAAAAGTCGCATCGGTCGTTTTTGATACTGTTATAGATCCTACTCCCTTAATCGATATTTCAAATTGACTGTTTGGCGTTGCGCCTGTTTGGTTTCCTTCCCACGAAGTATCTGCATCAATCTTGTCGATGTAAACACGTCCCAAGCCTGCAGCAGATGAAGGCTCTAAAAAGAAAAACAGCAAGATGATCGTTGCTAACTTGCGCATCACAGTAGCATTAAATGACAGTGTCCTTTTAATTATCTATGAATTCGATTTTGGAATATATATTCTGTTTGCTTCATCTGTTACGAAGGGACTCGTACACATGCACCATACATCCCCGTTTCTCCAAAGCGTTACCGATTTCATGTTGCTGCAGCGGTACAGTGCACGCACCATAGATTCATATATATACTGGATCAAGTTGTACATTATCTACCACCAAGAAAGAGATCCAAAGGATATGCACGATGCAGAGATCGTACAATTTTTGACCCACTTGGCGAGGGATCGCCGGGTTGCGGCCGCAACTCAGAGAATCGCCTTGAATGCGTTGGGCTTCCTGTATAACAAATATCTCAATAAGCCCTTGGGGGATGTCCGCCACTACAGTCGCGTGCGCAACCAACCGCAGATTCCAGCTGTCCTGACACGCCATGAAGTTGCTTCCCTGATCGCGCATCTGCAGGGTACTTCCAGGTTGGTGGCCGCTCTGCTCTATGGTTCCGGACTGCGCAGGATAGAGGCGGTCAGACTTAGGGTTAAGGATGTGGATTTCAATCGCCTGCAACTTCAGATTTGGAACGGCAAAGGATTTAAACACCGTTTGACCACCCTCGCCCCAGAGCTTGTCCCTGCCCTGAAAAATCAGGTGGAACGGGTAAGGTTGCAGTTGACGGATGATCTGCAAAACGAACACTACACAGGTGTCTATATACCCGATGGACTGGGTAGAAAATATCCAGGTGCCGGTATTTCATTGGCCTGGCACTATCTGTTTCCTTCTGCCGTTTTAAGCCTTGAGCCGGGTACCCGCAATCTGCGCAGGCATCATGTGGACGAGTCGGGCATCAACCGGGCCATCAAGCTGGCTGCAACGCGAGCGGGGATAGAGAAGCAGGTCACCAGTCATACCCTACGCCACTCCTTTGCAACCCATCTCCTGGAGTCCGGCGCCGATGTAAGAACGGTTCAAGGGCAGCTGGGACACAGGGATGTCAAGACCATGGAACTCTACACCCATGTATTGAAGCGTGGAGCGCACGGTGTAAGAAGCCCGCTTAGCGATCTGAATCTGTCAGGCGCCTACTGAGGTTGTGCCATTAACCGGGCTGATCCTGTCCATGCTTCAGGCCGGCAGTCCGAGTCCTGCGAGGACCTCGATCAGGCGTGCATTCTGCTGTGGGGTGCCGATGGTGATGCGCAGGTAGCCGTCGATCCTCTGTTGCCGAAAGTGGCGCACCAGCACACCCTGCTCACGCAGTCTAGCGGTGATCTGCGAGGCATCCCCCGAGGGGTGGTGGACGAAGAGAAAATTGGCGGCGGAGGGCAGCACCCTAAATCCCAATGCCTGCAGTTCCTCCCTTAACAGCTCCCTGGATTCGATGATCTGGGCACATATCTTTATGAAATAGTCCCGATCCTTGAAAGAGGCGGTGGCGGCAGCGGCGGCAAGCCGGTCCACGGGGTAGGAGTTGAAACTGTCCTTGACCCGGATCAGCCCTTCGATCAATTCCCTGCTGCCCATGGCCAGTCCGATGCGCAGTCCGGCCAGGGCGCGGGATTTGGAGAGTGTCTGGGTCACCAGCAGATTGGGGTAGCGATGGATCAGTGTGGCGGCGCTTTCACCCCCGAAATCGATATAGGCCTCATCGATTACCACCACCGAATCCCGGTTGTGCTCAAGCAGCCACTCGATCTGTTGCAGTGACAGCAGCATACCGGTGGGCGCATTCGGGTTGGGAAAGATGATGCCGCCGTTGTCCCGGATGTAAGGCGCCAAGTCGAGATTGAATCCCTCATCCAGGGGAATGGTCTGGTAGTCGATGCCATATAAGCGGCAATAGGACGGGTAGAAGCTGTAGGTGATGTCGGGAAACAGCAGCGGTTGTGATTGTTGAAAAAAAGCGAAGAAGGCGTGGGCGAGCACCTCATCCGAGCCATTGCCGATAAAGACCTGTTCCGCTGTCAGATCGTAGTAGTCGGCCACGGTTTGACGCAGCAGGGCTGAACTGGGGTCGGGATAGAGACGCAACCCGTCGTCGGCCGCTTGATCGATGGCCTCGATCACCCGGGGGGACGGCCCATAGGGATTTTCGTTGGTGTTGAGTTTGACCAGATCATCCATGCGCGGCTGCTCACCCGGGACATAGGGTGAGAGTCGGTCGACGATCGGGCTCCAGTAGCGGCTCATGGTGAGAATGTCCTGATTCGGTTGCTTGCCTTGATCAACGGCGAGACCTCTCCCGCCTACTCCTTGCTCTGCTTGAATCGATACTCAGCGGACCGGGCGTGGGCGGTGAGTCCTTCGCCCCTGGCCATGACCGAGGAGGTTCTGGCAAGGGTGTCGGCGCCGGCTGCGGAGGCCATGATCAAACTCGAACGCTTTTGAAAATCATACACCCCCAGGGGGGATGAGAAGCGTGCCGTGCGCGAGGTGGGCAGGACATGGTTCGGGCCTGCACAGTAGTCCCCCATCGCCTCCGCGGTGTATCGGCCCATGAAGATGGCCCCTGCGTGGCGAATCTGTTTGGCCATGGACTGGGGGTCGGCCACCGACAGTTCGAGATGTTCCGGGGCGATATGATTCGCCACTGTCACCGCTTCATCCAGATCCTTCACCTGCACCAATGCGCCGCGCACCCGCAGTGCGGTGGCGATGATCTCCTGGCGCTCCATGGTCGGCAGCAGCTTGTCGATACTGTCGCTCACCTGTTGCAGAAAATCCGCATCCGGGGAGAGCAGGATCGACTGGGCATCCTCATCGTGCTCCGCCTGGGAGAAGAGATCCATGGCGATCCAATCCGGGTCGGTCTGGCCATCGCAGATGATCAGGATCTCCGAAGGCCCAGCAACCATGTCGATGCCCACCTGTCCAAACACCGCCCGCTTGGCGGTGGCCACGTAGATGTTGCCCGGGCCGACGATCTTGTCCACCGGCGGGATGCGTTCGGTGCCATAGGCCAGAGCGGCCACCGCCTGGGCGCCGCCAACGGCAAACACCCGGTCCACACCGGAGACATGGGCCGCCGCCAGTACCAGTTCATTGAGCTCCCCGTCCGGGGTGGGCACCACCATGATCAGTTCGGCCACACCGGCGACCTTGGCGGGGATGGCGTTCATCAATACGGACGAGGGGTAGGCGGCCTTGCCCCCGGGCACATAGAGGCCCACCCGGTCGAGGGGGGTGACCTGCTGCCCCAGCAGCGTGCCGTCCGGTTCGGTATAGGACCAGGAGTCCATGATCTGATGTTCCGCATAGGCACGGATGCGGTTGGCGGAGAGTTCCAGGGCCTCGCGCTGTGTCTCAGGTATGCTGTTCCAGGCCTGTTCCAGGCGCGCCAGGGGAATCTCCAGGTCGGCGGGCATTTTTGCCTGCCAGCGATCGAAGCGATTGGTGTAATCCACCAGGGCAGTATCACCTTTGCTGCGAATCGCCTGAATGATCTCATTCACGGTGTCGTTGACCCCGCCGTCGGAGACCGACTCCCAGGCCAGCAGTGCATCGAGTTGTTGCTGGAAGTCGGTATCACCGGTGGATAGTTTGCGTATTTCGCTCATACTCGATTCCACTGCTCTGTTCAGGTTGTGGATTGGGAGACTGCCTCCCGAAAGGCCTCGATCAGTTGCATCACCAGGCCGTGTTTCATCTTCCAGGAGGCCTTGTTGACCACCAGCCTGGAGCTGATATCGGCAATATGTTCCAGGGGTACCAATCCATTCGCCTTCAGGGTATTGCCGCTCTCCACCAGATCCACGATCAGGTCGGAGAGGCCGACGATGGGTGCCAGTTCCATGGAGCCGTAGAGCTTGATGATCTCGACCTGCTCCCCTTTGGCGGCAAAAAAGCGCTGTGCGCTCTTTACGTATTTGGTGGCGATGCGCAGACGCCCCTTGTTTTGACGCCTGTCGGGGTAGCCGGCTGTCATCATGCGGCAGCGGGCGATCTTCAGATCCAGGGGCTCATACAGGCCTTCACCGCCATGCTCCAGCAGCACATCTTTACCGGCGACTCCCAGATCGGCGGCGCCGTACTCCACATAGGTGGGAACATCCGTTGCGCGGATGATAACCAGTTTCACCTGTTCATGGTTGGTGTCGAGGATCAGCTTGCGGCTGGTCTCCGGATCATCGGCGGGTTCGATGCCGGCATGGGCCAGCAGCGGCAGGCTCTGGTTGAAGATACGCCCCTTGGATAGGGCGATGGTAATGGGTGCGTCGAATTTCATGGTTCAGTCTATGTTTGGCACGGCTTTGGAGCTGGAAGGATATATGAACTGACGGCTAGCGGCCAGCAGGTCCCACGCGTCCTGTCTTAACTGGGAAGGCGACGGATTTCACCGCCCAGTCCGGCCAGTTTCTCCTCGATGTTTTGATAACCGCGATCGATATGGTAGATGCGGTCGACCAGGGTCTCCCCATCTGCTACCAGGCCGGCCAGCACCAGACTGGCTGAGGCACGCAGATCGGTGGCCATTACCGGTGCGCCGGTCAGGTTGTTGGCCCCGGTACAGATCGCGGTGTTTCCCTCGAGTTTGATCTGCGCCCCCATGCGCTGCAGTTCATGCACATGCATAAAGCGGTTTTCAAAGATGGTCTCGGTGACGATGCCGACCCCTTCAGCTACCGAATTGAGAGCCGTGAACTGGGCCTGCATGTCGGTGGGGAATGCCGGATAGGGTGCCGTGTAGACATCCACGGCTTGTGGGCGTTTACCCTTCATATCGAGGTTGATCCAGTCCTCGCCGAGGTCGATTTCGGCCCCCGCCTCACGCAGTTTCTGGAGTACCGAATCCACCAGTTCCGGTCGCGTGTCGCGGATTTTGATACTGCCCTGGGTGATGGCCGCGGCCACCAGGAAGGTGCCGGTCTCGATCCTGTCGGGAAGCACTTGGTACTCGGTGCCCTGCAGGCTATCCACCCCCTCGATGGTGATATTCGGTGATCCGGCCCCGGAGATCTTGGCGCCCATTTTGTTCAGGCACTCTGCCAGGTCCACCACCTCGGGTTCCCGGGCTGCGTTTTCGATCAGGCTGGTGCCCTTTGCCAGTGCGGCGGCCATCATCAGGTTTTCCGTACCCGTAACCGTGACCAGGTCCATGACGATTCTCGCCCCATGCAGACGTTTACAACGGGAGCGGATATAACCGTTCTCCACTTCGATGTCGGCGCCCATGGCGCGCAACCCCTCGATGTGCAGATTGACCGGACGTGAGCCAATGGCGCAACCACCGGGGAGGGATACGTCAGCGCGCCCGAAGCGGGCCAGCAGGGGCCCCAGCACCAGGATGGAGGCGCGCATGGTCTTCACCAGTTCATAGGGGGCGCTGAATTTGGTGATGGTGTTGGAGTTGACCTCTATGCCCATCTTCTCATCCACCATCAGCGAGGCGCCCATGCCCCCAAGCAGCTCCATGGTGGTGGTGATGTCGTGCAGATGGGGGACGTTGCTCACCCGCATCGGTCCTTCGGACAGCAGGGTAGCGGCCAAAATCGGTAGGGCGGCATTCTTGGCGCCCGCAATACGGACTTCGCCAGACAGGGGATTGCCCCCGCGAATAATCAGTTTATCCATGGCGTTGCTCGTGCTTTATTTGGACTCACCAAACCTCTCTCCTCGCGCATCGATCGGCGCATTATCAGGTGCTACAGAGCCGATTGGATCAGTATTGACAGGCCCTAAAACAAAAAAAGACCGAAAATGATAACGAAATCTCGGGAAAACCGCGACTTTAACACTATTCGCGCCGATTGAGATCGCTGAATCGGTTTCCCGGTGCCGCTCGGGATTCAGTGTCTGCCAATGGTCTGGTCGATGTAGTTTTTGATCGCGGCCTGGCCGGTGTCGTCGATACCGGTAAACTCCATGCGACTCAGCCAGCTGTCGTCGTGCTTTTCACAATCGAGAATCTTGGCGTAGATGTGACTGCTCTGTTCGCTCATCAGCGAGGTGTAGAGGGTGATGCGTATATCCGAGAGGATATCGAGCTCCACCGGTAGATCTGCCTGCAGTCCATTGTAACTGAGGTCCACGGCGCGGCCGGAGAAACCCTCATCCGAGACGATCTTATTCTGCAGCGGATGGAAGGCGATGGGGAAATCGACTTCGATGCGTGGGCTGCGGCGGGACTCCACCCGGGGTACCTCAAGGTAGCGAGGCCGGTTGGTGGACTGCAGCTCATAGAGTGAAACCGGTACCTGTTTGCCTTTCACCATGACCTGGTTCGGGGGTGAGGTTTCGATGTATTCCTGGGCCATCCTGCGGGCGCGGTCACTTAACAGGATCTGTCCCCGCAGGCTGTAAGCCTCGATACGGGAGGCGAGGTTGACCTCGTCCCCAATGACTGTGTATTCATGATGCAGTTCAGAACCCAGATGGCCTGCCACTACCTTGCCGGTGTTGATGCCGATGCCCATGAACAGTCTTGGATAGCCCTGTTTACTGTTTTCCGTATTGATCTCGAGCATCGCCCGCTGCATCTCTACCGCGCAACCAATGGCCCGCTCCAGGTCGTCTTCCTTCTGCTCGGTCAAGCCGAAGAGTGCCATGATCGAATCGCCCATGAATTTATCGATACTGCCGCCAAAGCCGAAGATGATTTCGCACATCCGGGAGAAGTAGAGATTCAGGACATTGATAATGGTTTCCGGCGGGTATCGTTCGGTGATGGCGGTGAATCCGCGCAAATCGGAGAGCAGGATAGTAACCTGTTTGTATTGGGGCTTCTCGCCACCCGCAGGGGTTTCGTCCAGGGATTTCATCAAGGCCTGGTGCAGTTGGGTTCTGTCCGTCGGCGAGAGCTTGTTGGCGAGCGTCTTGCCGACGGTATCGATAATCCTTTCGATCTCTTCGGCGTGTTTCATGGTTTGTGTTCCTCTTCTCCACTCTCAGTATAGGACGCCGGTGGGAGAAGCGGTATCAAACAGCTTGTACTATTGGAGGTTGGGGCGCTCCCCGGAGATGGTCTCCAGTTGAATCTGCTCACTCCCGCGCCAGCCGCCGATGGTCAAACGGGTGCCCGGGGGCTGACTGGCGATGAGCTGCACCAGCTGTTGGGAGTTTTCAATCTTGGTGTCGTTGACATGGGTAATGACATCTCCCGGTCGCAATCCCGCACTACTCGCGGGGCCATCCTCCATGACGCCGGTGACTAGTATTCCCTCCGCATTATGCAGGCCGAAGGCCTCTGCCAACTTCTCCGACACATCCTGTCCCTGAATGCCTATCCACCCCCTGACCACATGCCCGCTGGTGATCAGTTGTTGCATGATGCCTTCTGCAAGGTCGAAGGGTATGGCAAAGCCGATGCCATGGGAGCCGCCGGTCTTGGAAAAGATCGCGGTATTGATGCCGATCAGCTCGCCCCGGGCATTCACCAGGGCGCCACCGGAGTTGCCAGGATTGATGGCGGCATCGGTCTGGATGAAATTCTCGAAGGTATTGATCCCCAGATGAGAGCGTCCGGTGGCGCTGATGATGCCCATGGTTACCGTCTGACCCACGCCAAATGGATTGCCGATGGCCAATACCACATCCCCTACCTGCTGCGCAGTGGAACGGTCGATGCGGATGGCCTGTAGTGGGGCGTCACTGTCGATTTTCAATACCGCCACATCCGACTCCGCATCGCTGCCGACGATGCTGACGCTGACGCTCTTGCCGTTGGCCAGGACAACCTTGATCTCATCCGCCCCCTCGATGACATGGTGGTTGGTCAACAGATAGCCGTCCTCCGAGACGATGACACCCGAACCGAGGCTGGTGTCGAGACGTTGACGGGTCTTTTCTGGCAACATATTGCCAAACAGATGCTGCAGCAAAGGGTCCCGAAAGCGTAATGATTGGGATTCAGTGGTGATCTTGGCGGTGAATATATTGACCACCGACGGGGCTGCCTGGGCCACTGCCTCCGCGTATGAAAAGGGGCCTGCTTGGACAGGGGTTTCAAGGGCGGGTTGCGTGAGTTGGGGTTGCTTCAGGGTGGGTTTCACCTCGCTCCGCTCAGGGAGCAAAAATAGCACAACGAAAGCGCCTGCCAATCCGGCGGTCAAGGCAGTCAGCAGCAGCGAAAGTAATTTTTGTATACGCATCGAATTGAGTAATCTAGGTAAACGGATAACTATTTTTTGGCAAACATAGCATGATTGATCTCCTATCGCTCGAATCCTATTGCAATGAATTGCTGCAGGTGGACGAATTTGACGATTACTGTCCAAATGGTCTGCAGGTGGAGGCCAGCCAAAAGGTTGAAAAGCTGATGCTGGGCGTCACCGCCTGTCAGGCCTTGATCCAGGCGGCAGAAGCCTGGGGGGCGGATGCGCTGCTGGTTCATCACGGTTATTTCTGGAAGGGCGAGGGCTTGGCATTGCGCGGTTTGAAGGCCAATCGGGTGGGTGCCTTGTTCAGACAGGGTACGGGGCTCCTGGCCTACCATCTGCCCCTGGATGCCCACCGGGTATACGGCAATAACCGGCAGCTGGGCGAACGCCTCGGCCTACTGCCGGCGAATCCTGTCTCGGAGCGTTCCCTGGTCTGGCAGACATCCCTGTCCGAACCTGTTCCGGCGGTGGAGCTTGCCGGCCGTATCGCTGACCGTCTAGGGCGCCAGCCGATTCACATTGCACCCAATGACCGCCCCCTCAAGCGCATCGGCTGGTGCACCGGTGCCGCCCAGGACGCTATCCTGGAGGCCGCCGAGATGGGCCTGGATGCCTATATATCGGGCGAGATCTCGGAGCAGACCGTGCATCTCGCCAGGGAGTTGGGGATCCACTATTTTGCGGCGGGACACCATGCCACCGAGCGCTATGGTGTACAGGCCCTGGGGAGACATCTGGCTGAACGATTCTCCCTCGAGTATCGATATCAGGATGTGGAAAATCCGGTTTGATTGTTACTCCGCTGTAACAAAGCCTTTTAGATTGCATTTTAAGGCTTAATCCACCTTGACCTGCAAAGCCGCATAATGGAAAATGCTCGGTTAATTTTCATGGTTTATTAACTATATTCTAATGTCCTGAATATTGGGCTGTGACGGACCCTTTGGCCCAAATCCAGCTCGTTTTCAGTATCTGTGGAGTCGATATATGAGCGCAGATGGCGTTGATTTGAAAAAGCGACGTACCCTAACCCTTGCGACCAGTGCGGTTGGGGCGGTTGGTACCGGTTTTGTGATCTATCCATTCCTGGCAGCCTGGGCTCCCAGCGAAAGGGCGAAAGCGGCCGGGGCGCCAGTGGAGGCGGATATCGGCAAGCTCGAGCCCGGCCAGCTGATGCGCGTCAAATGGCGGGGTAAGCCGGTCTGGATCGTACATCGCACCGAGCAGAATCTGCAGGATCTGGGCTCACTGGAGAGTGTTTTGCTCGATCCCAACTCGGATGATGCGGGACAACAGCCGGACTACTGCAAGAATCCCCAGCGCTCCATTAAAGAGAAGTATCTGGTTGCGATTGGTATCTGCACCCATCTGGGTTGCTCCCCGACCTATCGTCCTGAAGTCGCCCCTGAAGATTTGGGACCCGAATGGAAAGGCGGGTTCTTCTGTCCCTGCCACGGTTCCCGCTTCGACCTGTCCGGGCGTGTCTACGCTGGCGTTCCTGCACCAAAGAACCTGGAAATACCCCCCTATCAATACCTCTCTGATACCAGGGTGCTGATCGGTACCGATGGAGGAGCAGCCTGATGAGTATGATGAAAAATTTTATGGGCTGGTTAGACGACCGCTACCCCATGACCAAGGTGTGGAACGAGCACCTGGCCGAATACTATGCGCCGAAGAACTTCAACTTCTGGTATTTCATGGGTTCCCTGGCATTGCTGGTGCTGGTGATACAGATCGTCACCGGGGTCTGGCTGGCCATGAGTTACAAGCCCGATGCGGATCTGGCGTTCGGCTCTGTTGAATACATCATGCGCGACGTGGAATGGGGTTGGCTGATCCGCTATCTGCACTCCACCGGTGCATCCGCCTTCTTTGTCGTCATCTATCTGCATATGTTCCGTGGCCTGATGTACGGCTCCTATCGCAAACCCCGCGAACTGTTGTGGATCATCGGCGTGATCATCTATCTGGCGATGATGGCCACCGCCTTCTTCGGCTATCTGCTGCCCTGGGGTCAGATGTCCTATTGGGGTGCCCAGGTTATCGTCAACCTCTTCTCCGCAGTGCCGGTGATTGGACCGGATCTCGGTGTCTGGGTGCGTGGTGACTATGTCATCTCCGATGCTACCCTGAACCGTTTCTTCGCCCTTCACTTCCTGCTGCCCTTCCTGCTGGCCGCGCTGGTGTTCATTCACATCGTCGCCCTGCACAAGGTGGGTTCCAACAATCCGGACGGTATCGAGATCAAAAAGGGTCCGAAAGGCAATCGCTGGAGCGACAAAGCACCGGCTGACGGCATTCCTTTCCATCCCTACTACTCGGTGAAGGATATTGCCGGTGTGGCCGGCTTTCTGTTTATCTTCGCCGCTGTCGTATTCTTCGCCCCGGAGATGGGAGGCTATTTCATTGAGCACCCCAACTTCGAACCGGCCAATCCCCTGAAGACACCGGAGCACATCGCACCGGTCTGGTACTTCACCCCCTTCTACGCCATCCTGCGTGCGGTACCCTCGATAGCGGGTTCCGCCTTCCCGGGTGTGGTGGCGATGTTCGCGTCGATCCTGATCCTGTTTTTCCTGCCCTGGCTGGACCGCAGTCCGGTGAAATCGATCAGGTATAAAGGCATGTTGTACAAGGTCATGCTCTGGCTCTTTGTCCTCGACTTCATCATGCTCGGCTACCTCGGAGTGAAGCCCACCACCGATCTCTACAAGCTGCTGGCCCAGATCGGCACCATCTACTACTTCGCGTTCTTCCTGCTGATGCCGATCTACAGCAAACTGGACAAGACCAAACCCGTGCCTGAGAGGGTGACCGAATGAAAAAGCTGATTGTTGCATTTCTATTAGCCGCGGCCCCTATGCTGGGCATGGCTGCGGGCGGTGGGGCAGATCTGGACGATGCCGATATCGATCTGGGTGATCTGGCCTCGCTGCAGCGCGGCGCCAAGTACTTCGTCAACTACTGCCTGAGTTGCCACTCGGCCCAATATCAACGCTATAACCGCATGGCAAGGGATCTGGGTCTGAGCGAAACCGAGGTGATCGAAAACCTGATGTTCACCACTGACAAGATCGGTGACACCATGAAGATTGCCATGACCACGCAACAGGGTACGGAGTGGTTCGGCAGTCCTCCCCCCGACCTGAGCGTGATCTCCCGCGCCCGTGGTGTGGACTGGATCTACACCTATCTGCGCAGTTTCTATCTGGATGAGAAGCGTCCGTTCGGTGTGAACAATATCGTTTTTCCCGATGTTGGCATGCCCCATGTGCTGTGGGAACTGCAGGGTAGCCAAAAGGCGATTTTCAAACTGGAGAAGGATTCCCAGGGTAACGAGCACGAGGTCTTCGACCATTTCGAACCCGTAACCCCGGGTTTGCTGAGTGCCCAGGAGTATGATCAGGTAGCCAGGGATCTGACTGCGTTCATGAGCTACATCGGCGAGCCGATTCAGATGGAACGCAAGCGCTTGGGTGTCTGGGTGTTGCTGTTTATCGCGGTATTCTTCGTCCTGGCATACCTGCTCAAGAAAGAGTACTGGAAGGACGTCCACTAAAACTCTTTCGACATGATCTGCCAAAAAGGCGCACAGTTGCGTTATACTGTGCGCCTTTTTTAATGTCACAACATTATTTGTCCGCAGAAAGGCAGGCTGGTTGCCGGTTTCTAAGGACATGCTGGAGAGAGGCTATAAATGGCGGCTGTTGCGAACAAACGTTCAGTGATGACCCTCTATTCGGATCCCACCGATCCCTATTGTCATCGAGTCAGACTGGTGCTGGCAGAGAAGAATATCACCTACGAAGTATCTGATATCGATCCGCTGAACGTACCCGAAGAGGTTATGGAACTCAATCCCTACGGTACGCTTCCCACGCTGGTGGACAGGGACCTGAAGCTCTATGAATCGCGCATTATCATGGAGTACCTTGACGAGCGATTCCCCCACCCGCCGCTGTTGCCGGTTGATCCTGTATCGCGCTCTACATCGCGTCTGTTGATGTATCGTGTGGATAACGATTGGTACACACTGATGGATATTATCCTGAGTGGAAAAAAAGAGGCCGCGAAAGCCCGCAAGGAGCTGCGCGAAAGCCTGATCTCCACATCCCCGGTGTTCAATGCCAAGCCCTTCTTCATGAGTGAGGAGTTCACCCTTGTGGATTGCGCCATTGCGCCGCTGTTGTGGCGCCTGCCTGAGTTGGGTGTGGAGATTCCCGCGAGTGCGAGCGGACTGCATGAATATGCCAAACGCTTGTTCGAAAAAGAGTCGTTCGTGAAGAGTCTTTCCGAGGCCGAGCAGGAGATGCGCGGTTGATCTATGAGTGAGATGTCCTCCAACCGCCCCTACCTGATCCGGGCGCTCTACGACTGGTTGGTGGATAACGGCACCACACCCTACCTGATGGTCAATACAGAGGTGGAAGGGGTGGTGGTTCCGTCGCAGTTTGTGGAGGATGGACGTATCATCCTGAATGTGGATCCATCCGCTGTTTCGGCGCTTGAAATGGGTAACGAATGGATTAGTTTCAGCGCCCGGTTTAGCGGCAAGGCAGAGGATATCCTGATTCCGCCCCGGGCAGTGATGGGCATCTATGCCAAGGAGAATGGCCAGGGTATGCTGTTTCCCGAAGAGGAAGTGAACCTGGAACAGGATCCCGGTGATGAACCCGATCCTTCTTCACCGGGTAAGCGGCCATCCCTGAAGGTGGTCAAATAGGTCTCTGCCCCCCCCGGCTCACTCTTTTTCGGCATCGGTCCCCGCAGTGGGCAGATCGATATGCAGACTGACATTTTCCGTACCCATCATCACCACATACCCGGTTCGCCTGCCCGAACCTTCCAGGCTATAGTCAAAGGCATAGACGCGTCGCAGTTTCAGTCCGCTGCGTAGCCAGCGAATC